>JAZNHT010000074.1:0-7982 GCA_045577175.1 Eubacteriales bacterium | reverse complement strand
ATAAGATGAAGAAAGAGTGGTATGTTGTCCTGCGAGGTTCCCGGTTTTCCGCGAAAGCGGAAACGACCGCTTAGGCGGTCGAGGGAATCCTCGACGTAAATGCCGCGCCTCAGCGTGGCATTTGCACTGAAGAAACGCTATTATGGAGGGGGTGTCGGGGGAGGCGGAGCCTCTCCTTGACCGTGGCGGTGGTGCAGGAGGTGTTCCACGTTTAACACCTCCTGCGTAAAAACCATGTGCATCCAAACCGTCTGTCAGCAGATAGTAGTTTATGAAGAAGAAAGGAGCCCCGCTTATGCGTATCCTCGCTCTCGGCGATGTCGTGGGCACCGCCGGCGTCAAATACCTCACGGAGGGACGCCGCCTGTCCAAGCTGCGCGACTCCCTCGCCGCCGATCTCGTCATCGTCAATGCCGAAAATTCCGCCGCAGGCAACGGCATCACCCCCGATTCCGCAGAGGCTCTCTTTTTTGCCGGTGCGGACGTGCTCACCGGCGGCAATCACTCCTTCCGCCGCCGTGAGGCGCAGTCTTTGCTCGATGATACGCCGTACATTCTGCGTCCTGCCAACTATCCCGATCGCGCCGTCGGGCACGGATGGTGCATCACGGAGTGCGCCGGACAGAGAGTGCTCGTCATCAATCTCTCGGGCTGTGTCTATATGGAGCCTTTGGAGTCACCGTTTACGTGCGCCGACCGTATTCTCAAGGAATGTGCCGGCAAATACGATGCCGCTGTCATCGATGTTCACGCCGAGGCGACCAGCGAAAAAATCGCACTCGCACGGTATCTTGACGGGCGTGTTGCCGCCGTGTTCGGTACCCATACGCACGTCGCAACCGCCGATGCGCAAGTTCTCCCCGGCGGTACGGGATATATCACCGATCTCGGCATGTGCGGCTCCCACGCCGGTGTCCTCGGCGTTGCGACCGAGCCGATTCTGCATAAATTCCTCGTCAAAACGCCTGTTTTGTTCACCCCTGCGGAGGGGCAGAACGAGCTCCACGGCGCACTTTTTGAGATCCGCGACGGCAAATGTTTCCGCGCGGAGTCAATTTTTGACTAATCTTCGGCTTTTGTTGCCGAAAATTTTCAATAAAATGCGCGTATCCTCTTGTAATCCGCGCATGATTTTGCTATAATTGAGTGAAACATGTAAAAAATTTCACTCGAAAATTTATTACATGAAAAGGAATCCGATTATGACTCTTTCCTCTTTGAAAAATGCCGTGCAGAACGGCACGCTTCATGCCGATTATACCGCGCGCTGCGGTGTCAATGCCGCGGATGTCGGTGCGCAGGACGCGCGCGTTCTTTCCGCTATCGACGCGTTTGCCGACCGCTACGGTGCGGAGCGCGACGTAATGCTTCTCTCCGTCGGCGGCAGAAGTGAGCTTTCGGGCAACCACACCGACCACAATCACGGTCGTGTGATCGCCGCATCGATCTCGCTCGACGTGCTGGCGGTCGCCGCCAAGCGTGACGACGGCGTGATGTCGGTGGCAAGCGCAGGGTATCCGGTCGATACGGTCGAGGCGTCTGCGGTCGATGCGCCCGATGAGGCGAAATTTTTCAAGAGCGCCGCGATCATTGCCGGCATGGCACGCGCCTTCCGAGATGCCGGATACGAGATCGGCGGCTTTGATGCCGCTACGGTATCCAACGTCCTGAAGGGCTCGGGACTTTCGTCCTCCGCCGCGTTTGAGGTCATGATCGGCAATATTCTGAATCATCTCTACAACGGCGGCAAGGTGTCGAACGTGGAGATTGCGAAGATGGCGCAGTACGCGGAGAACGTGTACTTCGGCAAGCCGTGCGGACTGATGGATCAGACCGCGTGCGCCGTCGGCGGCTGTATCACGATCGATTTTGCCGATCCGAAAACGCCCGTGATCGAAAAACTTCCGCTGGATCTCAAAAAGGCGGGATACGCGCTCTGTATCACGGATACGGGCGGAAACCACGCCGATCTGAATGACGATTACGCATCCGTTCCCGCCGAGATGAAGGCGGTGGCGGCACTGCTCGGAAAAACGGTGCTCCGCGAGGTATCGCGCGAGGACGTGATCGCAAACGCCGCACGCATCCGCGAAAATTGCGGCGACCGCGCATTCCTCCGTGCGATGCACTTCCTCAGTGAAAACACGCGCGTGTCGGCGCAGGCGGAGGCTCTCCGCACGGGCGAGCTTGACGCGTTCTTTAAGGGCGTCCTCGCCTCCGGTGCGTCGAGCTACCGCTATCTGCAAAACGTATACACGACGAAAAACGTATCCGAGCAGGGACTCTCCGTGGCGCTTTGCCTGACGGAGCAGTTTATCACGGAGACGTGCGCGGGCAAGGGCGCGTTCAGAGTCCACGGCGGCGGATTTGCCGGCACGGTGCAGGCATACGTTCCCGCAGAGCACGCGCAAAAATACGCTTCGTTTATGGAGGCGGTATTCGGCGAGGGCGCGGTGTACGTGCTGAACGTCCGTCCCGAAGGCGCGATCCGTCTTGCGTAAGGGGGATGCCGCATTGAAAAAAGCTCCCACCGGGAGGAAGAAACTCCTGTTTCTCGTTTTGAATTTCGCCGTTTGCTTCACGGTGTATCAGCTTCTCTTGGCTCTGCATCCGTTTGCGGCAACAATTCTGTATATCGCCGCGGCGTTGGCACTCGCGATTGCGTACTGTATCGTGAATCAAGGCTTCGGCGCGCCGGTCACCGACGGCGACGCGCTTCCGGCATCGTGGTCGGCGGTCGAAAAATGCGCGTATGCGGAAGATGCCCGTGCGCGGCATGAGCGCGCGAAGGGGATTCTGCTGTGGCTTTTCCCCGTGATCCTGACCTTGCTTCTGGATGTGACGTATCTGTTTCTCCTTCAGCCGCTTTTTGAGGCGATCGGGATTCACCTATTCTGAGAAAAGAAGTGTTTGACATGAAAACGATCGATCTGCATACCCATTCTTTGTGCAGTGACGGCGCGGATGCACCTTGCGAGGTAGTCCGCCGCGCAAAGGAGGCAGGGCTTTCCGCGATGGCTCTCTCCGATCACGACTGTGTGGACGGCGTGGAGGAGGCGATGGCGGAGGGCGAAAAGCTCGGTATCGAGGTAATCCCCGCGATTGAGCTGTCCGCCAACTACGACACGGAATTGCACGTGCTCGGGTACTATATTGATATACGAAACGCGCGCTTGAAAGAGGCGCTGGATTATTCGATTCAGGTGCGCGATGAACGGCAGGCGGAGACTTGCCGAAAGCTGCGCGAGCAGGGATTTGACATCACGATGGACGAAGCGCGTGCGGAGGCGGGCGGTAACGCGATCCTCTGTCGGGCGCATTTCGCGCAGATCATGGTGCGCAAGGGCTACGCCGAATCGGTGAAGGACGCGTTCAAGCGGTATCTCTCCGTGGGATGCTATGCGTACTCAAACCGGCAGGCGCTTTCCCCGGCGGAGGCGGTTTCCGTCATCCGCGAGGCGGGCGGTGTGCCCGTCGTGGCGCATCTGCACCTGATTAAGCAGGAGGATGCGCAGGTGAAAGAGCTGCTTCAGTCGCTGATCCCGCACGGGCTCGGCGGTATCGAGGGATACTACACGGATTACACCCCCGATATGGAGGTGCGATACCGCGGTATGGCGGCAGAGCTTGGACTCACACTCTCCGGCGGCACGGATTACCACGGAAAAAACAAGCCGCACATCTCCATTGGGCGAGGGCTGGGGGAGCTTCAGATTCCGTATGAGCTTCTGGATCCGCTGAAAGCGCGGCGCTGACCTCCTGTTTCAACTGTAACTTTTACCACGTATACAGCAGTGGAGGGGTGTGCCACGCCACCCCTCCACACCACCTCCGTGGCGAGGGGAAAGGGACGGAAGAATCCGCCCTCGTCTACTGCGGTTCGGTCACGCTCGGGGTCTGACAGCCCACCGGGCTGTCATTCAAGACCCTCGCGCCGCTGCGCTACCCTTCACCCTACTCCCACCTCATAGCGTTCTTTCAGTGATAATTGCACGCCAACATACCACTTTAGCCTCAGTTTTAGAGGAGAGTTATAATCGAACTTTAGTGCTAACACAGCATAAACGTGATTGTAAAAGACGCGCTTCGCGCGAGGGTTTGGTGGGGATTTATACATACAGTTTCCGATCGGAAGCAGTACGCGTGGACGGTAGTTTGGTTACAGGTGAGCATTACCGCGATCTTGCAAGCTCTCCGTAGGAGACAGCAGGAAGGTTCTAAAACGCAACGATACCGCTTTGGCGAAAGTGGTAGGTGTGATACAGTTACCGTTGCACCACAGGGGGTGGTGAGGTGTTGGAGAGGCGGGGATCTCGTCTCCCCGCCTCTCTGACCGTGGCGGTGGTGCAGGAGGTGTGCCGCGCTACACACCTCCTGCGGTGGTGTGCGTTCCACGTTTAACGCCTCCACGACAAAAATCTTGAAAATTTTTATTCACATACACAAGGAGACACACTATGAAAAAAGCTGACATCGGTCTGATAGGCCTCGCCGTCATGGGCGAAAACCTCGTCTTGAACATGGAGTCGAAGGGCTTTACCGTCGCCGTGTTCAACCGTACCACCGAGAAGGTGAAAAATTTCGTTGAGGGCCGCGGCGCAGGCAAGAACATCATCGGCGCATACTCCCTTGAGGAGCTCGTCGCAAACGTCGAGAAGCCGCGCAAGATCATGATGATGATCAAGGCAGGAGGTGCCGTTGACGCAACGATCGACGCACTGCTCCCCCTGCTCGATGACGGCGACGTCATCATCGACGGCGGTAACTCCCACTTCCCGGATACCGCTCGCCGCACCGAATACGTCGAATCCAAGGGCAAGCTCTACATCGGCACGGGCGTATCCGGCGGTGAGGAAGGCGCGCTGAACGGTCCGTCCCTCATGCCCGGCGGCTCGAAGGCTGCATGGCCGCTCGTCGCACCGATTCTGCAGGCGATCTGCGCTAAGGTCGAGGACGGATCCCCCTGCTGTGACTGGGTCGGCGAGAACGGCGCCGGCCACTTCGTCAAGATGGTACATAACGGTATCGAGTACGGCGATATGCAGCTCATCTGCGAGGCATACCACCTCATGAAAAACATGCTCGGCATGACGGCTGACGAGATGCACGCAGTCTTTGCGGACTGGATGAAGGGTGATCTGGATTCCTATCTCGTGGAGATTTCCCGCGACATCCTCGCGTACAAGGACACGGACGGCTCCCCGATCGTCGAGAAGATTCTTGACACCGCCGGTCAGAAGGGCACCGGCAAGTGGACCGGTATCGCCGCACTGGACGAGGGCGTGCCGCTGACGCTGATCGGCGAGGCTGTATTCGCACGCTGCCTGTCCGCGATGAAGGACGAGCGCGTCAACGCCGCAAAGATTCTGCCCGGCGAGGCAGATGCCGCACCGGCTCTTACCGCAGAGGAGAAGGCGGCGTGGATTGAAAACATCCGCTGCGCACTTCTTGCATCGAAGATCGTATCCTACGCGCAGGGCTACACGCTGATGCGCGCCGCCGCCAAGACCTACGGCTGGAATCTGAACTACGGCGGCATCGCTCTCATGTGGAGAGGCGGATGCATCATCCGTTCCGTATTCCTCGGCAAGATCAAGGACGCATTCGACAAGAACGCAGAGCTTACAAACCTCCTGCTCGATCCGTACTTCACGGAGAAGATCGCGTCTCTGCTCCCCGGCTGGAGAAAGGTTGTCGCACAGGCTGCCATGACCGGTATGCCCGTGCCCGCATTTGCATCGGCTCTGTCCTACTATGACGGATACCGCTGCGACCGCCTGCCGGCAAACCTCCTGCAGGCACAGCGCGACTTCTTCGGCGCGCACACCTACGAGAGAGTCGACGCACCGCGCGGCGAGTTCTTCCATACGAACTGGACCGGTCACGGCGGCGACACCGCAGCTACACAGTATACGGTATAATATGCAGGGGCGCCGCCCGCAGGAACGATATGGGGGCGCCGCCCCCACACCCCCGCCAAGGGCTTTGCCCTTGGATCTCAAACAAAAAACAAACGCACGAAGGCTTCCTGCCGAAAGAAAACACCAACCAAAATGGGCGTGAGCCAAGGAAATGTGGGAGGGTTTCAGGGAGGGAGAAGAAACTTCGGCGTTTGAGATGGTTCTTCTCCCTCCCTGAGAGTGCGGCGAACGAGCTGTCTCAAAAATTCTATAACGTAAGGAACTATCACCATGAAACTTCGTGAAAACTGCAAATACTCCCTCGTCGTACCGACGAGTATGGGCGTGCGCATCACGCCGCCGAACGGTCAGCCTGTCGCATCGTCCAACATGTTCATGATGCAGGCGACCTCCGCCGAGACGAACGTCGCTTCGATCTCCGCATTCCTCGGACTCAAGACGAAGGTGCTCACCACGTTCGTCAAGGATTCCCCGATCGCCGATTTCATCAAGCGCGATCTCCGCGCCCGCGGCATGGATTACGAGGGCAAGGAAGTCGAGCAGGGCGGTCCGTGGGGCTACCGCCACCAGTTCAACATTGCCGATTCCGGCTACGGCAGCCGCGGTCCGCGCGTCTGCAACGACCGTGCCGGCGAGGTCGGACGCACCTTGAACATCAAGGATTTTGATCTCGACCGCATCTTTGGCGAGGAGGGCGTGCAGATTCTGCATCTCTCCGGTCTGATCGGCGCTCTTTCCCACGAGACGAGCGAGTTCTGTCTCGAGCTTGCACGCGCCGCTAAAAAGTACGGCACGCTGATTTCGTTTGACCTGAATCACCGCGCTTCCTTCTGGAAGGGACGCGAGGAGGAGCTTCATGCGATCTTTACCGAGATCGCGTCCGTTTCCGATATTCTGATCGGAAACGAGGAGGATTTCCAGCTTTGCCTCGGCGTACAGGGTCCGGAGGCAGGCGGCAAGGACATCGCCGCAAAGATCGATTCCTTCAAGGAGATGATCGGTCGCGTGAAGGCGCAGTTCCCGAACGCATCCGTGTACGCGACGACGCTCCGTCAGGTTGTGAACGTAAACAATCATCTCTGGGGAGCGATCATGCTCGCAGGCGATCAGTGGCACGTTGTTGAGCCGCGTCCGATCACCGTTCTCGACCGCATCGGCGGCGGCGACGGCTTCGTGGGCGGTATGCTCTACGGCATCCTGAAGGGCTGGGAGAGCGAGAAGTGGATCCAGTTCGGCTGGGCATCCGGCGCGCTGGCTACGACGTTCCTCACCGACTACGCACAGCCGGCGGATGAGGAAGTTGTCTGGTCCGTCTGGGGCGGCAACGCGAGAGTTAAGAGATAAGAGATAAGAGATAAGAGAATAAAAAAACGGGGAAACCTCATTGGATGGGGTTTCCCCGTGCCCTTTCCCGGAATTATTGGGAAAGGGGATTTTTGTAGAAGGATACGTGGAGGCGTTAAACGTGGAACGCACACCACCGCAGGAGGTGTTAAACGTGGAACACCTCCTGCACCACCGCCACGATCGGAGGGAGGGAATACCCCTCCCTCCGATACCTCCCACCCTTGGGGATACATCGGTAACTGCATCTCACCCACCGTCCAAACACCAGCAATGCCGCTGCGTTTTAGACTCCCTTCTACATCGGCTGACGGAGAGTTTGCAGAATCGCGGTAATGCTCAGCGGGAATCAGACTGCCGTCCACGCGTGCTGTTTCCGAATGGAAACTGTACGTATATATCCTCGCCAATCCCTCGCACCGGGAGGTTTCCGTTTTTGCCGCAGGCAAAATTGCGCCTGCCGGGACGGGGTTCCCCGAAGCGAACGCAGAGAGCTTTGGGGGATCTCGTATGGTGCAAAGGAAATCCTCAACCGAGTTGGCTTGCCAACTCGCGAAGGCTGCGTCCTGAACGTAGCGTTTATGCTATGTTAGCACTGAAGTTCGTTGCGAGGTTCCCGGTTTTCCGCGTCAGCGGAAACGACTGCTTAGGCAGTCGAGGGAATCCTCGACGCAAATGCCGCGCCTCAGCGTGGCATTTGCACTTGACATCTCCTCT
>JAZNHT010000073.1:0-9986 GCA_045577175.1 Eubacteriales bacterium | reverse complement strand
TTTCGAAGTTTTTCCGCCCAAAGCAGGGAGTATCGGGAGCGGCAGCGAGCGAGACGACGCGACTTGGCAAAGCCAAGTCGGTGCGACGGCGGTGGGCGAAATTTCGCCTTTTCTCTGCCCCCACAAAACAGGACGTTTCCGTAAGGAAGCGTCCTGTTTTTTTATCAATAATTCAACTAAAATTCAACAGAATCTGTTCTGAATATGGTATAATGATTACACAGACTGCGATCCGCATTGTAAATAGTCCGATTTTTGCAGTATATTTTCCGTGACAGCCATTTTTCCCATATGGTATAATAAAGTCACCCAAAAGGAGGTAGCCATCATGAAATACGAAAAAACACTGATCGACATAAAGACAGATATCGTGTCATCCGATACAATGTATTCGCTCATTCTTATAAACGCCGACGCACTCACACTGACGCTGAACGGCGTCCGCTGCTATCTCACGGGACGCTTTCTACTCTGTCTGAGCGTGGAAGATACCGTAGCGGTACACGGCGGACAGTACGAGGTAGTCAATCTGCAGTTTCTGCCGTTCTTCTATAACGTAAACCTCAATCATGAAATCATCGGCATGCCGATATATGAGGAGATGCGTGCGCGGCACGGATACCCCGACTTTCATCTGTTCCGCACCCGAAACACAGAATATATTGGCATTCTGCAGCTGACAGAGCACGAATATGATATGATGCAAACACACTTTCAGCGGGCAAAGATCCACGTAAACGATCATGATACCGATGTCATGTGGTCGTGCAATACACGCTCCGATCTGATCACCATTCTGCAGATAGCGGAAAGAGCATACTGTGCCACGGGAGACCTGAAAGAGGACGAGGTGCTTCATTACATCCGCGAAAATCTCGACAAGGATCTCTCCCTCTCTGCCCTGTCGCGCTATTTCCACACCAACCGTACAACGCTTACCGAAATGGTCAAAAACATGACAGGCATGACACCTGCGCAGTATGTTTTGGAGCAGCGGCTGAACGTGAGCCGCCCCGATCTCCTGTTCACCTCCGTACCGATCACGCAGATCGCCGAAAAATACGGATTCACCGATCCGAACTACTATATCCGCGCGTTCAAAAAGCGATTCGGCAAATCCCCCCTGCAGTACCGCAAGGAAGCGTATGACGAACGCCTGCGGGGCGAGCGGAGTTATCGGGAACTTGCTATGAAAGTAACAGCATTTGAGGAGTACATCAAAGAAGGACTCGGATGCGCTGTGGTCCTGCTCAGAGCGCAGGAGAAAAAATCCTCCTTCCGCAAGGTGCTTGTCGATTTTCTGCTCGGAAATGAAAAATACGTCCGCACGTACGGATTCTATGAAAAAGCACTGATCGAATCCTTCCCCGACAGCGAAGTACTTGCGCGTGAAATCGCCGAAGGGCTCCTTGCCCGCATCAAAGAGGGCAAATGCTTTTTTGCAGCGCCGCTTCTCGTTGATCTTGGGTATAAAGAAGAAACCCTTGCCCTTTTTGAAGAGGAATACGCGCAGTCCTATGCCGTACTGACCGAACAGCTGAAAAACGGCGAGGACGGAAAAGAAACAGACGCTGCCGGGACTCGGTATGCATCTGTCGCACGCGCACTCGGCAGCTATCTGAAGTGCGAGGACGAACGGCTCCTGCGCGTACTGTTTGATATGGCGGATCTTTATAAGTACAGCGAGCATCCGCCCGTGCCCGAAAAGAACAATCCGATTTTCTCCATGGTGGCAGGCATCGGGAAAGCGCGCTTTTTGCCTCTTCTGAGGCGTGTGGAAGCCGAGCACCCCTTTGGGAAAAAGCTGGACGTACACAAGGATTTCCCTAAAAAGAAATCCATCGCTCCCCCGATCACGGCAGAGGATATTTTGTCACGCGAAGGATTTTTCGATACGCAATACCCTGCCCTCTTTGAATCGTTTGCCTCCTCTCCGCCGTGGGTGCACACGGAGATTGCCCACGCTGCACTTGACGAAACAGATCCGAAACGCAAAGCATATCTCTTGTCCTTCTTCGCAAGCACAGTACATCCGCAGGGACATCCCGTATTTCCGCTGGACCCCGATCCGCTGATCCGCGAAGCCGAGCGGATTCTTGAAAACTGCCAAAGCAAGCTCACCTACGAGGAGACGTGCTTCTTCGAGGTGCTGTACTGCGTGCAGTATCCCGACGTCAGAGTACTCGGCGAAAAGCTCTTACAGCTTGCAGAAGCGTCCCCGAACGGGCCAAATGCCAAGTTTTTCAAGAGCCGCGGTATTGGTATGCGCTTTTTCAATTATATGCCGGGTGACAAGGCACGCTTCTCCGAGATTCTCTTGAACAGCACAGACGCGGAGCCGTTTGAAATCTTTGCCGAGCTGATCCGCAAAAAGAGGCCGGGACTTCCCATGGAGCTTGTGCCGTATGTGCTCCACAACACAAGCGTGTACGGCATCCGTCCCCAACTGGCTGAGGCACTGGCAGAAAGCGGGATGATGACGGAGGATATTTTGGAGGAGTGCCGATACGACGCGAGCGAACAAACCAGACGTGCCGTACACACGTACGAAATACAAAAAGATCTTCTGCAATTTGAAACCGATTACAAAAGGGGACACGGTCGTGCCATCCTTACCGTACGGAAAGCAGAAGACAAAGAGCCGTATAAAAGCCGAATCGTCTCGCTCCTGACAAACAACTCCGTAATCCCCCGCCCTCTCGGCACGTATGACAGAGAGCTGATCGAATGCTTCCCCGACTCTGACAAGGTGCTGTCGAAAATTGTGGAAACACTCCTTAAAAAATTCTCCGATAAAAACATTCTTCCGTACCTGCCCGGATCGTGTGCAGAAATTTCCCTGCTTGGCAAGCTCGGATACACGGAAAAGATCACGGACATTCTGAATGTGCACTATGAGAAAGCGTATGCCGATCTGATTGAGTACATAAAAACGGACAATTCGAACCAAGGAGCCCTGCCTGTCGAAGCGTATTTCGGCTTGATCTGTGCCTATATGCGCGGACTGCACGCAGACCGCGCCGTTGCAAAAAAACTGCTTCTTGACATGGCAGAGCTGTATGCGTATTCAGACGCACCGATCCTGCCGCATAAACACGGCATAGTGAATATATTTACCTTTCTTGGAGAGGAAGAACCGGACACGCTCTTTACAGAGGTCGCAGAAGAACACCGATTCGGTGAAAAATTACGAAAATGCACAGCAAAACGAGCACTCCGTCCGCAAGCAGAGCCGAATATCAGCACAGAGGAATTCCTCTCCTCGTATGATAGGTCTCAGCAGCCCGGCAGCAATCCAAATGAGTTTCTGAAGCTGGTTTTCTCCCTCCCCGAGGCATCCGAGGAAACCGTGTGCACTGTGGCACAGGCGGCACTCGACAACCTTGAGAGCGAGAAAGGACTGTATTATCTCTCCCTCTTCGGTCCTTTGCACATCACACCACTCGAGACGAGAGGTGCGCGTTTTCCGCTGGACGTAACGCCGATTCTCGAAAAGGTCGAGGCAATGGAAATCATTGCGGAAGGAATGTATGGAAGCAACCCGAAGTATTGGCTCCTTGTGAAGCTCTGCTCATTTCTTTCGGGCGTAACCCATCCGAAAGTGAAGAACCTCGGCAAGAAAATTCTCTTGGACGAAAAGGCGGATTCCTTGCTGAAAGAGCAGGCGTGCCGCATGGTGTGGTCGGCGAATTTCGAGCCGGACGACACCCAAGACATCATCGCCTTTCTGAAGCTCTCGCACAAAACGGGTGACGAGTCTCTCTGCACTGCGTGTCTCCGCTGCCTCTCTGAGCAGATGAAGAAAAACAACGTACGCCTTGCTCCCGCTCTTGTGAAGGACATCTTTTACATGGCGGATTACCACATCCGTCCGACCGTTGTGGAGGCGATCCTTGCCTCGGGCAGTAGGATTGACGACATTCTTGAGGACTGCCGACGGGATGCCCATGAAAAAATCCGCGAGATGGCCGCACAAGCGGACGCAGAGGCAGTCGGTGACAAGGTTGCCGAATTTACTGAAGATCTCTCCAAAGGGCTCGGACGCGCGATCCTCACCGTATGCAAGGCGGAAGACAAAGCCCCGTACCGCAAGGCACTCGTAAGCTTTATAGCAGATCAAAGCGCACTGACAGGAAAATGGATATCTCCTACCTTTGATGCGTATCTGTTTGAGCTGATCCGCCTGTTTCCCGACACCGACTCCATTATTGCCGAAATTACGCCGCTTTTGTTTTCCTATCTGAAAGAAGGCCGCAAGCTGGTGTCTTTGCCGCTTCTGCTCCGCCTCGGATACGAAAAAGAAGTACGCGCACTTATGGAGGAAATGTACAAAACCGCCTATGACGGTCTTGTCGAATACGAAAAAGCAGGCGCCGACGGCGATGCCTCCCGCCTCGCGCATCTCTTCACCCATGCCGCTGAATCACAAGTACATGAGCTGCACGGCGGAGAAGCACGGGCAAAAGAAATTCTTTTGGACATCGCGGATCTGTACGACTATACCGATACCCCGTTCCTCTCTGTACGGTTCAATCCGGTCTTTGGGATCGTGAGAAATGACGAAATGCTGCGCCGTCTGTTCGAGCAGATCGCCGCAGAACACCGAAACGGTCAAAAACTGCTTGCGCACAATACAACGACGCACCCGGATCCGTCCCTTACGCCCGCCAAGGAGAATCTTACGCTTGCCGATCTTCTCGCCATCAAGGTCGAAGACTCCGAGTCGTATTTTTCCGTAGTGAAAGCATTCCTTGACGCACCCGATTCACTGGTGCGCGCATTTGCCGAGGAAATTGTCAAGGAAAAGGATCCAAAAAAACTCGGCGATCTTCTTTCCCCCTTCAATTTCGGCATCCGCGCGTCGCATGTGGACAAAAAGAAAGCGCCCGTATTCCCGCTTGATCCGACACCGCTGATCGAAATTGCCGAGCAGAACACCGCCACAGATCCGAAAAATGGATTTCTCCCGTTGGAAATCGGTGAGCTCTATATATTCCTCGCGCATCTGCGCCATCCGGCTGTCCGCGCTTGGGGCGAACGGCTGTATGCGGTGGGAGACAAAGAATTGTTCCGATACGGAGTCATTGCGTTTGAGAACAACTACGTCCCCGAAGACTGCGCACATCTGGAAAGAATGGCAAAGGAAGCACCGTACCCGATGCGAAACTTTTGTCGGCAGACAGTCGAGCGGCTGATTGCGGCAGAGGCGGACGGCATCTCCGAAGAGCTTATGCGGTACTGCTTCTATAACACCGAAAACTGTTACTCACGTCTGCGCATCGTGCATGCATGGCTGAAGCGCGGCACGATGCCCCCGGATGTGCGTGAGGAGTGTCTCTACGACAGCTACGACGAGATCCGCCGACTGTTCAAGGACGGACACAGCGAAAAGGCAGATTTTATCGCCTTTGAAAAAGCCGTCATCCACCGCATCTTCAAGGAAGTACCCGAGTATGAGGAAAACCTGTGCCGGCAATACAGAAGCGTAGTCGTTGCCGACCGCAAATTCACGGAGCACGGTTTCTGCACCACGTTCTACGGTGTGACTGTACCGTATTCGCTGGGCAAGGACGTCAATCTGACGCTTGGAAAAGTCTCTGCCACGCTGAATGACGGGCAGCACGGCGCAAGCTTTGTGCTCTTCATTGAGGGCGGTGTGATCTCGTGTCTGGAGGGCTACGCCTACGACGAGCCGTGGCCGGAGAAAATCGAAAAGTACGCCTTGTTCGACCCGGAGGAAACGGAGCAATAAACCTATATTTGACGGAGGCGTGTATGAACACAAGAAACAGCTGCTATACATATTTCAAGATCGTTGGTAAATTCAATCCGGACGATGTTTCCAAGCTATTGAACCTTACTCCCGGGAACAGTTGGAAAATCGGAGATGTACGGCGTAACGGCACAAAGTACGATTTTGCTCTTTGGGAAATCGGAAGATGCACGGAATATGACGTCATGGTCGAAAACCAGATGCGGAAAACGATTGCCGTATTGCAGGACAAAATTCCTTTGCTGAATCAAATCAGAGAAGAATACGACGTTTCTTTCTATTTGACAATTGTTCCCACGATCTATGTGGATGATAGAAGTCCATGCCTTGCCCCGCCGCTGGATGTCATCGATTTTTGTCATGCGACAAGGACAGAGATAAGTATTGACCTGTATATCTTTAATTCCGAAGATAAACAAGAAACAAATTCTGCATTGTGAGGTGATGGCATGTTTTATCGCGCTTTTCCGCGAGATTTGAGAGAAAATCTGCATAAAGTGACAGAAACCCTGCCTGCTGAGTCCTTCAACAACGTCCCCTTTGCCACCTGCGGTAATATCATTACATACACACTCGACGACAGTGTTGTTGAAATCCCGTATAGGATGTATTGGCTGGATGTTGCGGATGCAGAGTATGAAAAACTGAGTCAAACTCAAAAACAGATCCTGTGCTGTATCTACACAAGAAGCTGTGACGGATATATCAGAGAAAAATACTTGCGCAAATTACTGGATATGCCGGTGCAGCCGTGGAGCATTCCGTTTATCGTCAAGCTGTGCGACGAATACGTTCTTGAAATTCTTGAAATTATCTATGACAAGCTGAAAGAGCGCGACAACACGGATATACAGACGTTTTGCTTGAACAATAAATCCGCCATCCGCAAAAGCTATGCAAGAATGATAAGCTATTGGAATGTGTATTATCGCAGGCACGAATGGAATTTCAAAGAATATATCGGCAGAAAGCTGTTTGAGGAATGTCTGGGATACGATGCCTGAAACAGCGTAAACACACAAGTGTGACTTGACACAGTATATAACCATTTATATTTGAACAATAAAAACAAGGGGAAAAGAAATGAAAAACATAAAGAAAAGTTCAAGGATTCCGACTGGATTTATCTGTAAAGAAGAATAGTATGAAGTTTGATTACGCAACTGTACCACGAGAAGATGCCTATGCGATTCGCGAACGGTTTATTGATGCTTTTGTGGATACCTCACACGACCAATACGTCCGATACATAAAAAACACGAATGCAAAGGATGTCGTTCATAGCGAAGACTATATGTATTGTTATTTGTGGGATTGTCTTAAAGAGAAAGGCCGCCGTATAGTTGATTTTTATGCGGCAATTCAGCACTTGTGCCGTATGTCGATAAAGCAGGTGTTTGTTATGTGGGATATAAGACCGGCAAGAATTATGTATCCCACAACGTACCCAATCGCAATGATAGACGACTGTTTCCGCCATTTTCGTTCAGATGATATGATTATGATGTCTCCGAAAGAGTTAGGAGATGTTCTTTTTCGGGATCATTCTATTATTGCTTCCGGTATGGGGGATGTGCTTACTCTGCTTTTGCCGGAAGATCTGTATGTGTTTGATGACTCGTTGACATGGTATATAGCATTCACCCATGAAGAATACACCAAACATAACGAAAAAAGGTTGTGTTATTCCAATGTAAAAGAGATCCTGCCGATAGCTCTGTAAATCCACAGCGTGTAACAATAATCCTGATAACAAAAACGGAGAAACATATGAATCCTCCAAAAATCAATACGGTAGGCATCTGTCCTCTCTGCTCCAATTACGTCTGCATCGTAAAGGACAGAAAAAACGGCAAACTGTATGCGCGGTGTCTGGAATGCCTTGCGAAGTTTTCCACGATCGACGAGGCAAAAAAATTTGTCCGAAACGAACTTTCCGCATCTGAGAGCGGAAATGAGACGGATGACCTTGCCCCTGCGGAGGAAATCCGTTCGTCCGAGTGGAACGTGCCGCGGCATAAGGTTTGTTTTTGCCATGAATGCGTTCTGCGCTGGAGCAAATGGATCGGCTGGGTAACGGTGAAAAAGATCCAAAAAACGAACGCATTGGTTTGTGTGTGCGAGCACTGCGGCAGTTTTTGGTCCTCTCCCGAAGAAGCAGCACATCTCAACTCGCCGGACACCGCACCAAAGCTCGAGGACCGTTTCATACGGGCACAGGGCATCCTTACCGAAGAAACCTGCGAGGCGGACAAGCGAGATCTTTTCAAAAGCGGTTGGATTTTGAAAAGCCCCGACAACATATAAAAACGGAGGGATTAACCATGACAGACACATACCGCGCACGTCCCGTCGGACCGACGTTTTCGGATCTGCACAAAAAGCACGACTTGCCCGACAAAATCAGCGGCGTATATCTCGGCACGGGCGGGCGATTTTCCGTCCGATTCGGAAGCCGCGGGACCTGGCAGCTCCGCTTCCCTATCATAGACGGCGACAGCGTTTCCGTTCTGGATTTCTCTGAGGATTTTTCAAACGTGCAGGACATCAAATTTTTGAAAGACGGCTATCTGGTGCACGGCTTGCAAAAGGGTGCGCGCAAAAACCGGTTTTTCGTGACAGACAGCGGCGGACGAATCCGCAACGAATTGAGAATCGGCATCCCCGCCCTCTGCGCCTGCACACAAGACGAAAACGGCAACCTGTGGGTTGCGTATCGGATCGAGGATCGGCTCGGAGACGTCCATGTCCCGCAAGGACTGGCATGCTACAAACTCGACGGAGAGAGGATCGTCACACCGTTTGCGGCAAATTTTATGGAGTGCGATTTCGTCTCTGCAAACGGAAGCACACTGCTGATCGGCACCGCCGACGGGCACGCCGTTCTTTACACCGAAAACGGAGAGAAACGCTCCGTGCATATCGCTCACCGTGCACAGGACTGCGCCGCCTTCGATCCCGCCACGGGCAAAACGGTTGCTTTTTCTCATCCGCGCAAGGAGAAGGAAGGCGTGCATTTCCACCTCGGCACTGCGGGCGGTAAGCCGCAGTTTATCCGTCTCACGGACGGCGAGAAGCCGATCGACGCTGCCCACGCAGACGCTTGGGGCAACACCGTTTTGCTTTCGGATGCGGAAAGATGCTGGATGTACGAGATCAATCCAAAACAATGCGAAATGCATCTGCGCACAAGCCGTGACGAATTGGCGAGATATTTCCTTCCCGAAGAACGTGAGATCCGCATAAAAACAGTATCCTACGCCCGTCAACAGGAGATGGCGTGCGCACTTCTCGGCAGTGACACGCCCGAGTGGCGGCTCGGGAGCCGCGGAAAGAAGCCGCCCGAGGAGGATCCCTCGTTTTATCTGCACTACAAAAAGTCCGACTATCTCGGCAAATATGAAAGTTACAGCCTGTATTTTTCTTTGTGCCGTCTCCTCGGCGTGCGTCACGTCTACGACATCGGCTGTGAGGCGATCAACCAATCTTTTCTGCTTCTCGATAACAGCGAGCTTTCCTATACGGGAATGGGTCCTGCTTTCGATTTGAACGATTGGAGAGAGGACGACAAAGAAAACAAAAAATGCACTCGTCCGTTCGTGCGAAAGGCTCCGCCGCCGCTGTGCGACGGAAGAATCCGCTTTGTGAAGGGGTTGTATCCCGATACTGCTTTTGACGTACAGCCGAATCATATCGCCATCGCGTCCTGCTCGCTGACGATGTGCAAGGGAAAGGAAGCCATCGACAAAGCAACAGCGGCATTGACGCGCGATTTTGAACGGATTCTGTTCAATCCGCCTTTCTTTCGGAGTGAGGATTACGAATGCTGGATACAAGCCGACTGGAGCGGATTTACGATACGCCCCTTTGGGTACAACGGATTTTTGTTTGCCACAAAAATCCCCGGGGATCTGCAGAAGATACAAGAATTGTATCCCATAGACGATGACGGCGTGATCGGCGCAGGATCTCAGGATATTGGATTCAGAACCCGCTCGTTCTTCAAGGATTGGGTGCGAGACTAACCGACGAAAGAGGAATATGTATGAAACCACCCACTCGGCGACTTGTCTGAACTGCCCCAAATTGTGCGGACAGTACAAAAAACACCCCTGTGGTAGAAAAAATAAAATTTAGGCAACGAACTGACATCGCTTTTCAAGTGGTGTCAGTTTTGTATTTAGTTGAATACGAACATTGTTGTAAAACTGTA
>JAZNHT010000072.1:0-8120 GCA_045577175.1 Eubacteriales bacterium | reverse complement strand
AGACGCCGCACAGCGTCCCGCACGTCCGATGAACCGCAGAAGAAAGAAAGTCTGCGCGTTCTGCGCTGACAAGATCGATGACATCGATTACAAGGATACGATCCGTCTGAAGAAGTTCGTCTCCGAGAGAGCGAAGATTCTTCCCCGCCGTATCTCCGGTGCTTGCGCAAAGCATCAGCGTCAGCTGACCATCGCCATCAAGCGTGCGCGCCACGTTGCGCTCATGCCCTACATCGGCGACTGATTTGCAGTATGAAAACAGCCCGTGCATCCGCACGGGCTGTTTTACATTTCAACAAACACTCTATTCTATATACTGTACTTCTTTTCGCTTTTTAACATTTCCAAAAAAAGATTCCAAGGATTCATCCATCGTATATGGTTGTGCCAAAGATGTTTTCAACATATTCTCAATATGTTTTTGGAAATATCTCTGTGATTCAGAGGCATTATCGCACATTATGCAATTACGTTTTTCTTCTATACAAACTCGTCCTGTTGTACCGCTTCCGGCGAAAAAGTCAAGAACAATAGAATCGGGATAAGACAGAGCTTTAACCAATCTTCTTATTACCTCAAGAGGTTTTTGGGTTGGATGACCAACACGCTCTAACGAATTGCCGTTTAGCCGCCCCATTTCCCATACATTTGTGGGATTTTTTCCTTTCATAACATTTTCGGGAATCAATCTTTTGTCTTTTAATGCCAATTCCAATTCTTTAGGAGCGTAGGGAACACGAACCGCATCCAAATCAAAATAATACTTATCGGTTTTAGTCAGCCAAATAATTTCTTCATGGCGATTTGCAAAATAACGATGTGCCGACATTCCGTTCTTATAATACCAAATCATTGTATTAACCAAACGCCATTTCGTGTGATGTCGACAATAATAGATTATTTCTATCAAGTCGCCACTACGAACATCTTGGAATTGTGTTCCGCCAAAAATAACCATACTTCCATTCTTTGATAAAACACGATATGCTTCATCAATCCACTTAGCCGCCCATTCCATATAATTCGCATAGGTATCCCATGATGCCAAATCAAGATTATAGGGAGGATCAAGCAAAATAAGCTGAACGGATTCATTGGGCAAACTTTTTAGAAGTTCTAAGCAATCTTGCTTCAACAAAATACAATTCGTGCTGTCGGGGTACTTAAAATCAATACTGGATTTATGTTTTATATTGTCTTTTTTCATTCGGTTCATAGCTATCAGCCCCGAATTACTGTGAGACTTATTATGGATTGCCATACAGCACTACCTCTGTCAAGAATTATTTTTTCCAGTTAGTTGACCGAATAAATCTATGGCTAAACATTTTATAGATGTCTTTGCGACATCCAACATAACATCGTGCATTTCCGTTCTATTCCAATGATCGCCATTGCCTTGTGTGAAAATCGTTGCAGCCTGAAGCATAATAACTCTGTCTTGCGATTTCACAAATCTATTAACACACAGATTTGTGTTTAAGGGTAACCCGTAATTAGCCGCGGTTAACCGATCCAATCTATTCAATGTTCCAGAGTTGTAATGAAGTATAATTTCTCTGCCGTCAGGTCTTGTGATAGAAACATCCTCGGTCAAAAAGTTAGAGCCTTCCAAAAACAGAATGTACGGAAAGTAGCTTTCACCCAACATATAATTTGCTATTTCGGAAATATTTTTATGCGAACGTTCAATAGCATTTCCGGCTGCCATTAAATCTTGATTATTATTCTTCCCGACGAGTTTGCCTTGTTTAATGTTATCTATATCCTTGCCTTGGAATTTTGCTTCAGACACGACAACAACACGCCACTCGCCGTTATCGTCTTTTACTTCTACAATGCCACCATCGGGCTTTATGCTTGAATTGGAAAGAAACAAAGTCTGTCCAAGCTCTTTGTCAATTTTTCGCAACGCATCGTTAATTTCCTTTTTGCTGATTGATGGACGATACCGAAACGATAATTGCGGAAATTCCACATTCAGCTCTTTAATAATTTCTTTTGATACGCTACATACTAAAGAGTCGTGCTCTTTTGCTTCAACACCAAAAATACCGATTTCTCCGTGAGACGCTTTATGCTGTTCAGTAAGTCTCTTGGATTGATTTTTGCTTGCCATTCGATACGCCTCCCATTAATAATCCTTCACAAGTAATGATCTAATACTACAACCAAGATTCTCTTAAAACTCCACCTTTTTCACTCTCTTTTTTATCTTCGCAAGATCGCGGAGCATCTTCACGCTGTCGCGCACGACGTGCACAGTCGATTCACGGTGGTTGATAATCTTCACGGGCATCTCCGCAATGTTTGCGCGGAGCTTGCCGGCTAAAAGCAGCACCTCAAAATCAAACGCAAAGCCGTTCGTCTCGCATTTGGCAAAAATTTTCCGCGCCATCTCGCCGCGAAACGATTTGCATCCGCACTGCGAATCGGACAGCCTGAAGCCTGCCGCCAGACAGAGCACCTTGATGTACGCTTTGGATGCAAGCCTGCGCATAAATGTGTATCCGGCGTAGCCGTCCTCGGTCAGATTGCGGCTGCCGATCACGGCGTCCACACCGTCCGTATAGCGGCTGACCGCATCGGCGATCACATCCGTGCCGTAGGCGAGATCGCAGTCCGTGTAAAGCACGATCTCTCCCTTGGAGGCGAGCACAGCCTCGCGCACCGCGGCACCCTTGCCGCGATTCTGTGCGTATCCGACAACGCGCACGCCGCAGAGATGCTCGTCCTCGGCGACCTTGCGCACGATGTCGGCGCAGCCGTCGCGGCTGCCGTCATCGGAGAAAACCACCTCATACGACCACCCGTATTTTTCGCGGAAGGATTCCATGGCACGGTGCAAGGTCCGCGCCGTATCGGCACAGATCTCCGCCTCGTTATACATGGGAATACAGACTGAAATATGCGGCTCCATTGTCAAATTTCCTTTCGTTTCGTAAAGACGTACAAGTCTGCCATCACCGACACGTCCAGCGAATCCGTTCTCGCAAGGCGCGCGCGTCCGCTCTCCGGCGTGCGGTAGTAAAACGGCGTCATGGTAAAGAGATGCATGAGCGTCTCATTATCGGGAATGTGCACCGTCTCGCGCACCTCCCGTTTTTCTTTCAGCGAAAATCCATCCGGCGTTGCCGCCTCGGCATTTCCTTCTCTGACCTCATCGTAGAGAAGACAGCGCATCTCCCACAGATGACGTGCCGCAGAAGCGACAACGACGAGAATCCCGTCATCCTTCAGCGTGCGCATCGCCTCCGCAGACGGAATCGGCGCAAACAGGCTGAGCATCCCGTCGATGGAATGATCTTTTACGGGGAGAGAGAAAATATTTCCTGCGGCAAAGGAGATCTCCGCGCCGTCCGCTTTTGTCCGTGCGGCGAGCTTGGCACCGGCGGCGGCTCCTTTTTTGGAGGCATCGATTCCGAGCGCATCGACGTGCCGTCCCGTAGCGGAAGCAATTCCGCGCGCGATGCGGCAGGTGTGATAGCCCTCGCCCGAGCCGGCATCGAGCTGGGCGATCCGCCCCTCTCCCGTCGGAAGATGATCCGCAGCGAGCTTGGCAACCGCATCGGATATTCCGTCATAGTATCCGCCCGTGAGAAACGCCGTCCGCGCGGCAATCATTAAGGCATCATCGCCGGTACGGGCGTTCTTGCCCTTCCCCGGCGGCAAAAGATTCACATATCCGCTGGAGGCGACGTCGTAGCAGTGTCTGCGCGCACCCGTACAAAACAGGCTCGCCCCCTCTCTGATGAGAGGGGACGCACACAGCGGACAGATCAAAAAGTCACAAAAAGCCATACTTCCCGTCCCATCAGTGGATGTAGTCCACAAGATACGCATGGAGCGCGTAGCGTCCGTTATTGTAGTTCGTACAGGTGGAGAGCGTGAGGATGTGATCCTCTGCACTGAGCTGTACATCGGATTTGATACGGGAACGCGACTGCATCTGTGTGAGAAATTCGGCAAACTCCTCCGCCGTTTCAAACTCCGTGCGGATGTAGCCGGAATCCGGTCTCGTATCGTAGACGGCGAACGCTTTATAGACGTATACGCCGTCCATGGTGTAGAGATAGATATATTCGTTCTCGAAAATACTCTTGTTAAAGAAATCGGTCACACCGTGGAACATGATGCCCGGCGTTTCGATATTGTGCCCGTAGAGGACGGTATTGTAGTTCTCGGACAGCGTTTCACTGCACCGGTAATCCATATAGATCGATCCGACGACAAGCGGCTCGCCCTTGTAGTTATGATTGAGGTAGAAATCGTTATCCTCTCCCTGTACAACCACATACGCGATACCGACCGCGGGAATACTGATATATCCGCAGACGTCCCCGTTTCGCTCCTTATAGCTGCCGAGCAGGGCGCGGAGCTTTTCAAGCTCCGCGTTATACGCGCTCTCACCTGCATTGTCGGACACATCGCCGCTTTCCATTTTATCAATCGAAACGGAAAGTGCCTGCAAAGACTGCTGTGCGGTATCCTTCAGAAGATGTGTGTCATCCGTTGTCTCCGAGAAAGAAAAGCCGAAATCGAGTCCGGCAGCATCAAACTCCGCGGCGGCCTCGCCGTACAGTGCCTCCGCCTCCGCCTTTTGTCGGAAATTATCGATGAGATACAGACAGCTGCCTGCGCACACTGCCATGCAGATCACGATCAGTGCCGTGCGCATCACACCGCCGATTTTCGCGCCGCGCGGTGCTTTCTCCGGGGCTTTGGAAAGCGGCACGCTCTCCTTCGTCTGCTCCTTGAGGGAATGCAGAAACGGATCGCGGTCAAAGTTCAGCTCCGTTTCCTCCGTAAAGGAAAACGGATCCGACGGGGTGATATTCTTACGTTTCCGAAAGCCAAACAGCCGTTTCATAAATAAAGCACACCCTCCTTACAATTTCGGTATTTATTCTATTATAGTAGTTTTTCACGCAATTTACAAGGGATGGCAGAAAGATTTATCCGTTTTTTCACTGTCTGTTTACATTTTTCCGCACGGCAGAGGAAAAATATCCCTTTGAAAGAAGATTTTTTCCGAAAGGACGGTTGCAATTCGGGCGATTTTGCGATACAATATAGAAAAGAATACGAAATCCGATGCAGCGCGTATCATGTGGCGAGCTGCCTTTTTGCGCGTTATCGGATCCTTTGAGGCAGGATTATGGCAGACATTTTTGAACTTTTCAAAAAAATCGAAACAAAAAAGGATTCCCCCGACAGCGCACCGACGCACATCATCGCGGGGCTCGGAAATCCCGGCAGAGAGTACGAGCGCACGCGCCACAACGCGGGATTTCTCGCAGTGGATTATCTGGGGGATAAGCTCGGTGTATCGTGTACCCGAGCAAAATTCAACGCGCTTTGCGCGGATGCGCGGCTCGGCGCGCACCGCGTGCTTCTCATGAAGCCGCAGACGTTCATGAACGCCTCGGGCGAGGCAATCCGTCAGGCGGCGGATTTTTACAAAATTCCGCCGGAGAATATTCTCGTCCTCGTGGACGATATTTACCAGGATACGGGACGGATGCGCGTTCGCAAGGACGGCTCGCACGGCGGTCACAACGGGCTGAAGAATATCGAGGCAAATCTCGGCACGGCATCATATCCGCGCATCCGACTCGGCGTCGGGCAGAAGCCGTCGCCGCAGTACGATCTTGTATCGTGGGTGCTCGGTGTTCTCCCGAAGGAGGACATTGCCAATCTCGTCTCCTGCTTCCCTCTCATCGACAAGGCAGCGGAGATGATCTTTGCCGGAAATTTTGAAGGGGCGATGGGGCTGTGCAACGGTCACCGTCCGCCCGAAAAGAAATCGGAGAGAGGCTCGTGAACACGTCACTTCTGACAAGCGTTCTGCGGAAAAACCGCGAATATGAGACGATGGTTTCCGCCATCCGCACCTCCTTGGAAAGAGGCAGATTCCGCCCGTTGGAGGCGGTCGGTCTGTCCGAGGGCGCGGCGGATGTGTTTCTGCCTGCGCTCTGCGAGGATTTTGCCGATCAGTGCGTACTGATCCTCTCCCCGGAGGAAAAGGAGGCGGCGCAGACTGCCGCACTTCTGCAAAATGCGGGCATCCCCGCGATGCACTTTCCTGCGAGGGACTACAATTTCAATAACGTCACCGCCTCCCATGAGTACGAGCATGAGAGGCTTCGTGTGCTTTCTGCGCTGACACACAGTGCCGATCCCGTGATTCTGACGGCGACACCCGAGGCGGTTTTGCAGATCACGATGCCGCAGTCAATGCTCGCCGAGCGCACGATCGCCATCGATTCGGGCACGCCGATCGATACGGACATCCTCGCCGCACGGCTCACGGCATCGGGATACACACGCAGCGAGCTGGTCGAGGGTGCCGGACAGTTCGCCATCCGCGGCGGCATCGTGGACGTGTATCCGCCTGCCGCGCTCCCCTACCGCATTGAGCTGTTCGGCGACGAAATCGACCGCATCGGCACGTTCGATCCCGAGACACAGCGCTTCCTCGATATGGCGGACGGCAAAATTCTGCTTCCGCCCACACGCGAGGTGATTCTTACCTCCGAGGTGCGCGAAATGCTCGCGGCGCTTCTCAAGCGTCACATCAAAAAAATCGCCGCCGCCGGAAAGGATCCGCGCGTGTGCGAGACGCTTTCGGGCGAGCTTGCCCATTTGGAGAGCGGATTGGAGATTGATTTTGCGGACAAATACCTGCCGCTCATCTATCCCGAGGGCACCTGCCTGCTCGATTATTTCACAGGTGTGATCGTCGTGCGCGGCACGCAGGCATGCGGCACAAAGGCACAGTCCTGCGCGGCACTTCTCGCCCAGACTGCAACCGATCTTGCCGAAATCGGCGAGCTGCCCGCATTCCGCACGGGCGGTGTATACCTGCGCGAGTGGGATACGGTCACAGGCTGCGCGAGCATCATGCCGCTGCTCAGTCTCGAAGCGTTCGGCGGCACGGGCGCGAAAGCAAATTCGTACAGCTTTACAACGAGCCACATCCCTGCCTACGCAGGCAACATCGCCCTGCTCCGCGAGGATATTGCTAACTACGTCAAAAACGGATACATGACCGCGATCGTGTGCGAAAACGAGCCGGAGGCGAAAAATCTGCAAAAAACGCTGTTTGACGACGGGCTGACCGCCGCGATGGCGGATACGGCGGACGAAGCGTTTTACGAAAGCGCGACGGGCAAGGTGAAGCCAATTGCGCTTCTGACAGGTGCGTTCTCGGCAGGCTACGAGCTGCTCGCACCGAAATTCGCTCTGCTGAATTTCTCCGCCGCGCAAAGGAGCGCACGGAGCATCCGCCGCACGCAGAAATCCAAATCGAAAAAGAAAGCGACCGAGGCGATCCTCTCCTATGCCGATCTTGAAATCGGCGATCTCGTCGTGCATACGGTCTACGGCGTCGGACAGTACGTCGGCATCGAAAACATCACCGTGGACGGCACGACGCGCGATTATATCACGATCCGCTACGCCGGGACGGATAAGCTGTTTCTCCCTGTCGATCAGCTCGATCTTGTCTCGAAATACATCGGCACAGGCGGCGACACCGATTCCGTAAAGCTCTCCAAAATGGGCGGCGCGGACTGGACGCGCGCCAAATCGAAAGCAAAAGCGGCAACGAAGGAGATGGCAAAGGAGCTGATCCAGCTCTACGCCAAGCGAAAACGCACACCCGGCATTGCGTTTGATCCGGACGACGATATGTGCCGCCAGTTCGCAGACGCGTTCCCCTATGAGGAAACGGAGGGACAGCTCACCGCAATTGAGGACATCCGCCGCGACATGGAAGCAAATTATCCGATGGATCGCCTGCTCTGCGGCGACGTCGGCTACGGCAAGACGGAGGTCGCTCTGCGCGCCGCGTTCAAAGCGGTGATGAGCGGGTATCAGGTCGCCGTGCTTGTTCCGACGACGATCCTCGCGTTCCAGCATTTCCAGACGTTTCAGAGCCGTATGCGCGGCTTCCCGATTGAAATAGATATGCTCTCGCGCTTCCGCACGCCGTCCCAGCAGGCGGCAACCGTGCGCAAGCTCCGCCGCGGTGACGTGGACATCATCATCGGCACGCACCGCCTGATCTCCAAAGACGTGCAGTTTGCCAATCTCGGTCTCATCATCGTGGATGAGGA
>JAZNHT010000071.1:0-23502 GCA_045577175.1 Eubacteriales bacterium | reverse complement strand
CCGCGCTCCCGTGTACCGTGGCGGACTCAACCAACGCGCACCGTTCAAAATAAGAGAGCACGCCTCTGCCGCCGATCTCCGCCGTCATGCTGTCGGCGTCCTTCCGAATCCGCTCGATCACATACGCGCCGTCCGCGATGGGGATATACACGATCCCCTCCGTGAAAAACCGATCCGCATCCGCAATCGGCACCGTGAGCGTAAACGTGCCCGCGCCGGCAAAGCAGTCCTCCGCCTCAATCACCTCAGCTCCGTCGTACACGTCCGTAAGGATCAAATCCCTTGTGAAAATCCGAATCTCCATACACCCTCCTCAGTGATACAGCGGCATCACGCGGAGAGATACAACGACGCTTCCGCCGCCCGTGCAGGAAAAATCCAGCCGATTCTCCCCCGGCGCAAGCGTGAAAAATTCGCTCTCCCACGTGAGCGCGGAGAGGATCGATACCCCGTCCGCCGTCACCGATTTTCTGCCCGGTCGGGTGTCGATCACAATGCTCTTCCCTTTCGGGATCGGATACACAAGCGAGATCGCCTCGCCGCTCTCCGCGCGCAGCGTGAACGACTCGACATCCCCCGTGTGCGCGGTCACAGTTGCCGCAAATCCGCACGGGACGTCGCCCGGATTCTCCGCAAAAAAGACTCCCTCGGACACCGAAGAGCCGAAGCGCGTCTCCTCGGTGACCGCCATCGGAAACACGAGCTCTCCCAGAAAGCCGCGACCGACGGAGAGCGTATCTTTTGTGCCCGAGAAATAGGACGCGGACGCGTTTTTTGCCCGCGCGCGGACGGTGAAAAAGCATACCTCATCCCCGTTCAGCGGTGCTTCGTGCGCAAAGATCGGCGCACTTTTTGCGGTGAGCAAAATCGAGCGATCGCCCACCGTCAGCGTAAATCCGTCCGCATCCGTCACAATGCGGCGCACACGGCGTGAAAGATTCTCCATCTGCCGCGCACGCTTGTCCGCACTCTCCCCCGAAGGGAGAATGTACGCCGAAAACGTCACCTCGCGCCCGGTCGTAATCCCATCCGTCAGAATGGATGCGCCCGTGTCGATTTCGTGCAGAATAAATCCCTCCCGACCGAACTCGACCGTGCCGCGACCGTTATGGATGCGAATCTGTATATTTTTTCTCATGAAAACACCAGCTTTCCGAAAAATCCCGCGTCATCGCTCTCCGCGGTCAGCGAAAAATCCCACGCGCTGTCACGCTCGGGCGAAAAATGCACCGACATCCCCGACGATGCCCCTGCACGCATGGAGAAAACGACCTCTCCGCCGCCTGCACTCTCGGGAATCTCGCTCACGAGCAGAATACGAACGCGCGCCGTGCCGCCGTCTCCCTTGCCGCCGAGCAGGATCGCCTCGTTTTTCACAGGCGCACCTGTCGCCGCCGCAATCACACGCGGATACAGGCGCGCGAATTTGCCCGTCAGACGGATCTTTTCGCCGTAGCGCACCGTGCGCAAAAGCTCGCCGCCCCAGCCGCGGATCTCGTACTCCTTCGCCGAGTACGCAAGCGTGACACCGCCCTTCGTCTGTCCGGCATACCATTTCAGAGAGCGCACCTCTGCCTCCGGTGTCTCCCACGGCGCAATATACAACCGCCCTGCGCCCAAGGCGTAATATTTTTCTTCCATACTGCTCCTTTGCTTTTCTGTTGCTCCCCCACGAGGTTGTCTCGCAACCTCGCCTGCACGGCATCCGTTTTTAACGCCATGCAGCCCTCATACCCGAAGTCCGATGACTTCTTTCCAAATTACATCTACACAAACGGACGTCGTCCCCTACAGGCACCCGATTCCTTTCGGTCAATGCCGCGCGACCTTTTCGCGGCATTGACATCTTCGGCAATCCCGCGAGGTTGTCCCCTGCGGACAACCTCGACCTGAATGGCACGGGACTCCTTCGTGCCATTCATACGGGACGCCGAGGACGTCGTCCCCTACAGGCACCCGATTCCTTTCGGTCAATGCCGCGCGACTTTTTCGCGGCATTGACATCTTCGGCTATCCCGCGAGGTTGTCCATACGGACAACCTCGACCTGAATGGCACGGGACTCCTTCGTGCCATTCAGACACGCCCTTGCGTCTCAAACGCCGCCTTCACAAAATACAGCTCCGCCGCGCGGATATATCCGCTGTCCGCACCGTTGTCCGTGCGGCAAACAACCAGCGTGTCGCCGCCCTCTCCCACAATGCCCGTGTCCCCGTCGGACACAATCGCGCGGCTCAGCGCATCAATCTCCTCTGCCGCCGCCGAGGGCGATCGGTGAAACACACGCACCTCCAACCGCGCCGCACAGAGTGCGCCGTCCGATTTCCCCGGCATACAGCGGTACACCGCCGAGGGAATCCCCAAAGAGCCGGGCGCAGGCAAAAGCGGTACGTGCAAAGCACGCCTTGCCGCCTCAATCAAACGCTCCTGTATGCTCATACGCCTGCCTCCGATTCAAAATAAATCCGCTCGCATTTGAGCCGCCACAGTCCGCCCAGATCAACCGGCGCAAGCACGCGGTAGCGCGCCGATCCGCTTGTCAGCACCATGCCGCGCAAAAATCCGCCCGCAGGCGTGTATCTCGACGGAATCAACGCCGTCACTCGCTCCGCCGCATACGTCAGATCGTTCTCCGTCTTCTCCGCGGCGGAATCACGGGACAGCACCGCCCGTACCGTGCCCAGCGGCACCCCGTCCGCCCCCGTCAGGGTAAACGGACGCTGTATGCGCCGCATCATCGAAAGCCCTCCCTGAGGGAGGCAGGATGCCGCATCGCGCAAAGCTGATGCATCACCGCATCGCTGTATCCCGAGCGGTACGTCTCCGCCGCACCCGATACAGATCGGTACGAAAGCCCCGCGCCGTCCATGCGTCCGTAATCCTCCGAAACCATCTGCGCAAGCAGAAAATCCGGCACGTTCTCCTCCTCCTTCAATCGGCAGAACGCACGCGCATATGCCTCCGCGTCCGCAATCAGCGCAAGAATCACCGCGTCCGCGTCGCTGTCCTCGGGAGAAAGCCCCAGCCTCTCCCGTAAATCCGATACCGTAACCACACTCACCACACCTTTCCGTTCGATACCCGACCAAAAAGAACAAATGTTCTTCCGTGGATCAAAAATTAAAGGGTGACCGAAATGCTCTTGATTACGAGACCGTCCGCATCCGTCTCCGCAACGGCGATACGGGAAGCGTCACCGATTTCGATCGGGGATACACCGTCCCAGACAGCCCAGTGGGATACGTCATCGGCAAGCAGCGGTGCATCCGCATCGGCAAGATAGCGAAGGTATCCGCTTACGTTGGATACACTCATCGAAGCGATGCCATCCTCAAACGCGACATTCAGCGAAAGCGCAGGTGCCGCCGCACCGAGGATCACGGAGGAGGTGTCGTCGACTAGCGCAATCAGACCGTGACGCTCGTACACGATGGTGTTCTCCTTCGTTTCAATATCGCGGCTCTGCTCCAGGGATGCCTCCTTCTTGACGAAGAATTTGACCGCAGCCTTATCGGTGATAATCACCTTGCCTGTCGGGACAAGACGGGAGAACAGCACGGGAATGCCGCAAAGCGTGCCGAACTGGCCGCTGTACAGAATCTCGCCCTGGTGCGCCGCGATGAAATCGGGATCCTTGCGGATCGCGGTGCGTCCGTCCGTGCCCATGAGAATGAACAAGCCCTTCTCCACCTCGCGGCCGATGTCGCCGAGTGCCTCGACGATGTCGCTGTAGGTGAGGGATTTGCCGCTGAGTGCGCGGCGGTTTTTGATATGCGCAAGCTGCGCAAAATATTCGCTGCGGATCTGATTCGCCATGACATCGGCGGCACCGGCAAGGGCGGCGTCGATGAGGGCGGGATCCTGCATCGCCTCCACGTCGTTATAGCGGAAGGTCTGCTGATAACGCTTGACGGTGTAGGTCTCGGGCTTGAACGTAAGCGTGCCTGCGGTCGTGTTGGACTGACCGCCGTCAAGCGTCTCGACCGTACCGTTGTAGGTATAGCGATTGATGATTTTCGTAAGACCGGCACCCTCTTTCAGAGAATCGTCCACCGTCATGAGAGAGCGGACTGCCAGCTTGGAATTGAAAAGCTCCGTGAGCTTTGTTTCAAGTACGTTGTTTTCGTAGATTGTGTTCATGTTTGGTTTCCTTTCTGGTTTTTGATGTTGTTCTTTTTGTAGGAGGCGCGGAACGCATTCGGATAGGATTAGGAGGCGTTAAGCGTGGAACGCCTCCTAAAACCACCGCCACGATCGGGAGAGGATGTATCCTCTCCCGATACCCACACCTCTGATACGCGTTCTTTCAACCGTAATTGCACGAAAGCATACCGCTTTATCCCCTTCTTATAGGAGAGTCAAAAACGAACTTCAATGCTTCCACAGCGAAAACGCTCTCGTGAAAGACGCGCTCCCGCGCGGACGAATCGGGATATAGTCAAGCGGCTGACGCGGTTGCCCGTTTTCTGCATTGGTACGAATCCGTTTGGATTTATACGTACAGTTTCCGATCGGAAACGCGAGGTTCCCGTTTTTCCGCGTATGCGGAAACGACCGCTTAGGCGGTCGAGGGAATCCTCGACGCGAATGGCGGCGTCATCCTTGACGCCATTCGCAAGTATGCGGAGATAAGGTTTGGCACGGGAGGACGTAGGGCGAGGTTGCTTGCAACCTCGCCGTAAATGCCGACCGACTTTTGTCGGCATTTACAGCAATCTTGCAAACTCTCCCGCTGTCAGGGCAGGAGGGGGTCTAAAACGCGATAGTTTCGCTTCAGTTAAAGTGGTAGGTGCGATACAGTTACCGCTAAACCCCAAGGGTAAGGGGTGCAGGGTAGCGTAGCGGCGCGAGGGTCTTGAATGACAGCCCGGTGGGCTGTCAGACCCCGAGCGTGACCGAACCGCAGTAGACGAGGGAATGCCCCTCTCCTCGAGATGCCTTTCTAAAAAGGCATCTCGGCGCGGCAGGAGGTGGTGCAGGAGGGGCTACGCGATTTGCCCCTCCTGCGTAGGTGTGGGCTGCGCCTTGCCCCTCCTAATCTCCCCACGCATGGGTTTCGGGCAAGGGAGAATCCCCTGCACCTCACCCCATCATTTCCGAAAGCCGCGCCACCGGCGTCTCGCGGATGATCTTGCCCGTCAAGGGCACCGCGCCGCCCGATGCACCGGGGAGAATCCCCTCGGTTTTTTCACGGAGCGCACGGATCGCCGCCGCCTCGACCGCCTCGGAAAGCGCGGTTACGCGACCGATGAGCACCTCATCGGGAATGTCGGTCTCCCCCGCCGGGAGCAAAATCTCCACAAGCTCCTCCCCGAGGGATCGCTCGCGCAGATACCGCGCACAGCGGATCTCCGTCTCCCTTCGTGCCGCCGCCGTTTTCGCGGCGTGAAGCTCCTCCTCCAGCACGCGAATCTCTGCGCTGTGCGCCGCGACAGCCTCCGCCTGCCCATCCGCAAACGCGCTCGCCTTCGCCGTTTCGATCGCCGCGTCGCGCTCCGCTTCCCATTCGGCTCGTGCCGCGCGAAGACGCTCCTCCACATCCGTCACGGTAAACAGACGTGCGCTCTCCGCCTGCGGCTCTTCTGCCGCTTCGGGAATCATTCCCGTATCCGTCATGCGCCTGCCTCCGTTTCCTCATGTTGAATCCGGCGCATCTCCTCCTCCGCATCCTCCACAAACGGGAGATGCTCCACCACGGAGCGTCGGGAGAGAATGCCCGTGAGCTTCTGCGCCATATCCGCCGCCTCCTCGGGCATACCGGGCAGATTGCGCGTGAAGATCATGCGGATCGCCGCCGCATCAAAGCCGGCACCCGACAGATTCAGAAGCCGCCCGATCAGCCGCCATCTCTTCGCAAGACCGCGGCGGAAATACTGCTCCGTCACGGAGACGCGATTTTCAAAATTGAGCATCCGCCAGCGGATCGCCACGCCCGAGAGCGTGTTGCCCGTAAGGGTCTCCTCCGCCATATCGACCGTGCCCGAGAAGCGGTAGATGTCCTTCGCAATGCGCGATTTGAGATTCTCAATATACGCATCGTTCACCGTTTTCGTCAGCCACTTCGCGTCCCCGCCCTCGTCGAGCAGAATCACGCGGTCGCGGCGGATGCGCGCAAGATCGTCCGCATCGGTGCCGCCCATGCCGGAGATGGCAAGATAGCTGTCCGCAAACAACTCGAAATCGTTCACGCACGCACTCTCCAGGCGATTGTACGCATCGACAAGCGAGATCACCGGCTCAAAATCGCCGAGGCGGTCGCGGTTGTTTTCGTAAAAGATGACCGGCACCTCGCCGAACAGATGCGGCGTGCGGCTCATTTCGGTAAGCGTCTGCCCGTCATAGCGATAGACGGTCATCGCGGAGGCGTCGTACACCTCCACCGTAATTTCGTCCGCGTCCGCCTGTCTGTAGTAGCGGATCGCGTATTTGAGACGCGGCTCTACCGCATCGTCGTAGACGGGGATCACGCTGTCCGCCGCGATCGGCGTGAAGCGCGGACGGGAAGCATCCTCGTACCAGAGAAGCTCCGCCGCCCGTCCGCACACGGAGAGATCTCTCGCAAGCGCGTTGTTCGCAAAGCGCTCGTTGTTTTCGAGAGATACGGCGCGCATCAGCGACTCCGTTCTCTCGTCCGCCGCGTAGGTCACGCCGCGGCCCATGAAATATCCGACCGTACAGTCGGTAATACTGCGGCAAAAATTGTTCACGAGACGGTTGTCCGGCAGCTCCGGATCGCGCGCCGCCTTCAGAATATCGTGCTTGCCGAGATAATACGCACCGAGGCGCGCAAGCCTTTGTGCCTCCCCCACCATGAACGCGTTCAGGCGGGAGATGATTTCCTTTTTGTCTGGCATTGTTAATCCTTTCTTGTACTACGCAAGGGCTACGCGCCCTTGCAACCGCGCCACCTTTTGAAAAAGGTGGACGAAAACTTTTGGGCATGGGTTAACTGAATCTGTTATTTGCCCCAGAAGTTTTTGTGGGGGCTGCACATGCCGCCAAAAGTCGGGCGGCATGTGCGTCGAGGTTGCTTTGCAACCTCGCAGGGGCTGCTTTTTTCAAAAGGTGCCCCCATCGTCTTCCCTCATATCCCCAGCGCGCGTTTTGAGAGCGTGCGCACGCCGCCGCGTCTGAGAGGCTCGGTCGCATAGCGGAGAGCCGCCATCGCGTCATCATTGCCGGGAGCGGGGATTTCCTCATCGCTCCCCTCGAGCCACTTCCACGCGCGGATCTCGGCGAGCACGTTTTCGCAGGACGCATCGATCACGATCTCGCGCCCCTTCAGGTATTCGATCTGACCGCGCACGCTGCCCGGCTCCTTTTTCACGCCGAGTGCGCGCCATCCTGCCTTCCGCCACATCCGAATCCGATCCGGCTCCGCGCTGTCGCAGTACATCGGCAAATTTTTGGGGAAGCCCTCCCTCTCGGCGAGCCCGATGATCTCCGCCGTGTCCATTTCGCGCACGTACAGCTCGCGCAAAACGTGCAGATTGCCGTCCTTCACACCGACAAGGAGCAAACAGTCCGCATGATTGAAGCCGAAATCCTGCGCCATCCACGCGCCGTCATATGCGTGCGGATCATGGGAGAGATTCCCCACACGCCACCGCGTCAGGATGCATCCGCTTGATGCCGTCCCCCACTCACCCAGCGCATAGACGGCGTAGCCGTCGGGATCCTCCTTCTGCCGACGCTCCATGCGTTTCGCATACGCCGGGTCGGAGAACGCGTTGTCTCTGTATGTCGAATGATGGAGGAATACGTCCTCACTCGGCGGCACGTCAAAAAATCGCCGCTTGATCCAGTGCGTGTTTGAGATCGGATTGAACGTCAGCGTGATCTGATAGTAGAGGCTCGGATTCAGCACGGTGAGATCGCCGCGGAGTCGGTCGTCCAGAATGTCCAGATCGGACTCCTTCAATTCCGTCGCCTCCTCGCACCAGATCCACGTCAGCTTTCCGCAGCGGAACGCCACGCTCTTGATTCTCTCGCGCTGGCTGTCTTCATGCATACCGCGGAAAACGATCCGCCCGCCCGTCACACGCGAGGTCAGCGACATCGGTTCCTTGTGAATCTCCCAGTACCGATCCGCTTGCTCGCCGAAGATACGCGTAATCGCGCCGACAAGCTCCTCAAACACCGAATAGCGGCAGGCACTCTCCGTCTTTCGGACAACGAGCAGATTTGCGCCCCTGTAGCGCACATCCGACAGTTTCAGTATAAAATCCTGTGCCACGTTAAAACTTTTTCCGCTTCCCGCGCCGCCCGAGAGGAGGCGGTATCGCGCACGTGTCCGATTCGCCTCAAAAAACACACGGTTGAAGCGCACCGTGCTTTCAGACGTAATCGACACGGACGGTGAGGGAGCCGTCGCTTCCCTCCTCGGAGAGCAATGACGCCATCCCCCGCAGCTGATCGAGTGCGCGGATGCGGTCAGTGACCTTTTCTTCGCCGTCGAACGCAATTTTTTCATATTCCGCACGGATGCGCTCCAGCATATCTCCGCTGAGGCGACGCGCTACGCGCCTGTCTACTTCCCCCGCGCCCTCTGCGCGAAGGAAAGCGCGCGCCTCTGCCGTTTGGATACCCGCGGCCTTTACCGCCGAGGGCATATCGTATGATCTGGAAAACTCGGTGAGGAAAATCTCCCGCGCTTGTGCCGTCATGCTCTCTCTCCTTTCCTGTGATAGTTGCAAATCGCGCCTGCCTTTTGGTGCGGTTTGTACGCAGTCTGCGAGGTTCCCGGTTTTCCGCAACGCGGAAACGACCGCCTCAGCGGTCGAGGGAATCCTCGACGCAAATCGCGCCTGCCTTTTTGGCGCGATTTGCACAGAACATTTGTTCGCCCCTGTGGTAAAAATGAATACCGCACGGGGCGGTATACCGAAACTGTATCTGTATTATACCAAAAGAGGAAACGGCTGTCAACTTGCACACCGCAGAAAAGTGAACAAACGTTCGCCTTCGGTTTTGTGCAGAGCATACAAAAGCCGCTCCCCTGCCTGCACAAAGGAGCGGTTTGCTTATGCCTTGATAATGGAAAGAATCTTGTCAATCTGCGCTTTCGTCACGCCACATTCCATCAGAAACAGCGGAATTTTCTCGGCAAGCGTGCCGCCGGGCGCATACGATTCCATCGCATCGAGAAATGCCGTATAGTACGGCGCCTTGCGGCTGCGGAAGCCGGTCGCGCCCTCTGCCAGACCGCCGGCGTATACGGAAAGTCCCGTCAGCTCGTAATCGGTATGAATTTCCTCGTCACTCTCGCCGCAAAGCGCACGGAGATAGAGCGCGAGCATTCCCGTGCGGTCCGCGCCGCCCATGCAGTGGAAATACACGGGATAATTCTCCTCGTGCGTGAGGAGCTCCATGATTTTGCAGATGCCCTCGCGGTGCGTCTCCTCAAACACCTCCATATACGGGCGGTATCCGAGCTGTACAAGCGCGACGGAATCCCCGGCGGGGGATTTGTCAAACGTACCCCGGCACTCGATGCGAAAATCGAGCTGCGTTCTGATCTTTAACACATCGGCAAAGGTGTGCTTCCCTGCCTCGGTGATGTTGAAATACCGTTCAATCTCGCTTCCGCGGTAGAGGAGTCCCTGCTTCACCTTGCCGCCGCCGATGTCGCGGACGTTCAGAGCACCGTCGATCTTTATGAATCGCGGTGCATCCGCTTTCGTGGAGAAGGAGTGCGCCTCGCCGCCGTCCACGCGCCAGAAATACGTCTGTCCGATTTTGAGGTTTTCGATTTCGCACGCCGTGCCGTTCACCGACACCGTAACGAACGGATCGGCAAAATCCGCCGTTTCGGATACCTCAACAAGATACGATGAAGAGCCGCCGCCCTCCCACGTCAGTGTAAGCGTGCGCGGATACGTCAGCTCAATATCGGTTTTGACGGTGAGGAGCCAGTCGAGGGCGGCATCGATGCCGTCATCGCGGATTTTTTGGAGAAACGTATTCTGAATGTCGGTGTGGGTATCGAAGACGAAGCCGTTCTCGGGGGAGAGAAGTCGTGCCATGGCGGAATCCTTTCGGGGGAGGATGTTTTTTTCTTATTTTAGCATAGGTTTTTTGGTTTTGCAATAGCTTTTTTGGAGGATACGATGTAGGAGGGGCGTGGCGCGCAGCCCACACCTATGCAGGAGGGGCAAGGCGCGTAGCCCCTCCTGCACCACCTCCGCGGCAAGGGGGAAGGGATGTGTCCCTTGTCTCACTGCGGTTCGGTCACGCTCGCGTTCTGACACCGCACTGCGGTGTCATTCATTGCGCTCGCGCCGCTGCGCTACCCTGCACCCCATTCTCTCTGATTGCGCTCTTTCAGCGATAACTGTACGCCAACATACCACTTTCGCCTCATCTTATAAGAGATGTCAAGTGCGAATGGCGTCAAAGATGACGCCGCCATTCGCGTCGAGGATTCCCTCGACCGCCGAAGCGGTCGTTTCCGCATTCGCGGAAAACCGGGAACCTCGCATCGACCTGCAGTGCAAACATACCCAAACGCGTTTGTAAAAGATACTCCGCTTCGCGTCGTGCTTCGTTTCTGCAAACACAGCAAAAACGCTGTCGTGCAGTGGACGAATCTCGTTCGGATTTATACATACGATTTCCAATCGGAAACAGCACGCGTGGACAGTAGTTTGATTACGGTTAAACATTACCGCGATCTTGCAAACTCTCCCGCTGTCAGTGCAGAAGGGGTACAAACCGCACCGGATACGCTTCAGCGAAAGTGATATGTTGGCGGGCAATTCCAGCTGCACCCCAGGGGTGGGGGATCCAAGGGGGAGGGGATCAAAGATCTCCCCTCCCCCTTTGGCGCGGCGGAGGTCGTAGGAGGGGCTGCGCGGTACGCCCCTCCTACACCGTTCCCCCCGCAAAAAACCGCCCGGGGACACCCCCAAGCGGTCTTTTTCATTAAATCTTTGCGATGTCCGCCTCGGTAATCAGCGAAACGCCTGCCTTCGTGAGCACAGCCTCCGCCGCGGCATTGTCCTTCACACGGAGAACAACACACGCGTGGCTCTTCGCCTGTGCAACGAATGCGTATACATACTCCACATCGATTCCGCTGTCGGAAAGAAGCGTCAGAAGCGTCGCAAGTCCGCCCGGCTTGTCATCCGCCGCGGCGGCAACGACCTCCGTCGCCGAGCAAACGTAGCCGTGCTCGGAAAGCACCAGCATCGCCTTCGCATTGTCATCCGCAATCACGCGGAGAATACCGAAATCGTTCGTGTCGGCAATCGAGAGCGCGCGCAGACCGACACCTGCCTCAGACAGAGCGCGCAAAGCGTCCGCCAGCGCACCTTTTTTGTTTTCCACAAATACGGATACCTGTTTGATAGCCATCGTAAATCCTCCTCATTCAAAATCAGTCGTGCAGCTTGCGCTTGTCGATCACGCGGACGGCCTTGCCCTCGCTTCTCGTGATCGTCTTCGGTGCAACGAGATGCACCTCGGGACGGATGCCGAGCATCGTCACCATAGCGGCGGTCAGCTGCTTCTCCGCATTGCGTATATCGCGCACCGTATCGGAGAACAGCTCAGGCGTCAGCTCGACGTTTACCTCCATCGTATCCGTGTTGTTCACACGGTCAACCACAATCTGATAGTTCGGCGAGTAGCCTTCCTTCAGAAGCACCGTCTCGATCTGGGACGGGAACACGTTGACACCGCGGATAATCAGCATATCGTCGGAGCGTCCCATCGGCTTGGACATCTTTACAAGGGTACGTCCGCAGGAGCACTTCTTTCTGGAGAGCACGCAAATATCGCGCGTGCGGTAGCGGAGAAGCGGAAACGCATCCTTCGTAAGGGAGGTGAATACGAGCTCACCCTTCTCACCGTCCGGCAGAACCTCGCCCGTGTCGGGATCAATGATTTCCGGATAGAAATGGTCCTCGTTCACGTGCATACCCGTCTGCTCGGAGCATTCAAACGAGACACCGGGGCCTGTCGTCTCGGTCAGACCGTAAATATCGTACGCCTTGATGCCGAGATTCTTTTCAATATCGCGGCGCATTTCGTTCGTCCACGGCTCCGCGCCGAAGATGCCTGCCTTCAGCTTGTTGTCCTCCGGCTTGTATCCGGCTTCCTTGAGAGATTCGGCGATATATGCCGCATAGGACGGCGTACAGCAGAGAATCGTCGCACCGAGATCCATCATAAACTGAATCTGTCTCTCGGTGTTGCCCGAGGACATCGGGAGCGTCAGACAGCCGACCTTGTGCGAGCCGCCGTTCAGACCGGGACCGCCCGTGAACAGACCGTAGCCGTACGCAACCTGGCAGACGTCCTCATTCGTGCCGCCGACAGCGGTGATCGCACGTGCACAGCAGTCCTCCCACAGATCGACATCCGCCTGCGTGTAGAACGCAACAACGCGGCGGCCGGTCGTGCCCGAGGTGGACTGGATACGGACGCAGTTTTTCAGATCGGTTGCAAGCAGACCGTAGGGATACTGATCGCGGAGGTCATCCTTGCAGATAAACGGGAGCTTATGAAGATCGTCAATACTCTGAATGTCGGCAGGGGTGAGACCTTTCTCCTCCATGCGTGCACGGTAGAAGGGCACGTTGTCCCAAACGTGCTGTACCTGCTTTTTGAGGCGCTCGCTCTGAAGGGCGCGCATCTCCTCACGGGGCATAGTCTCGATTTCTTTCTGGTAGTAGCGCTGTTCTGCCATAGAACGGGGTCATCTCCTTTTTATTTGGAATGGATTTTATAAATTATGCGTGGTAGCCGAGATCAAACGCAGTCTTGTTCAGCTCAACGAATTTCGGATTCACCGTCGTTTCGATAGCGGCGAGCCACTTCTCCTCGGGGATACCGAAATATTTCGCGAGCCGTCCCATCAGTACGATGTTCACCGCACGGGACGAGCCTGCCTTCTCCGCCAGGGAGAGCGCATCGATCGCGTCGATGTGCATACCATCCGCTGCGAGCTTATCCAAAGCATCTGCCGGATACTCCGCCGCACCGGTGATGACGGGCATCGGATCGATCTGCTGGGTGTTGACGACGACCGTGCCGCCGTCCTTCAGGCAGGAAGCATACCGCGCCGCCTCGAGCTTCTCAAACGATACGATAAAGTCCGCCTCGCCGAGATCGATGATCGGGGAGTACACCTTCTCGCCGAATTTTACATAGGTAACCACGGAGCCGCCTCTCTGGCTCATGCCGTGGACCTCGGAAACCTTGACGTCATATCCCTCCGCGGTGAGGAGATTACCGAGCAGTCGGGAGGCAAGGAGCGAGCCCTGTCCGCCGACGCCTACGATCATAACACTTGTCGTTTTCATATCCGTACTCCTCCTCACTCAATCGCGCCGAACGCGCATTTCTGATTGCATACACCGCAGCCGACGCAAAGCGTGGCATCGATCACGGCCTTCTTGTCCTTAAAACTGATCGCGGGACAGCCGATCTGCATACACGCACGGCATCCGCGGCACTTGTCCGCATCGACCTTTTCGGGCGGATTCTTCTTCACGGATTTCAGAAGCACGCACGGGCGGCGGGAGATAATGACGGACGGCTCCTTGGCGGCGAGCTCCTCCTTCAGCACACGGTCGCAAGCCGCGAGATCGTAAGGATCGACAACGGCAACGCGGCGGATGCCGACCGCGTGGCACAGCGCCTCCAGATCGATCTTGCCTGCCGGATCGCCGTGGATATCCATACCGGTCGTCGGGTTCTGCTGGTGACCGGTCATGCCGGTGATGGAGTTGTCGAGAATGATGACGGTCGAATTGGAGCCGTTGTAGGCGATGTCGATCAGTCCCGTCACGCCGGAGTGCATGAACGTGGAGTCGCCGATGACGGCAACGCTCTTACCTTCGGAAGTCTCGCCGCGCGCCTTGTTGAAGCCGTGCAGACCGGATACGGACGCACCCATGCAGAGCACGGAATCGACCGCATTGAGCGGAGCAACCGCGCCGAGCGTGTAGCATCCGATGTCGCCGATAACCGTGACCTTGTTTTTGGAGAGCGTATAGAACAGACCGCGGTGCGGGCATCCTGCGCACATCATGGGCGGACGTCCGGGCACGGCCTCGGGCGTGGCGTGCGCCGCCTCGGGCAGACCGAACGCCTTCGCAACGACTGCCTGCGAATACTCGCCGATGGGGGAGAAGAGATTCTTGCCCTCGACGGGAATACCGAGGTTTTTGACAAACGATTCGATCACGCCGTCCAGCTCCTCGACCACAACAAGGCGGTCAACGGACGCGGCAAAATCGCGGATCATTTTTTCGGGAAGGGGATTGATCATACCGAGCTTGAGCACCGGCACCGTATCGCCGAAGACTTCCTTGACGTACTGATAGCACGTACCGGCGGTGATGATGCCGAGCGATTTGTCCGTACCGGCATCAACGCGGTTGAACGGGCAATTCTCCGCGTACTGAGCCAGCTTTGCCATTCTCTCCTCCACGATCGGATGGCGTGCCTTTGCATACGCAGGCATCATGATGTACTTCGACGGCGTTTTGACGTACTCCTTGTCGGGCACGTCTTTGCGATCGCCCAGCTCCACAATGCTCTGCGAATGCGCAATTCTGGTGCAGATGCGCATGAGCACGAGGGTATCAAACTGCTCGGACAGATCAAACGATGCCTTGGCAAACGCGTGCGCCTCGGCGGAATCGGACGGCTCAAGCATGGGCAGCTTCGCCGCGATGGCGTAGTGACGGGAATCCTGCTCGTTCTGAGAGGAGTGCATCGCAGGATCATCCGCCACGCAGAGGACCATACCGGCGTTCACGCCCGTATAGGAAAGCGTAAACAAAGGATCCGCCGCGACGTTCAGACCGACGTGCTTCATGCAGCAGACGGATCTCTTGCCGCCGAGGGATGCGCCGAAGGCGACCTCAGTCGCGACCTTTTCGTTGGGTGCCCACTCGCTGTAGATGTCGCGGTACTCCGAGAGAAATTCCGTGATCTCCGTGGACGGGGTGCCTGGGTAGCTGGACACGACGCCGATGCCGCCTTCGTAAAAGCCGCGGGCAAGGGCCTCGTTGCCGATCATGAGTTTTTTCATAGTGTGTTCTCCGGGTGTATGTATTGTTTTTTGTTTTTCCTATTCTGCTGTTTGCGCACAGGGTACGCTCTTTTATGCAGGAGGTGTGTAGCGCGGCACTGCCTCTTGCAGATGCCGTAGGCATCTGCGACCACCTGCCACACCAAAGAGGGTGCCGCCATTTGCGTCGAGGATTCCCTCGACTGCCTAAGCAGTCGTTTCCGCTGACGCGGAAAACCGGGAACCTCGCATCGAACTGCAATGCATCCATTGCGAAAACGTTTTTGTAAAAGACGCGCTTCGCGCGAGGGATCACTTGAAACTCATACGTACAATTTCCTGATCGGAAACAGTACGCGTGGACAGTGGTTTGATTGCAGGTAAACATTACCGCGATCTTACAGACATACTGTCTGTCCGTGCAGAAGGGTTTCAAAACGCAACGATACCGCTTGGGCAAAAGTGGTATGTTAGCGCACCGTTACCGCTGCACCCCAAGGGTAAGGGGTGCAGGGGAGAGGGAATGCCCCTCTCCCCTTGCTGCGGAGGTGGTTTTAGGAGGCGCGCCGCGCTACGCGCCTCCTAATCCCCCGCGCAAATGTTACTTAGAACCGGGGCGATGGGGGCATCCCCATCAGTTCGTCGTAGCCGCCTCAACCAAGCGCGCCGCGCAGTACATCTCTCTGAGCTTCGGCTTCTCGATCTTGCCGGTCGGATTGCGCGGCACGTCCGCGAAAATCCACTTTCTCGGACGCTTGTATCTCGGCATACCGAGGCAAAATTCCTCAAGCTCCGCTTCCGTCAGCGTCTCTCCGTCCTTCACCGATACAATCGCCGCCGCGATCTCGCCGAGACGCTCGTGCGGCAGGCCGATGACCGCCACATCCTTGATTTTTTCATGCGCACGGAGGTAGTCCTCAATCTGCACGGGATACAGGTTCTCGCCGCCCGTGATAATGACGTCCTTCTTACGGTCAACGAGGTAGATAAAGCCGTCCTCGTCCTCTTTTGCCATATCGCCCGTCATAAGCCACTCGCCGCGGATCACCTCCGCCGTAGCCTCGGGATTTTTGTAGTAGCAGCGCATCACGCCCGGTCCGGATACCGCAAGCTCGCCGACCTCGCCGCGTGCCACGTCCTCTCCGTGCTCGTCCAGTATGCGCGTTTTCCAGCCGTAGCCTGCCTTGCCGATCGCACCGACGTGATCGATATTCTCCACGCCGAGATGGACACAGCCCGGTCCGATCGATTCGGACAAGCCGTAGTTTGTGTCATATTCGTGATGCGGAAATACGGATTTCCAGCGGCGGATCAGGCTCGGCGGCACCGGCTGTGCGCCGACGTGCATGAGCCGCCAGTTTTCCAGATTGTAATCCGCAAGCGAAACCTCGCCGCGATCCAGCGCGTCCAGAAGATCCTGCGCCCACGGCACAAGAAGCCACACAATGCTCGCCTTTTCCTCGGCGGCACTCTGCAAAATCCACTCCGGCTTCACGCCGCGCAGAAGCACGGCACGGGAGCCGGACAAGAGCGAGCCGAACCAGTGCATCTTCGCACCCGTGTGATACAGCGGCGGAATGCAGAGGAACACGTCCTCGCGCGATTGCGAGTGGTGCGCCTGCTCCGTCACGCACGAGGACACAAGCGCCCTGTGCGAATGGAGAATCGCCTTCGGGAAACCGGTCGTGCCGGAGGAAAAATAAATCGCGCCGTCATCCTCGTCCGTGATCTCCACAGGCGGAGCGACGGAGGAGCAGTGATAGACCATTCTCTCGTAGTTATCCGCAAACGTGGGCGTCTCGTCCTGTCTGCCGACGAAGAAATAATCGGTGATGCCCGTCATTTTTTCGCGAACGGCTTCGATACGCTCCGTAAATTCGGGTCCGAAGATCATCATCGAGCAGTCGGCGAGATCGGCACAGTATAGAATCTCGTCGGACGCATAGCGGTAATTCATCGGCACCGCCAGCGCACCCGTCTTGAGAATACCGAAATACACCGGCAGCCACTCAATGCAGTTCATCAGAAGAATCGCAACCTTGTCGCCCTTCTTCACGCCGCGCGTCATGAGCAGATTCGCAAAGCGGTTTGCGTATGTATCAAACTGCCGCCACGTGATCTCGCGGCGGTATTCCTTGCCCTCCGCCGTCTCAATCAGGTTAAACTCCCGCCACGTCACCTGTCTCTCCGGCTGATTCTGCGGCGTGATCTCCGTCAGCGCCGCCTCCGTCGGGTACAGCCGCGCATTTCTTTCCAAAAATTCCGTAATCGGCATAGGATAGTCTCCGTTTCTGTTCTCTGCAAAAATATTCAAAAAATGTGTCTTGCACTTTCGCGCCTGTCGGAGTACAATATATGCGTACACACCGACAAGGAGCCAATTATGATTATTGATTTTCACACCCACCAGTTCCCCGACAAAATCGCGGAGAAGACGATCGGTATGCTCGCCGCCAAGGGCGGTCACACGCCGCACACAAACGGCACGGCGGCAGATCTCACCCGCGTTCTCACAGAGGCAGGCGTCGATCTCGGCGTCGTTCTGCCCGTCGTCACCAAGCCGTCCCAGTTTGATACGGTCAACGAATGTGCCGCCGCTTTGCACGAAGTATATCCGAACCTGCTCTCCTTCGGCGGCATCCACCCCGAGGACGGGGACATCAAAGCCCACGTCGCAAAAATCGCCGCACTCGGGCTGAAGGGAATAAAGATTCACCCCGATTATCAAGGCGTCATGATCGATGACGAACGCTACGTCCGCATCGCCAAGGAGGCGCTCGCGCACGGTCTGATGATCGTCACCCACGCAGGCGTGGACGACGGCTTTCCCGAGACGGTGCACTGCCCTGCCGACCGCGCGGCGCGGTTTCTCGATGCCGTCTATGACGGCAAGAATCCGGACAGACCGATGATCGTTTTTGCCCACGGCGGTGCCAACCGCACCTATGACGAAGCGCTCCGATACCTCGGCGACAAAAACGTATTTTTCGATCTCGCCGCGATCACAGCGTACACCGATCCCGCCACCGTCGAAAAAATCATCCGCACGCACGGTGCCGAGCGGATTCTGTTTGCCTCCGACTGCCCGTGGGGCTCCCCTTTGCAGGCGGCGGATTTCGTCCGCGCCCTCACCATAAGCGAGGCGGACAAAGAGGCGATCCTCGGCGGAAACGCCGCACGCGCCCTCGGTCTGTAAGTGAAAGCCGTACATTATATGATACCACAATCTTGCCCGTGTTGCAAGAGTTTTTTGGAAAACAGATGAATTTTGACGAATAATTATGCGATTTTTTGCCATTGGAGGAAAAAACGACATGAAAGAGACCGCCGACAGGCTCACGGAAGCACTCGTGCGCCGCTATTTGCCCGCGGATACGCCCGTCACAAAGCTGACCGTCGTGGAGGAAATCGCCTCGACGAACACAGCCCTGCGTGAGGCGGCACATGCAGGCGCACCGCACGGCGCGGTGCTGATCGCCGCCGCCCAGAGTGCCGGTCGCGGACGGCGCGGACGGACATTTTTCTCCCCCGACGGGACGGGGCTGTACATAAGCGTGCTTCTCCGCCCGACGATCGCCGCCGAGCGCGCCGTTCGGATCACCACAGCGGCGGCTGTTGCCGCAGCGGACGCAATCGCGCAGGTGACGGGCAAGGAGGTCGGAATCAAATGGGTGAACGATCTGTTTTTTGACGGAAGGAAGGTCGCGGGTATCCTGACGGAGGGATCGTCCGCAGCAGGCGGCACGCTCGCGTATGCCGTCCTCGGCATCGGGATAAACATCCTGCCGCCGCCGGGCGGTTTTCCCGAAGAGATCGCCGACATCGCCGGTGCGCTGCTGACCGAGGCGGAAGCAGACATCCGTGCGCGGCTTTCGGCATCGTTTCTGACGGAATTTTTCCGCCGGTACGGGGAGATCGCCGACGACCGACCTGCATACATGGACGAATACCGCCGCCGCTGTTTTGTGATCGGGCGGCGCATTGAGGTGATCCGCGGAGAGGATCGCTACAGCGCGACAGCACTCGCCGTGGATGACGACGCAGGGCTTGCCGTCCGCCGCGACAGCGGCGCGGAGGAGGCGCTCTCCTCGGGGGAAATCAGCATAAAGATATGACAAGGGCTCTGCCCCCGAATCCCCGTAAATAGGGAGAGATGTAGGAGGCGTTAAACGTGGAACGCCTCCTACGACCACCGCCACGGTCAGAGAGAAGGGAGCGCCCTTCTCTCCGACACCACTTATCCCCGATAGCGCTCTTTTAACTGTAATTGCACGCCAACATACCACTTTATCCTCAGTTTTAGAGGAGAGTCATGATCGGCGTGCAGTGCTAACACAGCAAAAACGTCATCGTAAAAGACGCACCTGCGGTGCGAAAGATTAGCGAAAGTTTCAACGTACAAATTCCGATCGCTCACAGTATGCGGAGATGAAGTTTGATACGGGATAGCGTAGCGCAATTCTGCAAACGTACTGTCAGCGATAGCAGAGGGGAAATTCTGAACGCAACAATTACCGCTTTGGCGAAAGTGGTAGGTGTGATATAATTCCAACTGCACCCCTGGGGTGGGGTTTCCAAAGGGGCGGGGATCTTTTTCCCCGCCCCTTTTGGCGTGGCGGTGGTGCAGGAGGTGTGCCGCGCTACACACCTCCTGCATAAAAAGGCAGCACTGCGGCACTCGCGCGCCGCACCTGCGCGATTTCGCCCCTTTTTTCTAAAATTTTACTCTTTTATCTCCAAAATCATATTTACAAATGAAAAAAAAAGATGTATAATATATGCTGAATGAAGATGCGTTCGGCTATCCGTGCGCATATCCATACAAAAATAACACTTCTCAAGGAGGATTTCCCATCATGGCAAGAAAGAAACTTTCCATGGACGGCAACACCGCCGCGGCGCATGCTTCGTATGCGTTTACCGAGGTTGCCGCAATCTACCCCATTACGCCTTCTTCCGTTATGGCAGACGTGACCGATACCTGGTCTGCCGGCGGCTTGAAGAACATCATGGGCGACACCGTAAAGGTTGTCGAAATGCAGTCTGAGGCAGGTGCCGCAGGTGCCGTTCACGGCTCCCTCGCAGCAGGTGCGCTTACCACCACCTACACCGCTTCCCAGGGTCTGCTCCTCATGATCCCGAACATGTACAAGATCGCAGGTGAGCTGCTTCCGTGCGTTATTCACGTATCCGCACGCTGCGTTGCTTCCCACGCACTGAACATCTTCGGCGACCACTCCGACGTATATGCGTGCCGCCAGACCGGTTTCGCTATGCTGGCTGAATCCAACCCGCAGGAAGTTATGGACCTCGGCGCTGTAGCGCACCTCGCTACTATCAAGGGCCGCGTTCCGGTTCTGAACTTCTTCGACGGCTTCCGTACCTCTCACGAGATCCAGAAGATCGAGACGTGGGACTATGAGGATCTCAAGGAAATGGTTGACAAGGACGCCATCGCCGCATTCCGCGCACGCTCCCTCAACCCCGAGCATCCCGTACTCCGCGGCTCTGCCGAGAACGGCGACATCTTCTTCCAGCACCGTGAGGCGTGCAACAAGTACTACGATGCATTCCCGGCAATCGTTGAGGACTACATGCACCGGGTCAACGAGAAGATCGGTACCAACTATGAACTCTTCAACTACTACGGTGCCCCGGACGCTGACCGCGTCATCATCGCCATGGGCTCTATCTGCGACGTTGCAGAAGAGGTTATCGATTACATGAACGCAAACGGCGAGAAGGTCGGTCTTGTCAAAGTCCGCCTGTACCGTCCGTTCGTTGCTGAGAAACTCGCTGCAGCGATCCCCGCAACCGTCAAGAAGATCGCTGTCCTCGACCGCACCAAGGAGCCCGGCTCCCTCGGTGAGCCGCTGTACCTCGACGTTGTCACCGCTCTTGCCAAGGTCGGCAGAACCGGTATGACCGTTGTCGGCGGTCGTTACGGCCTCGGCTCCAAGGATACCCCGCCGTCCTCCGTATTCGCAGTATACGAGAACCTCGCGAAGGACGCTCCGAAGGAGAACTTCACCATCGGTATCGTTGACGACGTGACCGGTCTTTCCCTCGAGGAGAAGCCCGCTCCCGATACCGCTGCAAAGGGCACCATCGCATGCAAGTTCTGGGGTCTCGGCGGTGACGGTACTGTCGGCGCTAACAAGAACTCCATCAAGATCATCGGTGACCACACCGATAAGTACATCCAGGCGTACTTCCAGTACGACTCCAAGAAGACCTCCGGTATCACCATCTCCCACCTCCGCTTCGGTGATGCACCGATCAAGTCTCCTTACTACATCAACAAGGCTGACTTCGTCGCTTGCCATAACTCCTCCTACCTGAAGAAGTATGACATGATCTCCGACGTTAAGCCGGGCGGCACGTTCCTGCTTGACTGCGCTTGGGATATGGAAGGTCTCGAGGCTAACCTCCCCGCAAAGGTCAAGGCATACATCGCCAAGAACAACATCAAGTTCTACACCATCGACGCTACCACGATCGCTACGAAGAAGATCGGCAACGCCAAGGTTAAGAATACCGTTCTGCAGTCCGCATTCTTCTCCCTCGCAGGCATTTTGCCGAAGGACGAAGCAATCGACTACATGAAGAAGGCCGCTTACAAGTCCTACATCAAGAAGGGACAGGCTATCGTTGATCTCAACTACGCCGCAATCGATGCAGGCGCAGACGCTTTCGTTGAGGTTAAGGTTCCCGCCGCTTGGGCAGATGTCGCTCCCGACGCTCCCGCAGCTGCTTTCACCTCCAAGAGAGCCGATCTCGAGAAGTTCGTCAACACCGTCGTGAAGCCCACCAACGCCATGGCAGGTGACTCCCTCCCCGTTTCCGCATTCGAGGATTACGTGGACGGTACGTTCCCGCAGGGCTCCGCAGCATCCGAGAAGCGCGGCGTTGCCGTATACGTTCCCGAGTGGATTCCTGAAAACTGTATCCAGTGTAACAACTGTGCATTCGTCTGCCCGCACGCTACCATCCGTCCGTTCGCTATGACGGAGGAGGAGGCTGCCAAGGCTCCCGCAAACACCAAGTTCACCGAGAAGCCGGTTCTCAAGACGAACTACAAGTTCACGATGGCTGTCTCCCCGATGGATTGTATGGGTTGTACGCTCTGCGTCAAGGCTTGCCCTGTCACCGCTAAGGCTGAGAAGGACGGCACCGACAAGAAGGCAATCCGCATGGTACTCCGCGAGACGCAGGAGGATCAGCAGGCTCCGTGGGATTACGCTGTTGCAAACGTAGCAGAGAAGCCCGAGCTTATCAATGCCACCGTCAAGGGATCCCAGTTCAAGCAGCCGCTGCTTGAGTTCTCCGGCTCCTGCGCAGGCTGTGCAGAGACCTCTTACGCACGTCTCATCACCCAGCTGTTCGGTGAGAGAATGTACATCTCCAACGCTACCGGCTGTTCCTCCATCTGGGGTGGCTCCGCACCGGCTACGCCGTACACCGTCAACAACATGACCGGTCGCGGTCCCGCTTGGGCTAACTCCCTGTTTGAGGACAACGCTGAGCACGGTCTCGGTATGTACCTCGGTCAGAAGGTGATCCGTAACCGCCTCATCGCAAAGGTTGAGGAAATGATGGCCTCCGATAAGGCTTCCGACGAGTTCAAGGCTGCCGCTAAGGCGTACCTCGACACGAAGAACGACGGCAAGGCGAACACCGCCGCTGCCGAGGCTCTCATCGCCGAGCTTGAGAAGGCTGCCGCACAGGGCTGCCCGGTCGCTCCCGAAATTCTCGCTGAGAAGACCTACCTCGCCAAGAAGTCCGTATGGATCTTCGGTGGTGACGGTTGGGCATACGACATCGGCTTCGGCGGTCTCGACCACGTAATCGCTTCCGGCGAGGACGTAAACATCATGGTATTCGATACCGAGGTTTACTCCAACACAGGCGGACAGGCGTCCAAGGCTTCCAACATCGGTCAGGTTGCTCAGTTCGCTGCTGCAGGTAAGGCAATCAGCAAGAAGAACCTCGCTGAAATCGCTATGTCCTACGGCTATGTATACGTAGCACAGGTTGCTATGGGTGCTGATATGAACCAGCTCCTCAAGGCTCTCACAGAAGCTGAAGCTTACAACGGTCCTTCCATTATTATCGGCTACGCTCCTTGCGAAATGCACGGTATTAAGGGCACAATGGCTAACTGCCAGCTCGAAATGAAGAAGGCTGTTGAATCCGGCTACTGGCAGATGTTCCGCTACAACCCTGCTCTCAAGGCCGAGGGTAAGAACCCCATGTCCATCGATAGCAAGGAGCCCACCGCCAGCTACGTTGACTTCATCAAGTCCGAGAACCGTTACAGCCGTCTGGCTGCCGCCTTCCCCGAAAGAGCTGCTGATCTCTTCCAGAAGGCTGAAACCAACGCTAAGGCTAAATATGAGAGACTGCTCAAAATGGGCAAACTCTATGAATAATAATTTGTAAAGAACTGCGGGGGAACCTTTTTCGCGAAAAAGGTTC
>JAZNHT010000070.1:0-63927 GCA_045577175.1 Eubacteriales bacterium | reverse complement strand
GATCACGACGGACATGCCGCACGTCTTGTAGAGCGTCTCCGCGTACTGCGCGGCGAACATCGCCATCTCCCCGATGGGGGAATACTTTTTGAAGATGACCTCGCCCTCACGGTCGGTGTAGATTTCAAGCGGATCGCCCTCTTTTATAACATTGACACAAAAAACCTTATCACGCTGATTTTTAGCGGATTGTGCCACCACCATTGACAATTCAATGGTGGCTTTTTCGATATTTTCTGTGTCTAAATTAAAATTTGCACATTGTTTCATTTCGGGTTGCTCGGTTATTGCGGTTGTTCTCAAAAGCTCGTCAATATCGCTCTTTAGCTTTATATCAACGTGATCCTCAAAAACAACAATTCGATCAACCAGGAATATAATATCTTCTCGGTCTAACTTCTCCTTTTCGATTATGTGATCGAAAACATCAAAGACAGTATTTGCGACCTTGTTCACCTTTTCGGTAGCATCAATCTTGTCAGTAAGCATATCTAACTGACTATTAAGGCTCTTTATCAGCTCTTTACACTCGTCAATAAGCGATTTAACAGCATCAAGCTCCAATTCCTTATCATCCTGGCTCATATCATCCGAAAGCTCAATAGCCGCCTTTTGCTTCATATAGACACGAATCAAATCTTTTTGACGATCAAGCTGTTTTTGGATGCGTTTCGCAGATTGTTCATTATCACCTATATTATCTCTCTGCTCGGACAATACGCTGTTTAACGCTTCAAGCATACTATGGGAGTTATCACGAACCCTGCGAATGTAATTAACCAGTAATACATCCAGGAAATCCATTCTAATGTGATGCGAGGTACAACCTGCCAAACCACGCCTATGGTATGTTCCGCAGGTGTACGCAGGCGCGAGGTCGCGCCTGCTCATAGAGAACATAGGCGAATCGCAATCACCGCAGAACAAATACCCCGAATATCTTGTATCATACTTTTTAACACCTCTATAATGGGTTGTAGTACGATTTTTGAGCTGATCTTGCACTGCATCAAATGTAGCTTTGTCAACAATGGGTTCGTGGCGATCATGGAACACTTTGTGTTCCGATTCATCCACCTTTTTATCCTTTTTGTTGATTCCACCACGTTTATATTTATGCTGTCGGAGTGTTCCGATATAGAAGTCATTCGCAAGAATTTCAGAAATCGTAACGGGATTCCATTCTGCGTTAAATTTGCCTTTGTATTCCTTGCCTTGTTCCTCAAATCTTGCTTTCTCTGTGGTTTTGGGCGTTGGAATGCCATTCTCTGTAAGGTAGTTAGCAATTCTCTTATATCCATAGCCATCAAGATACAATCTAAAAATTGTACGTACAATACCTGCGGCAAAGGGATCAACGCGATAAATCATTTTCTTGGTATCAATCATTACATACCCATAAGGCACGTTGCAAACCCATCGACCATCTTTCTGTCGATCTTCGACCATTGAAGATACTTTTGTGCTTGATTGGCGTACTGGTTGTTCATTGATTAAAAATTTGAACTGTATGTTCAACCAATCATCAGGCTTAAGCTCTTTGAAATCAACATAATCCAATATGGATATAACACGCATACCTGCATCTTTAAGTTTCTCAAGCTCATATAACCCCTCACTGTTACGACGAGAAAAACGGCTGAAGTCTTTGAAAATAAGAATATCATATTCTCCCTTGTTCATTAAGCCGCGAAGCCTTTGAAAATCTTCTCGCTTGTCGAAGGTGTAACCCGAACGGTCACGATCCACAAAAAAATCAAGCGTTGCGTTAGGGAAATGTTCTTGAACATACCTTTTGATTATCGACTTTTGGTTTTCGATACTTGTGTTTTTATCTTTGTCGGATTCAATATCAATACTGATACGTGTATAACCTGCTATGCGGTAATTGTTAGTTTCCATAGTATTTCCTTTCTTTTTCATTTGGGTGTTGATATACTTTTCTATTTTCAGCCAATATTTCAGCAACGAGGCTCTTTATTTTCATTGGTGTGTAAGCGCACGAATGTGCGCTTACATCAATTAAGCTCGGAGAAATAGAATCAATAAACCCATCAGCCGTTGCAATTCGCACGTTGTTTTCCAACAGGTAATAAAGCTCATTGAATAGTTGTGTAGGTTTTTTTGAGATTATTCCTAATTCACTTACAACCAAAATGCTACTGTCATTCTTGCGTAATTCTTCGTGCAGTTGTTTATAGATGGTTCTGCTGTTGGTAGGTGTTCCACCAGAGCAATTAACATCGACATACCACTCAATATGCGGATACACGAGATAGGTTCTGCAATAGTCCTCAATAATCTTTTTTTGTTCCTCAAAAGTTTCTCTACCAAATGTTTCGCATCTTATGTATGCGTACACGTGATTGATGTGTTTGAACCTATACAATTTAACATAAACAACGCCGTTCTTGGTGTACTCTATATTAAAATTAGCAAGTCTAATATAAGTTACCACATCATCATACTCGCGAATATTGGATTTTAAGCTCTCATACTGTGCCTTTTCCATATCCAAGAGCAATTCAACTTCGTGCCATAGGTGCAGATCCTCGTCTACACTCCTATCCTGGCAATAACGAATATCAATAAGTGTGTCGTGCCACACTTGATAATCTTTGTTGTGAGCTTCTAACACGAAACGCTTATCTTTGTTTTCGTGTATCAACTTTTTCACAAAAGCCTTATGAATAAACATTGTGGTTTTCCTTTCTGTGTATTATCTTATTGTTAGGTCAATAACATCTAAAGGATCGCCGCTAACTTCAAAGCACATAAAGTGAGGCGAACCCTCAAACTCTACGTTATCCTCGCAGAAATGGCTATCGTAGATATATTGAGCAATATAACCTCTGTCGCTCTCGCAAAAGTTATTTTCCATATCTTTCATTAGCTTGCTTTCAATAGCTAACGTGCGATATGCGTGATGGAAACGCTCTGTTCCACCCTCGAAGCGTGTCTTTACATAGTATTCTTCTTCCCACTTATCAAACCAAACCTTGCGATCTTCGTGATCTCCAATAAGATCGAAACGGCAATAGATGTCATTGGCGGTCTGGTTTTCAACCAGCGCCAATGACTTGGCGTAATTAAATGTATGAATATTATGTTTGTTAAAGGATGTTCCGTCAGCGAATATGACAGTAGCACCATTCATCACAAGTTCTTTCATGCTTGAACCAAGAAGATGTGGATCAGTAGATATAACAAAAGGGTCTGCGATATAAATGGTATCAATCTTCTTTGCCTTAACATCCTCTAACATTTTGGCAAATCTTTCACGCTGTAATGGATCGGTGCTTCCCAAACAAGCATCTTCCATATATGTATTAAGGGTTATATCGTCACCATTTGCAACGTTCCTAAACATATACCTTTCTAATACATAAACTTGATTGTCAAGAAGCTCAAAGCTGTCAAAGGGAACTCGGCTGTAAAAAGTAAAATGATGATGTCTTTTTTTCTTGTAATTGCTACGCATAATAATATCTCCTAACATTATAACATAAATTTTTGTATATGTAGCTTGGTAATTTCTTGTAATTACTCAAGCTGTGGGTGCGGTTGAAGCTCTTGCCGTGTTAAGATTACACCGCAAAAGTTCCTTTGTGTTTTTGACGAGATTTTCAGTTCCCGAACGAAAAACAACAACTCGATACTTGTCGTTACTGTACTTGTCGTACATATTCTTAAGTTCATTCTCTATATCTTCATTATCATTTTCCGCTTTAGAGAGCCAAATCTCGACATACTTGCTTTTGGCAAGTTCATCGTGGATTATGATCTCCATAAAACCTCCTAATAATAATTTTATTGTTTGCAAAATTTTGCCTGGATATTCAAATCCGTGCTTTGTGATCACATCTATATTATAGTGCTGTTTTTGCACCTTGCACAAAGAATTTGAAAAATTCTTCAAAGAAATTTGTGCAATATATATAAATAGATATAGTTTTCCCTATCTAATATATAAATAGAGCAAAAGTTGCAAAATGAAAAATGCAATAAAATCTTATAAGGTGTTTTCTTGTCGGGTACTGCTATTATAACGTAACTTTTTGGGAATGATAGAAAACTATGTTCTATCACCTCACGTAGTGCCACATCACATCGTACCTCGAATGACCGAGGGCAAACGAGGTTTCAAGTAACACATCTTTATCCCAGGATTTAATCTGCGAACCTGGGTAGTGAGGATCATTCATTCTTCTGTCGTAGATTTCGCGATCGATGAAAAGTTCAAATTTGCGACCATCGTAAATGTCGATCGGGTGTTCACTACGCTTGTTCTCGGCAAGGAAGTTCAGCAATTCAACGGCGTATTCGGAGCGACCTCTATGTGTTCCACAATGAGAGTCGGCTGCCGAAAATAGCGGCGTTGTCGGAGATTGCGCGGAACGCACAATCTCCGATAGCCACGCTCTACCCTCAAGGCGTATAACGGCGTTTCGTTCGCGACCGTTCTTTTCCTTGAGGTGTACCGCGATTACCTCTTTACCGTCCTTGCTCCACGTAAAGTCATTTGCACAGACTTTCGGGATAGATGATCTTCTCGCCCCAGTCATACGTACAAATTCCATTTGATCCTGGTTTCTTTCCCAGTTTGAAGTGGATCGGGCAGGTAGCTCACCACGGTTTCGGGTTATGCAATCGAGCCTTCGTTTATCGTGAAAATCAAAGTCTTTTGGCGTGTATCGAGTATCAAATAATTTGTTACAGATGCTAATTTCACGCGAACGTGTAAACGGCGAAGCATCTTTGTATCTGCTCATATAGGCATCCAAAACGCTTTTATCTATGTCATCAATCGACCTTACGCCCAGTTCCTTACACTTATCTCCAAGGCGATCGCAAAATCCCCTTGCGGCTTTTGTATAGGCAATCGAGTGGATTCCATCCGCCCTATTTGGATTGTAGTGTGCTTGACCTTGATTTTTCTCTTTGACTTTCTTTTCACCTATGCGTAATAGGCTGTTCACTCTGTCGTGTAACTGCATTGTTATGTTGCGTTTTCCACGTGCTATGTTGCATCACCTCACATTAAATCTTTGACGGTCGTATGCTCCTTTACAGCGTATAAATCCCTTTCCAAAGGGAGCTTGTAACCGAGGACATTGACCCTCACACTCTCAAGCTCCGAAAGCAACGTGTACCCCCATTCCCAACAATCCAGGTAGGTGTAACCAAAGAACAACCAATCGCCATCCTCTTGCTGTTCTGCCTCTGTTACAAGTAGCGTAAACGCCCCTGCAGGTGCGAAGTATTTTACGATCACCTCGGCGTTTTCGCCCTTACATTCTTGTGAGTAGAGGGGGTATTTTTTTGCTTTCTGCTCAAGTTCTTTTGTCCAAAGTTTCATTGTTCTTTTTCCTTTCTTGGTGTTTAGACTATTAGCCATCCTTGTGTTTCGGGTAAGGCCTGGTTAAAACCCCGATGTTGATTTTTCATAACGAAAAATCTGCCTTGTGTGGTAGAATTTTGCCTTGCAAAATTCATCCCGATTGTGCCGAAGAAGCATTATTTATTGCGCTTCACGCAATAAATACTGTTTCTTCGACTTACACAAAATATTAAATAGCAAGTCTTAATACCTTGCATTTGATATTTTGTTTTGTTTGATAATGTTACTTTTTTGAGTGAATATTTTGTATCTCAAAAAAGTCGCAATATCTTTGTAATACCTTGCTTTTTCTGTCGCTCCTTTCGTAATTCTGTTACTTTTTTAGTTCTGTTTTCCTTGCAATCTATTGCAAAAAATATTTGCTTTACACTATTATTATAGTAAAGTAAATTCAAAAAAATAACAGAACACGACATTTTCCGACAGACAAAGAAAAAAGAAGCAGGTGCGCCGTTGGCGACCTGCTTCTTTTGGTATTACTTTTATTAAATATCGGACTTTGCGAGATTGTGATCTCGGCAAAGCATTTGTCCGTTGTCGAGCGTTGTATGACCGCCCTTGCTCCAGGGCGTGATGTGGTCGGCGTGCATTTCCTCAATCTCCCAATGCTTATCTTTGCCCTCTGCCTTGCACATCGGGCAAACGCCGCCCTGGCGTTCATACAGCGTTCGTCTTTCGTTCTCGGTGAACTGACGAATCGACAACGCTTTTTCTTTCGTCTTACCACTCAAAAGGTACTCATAAACGCCCTTTTGCTTGGTAACATCATCATCCTTTAGAAGCTCCACAATAGCCGCTTCTAAAGCGTTAGGATCATATACGTTCTTGCTGTACTCGTTGTAGAGCAAACCCCATTCAAGACCTTTCATAAGCTTTGCCCGGTACTTCGGAAACGTAAGCTCCACCCAATCAATAACGCTCTTATAATATTGTTTTAAGGGCGTTGCGTGGGTGTCGTGCTGATGCTCTGCCATGTATTCCTCAATCGTCTTACCCTCGGCAGAAGCAATCCAGGAAAGGACGGTTTCAAGGTAGTCTTGGCGAATAGGCGAACCACTCATATAGCGTTCACCGAGCTTATACGCAACACATTGATTTTTGCTAAAATACTGCTTGGCATCCGAGAGCCACGCACCAGTATAAATAGCGTTACGCAATTCTTGGGGAGTGAGCTTTTCACCTGCTATGTTGATGATCTTGAACCAATCGAGTTTTTCCGTATCTGTGCCTTTGCAGATGTAGATCATCAGTTTATAGTCAAGGACTTTATCTGTGATCTCCTGCGAAGTATGGGCGTAATAGGGCGTTGTGGGCGAGTTGGGGTTGGCAAATATCGAATAGCCATTGTCAAGCCAATCACAAATAGAAATGGTTCTTTGCTGACCGTCAAGCATTTCATACGTGCCGTCGCCATTATCCGACCAATACATTACGTTCAAGGGGAATTGACTTAAAACCGAGTTCATAACGGCAACCTTTTTCTTGTCGTCATAAACAAATTCTCTTTGGTATGCAGGTCGAACGTTCAGCGCACCGCTGAACGCAACGACCTGCCCAGTTGATTCATCGTTATAATATCCGTCGAAAACATCACGGACAGATATTTCGTGTAATTCAATTTCCATTCTGTTTTCTCCTTATCAGTATTCTTTGATAGACTTTTTTGCCGTTGACAACACCTGCCGCATTAAGATCGTATGTGCCTTTTTTACCGAAAAGTTCAAAGTATCTATCTCTACATTCCTGGGTTGAATATACCCTGGTTTTCAATCCATACAAATCAAGGTTTTCACACATTCCCAAAATCTCAAATTGGTCGGGATTATACTTATCCAGGAACGTAATCGGAACACCCATAACACCATAATAATCTTCGGGAATATCAGCCGTTTTATCAACATTGATCGCATCGTAATTATCATAATGGGGGTATTCTTCGGGAGTGTATTTTTTATACAAGTCTATGTCGGTATGGCGTTCGGGATAGTCCATATTCGTGAACCACATAACGCCCGAAACACGTATCATACCTTCTTTATGCTGTGATGATACGGCAATATCTTCATAAGGACTTTTGAAAAATCCTACATTCCCCTTAAATCCTTTACCTAACCATATCTTGTTGTCCTTGATTAAAGGGAAAATTTCTTTATATGTAATTGCATTTTGATTGCCAATAATTAAGAACTGCTTGTTGTATTTTACAAGTTGACCTACAAAATCACGGAACAAAGAGAACGGTGGGTTTGTAACAACAATGTCGGCTTCTTTCAGTATCTCCACGCACTCATCGGAACGGAAATCACCATCGCCCTCAAGGAGCGTAAGAACGTTTTTGCGGTTGCGGAGTAAATACTCAACATCCACCAAATCGACAGCACCATCGCCGTTAATATCCACAACCTCGGAAATCTCTATCTTGTGAGCGTATTTCTTTTCTTCCTCATTAGAGGGAAAGAGATCAAAAATGCTTAACTGTTCGCCCGAAACTGGAGAGCTATGATAGCAGGTTGCTATCAGCTTTTTCAATCCCAGGTAGTTAAAGTTCATAGCAAAATACTTGAAGAAATTGCTTTCATAGGGATCATCACAGTTACAAAAAACCGTCTTACCCCTAAAATGTTTTTTATAATGCTTAAGCTCCAATTCTATATCGGAAAGTTGAGTGTAAAACTCATCCTTTTTAGCTTTGTTTGCGTTCGATAAACCTGCGTTACCTGCCATATCTGCCGCACTCCTTTCCGTTCGCATAGTTATACATAGAAATTATACCATAAAAACAACATATTTTCAAGTATTAAATGTAAATTGCAAAAAAAGAACCAACACAGCGCGGTGCGCTGTGTTGGCAAAGGGTTAGAATATGCCACGTTTGTTGTTAGGAGAGCAACGAGCTACGCCGTGGCGGCGTAGCTCGCCCTTTCGGGCGACACTATGTAAGAAAGGAAAAAGAATCGAAAATGGCAAAAAAGTGTTTGGAGAAAGGACAAAACCAAACGAAGTGGAAAAATCATAAGGAACATAGTGCCGCCACCTTTCAATATTTTTAGCCTTGCAAGTTCAAAGCCTTTCAATAACATAATGGTTCTGCCATTATCTTATATATTAAATTATATGCTTTATTTCGGCTAACATTCAAAAAAAATCATCGAGTAACAGAAAAATTTATATTTTTTTGAAGAATTTTTTCCGAATTTGTGGTATTATATATCAAAGGACAATAAACCAGGGGGCATACTATGAACGAAAACACAAACTTAACCAAAGAAGAAGCTTTCGACGAAATGCTAAAACAAGCTCTTGAAGAAGTGGCAAAAAAAGAAGCCGAAGAATTTGAGAATATAGATACCTCGGAAGAAATTACCTACAGCCGCCGCCACAAAATCCGTATGAACAGATTGTTCCGTGAGCGTGTGGGCGGTACATTCTTGCCGTTCCCCGAAGCCGACAACGCTTTTGAACGTTTGAGAAGCAAAATAGTTATAAAATTCAAGATCAACGAGCGTTGCGACAAGAAAAAACATAGAGGATCTTAAGCTATGATTATTACGTTTTGCGGACATTCAACCTTTTTCAAGACAGCAGAGATAGAAGAACAGCTATTATCCATACTACAAAGCCAGGTCGGAGATTCCAGGTGCGATTTTTACCTGGGCGGTTATGGCTCTTTTGACAGCTTCGCCAGGGAGTGCTGTCGAAAGTTTCAAACGGAGCATCCCAACGTAAGCCTGGTGTACGTTACGCCATACCTCGATGCAGACAAATTCACATTAGACCTCTACGATGAATCGGTATATCCACCATTAGAGGACAAACCACGTAAATTCGCTATCAGCTACCGCAATAAATGGATGGTTGAAAGTGCTGACCTGGTGATCGCATACGTAAATCATTCTTCGGGCGGTGCATATACCACATACCAACACGCAAAGAGAAAGAAAAAGCAAATTATCAATCTTGGAAAACTTGACACATAAAAAAAGGGCGGCGCAACTACGCCGCCCTTTTCTCTCTGTAGTCAGTTCGATCAAAAATCAAATATACCTTGCTTTTTTTGCGGTTTTGTGATATAATTAGACAAGGCAAAAAGTTTGCTTATACAAAAATCAACAATAAAGCAAATGCTTTTATAAAGGGGGTAACAACTATGAAAGTCACCAAGTGCAAGAATATTAAGACTGAAACCTATACTACATCATTTGATGATTTTATGCTCGATATTGTGGACGATGGAGAATATTACCACGCGTATATGTATCGTAAAGGATATACCTTTAAATTATCTGTATTTGGTTGGAAAAAAACACAAAGCTCTAAAGAGGAGTACATCGAACTGGTGCTTGATAATTTTGTTCGACATACTGCTATTTATATGGAGTGTTGCGATTTGCTCAACGGATAACACATATCAAAAACGTGGTGCTTTGTGTTGCCAAAATTCAAAGTGTTGTCAAAGTGTTGTCAGCGAGATAAAGAAAACTCCAAAAATCTGGAAACATAAAAAAAGGGTCGGCGCATCACGCCGACCCATTTCTATTATGCAGTTACTTCAATTTGTAGCTGTTAATCACGTATTTGCTCAAAGGAACAAAAGAAGCGTTTAACTTATCCAAACGCAGATTGATTAGATCGCTCCATCCGCTAACCTGGTATTCCTTATGATAGGGCTTTAGAACAGCCGAGCGTGAGTAATCGGAAATGAGATTGCGAAGCTCATTTACACGTGGCATTTTAAGCTCTACGGCATCACGAATGATAGCTCTTGTGTTGTACTGATGACCTCGATTGAAGTGTAAGGCAATATTCAAATTGCCGACCTCGGCGTGTTTGGTAAGCCACTCTTTGACACAACTGACTTTGCCACTCACCATAGCCATATAGCACCCCGAATCATCTAAAGGCGGTACAAGACCATAAGAACCACTTGCAAGTGTAAAATAGCACAGCATTTCTATCGGATTGCCAAAGACAGTAAGAGAAGTAAAGGTATCTTGCTGTTTTGCTTCATCGGAACAGTAAGTAAAGCTAACGTTTGGCTTTGTAACATAGAGATTATAGCTAAACTTATCCTCTTGATGCTTGTATCTGCTAACCTTATAGGCAGAAACCACATTCCCATCCTCATAGGAAAGGAAGACAATATTGTATTTGCTGTCTACGACAATAAGCTCTTTTTGTACCCATTCATATATTACATCTTTTGAGATATGGAAATGATCGGACAGTATGCTATATAACGTAGCATATCCAATGTTCTTAACGCCGAGGATGTTATCATCCCTTATGTAATTAAGAGCATCGGGAGCAACCGAGGGCATTTCTCCAACACCATAGGAGAGGAACGTATAATCTCTAACTGCATCAAGATCAGCGTGTTTAAGAAAGGCATCAAGCACATAATATGTTTGTAGGATGTTGAAGCCGTAATACTTCTGTAAAGCGATATAAGGAACTGCAAGCTCAAGAGTATCGATATTGAAGATACCCTCGCTTACAACATAACAATTTGGATGATCCTTTAATGTTATGAATGAACCATTCCTTATGAGCTTTGCTTCATCCCACCAAGTAGCCCATTGAAGCATATCAACACGATTTGAATTGTCTATATCACCATCAGTAACATCACGTTTAGGAATCTTATTCTCTTGAACTATTGTTTTAGCGAAATTACTGCAGGGGAGTTGTATTGTTTGGAGCTTCTTATAATCTTGAAGATCGAACACAACACCATTTTGACGAGTGATCCTCACTTTAGGGAACTTATCATATTTTGCATAACCTTTTTTATAGGTTTCTTCAGTAACTTGAATTGAAGAAATCCTATATCTTTTAGGAGTGTTTGTTTTCCTGGCGGTTAACCTTTTCGCACCGCCTACGATTTGCTTAACTTTAGACATTTTTTAATTTACCATCCTTTTTAGTATTTTGAACCATACATTTTTGAGTTACTTTTTCTTGCCTTGCGGTTCGCAGGGGTGTTATCTCTTTGAAAGGAGCTTCGTGCCGGCACACAAGAGAAACACATTTCTCTTGTTCCTGGCACTTGCTCTATATTGTACCTGGTAACTGCTCACCGCTTCACACCTTTTGATCGATTTTGACATTCGTCGCAAATATTATATGTATGGTATATTCCATTATATATGAGCGTTTTTAGCTCTATCAATTTTTTTGTCGCTACTACCCGAATAGCGAAAAAAAGTTTATTTGTAAAATCCGCGCCGCAAATGAATAATCTTTTTCGACGCGGATTTTACTTATAGGCGAAACAAAAAGCGACCACCTACAATGTAGGTAATCGCTTTAAGTTTCAAGTGTTTTGGCGTTTATGTATCATATTCGCCACGTATAAGGCGTTCCGAGAGTTTCACCATAGCCATAGTGAATCTTTCCGATACTGTCAATGTTGTAAAATAGGGGTCGCCCTCGCGGATGCGCATCGTGCGGCGGATTTCTTTGGGGATTACGACACGGCCGAGGTCGTCGATACGGCGGACAATACCGGTTGCTTTCATATATGAAAATCTCCTTTGATTTACAGATTTGCTATGTTAGTGTGTGTAAAACGAGGAGATTTATACTGCAAAAAAGTTAATTAAATGATGTTGCTTTTTGTCGGAGCGTATGATACAATAAATAAAATAATAAAAAGCAATAAAGAAAAGAGGCTATTTTATGCTTGTCAATGTTAAAAAAATGTTGGCTTTGACCCTTGCGGTTGTTTTGTGTTGTGTTGCGTTGTGTTCTTGTGGCACTTCTGCTCCCGCACAGAATCTTATTAAAATTCCCGACATAGAAAAACTCGATGTTAATACGGCAAAGACTTTACTTGCAGGTAAAGGTTTAATTCCTAAGGTTGAGTACGAATACAATAACGATTATGACTACGATTTGGTTATCCGCACCGAGCCTGTTATCGGTAGCGAAGTGGAAGAAGATACTCCTGTGACGCTTTATGTTTGCCAAGGTCCCTCTTATTATGAATTATCTGATTCCGTTGGCTATATATGGAATATCGATGGCATCGAAGAGTTTATTTGGTGGTCAGATGCGGAAGATGGATGGGGCACAAAAGGTTTTACGGATGTGTTTGTGCAAAAAGGATATCTGCACATAAAAATGTATTTGTGCTGCAAGTCAAAGTATGACCTTGAATTTTATGGCGATTTCGGCACTGCATCTATCAATGATACATTTGATAAAACTGTGCCAATCAAAGTGATTTATGATTCGAAAGAGGTAGATAACAAGGGGGCTCAAACTAACTTTGAAGTCAAAATCCCGTTAAGTGACTTAGGCGTTCAAAAACCGACCAATATTAACATCCGTTTTGACTTCCTCGTCAATAACAAGCGAGAGACATTCCAGGCTGGATTTGATTTGAGTTGGTAAAATTAAAACGGAGCAGGTTACTCTGCTCCGTTTCTTTTATTTAATATCTCTCCACCACGCTATGTATCGCCAAGCCAAACTTGTCGAAAGGTGGTCAATAGGAGTTGACTGTGTCAACTCCGTCGAGTTTCGCTTTGCGAAACGTCGCATGACGGGTCACCCTCGCGGATGCGCATGGTGCGGCGGACATCCGTTTTTTCGCGTCTCATGCCATCTTTCCCTGTACACCGTATTTACTTTTCGCGCCGGCTGTGCTATACTAAAGCAAAGGAGATGAAGCTATGCAAAAACTGTGCGATTTACACACCCATTCGGTGTTTTCCGACGGCACATGCACACCGGGCGAGATCATCGACACCGCCGTCCGGATCGGTCTTTCTGCGGTTGCTTTATGCGATCACAACACAGCAGACGGTATTCCGGATTTTTTATCGGCGGCAAAAGGCAAGGATATCCGGGCAATCGCAGGCGCGGAATTTTCGGTAGCTTACGAGGATACCGAACTGCATCTGCTCGGCCTGTTTATTCCCGAAGAGGCTTTTCCGCACGTCAACGCTCTCATGGAAGAGGTCAATAGGCGCAAGGAAGCGAGCAACCGTGCGCTGATCGCTTCTTTGAACCGCGCCGGCTATGACATTGATTTTGAGGCGATCAGAGGTGCAACACCAAACGGAAAATTCAACCGCTCCCACATCGCACAGGCGATGACCGACAAAAGCTATACCGAATCCATAAGTCAGGCAATGAACACGATTCTGGCACCGGGTGCCGGACACTACATCGAGCCGGAGCGGATCTCCGTCTGGGAAATGATTGATTTTATAAAATCTGTCGGTGCCGTTCCTGTGCTGGCGCATCCGTTTTTGAATCTGTCGGAGGAGGCGCTGGCGGCATTTCTTCCCGAAGCAAAAAAGCGCGGACTTATCGGCATGGAGTGCGCCTATTCGCTCTATGACGAGGAAACTACCGCCAAATCCCTGCTTCTTGCCGAAAAAAACGGGCTTCTCCCCAGCGGCGGAAGCGATTTCCACGGCACAAAGAAAGCGGACATCCGGCTCGGATGCGGCAAGGGAAATCTGGCAGTTCCCTACACATGGGCTGAGAGGCTTGAAAGCCATACCGTCACCATATCGAAGACATAAAGCGAGGGTTTTACCTCGCTTTTGTCTTCCCCTGTTTTTCTTTTCGCTCCCTTTCAAGTATGAATCAACGCTAAACATATACACAAATATTACAATAAATATATATTTCCTATTGCATCTTACTCACAAAAGTGATATAATTAATCTGTATGAATATGTGTATTTCATTCAAATCCTATCATTTCCCGACTATTTTTGAAAGGACAACAGATCATGAAACCGTTTGATAAAAAAGTCTGGCTTTCAACCCCCACCATGCACGGGGACGAGCTCGCCTACATAAAAGAAGCATACGAGACCAACTGGATGTCCACCGTCGGCAAAAACATAAATGAAATCGAGCGCATCGTCGCCGAGATGATCGGTGTCGGACACGCAGTAGCTCTCTCCTGCGGTACGGCGGCACTCCATCTCGCCATGAAGCTCGCCAGTGTAAAGCAGGGGGACAAGGTATTCACCTCCGACATGACGTTTGCCGCTACGGTCAATCCGATCGTGTACGAAGGCGGCATCCCCGTTTTCATCGACGGTGAATATGAGACGTGGAACATGGATCCCGAAGCGCTCAAAAAAGCGTTTGCGCTGTATCCCGACGTAAAAACGGTCGTGGTGGCAAATCTCTACGGCACCCCTGCCAAGCTCGACGAAATCCGCGCGATCTGCGACGCGTACGGTGCCTCCCTCATCGAGGATGCGGCGGAATCGCTCGGCGCAACGTACAAGGGCAAGCAGACGGGCACGTTCGGCGATTACAACGTCATCTCGTTCAACGGAAACAAAATCATCACGGGATCCTCGGGCGGTATGCTTCTGACCGATGACGGCGACGTGGCTAACCGCGTGCGCAAATGGTCTACGCAGAGCCGCGAGAACGCGCCGTGGTATCAGCACGAGGAGCTCGGCTACAACTACCGCATGAGCAACGTCATCGCGGGCGTCGTCCGCGGTCAGCTCCCGTATCTCAGCGAGCACATCGCGCAGAAAAAGGCGATCTACGAGCGATATAAAGAAGGGTTCAAAGACCTGCCCGTGACGATGAATCCGTTCAATCCCGACACCATGGAGCCGAACTACTGGCTCTCCTGCCTCCTCATCGACAAGGATGCCATGTGCAAGCAGGTCCGCAGCGACAACGAGGCTGCCTACATAAAAGAAGCGGGCAAAACGTGCCCGACCGAGATTCTCGAAACGCTTGCGGCGTACAACGCCGAGGGCAGACCGATCTGGAAGCCGATGCACATGCAGCCGATCTTCCGTATGCACCCGTTCGTGATGGCGGACGGCGACGGCAGATGCCGCACGAATGCGTACATCGACTGCGGAAAGGCGGACAGCGTGAACGCGGATATTTTCCACCGCGGTCTGTGCCTGCCGAGCGACAATAAAATGACCGAGACCGAGCAGGCGCAGGTTATCGAGATCGTGAAGAGCTGCTTCTGATCGCTCATGAAGAAAAAATCGCAATCATCGGCGCAAACGATCAGCAGAATCCGCTGATTTTGAAGGCAGGGGAGATGGGTTTTGAAACCCACACCTTCGCATGGCAGACGGGCGGCGAGATCGGCGAGAAAACCTCCGACCGATTTTATCCGATCAGTGCCGGCAACAAGGAAGAAATCCTCGCCAAGTGCAAGGAAATCGGTATCGATGCCACTGTATCGATCGGCTCCGACATTGCCGCAGGCACATGTGCGTATATTGCGCAGGCACTCGCCCTGCCCGGAAACGGGTATGAATCGGTCAGACGCGCCACGAATAAAATCCTGACACGAAAAACACTCTCTGCGCACGGGATTCTCCAGCCTGCGTTTGTCGAAATCGGAGACACCATCCCGTTTGATGCGCTGAACGCACTCACATATCCTCTCGTCGTCAAGCCGAGCGACCGTTCGGGCGGACGCGGACTGCGGATCGTGAAATCCCCCGAAGAACTTTTCAGTGCGATCGGCAACGCCCGGGAGACCTCCTTTGAGCGAAAAGCCATCGTCGAGGAATATATCGACGGACAGCTGTACAGTTGTGAATGTCTCTCTTTCGACGGTGCGCATTACGTCGTCGGATTCACAAAAAGAGACACGGTGACAATCGGCACCCGCGTGTGCGAATACCGGCACACTCAGCCTGCTGTCCTGCCCCTCTCCGCTGAAAAAACAATGCAGGAGACAAGCCGCACCATTCTCGATGCGCTCGGTCTTCACCTCGGTGCCTCTTCCATTGAGTTCATCGTCGGCAAGGATAACCGCGTCTATATCATCGAAATCACGCCGAGCATGTACGGGGATTACATCGGCACCGATCTGATCCCGCGTGCCTACGGCTACGATTATACGAAATCCGTTTTGGAAATCGCCTCAGGCAAGACGCCGCGTGTGCCGCAGGCACAGACGAAATCCCGTGCAGTCGTACTCTTCGGCTATAACGAATCGGACGGCACACGGCACGGACATACCGTCACCGAATCCCCCATCAAGGAGTTCGGCGGCGCGCTTCCTCTGCGCCTGCCGCAGCACACACCGTACTATCCCGAAAGCGACACGACGCTCGCCTTCAACAGTGAATACACCGCGTTTGCATATGCCATCGCGCACACGAATGTCAAACGTGTTCACATCCCGTATTACGCGTCGTCCGCTTGGGAAAAGGCGGCGGCAGAATGCGGTGTGGAGTGCGTGTTCTACCATATCGATGAGCACTTTCTCCCTATCGGCATCGACGCGCACGAGAGCGACGCCGTTTTGCTCGTGAATTACCACGGACTGTGCGGCGAGTACATTCGAAACGCCCGATTCCCTATCAAAATCGTGGACAACTCCCAATCGTTCTTCACCGAACCGATCCCGGAGGAAAACACATACAACATCTACGCCGCGCGCAAGTTTTTCGCCGTTCCCGACGGGGCGTATCTGATCTCCCACTCCCTGCGCGGATGCACTCCGACGCGGGAGACAGATCTCTCCTACAAGCGTGCACGCGCGTTGCTTCTCGCACTCGAATGCGGTGCGGGTGCCGCGTACAAGGAACAGCAGACCAACGAGCAGGAGCTCTCAGGCAAACGGGCAGGGATGTCCACTTTGACAAAAAAACTCCTCTCCGCTGTCGATTACAATACGGAACGGCAGGCGCGAGCGCGCAATTTCGCAACACTGCACTGCCGCCTCAGCTCGCATAACACGCTTTCCATCCATCCGCAAGACGATTTTGCGCCGCAGTTCTACCCGTTGCTGGTAACGGCGGATATTCGCAGTCTTCTGGTCGGAAAGAAAATATATATCCCCTTACTTTGGAGGAAGACGCTTTCCGAAGAGTTTGCCGGAACAGCCGAGAAAACCTTCTCCGAAAAGCTCCTCTGCCTCCCCATCGAGCCGGATTATTCCGAAAGCGATATGGAATATCTGGCCGAGACAGTGATCGCCTCGCTTAGCTGAGGTGATCTGCCTGCCCGTTGCGGTAGGCAAAACTCCGCCTCGTTGCAGTCGGTGTCATCAAAAATAAGGAGTTATGTTATGCCAAGTGTTTTCATTTATCTTTTAGTCATGCTTGCCGTCATATTTCTCTGGTTTCTGCTTCTCAAGAGACCGATCTATGAGGGCATTCTCGTAAGCTTTGTGATTCTGCTCACGATTACAGGCACGTGGGCAAATGTCTTTTCCTATATCGACAAAGCACTGTCCACCTCGCTTCTCTACTCCATGATGGCGTTCTCCGCCATGTCGCAGATTCTCACAAAAACGAAGGTCATTGACAACTGCGTAAAGATCATTCTCGCCCTGCTCGGACGGATTCCGGGCGGTGCAGGCTACGCATCCATCGCCGCGAGCAGCTTCATGGGCGCGCTCTCCGGCAGCGGTCCCGGCAACGTCCTTGCCACCGGCACGATGACTATCCCCGCGATGATTAAATCGGGTTATCCCCCGGAGCTGGCTGCCAACGTGGAAAGCACCGCCAGTTACCTCGGCAACATGATCCCGCCTTCGGCAAACATCGTTGCCGCACTCGGCGCGTTTCTCGCCGTGTATCCCGACAGCAGTGTGACAACCGGTCAGTTCTGGATCGTATGCTGGGGTGTGTCGCTCTGGTTCATTCTGGCAAGATTTATCCAGCTGTTCTGCTTCTGCAAGTACTACAAGATCAAGGCGATGGACAAATCGGAAATTCCGAGCCTCAAGCAGACGATCAAGGAAGGCTGGAGCGGTCTTCTGCTCCCTGTCGTGATCCTGTTCCCGTTTTTCTTTGATGCGGTATTCAACGCATCCTTCCTCACCGCACGCCTCGGCGCAACCGGTGCAAAATATTTTTCCTCCTCCCTGCTCATCTTTACAGCAGGAATCGCCACAATCTACGGCGTTCTGATCGCGAAAAACAGACGCGAGATGACCCCCGTCGGCATCGTCAAAACATTCGCAGGCAGTGCAAAAGGACTTGTGCCGACCGTTGCCACCTGTATCCTCGGCTACATGATCGGGGCACTGTTCACCGACATCAATGCCGCCGCCGATCTGCAAGCATTCTTTGAAAGAATGGATCTCGGTCTCGTTGCACTTGCGTTTACCGTGCCGCTGATTACCTGCTTTATCTCCATGGTAATCCCAGGCTCCTCCATTACCGTCATGCTCGGCTCCGTTTTCATCTCGATTTTCGCCTCGGCAGGAGCAAATCCGCTTCTCGTTGCGGCTATGCTCCCTTGCATCTGCGGCGTCATGTGCGGTATCACGCCGCCGTTTGCGCTCGGTATGTATGCAGGTATGTCAATTGCGAAATCGGATTTCACGAAAACGCTCAAGAACGATTTGTGGTGGGTTGCCGTGCAGTATGTATTGGAAGCAATCGTGCTGCTCGGCGTTCTGCCCGTAATCGGACTGTAAGGAGGTGCGCACATGAGTAACATCAGAGAAAAAACCGCGAAAATCCTTTCATATATCTACGGCACGGGAATTGCCGTCGCCCTGTTTGCAGGTGCGCTTTCCTTCCTCGGCTACCTCGCCGCAATCGTCATCGGCGGTCAGACCGCTGCGGAAATCTGTACCTTTATCTACAAGCAGTGTTATCCCGTTATCATTTACATCTCCTCCGTATCCGTGCTGATCGGACTTGTGAAGATGTATGTCGCGGGAGAAAAATCCCTCGTTCCGCCCAAGAAAAAGAAGTAAGTTTCCCAGGCAAACACCGCATTAAGTACCGGTGGATTTCTGCATTCGGTACTTAATGTAAAATTCTCTATCAGGAGCATACAATGTACGCCAAATACATAAAACGCTTTTTGGATTTTATTCTTTCGCTGTGTGCAATCATTATATTGTCGCCCGTTTTGCTTATCCTCACGGTGTTGGGTGCAATCATGATGAAAGGTAATCCGTTCTTCATACAGCTGCGTCCAGGAAAGAACGAAAAACTCTTTAAGTTGATAAAATTCCGTACAATGTCTTTGGCAAAAGACGCTTCGGGAAAACTGTTGCCGGACAAAGATCGTCTTAACAAATATGGCAGAATTCTCCGTTCGACCTCACTCGATGAATTGCCCGAATTGATCAACATTCTAAAAGGCGATATGTCTATCGTGGGGCCGAGACCGCTTGCTGTCGTCTATCTCCCCTATTACACGGAAGAAGAAAAGCACAGACACGATGTCGCACCCGGTTTGACAGGTTTAGCGCAAGTCAACGGAAGAAATGCGCTCAGTTGGGAACGCAAATTCCAATACGATATTGAGTACATACGCACTATTTCTTTCACGAACGATGTGAAAATACTTTTCAAAACCATTTTGAAAGTGTTAAAAAGAGAGGGGATTTCTCAGGGAGAATCACGCCCTGTCAGCCTTCACATTGAACGCGCCTATATGTACTCCGCAAACGATGCCTTGGTAGCAAAAACTGAATCAGGAGAACACTAAAATGCCTTACAAAAACTTAAAAAACAAAAAACTGTTGATTATTGGCGGCACAGGCGTTGAAAACATCAATATCATAAACGCCGCTCACGACTTGGGCGTATACTGCATTGTTGTAGACAAAAATACGGATCCTGCAACAACGCAAGCCAAGCAGGCTGCCGATGAAGCTTGGGACATGGATTATTCCGATATCGAAGCCCTTGCCAAACGCTGCCGCGAAAACGCCGTAGACGGTTTGATGGCAGGATACAGCGAGCCACGTGTTCTTGTGGCAGCCAAAACCGCAGAAAAGCTGGGAAAGCCCTTCTATGCCACACCGGAACAGATAGAGTTAACCAGAAACAAACGTTTCTTCAAGGATATTTGCATCAAATGCGGTATACCGACACCTAAGGATTATTGTAACGGTACTCCTCCGACAGAAGAGGAAAAAGAAAAAATCGTATATCCTGTAATCGTTAAGCCCACGGATTACGGCGGAAGAAAAGGCATTACCGTCTGCTTCAATAAAACGCAGTTGGACAGCGCTATCGAACTGGCTTTGCAGTATTCGTTCTCTAAAACAATTATTATTGAGGAGTATATAGAAGGCAGAGAATTGATGGCCATTTACACCTTAGTAGATGGTAAGGCTACACTTTCCTGCCTGAATGAAAAATATATAACGGAAGATACCGCCAGAATTTCCGGGTTGTGCAATCTGGTTGTCAATCCTTCCATGTATCACCGACAGTACTTGCAGACAATTGATGAAACCATCAAAGATTTTCTGCAGGAAATAAAAGCCTTGAACGGCGTGGCATTCTTTCAGTTGATCGCATCTCCGTCAGGTATCAAGGTTTTTGAGATGGGATATCGCTTAAACGGAAACAATGACTATAAGGACATCGAAAAATTCAACGATATCAGTTATATGAAAATGTTGATTTCCCATTCTCTCACCGGCAGCATGGGAGACACCAACGAAAAAGACAACCCCCTTTTCGGATGCTATTTGTGTACGTTGGTGTTCAATTGCCATGCAGGCACTATCGCAAAAATTGATTACAGCAAATTGATAGGACACGAAGGAATACGCGACATTTACTGCGAAATAAAACCAGGCAAAAAAGTTCTCGAAGACGGAACAACACAGCAAAAAGCAATTTCCGTGCGTATACAAGCAAACACTTTAGAAGAGGTTGCAGCGCTTATTGATTTTGCACAGGCAAACGTAATCGTGCAGGATACCGCCGGCAACAATATGCTGTTCCAAGCGTTTAATACAGACCGCCTTTTGAAATAACATGACAAAGCATGAAATCGGAAGTGAATTTTGGGACATACCCGTATCCGATACCGAAAATGCATTCTTTCCTTCGGACACAAGCTGGTTCCTTTCCGGAAGATCGGCACTGCGCAGTATTGTTGCAGATATAAAAGCCCGATACGATGTACACACTGCCGCTCTTCCTTCATGGTGCTGTGACAGTATGATTCTTCCCTTCCTTGAGCAAGGGATCGATGTCACGTTTTATCCGGTATACATGCACGAAGGCAAACTGAAGCAGGAACCTGCCTGTACAAAAAAATGCGACATTCTGTTCCTGATGGATTATTTCGGATATACCGACCGGACAGTCGCCGACTTTTCGCACTCCAATATCATAATCCGCGATATAACGCATTCTGTATTTTCGCAAAAACATGCAGATGCGGATTATTACTTTGGCAGTCTGCGCAAGTGGGCGGGTTTCTGGAGCGGCGGATACGCCCGGGGCATCGGTGCAAAGACGCCTCCGCCCGCGGAAACGTATATTTCCCTGCGAAAATCTGCTATGGAGGCAAAAAGCGCCTACATCCATAAAAAATCCACCGATAAGAATTACCTGTCTCACTTCTCTTTGGCAGAAGAAATGTTGGAAAACTACCCCGTTTCGAGCGCAGATCCACGAGACATTTTGGCGGCAAAAAAGCTGGACATACATACTCTCCGAAAACGTCGAAGAAACAACGCACGCGTCCTGCTTGATGCCTTCTCCGACATCGCACTTTTCCCCACGCTGTGTGACAGCGATTGTCCTCTGTTCGTTCCCATTTTGGTGCCGACAGGCAAGCGGAATGCATTAAAACAACACCTGATACAAAATGAAATCTACTGCCCTGCACACTGGCCTCTCACACCGTACCATTCTCCCGATAAACGTACGGAAAGGATTTACGACAACGAGTTGAGCCTGATCTGCGACCAGCGATACGATGAAAATGATATGGAACGAATTATAAAAACCATTCGGAATTTCTGAAAGGAGCATCTATGCTATCCGTATATTCAACGGAGCAGTCAGCACAGTGGGACGCAATCGTGCGTTCTTTCCGAAATCATGATGTGTACTGGCTTAGCGGCTATGTAAAAGCATTTCAAATTCACGGAGACGGTGTTCCCTTGCTTTTCTGTTATGAAAGCAACAACCTTCGAGGGATAAATGTTGTTATGAAGCGGGATATCGCCCTTTCCCCAAAACTGAAAGATAAACTGCCCCTCAATACATACTTTGACTTTTCCACACCTTACGGTTACGGCGGGTGGCTCCTTGAAGGCGAGTTGACGCAAAAACAGGAACTGTTTTCCGAATATGAACAATTCTGTGTTTCAAACGGCATTATCAGTGAATTCGTTCGCTTCCATCCTGTCCTTGAAAATGCCGGCAGTGCAGAAGAATTCTATGATATCACTCCTTTGGGAAATACTGTTTGTCTGGATATCTCCACCGAAGAAATCATTTGGGCCAATATTTCGAGCAAAAACCGAAACATCATCCGTAAAGCAGAAAAATTGGGGGTGGAAATATTCCAATCCTCTTCTGCGGAAATCTACGATCGGTTTATCGAAATATATAACAGAACCATGGATCGGGACAACGCCGAAAAATACTACTATTTCAGCAAGGATTTCTACGACAGCATCCGACTGGATCTTGCGGACAACTCCCAAATTTTTTACGCGGTTCAAGACGGAAAAATTATTGCCGCCTCCATTATTTTCAATGACAACAACCGCCTCAATTATCATTTGTCCGGCTCACTGTTTGAATACCGCTCGTTTGCCCCCACCAATCTGCTCCTGTACAAAGCGGCACTGTGGGGATGCGCCAACGGATGCAAAACCTTTCACTTGGGCGGCGGCGTCGGCTCCGGTGAGGACGGCTTGTTCAAGTTCAAAAAATCTTTCTACCGCGGTGACGCACTTCCGCGCTTCTGCATCGGTAAGAAAATTTTTATACATGAACAGTATAATCTTCTTGTGAACATGCTTCCGCCCACTGACAGCCAGTTCTTCCCCAAATACCGAGCGTAAGTGCAGGAGTGTATTATGAACGTACTTTTTATTTCTATCGGTGGAAAATTTGATTTGAACACGCATGGAATCTATACCGATTTGGTGAAAGAATTCATCAAGGATGGTCACAGTATGTATATTGCGTGCGCAAATCAATCGCCTAACACGGAAACCTTCGTACAGCAAGAGGAGAATGTCAGCATATTAAGAATTTCCACAGGGAAACTCACAAAAACAAGTACAATAAAAAAGGGCATCTCCACTTTGCTGGTGGAACCTCGATTCAAAAATGCTATAAAAAAGCATTTTTACGATGTGACATTTGATTTAATCATATACACCACTCCCCCCATTACCTTTTATCAGGCTGTCCGCTTTGTCAAAAAGCGCGACGGTGCCGCGACGTATCTTCTGCTGAAGGACATCTTTCCGCAGAATGCGGTCGATATTGGTATGATGCGGAAATCGGGCGTCAAGGGAATCCTGTACAAGTATTTCCGCAAAAAGGAAAAGAAGCTGTACGCCATCTCCGACCGCATCGGCTGTATGTCTGAGGCGAATGTGGATTACGTGCTCAGGCACAATCCCGAAATCCCTGCGGAGAAGGTGGAAATCTGCCCGAACGCGATTGAAGTACAGGATATGTCAATCACGCCGGAACAGCGTAGGGAGATACGCGAAAAATACGGTATTCCCGAGGATAAAACGGTGTTTGTTTACGGCGGAAATCTCGGTCGTCCGCAGGGGATTCCGTTTATTATCGAGTGCCTGAAGGCGCAGGTGAACAATCCCGACGCATATTTCCTGCTCGTCGGCGACGGCACCGAATTTCCCAAGCTGGAGGCGTTTTTCTCCGAAACAAACGCTTCGAATATAAAGCTGATGAAAAAGCTCCCGAAGGAGGATTATGACCGCATGGTCGCCGCGTGCGACGTCGGGCTTATTTTCCTCGACCACCGCTTTACGATCCCGAACTTCCCCAGCCGCCTGCTTGCGTATATGCAGGCAGGACTGCCCGTGCTTGCCTGCACCGATACGAACACGGACATCGGCAAGGTAATCACCGAGGGCGGCTTCGGCTGGTGGTGTGAAAGCAACGATACGGCGGCATTCGATGCCGCTGTAACGGATGCCGTACAGGCGGATCGCGCCGCTATGAAGGCTGCGGCAACGGTATATCTCAAGGAGCATTATACATCCGAAATCTGCTACCGCACGATTGTGCGCTGAGGAACGTATGAAAGTTTTGATGATAAACTCCGTCTGCGGCATTCGCAGCACAGGCAGAATCTGCACCGATTTGGCGGCGGAATTGGAAAAGGACGGGCACGAGGTAAAGATCGCCTACGGACGGGAGAGTGTGCCGGAGAAGCTCAAAAAATACGCCGTGCGCATCGGCGGAAAATGGGACGTATACGCAAACGGGCTGAAATCCCGTCTCCTTGACAATGAAGGCTTCAACAGCGTATCCGCAACGCGCCGCTTTCTCAAATGGGCAGACGAATTTGATCCCGATCTGCTTTGGCTGCACAATCTGCACGGATATTACATCAATCTGAAGCTGCTGTTTTCATGGATCAAATCCCGTCCGCAGATGCAGGTGAAATGGTGCCTGCACGACTGCTGGGCCTTCACCGGTCACTGCCCGCATTTCGTTCTGGTGAATTGCGAAAAGTGGAAAACGCAGTGCTTCAACTGTCCGAAACGTGCCGGGTATCCCAAAAGTCTGCTTTTCGATCGTTCCAAAAAGAATTATCAGCGAAAAAAAGAGCTGTTCACGGGGATTCCGAATATGACGTTGCGCGTCCCGACGCATTGGCTTGGAAATTTCGTAAAGGATTCTTTCCTGAAGGAATACCCGATTGAGGTTGTTCCGCCCAAGGTGGATACGGAGATTTTCCGTCCGCGCGAAAGTGATTTCCGTGCCAGACACGGTCTGGAGGACAAAAAAATCCTCCTCGGCGCCGCGACCGCGTGGGGGGCAAGTAAAGGACTCGCCGATTTCGTTGAGCTCGCCGGTATGCTCCCCGATGAATACAAAATCGTACTCGTCGGACTGACATCGGAGCAGATGGAGGGGCTTCCGAAAAGCATTCTCGCACTTCCGCGCACGAATAACGCCATAGAGCTCGCTGAAATCTACACGGCGGCGGATCTTTTTCTCAATCCGACCAAGGTGGAAACATACGGGCTCACAACCGTGGAGGCAATCGCCTGCGGTACGCCCGCGATTGTGTACGAAAACACCGCGTGCGAGGAGGTTGTCCGCGATCTGCTGTGCGGCACCGCCGTAAAGCAGGGTGCGCAGTATTTATATGAAGCAATTCTCGAAAGAGTATAAATGATCGCTTGTCGGTCGGAGAGGAACGTATGATTTTCTTAGGCTGTCTGTTTGAAAGAGAACGCGAAAACGAATACCTGAAAAAAAGCAAGTGCGGTATATCCAATGCCGTGAACGGCTATCAGTGGAATCTGATTGACGGATTGAATAAAAATCTCGCCAAACCTGTCTCGATCATAAACGCCCTCCCCGTCGGTATCTGGAAAAAACAGTACAGCGATCTCATCTTGAAAGACAGGCAGTGGCAGTATGCCGGCGCGGATAACGTCGAGATCGGCTGTGTGAATCTGCCGCTTCTGAAGCAGCACGGACGGTATCGCAGATGTCTGAAACTTTTGAGGAAATCCGAGGACAAAAACATCCTCATCTACTCTCCGTATCTCCCGTTTCTGAAAGCGATCAGCAAGCTGGACAAGAGCTATACGGTCACACTCGTTGTGACCGATCTGCCGGAGTTCTACGATCTCGGACAGGTTTCCGCTCTTCGAAAAATTCTGAGAAAGCTGAATAACCGATCCATCTACAAATGTATGGCGCGGGTGGATAATTTCGTTCTTCTGACAGAGGAGATGAAGGAACCGCTCCGCGTCGGTGACAGACCGTATACCGTTGTCGAGGGCATCTGCGATCCTACCCTGTTCGATGACATAGCTGCTCCCGAAACGAAAGCAAACGAAAAAATCATCCTGTACACAGGTACTTTGCATAAAAAATTCGGCATCGGCAATCTGCTCGATGCCTTTCGCGGGATTTCCGATCCCGATTACCGTTTGTGGATCTGCGGCGGCGGAGACATGAAAGATGAAATCGTAAAAGCCGCCGAGACAGATTCCCGTATCCGCTTTTTCGGATACGTTCCGAAGAAAACGATCTGCGAAATGCAGAAGCAGGCCACCGTGCTTGTCAATCCCCGTCCAAACAACGAAGCGTACACAAAGTACAGCTTTCCGTCCAAAACGATGGAGTATATGCTGAGCGGCAAGCCGGTCATCATGTACAAGCTGGACGGCATTCCCCATGATTATGACAATTATTTGCGCTATGTTCCCGACGATTCCGTCTCCTCTTTGCGAGAGACGATCGTATCTGTATGCGATCTGTCTGAAGAGAGCCGGAGCCATATCGGCGAGAACGCGCGCAAGTTCCTGATACAGAATAAAAACAACCGCGTTCAAGCAAAAAGAATTCTGGAGATGATTCCGTAATCCTTTTCCGCCCGAACGAACCGTCTTTGAGGAGTATATCATAATGCTAATATCCGTTGGAGGAAAAAAACTCCTTGGATCCTCCGAGTCCCGGTATATTGCGCTGTTCGCCATGATATTGATTCTTGTCGCACAGCCGTGGAGGCAAACTGCCCTCATGAGTCTGGGAACTTGGCTGATCTTTCTGTCCGCCGTTTACGATCTGTTAAAAGCGGCAAGTATGCGGTTTCTGAACAAGCCTACGCTGCTCTTGATCTGCATGCTGATTCTTTCCTTCTTTTCTTTGCTTGCCTCAGCCGATTTTTCGTACAAATCGCTCGTGTCACTGTTCTGCTTCTGGGAGATTCCGATCTTCATGCAGTTCTCCACGCAAAACGTAAGCAAAAACTTCAAGGAAAAACTTTACTATATCTTTTTGGGATTGGCGGCGTACTATACGTTTCTGTCCCTCTCCCCTATTTCACATGATTATCTGGGACCGTACGGCACTGTACAGCTCGATGAGCTGACGCTCGGATTCAGCAATCCGAATCAGACAGGTATGTATCTCTTAATCTGCTTCTTTGTCCTCATCAGTGCAGCCGCATATTTCCAGAAGCGGTGGCTCAGGCACCTGTACATCATTGCCGCCGCCGTCATCGGTGCACTGATCCTGGCAACACGCTCCCGTGCCTGTATCATCCTTGCCGCCGCATATCTGTTCTATTACATCTTTTTCAGTAAAAAGCTCTCTCTCAGAACGATCGGCATACTTACAAAGGTTGCCTTCGTTCTCCCGATTTTGCTCTTTTTCTTCATTCTTTTCTTTCAGCAGGCAGCCCACAGCATCCTGGTTATGGGCGAGGAGTTCGACACCGGACGCTCCACGATTTTCTCCGAAGTGTTCACCGACTTCGATATTGTAAATTTCCTGTTGGGCGATTTTTCAAAGTACCAATTTCAAAACCTGCACAACGCCTATCTGAGTATTTTTGCCTCCGCGGGATTCTTTGTCGCTCTCCTGTACGTTGTGTATATGCGCGGCAAAATTCTGGAGCTCCAAAAAACCGCAAAACAACACCCACAGCAGATCGCTCTTATAGGGCTGGTAATGCTCGTTATCCATATGTCTGTAGAGGCAGCTTTCTTTACCGCCGGGTCCGTTTACGCAGTCTCCGTGATGTGTTTGACCTGGATTTCTTCTGAAAAACATGAGGATTAACACATCATGAAAGTAGTACCCGTAACCAATAAATCAAGATATTTCGCCCTGACCGCGATGATTCTGATCTTGGTCGCCCAGCCGTGGGGGCAAACCGCGTTGATGAGCATCGGCACGTGGATGATTTTCTTTGCCGCATTCTACGATATGATGAAGGCGTTCCGTATGCGCTTTACGCGCCCGTCGGCAATCGTTCTTTTCGGCATTCTGATTCTCTCCTTTCTGTCCCTTGTTGCCGTTGCCGGATTTACGTACAAATCCTTTGTCGCCCTGTTTTGCTTTTGGGAAATCCCGATTTTTCTCCAATTCTCGACGAAAAACATAACGCGCAGCTTTGTAAAAAAGCTCTATTATGTCTTTTTGGGATTGGCTGTGTACTACCTGCTTTTGGCACTGTCTCCTATTGCGTTCAACTACAACGGTCCGTACGGAATCAGACAGATTTCCTCTCTGACTCTCGGCTACAGTAATCCGAATCAGACAGGTATGTACCTGCTTATCTGTTTCTTTATACTCATCAGTGCCATCTCATTCTTTGAGGAGACAAAATGGAAACTCATCTACGGGGCGGCAAGCATCGTTTTACTCGTTCTGATTGTCCTTACGGACTCTCGCGCCTGCACGCTCCTTGCCTGTGGATATACGCTGTACTACGTGTTTTTTAGAAAAAATTCATGGCCGGCACTGACGGCGATTCTGACAAAACTTGCGTTCATCATTCCGATTGCCATTTTCGTATTCATCATGTTTTTTCAACAGGCATCCCAAAAGATTCAGATTCTCGGAGAAGTATTTGACACAGGTCGCTTTTCGATTTACACCAATGTTTTTGAAAACTACAACATTATTAGATTCATACTCGGCAGCTTTACGCAATACCGATTCGACAACCTGCACAACGCGTACCTCAGCGTATTTGCCACCTCGGGCATCTTTGTAACGATCTTCTTCGTCCTGTTTTTGCGCGGAAGATTTCTTGAAATTCACAAATCCGTAACAAGGTGTCATCAGCAGCTCGCATACATCGGTCTGCTGATGCTCATTGTCCACATGTCCATTGAAGCCGCGTTCTTTACCGCAGGCTCCGTATATGCAATCTCCGTTATGTGTCTTGTCTGGATCTCCTGTCAAAAAAACTAAGGATTGAGGTTATATATGAAAGTATTGCACGTAAACGGTGCCGAGACGGGCAGCACGGGAAAAATCATCGCGGACATCAGCCGCAATCTGCACGCCCAGGGGCACGAATCCGTGCTGTGCGCACCGAAAATCACCTCGCCCGACTGTGAGTATCTGAAAAAATACGCCGTATCCCTGCCGCTTGAGCAGGGGCTTTACAGACGGATTTCCTATGTAACCGGAATCTCCTACGGATTTGCACCGCTTTCCACCGCGAAGGTGAGCCGTATAATCAAAAAAGAGAAGCCGGACATTGTGCATATTCATTCCGTGAACGGATGTGTGGTAAACGTGCACGCACTCCTTGCTTTTCTGAAAAAGCATAGGATTCCGACTGTCGTGACGAATCATGCGGAATTTCTGTACACCGGAAACTGCGCCTTTGCAAACGATTGCGAAAAATGGAAGACCGGCTGCGGCAGTTGTCCCACGCTCAAAACGGCAACCGGATCGCGCTTTTTTGACCGCACGCACACTGCATGGGCTCGCATGAAAGCTGCTTTCGACGGCTTCGAAAAGCTCGCTATCGTGAACGTCTCACCTTGGCTGACGGAGCGTGCAAAGCAAGCCCCCTTAATCAACTCCTACGAAAATCACACCGTTCTGAACGGCATAAACCCGGAAATTTTTCATTATAAGCCGTATACCCCGACGGATGAAAAAATCATTTTTCACGTTACGTCCGCATTTTCGGATACGCCCGACCACATGAAGGGCGGCGAATATTTTCTGGATCTCGCCCGCCGTTTCCGCGGCGAGAACGTAAAATTTGTCGTCGCCGGTCCGTGCTCCGTGAAAGGCGAAATCCCCGAAAATGTAACACTGCTCGGCAGGCTCTCCAACCAACAGGAGTTGGCAGATTGGTACCGCAAGGCGAATCTGACCGTGCTGACAAGCAAGCGCGAAACGTTCGGCATGGCGGTAGCGGAAGCTCTTGCCTGCGGCACGCCCGTCGCAGGCTTCTGCTCAGGCGGATCGGAAAGTATCACCATTGACGGATTTTCCGAATTTCTGCCGTTTGGCGATACGGATGCGCTGGAAAAACGAATCCGCGAAAAGTGGCTGTCCTTCAAAAACGAAAATACAGCGGCAGATATGGCCTCCGCCGCTTTCAAAAAATACGCCGACTCGCGCATGGCACGGGAATATTTCGAAATCTATCAGGCACTGCTGAAATAATGCCGCAAAGGAGGACGAGAATATGAAGATTGTATTTGTGTCCAGTTATTTCAATCACCATCAAAAACCGCTTTCTGACGAGCTGTTCCGTCTCACCAATGGAGAATATCGTTTTATCGAAACGAAACAAATGAATGACGAACGGCGAAGTCTGGGCTACGGCGAGACGATCATCCCCTCTTATGTACTGCCGCCAGAGCTTGCTTTTACCGAGAAGGCGCAAGACCTAATCGATCATGCGGACGCCGTAATTTTTGGCGGTGCACCCGATGCGTTGATTCAAAACCGCCTTCTTGCCGAGAAACTCACCTTTCGTTACTCGGAACGGATTTATAAAAGGCATACTCCCTACTGGAAGCTCCCCGTCCACTTTCTTAAGTTCCATAAGCTGCACAGACGGCACAAATCCTTGTATATGCTTTGTGCCAGCGCATATACGGCGGGAGATTACGCCAAATCGCTGACTTTTTTGAATCGGACGTACAAATGGGGATATTTCCCCGAGGTAAAAGTCTATGAAAACATTGACACCTTGATCCGAGAAAAAAAGCAAAATTCTATCCTCTGGTGCGGGCGTTTTATCGATTGGAAGCACCCCGAAATCCCGCTGGAAATTGCCAAAAGGCTAAAAAAAGACGGCTATGATTTTGAAATCAATATGATCGGAAACGGTGTTCTTCTGGATGAAATCACCGAAAGAATCGCCGCAGAAAATCTATCCGACACAGTTCACCCCCTCGGCTCTATGAAACCGCAGGAAGTACGTGCTTATATGGAGAAAAGCGAGCTGTTTTTGTTCACCTCCGATCGAAACGAGGGGTGGGGTGCTGTACTCAATGAATCTATGAACTCTGCGTGCGCTGTTGTGGTCGATCGCAATATTGGTGCCGCACCGTTTCTTATCCGTGAGGGTGAAAACGGACTGCTATACAAGACCGGAGATATTGACTGTATATATAAACACGTAACAGAGCTGCTAGACCATCCGGAACGCCGAAAACAACTCTCGAAAAACGCATATCTGACAATGCGCGAGGAATGGAATGCAGAAAACGCCGCACGGCGCTTTTTACAACTGGCTGAGACGCTCCGTTCCTCAAAAAGCACGGACTCGCCGTTTGAATGCGACGTGTGCAGCAAGGCGGAAATCATCAGCAACGGATGGTATAAAAAATGATTCCAGCATTTCTAAAAAACAAGGCCGTCAAAAACGCCGGGTGGATGATCGGTGAAAAAATTGTCCAAATGATGATCTCCTTGATTGTCGGCGTACTGACCGCTCGCTATCTCGGCCCCGATAATTACGGACTCATCAACTATGCAAATACGTATACCGCTTTCTTTGCTTCCATCTGTACTTTGGGTATCAATAGTATTCTGGTAAAAGAGTTTATTGATCACCCCGAGGATGACGGCGAAATTCTCGGCTCCTCCATCTTGCTTCGTCTTCTGTCCGGTTTTTTCTCCGTGGTGGTTATTCTTGCTATCGTTTGCGTGATCGACCGCGATGATCCCACCGCCATTGCCGTCGTTTTCCTCAGTTCAATCGGTATCATATTTCACGTGTTTGAGGTTTTCAACTACTGGTTTCAGGCAAAACTCCTCTCAAAAGTAACCTCTACTGCAGCTTTAGTATCATACACGGTTATGACGATCTACAAAATCTTTCTTTTGGCAACCGGTAAGGACGTGAAATTTTTTGCGCTCTCCCTATCCATTGATTATATCGTCATTGGAATTCTGCTGTTTATCTGCTACAAAAAATACTGTGGCGGGAAACTACGCGCATCCAAAAACTGCTGTAAGCGTCTTCTCTCGCAAAGTGTTCATTTTATCCTGCCCGGACTGATGGTCTCCGTATATGCCCAAGCAGATAAAATCATGTTGAAACAGATGCTCTCTCCGGCGGAAGTCGGGTACTATTCTACGGCCACGAACATATGCAATCTGTGGTGCTTTGTGCTAAGTGCAATTATTGCATCTATGCGCCCATTAATTATGGAGGATCACAAAAACGAAAACGAGGACGAATTCATTCGCAAAAACAAATTGCTGTACGCCATTGTTTTCTATCTTTCCACTGTTGTGTCAATCTTGTTCGTCCTGCTCGCCAATCCCGTTGTATCCCTCCTGTATGGCAGTGACTACTTACCGTCTGTAGCACCGCTCCGCATTGCCACGTGGTATACGGCATTCTCCTATCTCGGCGTGGCAAGAAACGCTTGGATTGTATGTAAAAACAAACAAAAATATTTGATTTGGCTGTATGTGTCTGCCGCCGTGGCCAACGTTATTCTGAATTTCTTTATGATTCCCCTGTGGGGAACGTGCGGCGCAGCGTTTGCCTCTCTTCTCGCCCAAATGACAACTACGGTTATCGCTCCTTTCTTTATCAAACCGTTCAAGGAAAATTCCATCCTTATGATAGAAGCGATTCTATTGAAAGGACTAAAGAATCCCCGCAAATAATTGCTTCTGGGCACCCACATCATACACCAGTCTCATCCCATTACCACCACATGTTTTTGAAAGGATACCGTTACATGAGAAGAGTTTACGGAGAAGAATTAAAAAAAATACAGTTAGATATTCTCGACTGCGTCGCTTTATTTTGTGAAAAAAACAATATATCCTACTGGTTAGATTGCGGCTCCTTACTGGGAGCAATACGCCACAAAGGATATATACCGTGGGATGACGATATTGATATCGGAATGCTTCGGGAAGACTATGAAAAATTTGCTCAAACATTCAATGAATCAAATACCAGATACCGCTTTGTGTGCATAGAAAACACTCCCGGTTTTTATGTTCCTCACGGAAAAATATGGGATACATGCACTGTACTGTACGAGCCTGACGAAAAAGGTTACAAAGGGGCTATAAACATTGATGTAAAAGTGTACGATAACGCACCCGACGACGATTTGCTTGTCAAGAAGATGTACGATAAAAGAGATGCTCTGCGACATATTTTTAACAGAAAAAACCTTCTTACGTGGGACAGTAGTAATTCTTTAAAAAATATCTTGAAGCATATCCGAAAAGCGTTTTATAGGATCGTTTATCCCCAGGATACGATCAAAAAAATGGTAAAAAACGCAAAGCAATACGCCGCGCACCCAACAACCAGAGTCGGAAATTTCACATCTTTCGTGCGTATGATATGCAACAAAAGAGTCTTTGTGTCATTTATTGATGTCGAATTTGAAGGAAAGACCTATAAAGCTCCGGTAGGTTACGACGAATGGTTAACCAGTTTTTACGGCGATTACATGAAACTCCCTGCCGAAGAAGACAGAGTAAGCCATCACAACTACGTTGCATATATTACAGAAGATTCCTCCTGTATGCAAACACCCGGAGATACGGAAAAGCACACACTTCCATAAAGTCCTTTCCAAAACACAAGAATCACTTCGACAATGAATACAAGAATCATCTAAAATTCGGAGGTATATCCCCATGTCACTGTTCACAAACAAAACCCTGCTCATCACGGGCGGTACGGGCTCGTTCGGCAACGCCGTACTCAACCGCTTCCTGCGCACCGATATTGGAGAGATCCGCATCTTCTCCCGCGACGAAAAGAAGCAGGACGATATGCGCCACGAATTTCAGGTAAAAATGCCCGAGGTCGCCGAAAAAATCAAGTTCTACATCGGTGACGTCCGCGATCTCGCAAGCGTGAAAAACGCCATGCACGGCGTGGATTACATCTTCCACGCGGCTGCACTCAAGCAGGTGCCGTCGTGCGAATTTTTCCCGATTGAGGCGGTCAAAACGAACGTCCTCGGCACAGAAAACGTGCTGACCGCCGCGATTGAAGCCGGCGTCAAGAACGTCGTCTGCCTCTCGACGGACAAGGCGGCGTATCCCGTCAATGCGATGGGCACGTCCAAGGCGATGATGGAGAAGGTCATCGTTGCAAAATCGCGCACGGTATCCCCCGACAAGACGAAAATCTGCTGCACGAGATACGGCAACGTCATGTGCTCACGCGGCTCCGTCATTCCGCTGTGGATCGAACAGATCCGCTCCGGCAATCCGATCACGATCACAGACGGCAGCATGACGCGCTTTATCATGTCGCTGGACGAGGCGGTCGATCTCGTTCTGTTCGCATTTGAGCACGGTGAAAGCGGCGATATCCTCGTACAGAAGGCACCTGCCTGCACGATCCAGACACAGGCGGAGGCGGTATGCGAGCTGTTCGGCGGCGACAAGAACGCGATCAAGGTCATCGGTATCCGCCACGGCGAGAAGATGTACGAAACGCTTCTGACGAATGAGGAGTGCGCCGGTGCTATCGACATGGGCAACTTCTACCGCGTGCCGTGCGACAAGCGCGGTCTGAACTACGACAAGTATTTCCACGAGGGCAATACCGAGCGCAACACGCTGACCGAGTTCAACTCGAGCAACACGAAGCTGCTCACGGTGGAGGAGACGAAAGCAAAAATCGCATCCCTCGCCTACATTCAGGAAGAGCTTGCGAAAATGGGGAAATAACGGATGAACATTCTGATTACCGGTGCCGCCGGATTTGTGGGGAAGAATCTCACTGCGGTGCTTGAATCTATCCGCGACGGCAAGGACAAGACACACCCCGAACTCGCGGTGAACGAGCTGTATCTGTACGATATTGATTCTCCCGCTGTGCTTCTCGATGAGGCGTGCGCGAAGGCGGATTTCGTCTTCAACCTCGCAGGTGTCAACCGTCCGCAGAATCCCGAGGAATTTATGCAGGGGAATTTCGGCTTTGCCTCCACCCTGCTCGATACGCTGAAAAAGCATCATAACACCTGTCCGATCGTGCTCTCCAGCTCGATTCAGGCTACGCTGATCGGACGCTACGACAGCGATTACGGCAGAAGCAAAAAGGCGGGTGAGGATCTCTTCTTCCGCTATGCGGAGGAGACGGGGGCTGACGTTTTCGTCTACCGCTTCCCGAATCTGTTCGGCAAGTGGTGCCGCCCGAATTACAACTCCGCCGTGGCGACGTTCTGCAACAACATCGCAAACGATCTGCCGATCACGGTGAGCGATCCTGCAGTACAGCTTGAGCTTCTTTACATCGATGATCTCGTGGACGAGATGATCTGCGCGCTGGAGGGACACGCCCACAGATGCGAATTTGACGGCATCAACACCGTTCTCACCGAGGAAGGTCGCTACTGCGCCGCCCCGATCACACACCGCGTAACGCTCGGTGAGATCGTTTCCCTGCTTGAATCGTTCAAGGCACAGCCGGAAACGCTCATCATGCCGGAGATTCCGCACGGCTCGTTTGCGAAAAAGCTGTACAGCACGTACCTCTCGTATTTGCCGAAGGAGAAAATCGCGTTTCCTTTGAAGATGAACGTGGATGCGCGCGGCTCGTTCACGGAGCTTCTCCGCAGCGACAAATGCGGACAGATCAGCGTGAATATTTCCAAGCCGGGCATCACGAAGGGACAGCACTGGCACCACACAAAATGGGAATTTTTCATCGTGGTCAGCGGTCGCGGTCTGATTCAGCTTCGCAAAATCGGCACGGACGAGGTCTTGAATTTCGAAGTCTCCGGCGAGAAGATTGAGGCGATCCACATGCTCCCCGGCTACACGCACAACATTATCAATCTGTCCGACACGGACGATCTGGTAACGGTCATGTGGGCGAACGAATGCTTCGACCCGAATAAACCCGACACATTTTTTGAGGTGGTAGAGTAATGTTTGAAAACGTCACTTGGAAAGAAAACGGAAAACTGAAACTTTTAATCATCGTCGGCACGCGTCCCGAGATCATCCGTCTCGCGGCGGTTATCACGAAGTGCCGCACGTATTTTGATACGATCCTCGCACACACGGGTCAAAATTATGACTACAATCTGAACGGCGTGTTTTTCAAGGATCTGAAGCTCGCCGATCCCGAGGTGTATCTCGATGCGGTCGGTGCCGATCTCGGCGAAACCTGCGGCAACATTATTGCGAAAAGCTACAAGCTGATGGCGGAAATCAAACCGGACGCCGTGCTCGTTCTCGGCGACACGAACTCGTGCCTCTCCGTCATCGGCGCGAAGCGTCTGCATATCCCGATCTTCCACATGGAAGCAGGCAACCGCTGTAAGGATGAGTGCCTGCCGGAGGAGACGAACCGCCGCATCGTGGACATCATCTCCGACGTGAATATGGCGTACTCCGAGCACGCACGCCGCTATCTTGCCGATTGCGGTCTGCCGAAGGAGCGCACGTACGTGACCGGCTCGCCTATGGCGGAGGTGCTCAGAAACAATCTCCCCGAGATTGAAGCAAGCGACATCCACGCCCGTCTCGGACTCACAAAAGGAAAATACATCCTGCTCTCCGCCCACCGTGAGGAGAACATCGACACGGAGAAGAACTTCACGAGCCTCTTCACCGCGATCAACGAGATGGCGGAGAAGTACGACATGCCGATTTTGTACTCCTGCCATCCGAGAAGCCGCAACCGTCTCGCCGCAAGCGGATTCAAACTCGACCGCCGCGTAATTCAGCACGAGCCGCTCGGCTTCCACGACTACAACTGCCTGCAGATGAATGCGTTTGCCGTCGTCTCCGACAGCGGAACCCTGCCTGAGGAGTCCAGTTTCTTCACCTCGATCGGCAAGCCCTTCCCCGCCGTCTGCATCCGCACCTCCACCGAGCGTCCGGAGGCGCTTGACAAGGCGTGCTTCATCCTCTCCGGTATTGATACGCTGGGACTGCTGCAGTCCGTCGAAACCGCCGTCGAAATGAACCGAAACGGTGACTACGGCATCCCCGTCCCCGATTATATCGAGGAGAACGTCTCTACGAAAGTTGTGAAGATCATCCAGTCCTACACGGGCGTCGTAAACAAGATGGTCTGGCGCAAATTCTGATCTTTCCGACACGAAATTTCTCGTTTTTTTCGCTTATCCCTTGACATATTTTCACAAATAGTGTATACTATTTTCGTATGCTAATCATCTACATAAAGGAGCTACTACCATGAAAAGAATCGTTACCGTTAAGACCCGTGATCTGAAGGATTCCGCTAAGCACGGCGGCTGCGGCGAGTGCCAGACCTCCTGCCAGTCCGCTTGCAAGACCTCCTGCGGCGTTGCCAACCAGGATTGCGAGAACAACAAGAAGTAATTTCTGTACGAAATCACAGGGGGTGCTGTACTGTCGGTGCAGCACCCTACTTCCGTATTAAGGAGATTTTATGATCCATCAGTATAAACTGAACGGCTACAATATCGTGCTCGACACGTTCAGCGGTGCCGTTCACGTCGTGGACGACGTCGCGTATGACGTAATCGCCCTGTTCGACAAGGGCGAGGCGCACGGCACGATCGTATCCGCCATGCTTGAAAAATACGGCGATCTTCCCGACGTAAACGAGTCGGAGATCCGCGAGTGCATCGAGGACGTGGAAGCACTGATCGCAGACGGCAAGCTGTTCTCAAAGGATGCGTATGAGAAAATCGCGAAAACGTACCGCCCGTCCAATTTCACAATGAAGGCACTGTGCCTGCACGTCGCGCACACGTGCAATCTGAACTGCTCGTACTGCTTTGCCAGTCAGGGAAAATACCACGGCGAGCGCGCGATCATGAGCCTCGAAACGGGCAAGAGAGCAATCGATTTTCTGATTGAGAACTCCGGCACGCACGTGAATCTTGACATCGACTTCTTCGGCGGCGAGCCGCTCATGAACTGGGACGTTGTCAAAGCAATCGTGGCGTACGGACGCGAGCAGGAGAAAATCCACAAAAAAAACATCCGCTTCACGCTGACGACGAACGGCGTTCTTTTGGATGATGAGGTGATCGACTTCTGCAACCGTGAGATGCACAACGTCGTGCTCAGTCTTGACGGTCGCCGTGAGGTGCACGACAAATTCCGCAAGGATTTCGCCGGAAACGGCAGCTACGACCGCATCGTGCCGAATTTCAAGCGATTCGTGGAGAAGCGCGGCAAGAAGAGCTACTACGTCCGCGGCACATACACGCATCACAACACCGCTTTCCTCGCCGACATTCTGCACATGGCGGATCTCGGCTTCACGGAGCTGAGCATGGAGCCGGTTGTCTGCGCGCCGGGCGATCCGTGCGAGCTGACAAAGGAAGATATGCCAATCCTGTTTGAGCAGTACGAAAAGCTCGCCCGTGAAATGATCCGCCGAAACAAAGAGGGGTGCGGATTCACGTTTTATCACTACATGATTAACCTCGACGGCGGTCCGTGCATCTACAAGAGAGTCTCCGGCTGCGGATCGGGAACGGAATACATGGCGGTGACGCCGTGGGGTGAGCTGTTCCCGTGCCATCAGTTCGTGGGTGATGAGAAATACAGCATGGGCGACATCTGGAAGGGCGTCACAAACACGGAAATGCGCGATAAATTTGCGCGGTGCAACGCGTACTCCCGCCCCGACTGCGAGAATTGCTGGGCGAAACTCTACTGCGCGGGCGGATGTGCCGCCAATGCGTACCACGCTACCGGTGACATAGCAGGCGTGTACAGCTACGGATGCGAGCTGTTCAAAAAACGCATCGAATGTGCGCTGACCGTCAAGGTCGCCGAAACGGAACTGGAATAATCCATAGAAAAACCGCTCTCCCATAAGGGAAAGCGGTTTTTGTCATTCTTCTGTAGGGGCAGGAACAGTCGCGGCGAGGATCGCTTCGACTGTCTCCGCCTCGGCGAGATAGATCACATCCGAGGTAGACAGCTTGTAGTACACACGACCGTCCTCGGCGGTGTTTCCGAAGTGAACCGCAAACGTCGCAGGGATACGCGTCGTGCTCACGGCACCGTTTGCATCGGTGACCTCCACCGCACGCTTGTACGATACGGTCAGCGTCACCGATCCGATCCCGTACGCGGCGGATTCCGCCTCATCCGCATACGGATCCGCATAGGCGGACGGTGCAAGCGCCGTATACGCCGTGTACATCGCGGAAATGGCGTCCGCATCCGTAACCTCCGTCACCGTATCGCCCTCCGTCCATGTGATGGAGGTGATATGCGCGGCTTCAATATCCGAAGGCAGGGTATCGTACACAAACAGATCGTCAATTGTATAATCGAAATAATCGTACAGTGCCGCGGCAATCGTGTACACCGCATCCGTGTCGAGATTTTTGAAATAGCGGTAGCCGGTGATGGGATTCTCGTCACCGATCGCATAGCGGCAAACCGTACCGTCCGTATATTCGACTGTCACCGTAAGGGAGGGAGCGTCAAATCCGTATTCGCCCGTATCGCCCTCCTCAAGATGGCGATACGCACCGATGCGGCAGATTGCCGCCGCCATCGTGGCGACCGTCGTCTGATCCAGCGGAAACTGCGGCTCATTCACATACGACCACGCACCTGTATTCGTGCGGAGGGAAAACGCATACGTCTCCCCGTCACCGATCGCGTAGCTGAGCGCGGTGACCTCGGAGGACGTGCGGTCGATCAGCAAAATCACGCTGTCGCCCGTGTCCGCGGAATCGACCGCGGGCGTGTTTTTTGCGTCCATCATTTTGTACGCGGCAAACATGGCGATTACAAGCACCACCATCACGACAAGCGGCGCGAGCTTTGAAGATTTCTTTTTCGTTTTCGAACTCACGGGTATCCCTCCGTTATCTGCGGCGGCGGCGGAACCACACCGCAAAGCCTGTGCCGAGCACCGCAATCGGCAAAACGATCACAAGAAGCACGGACCACAGACCGAACGCGCTCTGCGGCACGACAAGCATCTCCGTTGTCATCGTTTTCGCCGCAACGGATACGGACGAAGCGGACTCGCACATCCAGTTGACGGACGCCATAAACAGCTTCGAGTTGCCGCCGTTTACGTAATAATCCATCTCCTCGTCAACAATATACGGAGTGGAGTACCACACAAACTTGCTCTCGCCGAGCGTTGCGTGTGCGGCGATCGCAAACGGACCGTCCACGTCGCCCTCCTCCTTCTCGGCACTGGTCGCTTCAATATTCTTTTTCACATACGATGCCGTCGTCGTTTGGAGAAGCGCCGACGCAGCCGCATCCCCCTCGCCCGTCAGAACGATGCCGTGCGCGTTGGGTAGCATCGTATTCACCGAGGTGGAGGAAAGCAGCGTTGCGGGACCGCTTGCGGAAAGCACGGGCAAAAGCATCGTCGCGTAGGTGTTGTAGTGGGAACGGTTGGTTTCCACCACAAGACCGTCCTCGCTCCGCATCCCCATCATCGCCGTGAGAGAGGCAAGATTCGGCATTTTTTCATTCGTGTAGTAGCGGAGATCCGTGAGGAGAATCATGCTGCCGCCGTTTTGCACGTACTCAGTCAAAACCTCGATTTCATACTCACTCAGATCCGTTTTCGGATTGTTGATGAGAATCGCCGCGGCATCGGCAGGGATGCCGTCCGCACCGAGCAGGCTGAGCGAATCCGTCAGAATATTGTTCGCCGTAAAGGAGGAGGTAATGCTGGAGGCAAGCTCCGCTTCCTCATGTCCCGTAAGCGTGTACACCGTCGGCAGAGCCGCTCTCGCCACGTAATCGATCGCGGTCGTGAACTTCAATTCACCGTAAAAATACGGGGTGCCCGTCGGCATCATGCCGTAATAGACGTAATAATAATACTCTTCCTCGGTGATATTGGCGTATGACGTCACATAAATATCGTTGTAATCAACGACATAGAAGCGGCGCTCGCTCTCCACGATCACGCTGTTGGCGGAGAGAGATTCCGACGTATACTTTGTAACAAACGCGGGATTCGTATCGGGATCGACCGTCTTCACCTTGACATTCGGAGAAAGATCGGCATACCGGTTCAGAAGCTCGGAAATGTTTGCATCCTCCGAGCCGCGGCGGGTAACAAAATACATCGTCACGGGAATGTCCACAGAGGAGACGATCGCTTTCGTTTCCTCACTGATTGTGAGCAGTCCCTGTGCGCTCGTATCGAGCTTCGTGTACGTAGACGGAAGCGCACCGATAAACAAATTCACTAAAACTACAAGTGCCAAAGCCAGTGCGCACAAAGCAAGGCTGTAGGAGCCGCCCTTCAGCGCGCGCATATTGATCGGTTTCTTTTCTGTATTCTTTTCCATTTTCTATACCGTCCTTCCCGATCAATTAAAGCGTTTCTTTTCCATCGACTGCACCGTAAAGACGACAAACAGTGCCGAGACGGAAAGATAATAAACGAGAGATGTAACGTCAAACAGATCCTGTGTAAACGGGCTGAAGCGGTCAAACAGCGCAAGTGCCGAAAGCAGATTCGGGAACGCCCCCGCAAACAAGGACGAATCGATCAGATACACAAGCACCGTACCAAAAATCAGCACCGCACCGAATGCACCCGATACGGTCACGTTTTTCGTCAGTCCGTACAGAATCAGCGCAAGCAGTGCCCCGAGAACGCCGAACGAGATCAAAGATGCCGCGGCAGTCGTGGGAATCAAAGTGCTGAGTCCGCTCATCAGATACATCAGAATAAACGCACCGAATGTGATAACCGCCGCGATGACCTGACTCTCCGTCAGCGAGGAAAGAAACAGACCGATCGCAAGCAGTGCGGCACCGAGCAGGAAAAACGCAAGAAGTCCGCCGTATGCGGATGCGAAATTCACCGTGCCGTAAGAGGAAAGAATCAGCGGATACAGGCACATGATTCCGCAGGGGATTGCGAGCACGGTAAGCAGCGCGAAATACTTTGCAAGCACGACGGAGGACAGCTTCATCGGCAAGGAATACAGAAGCTGACTTGTTCGCGCGTGAATATCCTCGGATACCGAACGCATCGTAAGGATGGGGATCATCAGAAGCAAAATGAACAAAACGCCTGAAAGAGAGTATTCGAAATTCGGGTACGCGACCATCAGATTGTTGACCGCCATAAAAATGCCGACCATCAGAAGCAGCACGGCGATAAAAAGCACGCCGATCATGCCGCAGAAATAGCTTTTCAGCTCGCGTTTGTAAATTGCAAACATGGCACCCTCACTCTCTGCCGCCAAAGAGCGGCTTGTACTCATCGGCGGACTGTTTTTTCTTTTTCTCCTGTTTCTCGCGCGGCTTATAATACGGGGAATCCTCGTCCTCGTCCTTCTCATTCATCTCGTTCGACACGTCCTCCGCTTCGGATTCCTCCTCGGCGTTGGCGTCCTGACCCTCCGTTTGCGCAAGTGCCGCGGCGATACCGGGAATATCCTCCGCATCCGAACCGGCGGTCGGAGTCGGCTCCGCCGTCAGACGGAGGAACACGTCCTCGAGATTCACATCGTTCGTATTCATCTCCACAATCGGGAGATCCGCCTTGGCAAACAGGCGGAAAATATCCTCGCGCAGATCGGTATCCGCCGCCGTTTCCACCTGCACGCGCACACATCCGCCGAGTCCGTATGATGCCTGCGAGGCGATTGCCCCCGTAAGCGACGAAAGCGTTGCCTGCACCGCATCGAGATCGCCGCGCACGTCAAACACAGTCATGCGGTGTCCGTCTGCGGATGCGGTCAGGTTTTCGATCGTATCGCTCGCAACAATCTCGCCGTGGGAGATAATGATAAGATAATCGCAAACCGCGCTGATTTCCGAAAGGATGTGGCTGGAGAGAATGACCGTATGATCCTCACCGAGCTCGCGAATCAGCTGACGGATCTCAATGATCTGCAAAGGATCGAGGCCGACGGTCGGCTCATCCAGAATAATGATCTCCGGATCGCCAAGGATCGCCTGTGCAATGCCGACTCTCTGCTTGTATCCCTTGGAAAGATTGCGGATCAGGCGGTGACGCACGCCGGTGAGCGCTGTTTTGGCAATCACGCGCTCCACTTCCTTTTCAAGAATCAAAGAAGATATTCCCTTTGCCTCTGCGACAAAGTAAAGATACTCCTCCGGCGTCATGTCCGTGTAGAGCGGCGGCATCTCGGGCAAATAGCCAATACAACGCTTCGCCTCCACGGGCTCCTCGTAGATGTCGTAGCCTCCCACCAGAATCTCGCCCGACGTTGCCGCTAAGCAACCGGTAATCATGTTCATCGTGGTCGATTTGCCGGCACCGTTCGGTCCGAGGAATCCGTAGATATGTCCCTCTTCGACGGTGAAGCTGATATTTTTCACCGCGGTGATGCTTCCGTATTTTTTGGTTACGTTTCTGACCTCTATCAAATTTGCTACCTCCAAAACCGTGATTGGGTCCCATTACCGATTTATTATAACACAAAAAACTGAAATTGTCTTGAACTTTTTCGTAATTCTGTCTGATATGCATGTGATTTTCTTCACAAAGCTGTCACAAAGCGGATACCGAGGCAGAAAACACACCGATTCCGCCCCAAAAAAGCGACAAAATATGAACAAATACGAAAAAATGTGCGTTGCGCATTGCAAAACGGTAAGAAATCCGTTATAATAATTATGTATGAATGTTTTCAACCTTACTGAGATTTTATGGAAGCGGTGATGGTATCGAATGTGGATGAATAAGGATATAGGAATCGACCTCGGCACGGCTACGGTGCTTGTCTACGTCAAGGGCAAGGGCATTGTGGTTTCCGAGCCGTCCGTCGTTGCCATTGATACGAATACAGACCGGATTCTGAAGGTCGGACGCGAGGCACAGCAGATGCTCGGGCGCACACCGGGCAACATTACCGCCATCCGTCCGCTTCGGGACGGCGTCATCAGTCAGTATGACGTCACACTCCGAATGCTCCAGCACTTTATCCGCAAAGCGTGCGGATCGGTGCTTTTCAAGCCGCGCGTCATCATCTGTGTGCCGAGCGGTATCACGGAGGTGGAGGAGCGCGCGGTTGTCGATGCCGCTACGCAGGCGGGCGCACGCAAAACATATCTGATTGAGGAGCCGGTGGCGGCGGCGATCGGTGCAGGCATCGACATCTCCATGCCGAACGGAAACATGGTCGTTGACATCGGCGGCGGCACGACGGATATTGCGGTTATCTCCCTCGGCGGTGTCGTTGTGTCCGAGTCGATCAAGGTCGCGGGCGACAAATTTGACGAGGCGATCATCCGCTACGTGCGCCGCAAGCACAACGTGCTGATCGGTGAGCGCACGGCGGAGCAAATCAAAATGAAGGTCGGCGGTGCCTGGCAGAGAGAGGAGCCGCGCGTCATTGAGGTGAAGGGACGCTGTCTCGTGCAGGGACTGCCGCGCGTGGTGCGCATCAGCTCCATGGAAATGCCCGACGCACTGGAGGAGCCGATTACGGCGATTATTGAATCCGTCTGCTCCGTCATCGAGCGCACACCGCCTGAGCTGATCGGCGATATTCTCTATAACGGTATCGTTATGACAGGCGGCGGCAGCCTGCTGTACGGACTGGATCGACTGATTACGAACGTCACGGGCATCAAAGCACGTGTGGCGGATAAGCCTGTCGCGTGCGTCGCTATCGGCACGGGCAAATCGCTCGATCACATCTCCGTGATCCCCGAAGGTGCAATCAACATCTCGCGTCAAAGACAGCAGAAATTTTAATTTAGACAAACGCAGAATACCCGGAGCAAAAAAGAAAACCGTCTTGAGGTCTCAAGGCGGTTTTTTGATTTTAGTCAATTGCCGTTCTTACTGTCGAAATCCGCTTCGGCATCTCTCCGCGGGTACCGTACAGGCGGATTTTTTTCGATACCGAACCGATGTATCGGACGGTCTCCTCCGTAATCATCTCGCCGGGGATCACAAGTGGAATCCCGGGCGGATACGCCCAGACGTATTCCGCCGCCGTATGCCCGATCGCCTCGGCAACCGGCACGGATTCCCACGCGGACGCAAGTGCCTCCTCGGGATCAATCACAAGCGGCGGCACGGATATGCTCGGCAGACTTTCGACCACGGATTCCGCATGAATCTGTGCGTCTATGGCGCAAAGCGCATCGGCAAGCGCGGCGAGCGATTCTTTTGTATCCCCTGCTCCTGTCATGCAGAGCACGCCGTCCGCCGTGACCATCTCCGGCTCGATTCCGTGTGCGCGAAGAGAGGCGGCAAGGGCGGCTCCGTCAGCGGACGCACCGCGTGCGGAGACGTAAATTTTGCTTCGATCGTAGGCGAAAACGGCAGGATCGCGTCCGTCGGCATCCGCACCGTGAAACGGGATCGTCAAATGCTGTAAATCCGCAATCCGTCTGTCAAACTGCGCAAGCGCATCCGCCCAATCGGCAAAAATCGCGCCGTTTTCCGCGATCGCACGCACGCACCCGTCGATGGAGGCGAGCAGCAGATACGAAGGGCTGCTCGTTTCAAAAACAGCGAGTTGGTGCGCAAGCCGATCGGCATCGACGCGCGTGCCGCAAACGTGCAAAATCGCCGTCTGCGTCAGCGACGGGAGCGTTTTGTGCAAGCTCTGCACAACGAGATCCGCACCGGCACGGACCGCACCGAGCGTGAAATGCTCTGACAGATCGAGATGCGCGCCGTGCGCTTCATCGACAAACAGCGGCACGCCTGCCGCATGGGCAATTTCCGCAATCGATGCGACGTCGGAGATCACGCCCTCGTAGGTGGGGGAGGTGAGAATCACGAGCTTCACCTCGGGATGCGATTGGAGCGCCTGTGCGACATCCGCCGGGGAGACTGAGCCGAAAAATCCCGTCTCCGTACAGGACGGCAGAAGAAAAATCGGGCGCAATCCGCAAAGCTCGACGGCGTGGTACACCGATTTGTGCGCACCGCGCGTCATCAGAACCGCATCCCCCCGCTTCGTGAGCGCACGGATGCCGGCAAGGATGCCGCCGCTTGCGCCGTTCACGAGAAAAAACGACCGATCCGCACCCCAGAGCGCGGCGGCACGCGCCATGGAATCCGCCAAAATCCCCTCCGCGCCGTGGAGATTGTCAAACCCGTCGATCTCCGTGATGTCCTCCCTGAGGGACAGCGCGTCCAGATACGGTGCCGCCGCCGCGTTTCGCTTATGCCCGGGCATATGCATCGGCACCCTGCCCCGCTCCCCGTTCTCCAAAAGAAGTGCCGCAAGGCTCTTTTCCCCTTTTTCCGTATCCATTCTTTTTCCCCTTTCTCCCGTATTTGGAAATAAAAAACTGCCATCTGCACAAAAACGACAATTTTCCTCTTTACAAATCGGATTTTTTAGTGTATAATATATACATCAAATCAAACAGTCATTGGAGGTTGCCATTGAACAAGATCATCACCATCGCCCGTCAGTACGGGAGCAACGGCCACAGAGTCGGCCACAAACTCGCAGAAATGCTCGGTATCAAATGCTACGATCGCGAGCTGACCATCATGGCAGCCGAACGCAGCGGCATGAATCCCGACGCGCTGTCCAACGTCGATGAAAAGGCGGCAAGCAGCCTCCTCTACACCCTCGTCGTCGGCTCGAATATGTACCACAGCTCCGTCGATCAGTTCAATATGCCGATCAACGACAAGCTGTTCCGTATGCAGTCGGAGATCATGCACGAGCTCGCCGAGAAGGAATCCTGCATCATCGTCGGACGCTGTGCCGATTATGTGCTTGCCGACTACAAGCCGTGCATCAACGTCTTTGTGTACGCCGATTTCGATCACCGTGTCAAGACGGTCTGCGAGCGACAGGGCGTAAGCGAAGGCGAAGCGCGCGATCTGATTATCAAAAACGACAAGCGCCGCGCGAACTACTATAACTACTACTCCGGCAAAAAATGGGGCAAGCTCGAAAACTACGACCTTGCCGTATCGACCGACAAAATCGGCATCGACGGTGCCGCGAAGCTGATCGCAGACTACGCCGCCATCGCCTGCGGCGAATGACAGTAACACAGTACCTTAGCAAAAAACGGACGCGAGGATGCGTCCGTTATTTTTTTGTCAGTTTATAAATCCACGTGCCGAAATAGAATTTCGGCAGGCGCATCATGCGACCGATCCGTCTGGGCTCCTTGAGCAATCGGTAAAACCACTCCAGCCCAAGTCTTATGAAAATCTCCGGCGCACGCTTGACTGTACCTGCGTACACGTCAAGAGATCCGCCGAGACCGAGAAACACCTGCACATTCGGCATCCGATCGCGGTTTTCGACGATCCATTTCTCCTGCGCGGGTGCACCGAGGCAAACGAAAAGCACCTTCGCGCCCGATTCGTTCACGAAACGGACAACTTCATCCGTTTCCGCCCCCGTTTTGGCAAAATACCCGTCCCGCATACCGACAACGGACAGCCCCGCGTACTCGCCGCTCAGCTTCTCCGCCGCCATCTCAGCGACACCCGGCTTGCCACCGAGCAGATAGACGGGCACGCCGTCCTTAGCCGCAAAATCGAGCACACGGCGACCGAGATCGACCCCGGCAACCTTGCCCTTCAGCGGTGTGCCGAGAATCCGTGCAGCCTTGACAACGCCGATTCCGTCGGGAATGACGAGCGTCGCGGCGTTCACAACACCGTACAGAGCCGGCTCATCGATGCACGCCTGCACGATCTCCGAATTGGGAGTAAAGACGCTTTCGCGCCGCCCCTCCTTCACGGATGTGCGCAGACGCTGTGCCGCTTCGTCAAGCGTTACGTTATCAAAATATACGCCGCGGACGTAAATCCGCGGTGCAGTATATCCGGACATTTTACGCGTCCGCTTTTGCGTTCAGGAAATCAACGATGTCGCCGACAGTCACAAACTTATGAATCTCGTCATCGGTAATTTCGATGTCAAACTTCTCCTCGCAGAGAAGGACAAGATCGGCAAGCTCCAGCGAATTGACGCCGAGATCGTTTACAAGCTCAGCGGAGAGCGTAATATCATCGGGATTGACGGAAAGCTCTTCAACGAGCAGATTTTTCACCTTTTCAAACATATGAAATACTCCTTTTCTTTTTTGCCGTACCGGCATGATACTGATAAAAAACTAACCTTCGGGAGAAGAATCTCCCAAAACTGACAGTATTATTATAGAATGTTCTCCTGTATTTGTCAAGGATTTTTTTCATTCTGCCCTTTTGCGCGAATCAAGCCTTGCAATCCGGGAGAGAATGCTGTATAATAAAAGCAAAGAAAAACACGCGGAGGAGCAAAGGTATGGCGGATACGAAAGCAACGAAAAACAAGCGAAAAAAGAGGATGATCGCGGCAATTGTGATCTTTACCCTGCTCGGTGCGCTGAGTGCTTTATTGCTCAGTCATCCCGAGTGGTTTGTCCTGAACAGAAATTCCGACAAGCCGACCTCCATGTACTCCGACAAGCTGCTCAGCTTCACCTTCTATCCGTCCGATTACGAGCTGGACGTGGATGCAAACGAGGACTATCAGGCACTGGATCGCTACATTCATATTCGAAACGGCGGCGAAGAATACGCAATCACGGACGGAAACTTTGCCGCATGGGGAGAGGAGATCGAATTTTTCCACCGCTATTTTGAGGCGGCGATCTATGCGGATGTAGAAACGTATAATTCCCTCTTTACCGAAAAGTATTACAAAACAGCCGATCCGTACCCGTTCTTTGCACCGCAGATGATCTACGGCATCACGCTTGAGAAGCTCGCGGAAAACGATGACGGCTCGTATGTGTACGATGTGACCTACGCGATCTACCGAAACGACGGCACGTTCAGAAACGACATCGACAGCGATGCGTACAAAACGCTGATCTTCACGCTTGCTCCGGAGGGCGGCGAGCTCAAAATTGACAGGATTGATTATTACAGACAGGGGTGACAAACATGATGAAAACGATCCGAAAATGCATGGCACTGCTTCTGATTCTTGCGGCGATTCCGTTTTCTTCCTGTACGTCGGAAGACGCAGACACGCTGGCGGTCAAATCGATCGATTACGACGGGCTGACGGAGTTGACCGCCGCCGAGCCGGATGAGGAAACGATCAAAAACTGGACTTTCAGTGCGCGGAATCCGTACTGGGAGTACGTGTGTCATCTGACAGTAAGCGGAGACAGTCTTGTGGTTTCTAACTTTCATGATTCTCCGAATACATTCATGACACACAGAACCACAAACGGATATTTTTTAGGTGTTGATGTAGGAGAATTTGACGGCTGGGTTAAGTACTTTCCGTGTTACAGTGCAGTCGCGCCTGAGATTGTAGGGTCGTCACGAGATGTTGTCAACGAAAACTGCCGCGGTTTTGTAGAGGACTGGAGCAGAAATGTTTACCTGTTCACGTGGGATTATGCGGGGCTTTACTCTCCCGGCTCGGGAGTTATATATGAACTTCGTTTGCCGAGTTTGGATGGGGAGTGGGAATGGAAGCAAGTGGCAGAAGTTGCAGGGAAGCCTCTGTTTTTTGAATATGATAGGGAGAATAAAATCATCTACGTTGTCTCTTCAATGGAACTTGTCGCTTTCTCTTTGGAGGATTACTCCGTCACTACTTTATCCGATCTGAGCCTTTGGGGCGCGGCAACGTCCATGGTTAGAATAGATAACAAACTGTACATAGGTATGGCTATGGGTATATACGAATACGATCTCACTACCGTCGAGACGAAATGGTATCCCATGGATTATTCAAAATACGTTTCGTGATTCTCCCTTTGCATACCCTGCCCCGTTTCGGTATATACTACCGACAGGTACGCCGTACCGTATCCTGTTATCGGAGGCTTTTATGCAAATCTGTGCTCTGGATCTGATGCCGCTTTTGTGGGGGCTTTGTGTCCTTCTTTCCGCCGCCCTGTTTTTTTACGGAGATCACGCCTCCCCCTCGCGCACCGTTCCTGCCGCCGCAGCCGCGCTCATTCTGTACTTTTACGAATATCCGCCGCGCTTTCAGGTTATCGTGTTTCTTGTAATGTACGCCCTCTGCGCCGCCGTGTATGCCGTTCTTTTGTATCTCAGGCGGCAGATCGGCAAGCGTAAAGCGGAAGAAACGCTCCGGATTCCGTAAGCGAAATTTTTTGAAAAAATTTTCCGAAAGGTATTGACAAGCGTTTTTTCGAGTGGTATAATCCAATACAACAACTGAATAACAGGCTGTGACGAAGACGGCAGAAAAGAACTCCCCACAGAGAGTCGGTGGCTGGTGAAAACCGACGGTGTGCTTTTCAGGTGCCCATCCCTTCCGAGCCGGAAGCCCGAACGCGAAAGCAAGTAGACGCTTCCCGTGATTGCTGCGTGAAAGCATAGGGCTTGACTGAGTCCGAGAGAGGCATCAGATGATGCAATTTGAGTGGTACCGCGGGTATTGTTTATACACCCGTCTCAAAGAAATTTGAGACGGGTTTTATTTATTTTCCGGCAAAGCCGGACAAACGGAGGTAAGTATGCAAACATCCACGATGAACAAATTGAGTGAAGTCGGCGCACGTATCCGCGAGATGCGTGAGATTGCGGGATTCTCGATTGCCGAAATGGCGGCAAAGACGGAAATTACCGAAGCGGATTATCTCCGATACGAAAACGGCGAGCTGGATTTCCCGTACACGTTTCTGCACAAATGCGCGCTTGCGCTCGATATGGAGATCACCGAGATTCTGGAAGGACAGAGCGCGAATCTGTCCTCCTATACGGTGACGCGAAAGGGACGCGGCTCCCGTGCGGCAAAGGAGGACGGCATCGAAATCTCCGACCTCGCACCGATGTTCCGCGACAAGCTCGCCGAGCCGTACTACGTCAAATACGAGTATTCGGAAGCACTCCAGAACAAGCCGATCCACTGCACGAAGCACGCGGGACAGGAGTTTGATCTCGTGCTGAAGGGCAAGCTCCGCATCCAGGTCGGCAGTCACGTAGAGGAGCTCTCCGAGGGCGACTCCATCTACTACAACTCCTCCGTTCCGCACGGTATGATCGCCGTAGACGGTGCGGACTGTGAATTTGTCGCCGTTGTCATGGCAGGTGAAGACAACAAGGAAAACGTAGTCCACCAGGGTTACATCGCCGCACCGAAGGCGGAAAAGCTCCTCATTGAGGAGTTCATCAAGACCACCGAGGACAAAAACGGTCTGCTCACAAAGCTCGATTTCGAGAACGAGGACAAGTTCAACTTCGCCTTTGACGTTGTGGACGCACTCGGCAGAAAGAAGCCGGATGAGCTCGCCATGATCCACCTCGACAAAAACATGACGGAGCGTCGCTTCACGTTTGCCGACATCAAGCGCGCCTCCTCGCAGTGCGCAAACTACTTCAAATCGCTCGGCATCAAGCGCGGCGACCGCGTGATGATCGTTCTGAAGCGGCACTACCAGTTCTGGTTTGCGATCCTTGGATTGCACAAGCTCGGCGCGATCGCCATCCCGGCAACCAATCAGCTCCACGAGCACGATTTCACCTACCGCTTTGACGCCGCAGGCGTTTCCGCCATCCTTTGCACCGCAGACGGCAACACCGCCGAGGAGGTAGACAAGGCTGCCGCACAGTGCCCCACCGTCACAACGAAAATCCTCGTTGGCGGACAGCGCGAGGGCTGGCACGATTTTGATGCGGAGTATTCCCTGTTCACAGGTAAATTCGAGCGCACGGACGATGCCCCCTGCGGCGACGATTCCATGCTGATGTTCTTCACCTCCGGCACGACCGGATACCCGAAAATCGCCGAGCACAGCTACAAGTATCCCCTCGGGCACTTCATCACCGCGCGCTACTGGCACAACATCCTGCCCGGCGGTTTGCATCTGACGATCTCCGACACCGGCTGGGGTAAAGCACTTTGGGGCAAGCTGTACGGACAGTGGATGTGCGAAGCCGCCGTCTTTACCTACGATTTCGACCGCTTTAACGCCGCGGAGATCCTGCCTCTGTTCAAAAAATACAACATCTCCACATTCTGTGCACCGCCGACCATGTACCGTATGCTCATCAAGGAGGACATCTCCAAGTACGATCTCTCCTCCATCCGCTACGCGACAACGGCAGGCGAGGCACTCAATCCCGAGGTATTCAAGCAGTTCCAGCAGCAGACCGGTCTTTGCATCATGGAGGGCTTCGGTCAGACGGAAACGACGCTGTCGATCGCAAATCTTGTCGGCAGTGCGTCGAAGATCGGCTCCATGGGCAAGCCCACGCCGCTTTATGACATCGATCTCGTAGACGCCGACGGCAATCCCGTCAAGGACGGCGAAAACGGCGAGATTGTCATCCGCACAAAGGAAGGCAAGCTCCCCGTCGGTCTGTTCAAGGGATACTACCGCGAGCCCGAGAAGACCGAGGAGGTCTGGCACGACGGCATGTATCACACCCGCGATCTCGCGTGGAGAGACGAGGACGGCTATCTCTGGTACGTCGGCCGTGCGGATGACGTCATCAAATCCTCCGGCTACCGCATCGGACCGTTTGAGATCGAATCCGTCATCATGGAGCTTCCCTACGTCCTTGAGTGCGGTGTCTCCGCGGCTCCCGACGAGGTCCGCGGTCAGGTTGTCAAGGCGAGCATCGTTCTGACGAAGGGCACCGTTCCCTCCGACGAGCTCAAAAAGGAGATCCAGGAGTACGTCAAGAAGCAGACGGCACCGTACAAGTACCCGCGTATCGTTGTCTTCCGCGATGAGTTGCCGAAGACGATCAGCGGCAAAATCCAGAGAAACAAACTCTGATACTGCCTGACGAAAATTCACGCTTTATTCATACCAAGTCCCCTCACTACCGTTGATTTATACACGCGTATATGATATACTACCTAATATAATATACCGAGATTATGAAAGCGGAGGTGAGAGGACTTGAAAATTTCGATGTGGTATGCACTGCGCGACGTGCGCAGCCGACCGAAACAGTTTATCTCCCTCGCCACGGTCAGTGCCGCGATTCTGACTGTGATGATCCTCGCCGTTTTGTGGGAGGGTGCGCTCTGGCGCGAGGAGGTCATGCCCGAACGGGAGCACAACTACCACTTCTATTTCTACAATCTGTCCGAGGAGGACAAGGCGTACATCCGCGCTCAGCCGTGGGTGCTGACTACATACGATGTGTACAGCGAATCCGAATCCGCCAAAGGAACTGCGCACGAGAACTCATTTCGTGTACGTGTTACATGGGAGAATAATGCGAAGTCGGCAACGTATGCCCGAGAGCTTTTGCTGAAGCGCGGCATCATTGACCGTGCACCGTACGACACGCAGTACGAGCGCGAATACAACACCAATTACGAAGCACTCCTGGTCGCATGGAACGGTACCACCGTCAAAGACGGCTTTCCGATTGAAACGATGGCTAAAAATCTCACGGTCACGTTCATGCTGGATAAGTACATCATAAACAGACATTACACGATGCAAACAGTCAACGGCTACACGATGCAGTCGCCGTTTCTTCTGCGCACGTTTCTGCTCATGCTGTTTCTCTGCGCGGCAATTCTGATTCTGACCCTGGAGACGTACCGCGCAAATTTCCGTGAATACGGCACGCTCCGCGCACTCGGCTTCCGAAACGGTCAGCTTCTGTTCGTGCATCTTAGCCGCACGCTTCTTGTCAGTGCCGCGGCAATTCCCGTCTCCGCCGTTTTCACGTTCATCATTGTTCGGCTGTATTACCTGATTACCGCGCCCTTTCGGACGGACGCCGGTCACGTCTTTTTCACAATTGACGAGAACATCCCCGTTCTTACCCTTTTTCTCCTCGCACTTTGTCTGACAGCCGCCTCACTTGCCGCGGCCGCGATCGTTTTCTTCATGCACAAATCGAAAACGACGATGTCCTATCTGCGCGGTGAGGATACGTTCAGCGTATCGTTCGTCTCCAAAACGTCGCCTCGGTTTGAAAGTGCGGCGGACGTTCTCGGATACTGCCGCCTGTACGCCATCCGCGCCCGTGCGATGCTGTCGCGGTACACGGTAATCACCGCTATTATGATGCCGCTGCCGATGTTTTACCTCGTTCTCGGCGTATCCAAGCTGGACGGAGCCGACTCGGCGGCAGGCAAAACCAGCGCAATCTATACTGCGTTTCAAACGGTCGCGGTACTCGTCACAACCTTGTGCGTAACACACGCCGCCTCACGGATGTTTGCGGCATCCCGCACCTCGGAGCTTGCCGTAATCCGTGCGCTCGGCGGCAGCAAATCGACGGTGCGAAGGGTTACCTACCCGATCGCCTCCTTGCAGTTCGGTGCCGTGCTCGTTTTAGCCTTGATTTTCAACGGCGTGATAAACCGCGCATTTGCCACAAACATCACCATCGCCTCCACGGAGAACGCTAAAGCACTCGCCGCGCTGGCATCGGAAGCACTCCTGCCCTTATTCAGCGCGGTGTGCTTCGTGCTCCCGTCCGCATTCGGCGGACTGATCTCGTTCCTCATCGGATTTTTTAGGCGTCCCATTATCGCCGCAATCCGTGAGGTGGAAGGATGACAGAGAGGTAATCGGTATGAAAAAAGAACGCAGTACAGAAAAAATCACCATTCCCGAAGAGGACGTGCTCGTGTGCCGTGCGCTCACGAAATCGTACTTTCAGGGGGAGGCGCACATCAAAGCGGTCAACGACTGTTATCTCACGGTGAAAAAGGGCGAATTTGCCGCGATTGTCGGCGAGAGCGGCTCGGGAAAATCGACTCTGCTTCATATGCTCGCCGGACTGGATACGCCGTCCAGCGGTAAGGTTTATCTTGCAGGACGGGATCTGTTTGACATGCCCGACCGGGAGCTGTCCGAATTTCGCAGTCAAAAGATCGGCTTCATCTTTCAGTCGTTTCACCTCCTCCCTGTTTTAACGGCGAAGGAGAATATCCTGCTCCCACAGAAAATCGCGGGCGGCTCGCACTATCCGCGCTACCTCGGTGAGCTTGCGAAAATGCTGAAAATCGACGACCGTCTCCACCATCTGCCGAACGAAATGTCCGGCGGTCAGCAGCAGAGAGTCGCCGTGGCACGCGCACTCATCAATCGCCCCGCTATCCTGTTCGCCGACGAGCCGACGGGCAACCTTGACGAGGAATCCTCCGAGGAGCTGATCCGCCTCCTTCTGGAAACACGCGCGGAGCTTTCTCAGACGCTCGTGATGGTCACGCACGACAAGCGGATCGCCGAGCGTGCGGACCGCATCTTCACGATGAATAACGGCGTTTTGCGGGAAATGTGAGAAAATATCTCCCCATTTGCATGAAAATTCGCGGTTTTCTCTTGACAGAAACCGTCATATATGGTATAATCCTTGAGTAAAAGCGATGACGAAGAGGATCGGAAGACAGTTTGCGCAGAGAAGTGGCGGTCGGTGCAAGCCACGGCAGACGGCTTTCGTATTTGTAGCTTCTGAGCCGGGAAGAAGAAAGCCTTCGGGCAAGTAGAACTTCCCCGTAACTGCCGCGTAAAGGCATAGGGCTTGACTGAGTCCGAGAGTGGCATCGAAAGGTGCAATTTGAGTGGTACCGCGGGTGAATTGATTTTTCGCTCGTCTCAAGGATAAAATCTTTGGGACGAGTTTTTTGTTTCGTCCCGCACGAGGAGGTCAAATGGAAACCAGAATCAACCAAATCGATCTGAAAATTCTCGAAATGGCAGGGCGTATCCGTGCGCTCCGCGAGATCGAAGGACTCACCACCGCCGAGATGGCACAGAAAACGAACGTTTCCGAATCGGAGTACATCGCCTGCGAAAACGGACAGAGCGACCTGACGTTTGCCTTTATCTACCGCTGTGCGATCGCGTTTGACGTTGACGTTACGGATATTATCGAGGGTAAGAGCCCGACGCTTGCGGGCTACACCGTCACCCGACGCGGCGCCGGTCAGAAGATCGAGGAAGCGCACGGCATGACGTACTACAACCTCGCACCCACGTTCAAAAACCGTATCGCCGAGCCCTTGTACGTCCGCATGGCGTACTCCGAGGAGGCACTGCACACCGACATCGAAACGACAACGCATGACGGTCAGGAGTGCGATATTGTCATCGAAGGCACGCTGAAGGTGCAGATCGGCTCGCACACGGAGATTCTCCACGCCGGCGACTCCATTTATTACGATTCCTCCATCCCCCACGGTATGATCGCGCTGGACGGACACGACTGTTTGTTCTATGCGATCGTTCTGAACCCGACGGGCGCGGAAATCGAGGAGTTTGCCATCTCCGCCAAGGCACCCGAAAAGCCGAAGCGCGTGGATGAACAGAGCGCGGAGCGTATCTACAACAAATTCGTGGACGTAGTCGAAGACGAAAAGGGAACGCCGACGTCCATCACGTTCAAAAACACCGAAAACTTCAACTTCGCCTTCGACGTCGTGGACGCGCTGGCGGAGACAAAGCCGGATAAAACCGCGATGTACTACCTCTCGGGCGACAAGACGTTTGAGCACCGATACACATTCAAGGAAATGGCGCGCGAGAGCGCACGCTGTGCGAACTATTTCAAGTCGCTCGGCATCAAGAAGGGCGACTGCGTTATGCTCATTCTGAAGCGGCATTACCAGTTCTGGTTCGCCATACTCGGCTTGAACAAGCTCGGCGCGATTGCAATCCCTGCACCGAATCAGCTGCTCGCGCACGATCTGGAGTACCGTTTGCAGGTCGCGAATATCGCCGCTGTCGTCTGCACCGCGGACGGAAACGTTGCGGCGGAGGTCGATCTCGCGGCGGAGAAGGCTCCCTCTCTGAAAAATAAGATCCTCGTCGGTGGAAACCGCGAGGGCTGGCGGAATTTCAATGAGGAATCCGCCATGTACAGCAGCCACTACGACCGCGGCGAGGACGCCCCCGGCGGAGACGATCCGCTGCTCGCGTTCTTCACCTCCGGCACGACCGGATACCCGAAGATGGCTGTCCACAATCACAAATATCCCCTCGGTCACTTCCATACCGCGAAGTACTGGCACTGCGTCAATCCCGAGGGACTGCATTTCACCATCTCCGACACAGGCTGGGCGAAGGCAATGTGGGGTAAGCTCTACGGACAGTGGCTGTGCGAGGGTGCAACCTTCGTGTACGATTTCGACCGCTTCGATGCGGCGCAGATTCTGCCTTTGTTTGAGCAGTATAACATCACGACCTTCTGCGCACCGCCGACCATGTACCGTATGCTCATCAAAGAGGATCTGACGAAGTACAACTACTCCTCCCTCGAGCACGCATCCACCGCGGGCGAGGCGCTCAACCCCGAGGTATTCAAGCAGTTTGAAGCCGCTACGGGATTGCAAATCATGGAGGGCTTCGGTCAGACGGAGACGACGTGCCTGCTCGGCAATCTTGTCGGCACGGGACACAAGATCGGCTCGATGGGCAAGCCCTGCCCGATCTACGACATCCACCTGCTCGACGCGGACGGAAACGACGTCGGCGACGGTGAAACGGGCGAAATCTGTATCAAAACCGCAGACGGCGCACCGTGCGGTCTGTTCACGGGATATTTCAAGGACGAAGAAAAGACCGCCGACGTATGGCACGACGGCTACTATCACACGTGCGATCTCGCATGGCGTGATGAGGACGGCTTCTACTGGTACGTCAGCCGAATCGACGACGTTATCAAATCCTCCGGCTACCGCATCGGTCCGTTTGAGATTGAGTCCGTCATCATGGAGCTTCCCTACGTTCTCGAATGCGGCGTTTCCGCTGCTCCAGATGAGGTGCGCGGTCAGGTTGTCAAGGCGAGCATCGTGCTCACCAAGGGCACCGTCGGCACGGATGAATTGAAAAAGGAAATCCAAAACTACGTCAAAAAGCACACCGCGCCGTACAAATATCCGCGCATTGTGGAATTTCGCGAGGAGCTTCCCAAGACAACAAGCGGCAAGATTATCCGAAGCAAGCTGTAACCGAGGAAAACGATGGAATACAAACGCATTACCCTGTTCGCCGGGCATTACGGCTCGGGCAAAACGAACATCGCCGTCAACTACGCGATCGCCATGCGAAAGGCGGGATACCCCGTCCGCATCGCCGATCTCGATATTGTAAACCCGTACTTCCGCACGAAGGACAGTGCCGACAGACTCGCCGCGGCGGGGATCGAGCTGATCTCCTCCGCGTATGCGAACACAAACGTCGACATTCCTGCCCTGCCTGCGCAGATGTACGCGCTGACCGATGACAAATCGACCCACGCCGTCATGGACATCGGCGGCGACGACCGCGGCGCACTTGCGCTGGGACGGTACGCCCCCGCGATTCTCGCCGAGGGGGAGTATGAGATGCTGTTCGTTGCGAACATGTACCGACCGCTGACGCGCACCCCCGAGGAAGCACTGGAGGTCATGCGCGAGGTCGAGGAGGCAGGCGGCATCCCGTTTACGGCGATCGTGAACAATTCCAACATCGGCGCGGAGACGAAACCGGCGGATGTGCTCGCGTCTGTCTCTTTTGCACAAGAACTTTCGAAACTCACCGGACTCCCCGTCAAAATGACAACGGTCCGCGAGGACCTTACGGACGCACTTTCGGGCAAGATTGAGAATCTCTTCCCGCTTGCGCTCCAGAAAAAATACGCTTGGAGCTGACGAAGGTCAGATATTCATACACGATAAGGAGGAAAACAAATGGCAAAGCTGACATTCAAAACGGATCTCTGCAAGGGATGCGGACTGTGCGTAAGCGCCTGCCCGAAGAAGCTTCTTGTCATCGCCAAGGACAAGATCAACCAAAAAGGATACCATCCGGCGGAGATGACCGATGCCGATAAGTGCATCGCCTGTGCATTCTGTGCCACCATGTGCCCGGACTGCATCATCACCATCGAGAAATAACAGATTTTTATCGAGAGGAGTATGTTCGCTTACACGCGAACCGTAAGAAACCATGGCAGAAAAAGTACTTATGAAAGGTAACGAAGCCATCGCGGAAGCCGCAATCCTTGCCGGATGCCGCCACTACTTCGGTTACCCGATCACACCGCAGACGGAAATCGCCGCGTATATGGCAAAGCGTATGCCCAAAATCGGCGGTACGTTTTTGCAGGCGGAGAGTGAAGTCGCCGCTATCAATATGGTCATGGGCGTTGCCGCTGCCGGCAAGCGCACGATGACCTCTTCCTCCAGCCCCGGAATCGCGCTCAAGAGCGAGGGACTCTCCTACATCGCAGGATGCGATCTCCCGACGCTCGTTGTCAACGTCGAGCGCGGCGGTCCCGGTCTCGGCGGTATTCAGCCCTCCCAGTCCGACTATTTCCAGGCTACCCGTGCCGGCGGTCACGGTGATTTCCGCATGATCGTTCTCGCACCTGCGTCCGTACAGGAAATGGCAGACCTCACGATGCACGGCTTCGATCTTGCCGACAAATACCGCATGACGAGCATGATCCTCGCCGACGGTACGATGGGTCAGATGATGGAGCCTGTGTCTCTGGAAGAGCCCGAAATCCGTACATACGACAAATCCTGGGCTGTCACCGGCACGAACTGCGAGAGAGAGCACAACATCGTCAACTCCCTCTACCTCGTTCCCGAGGCACTTGAGAAAACGAACTTCGAGCGCTTCGAGCGCTACCGCATGATCGAGGAAAACGAGGTCATGTACGAGGAGTTCATGATGGACGACGCCGAAATCTGCATCGCCGCGTTCGGTGTTGCCGCACGCGTATCCAAAAACGCCGTCCTCGCCGCAAGAGAGGCGGGCATCAAGGTCGGCATGATCCGCCCGATCACGCTGTGGCCGTTCCCGAAGGCTGTATTTGAAAAGGCAGCAGAGCACGTGCACACGTTCATCTCCGTGGAGCTCTCCATGGGTCAGATGATCGAGGACGTCCAGCTCGCCACGAAATGCACCCGTCCCGTCCTGCTCTGCAACCGCGCAGGCGGCATGATCCCCTCTCCCGAAGAGGTTCTCGCAAAGATCAAGGAAGTTAGCGGAGGTATGAGCAAATGATCGTCTTTGACAAACCGAAATCCCTCACCGACGCGCCGCTGCATTACTGCCCCGGCTGCACGCACGGTATCATTCACCGCCTCGTTGCCGAAGCGATCGACGAGCTCGGCATTGAAGGACAGACCATCGGTATCGCACCGGTCGGCTGCTCCGTTATGGCGTACAACTACTTCACCGTCGATATGGTACAGGCGGCACACGGCCGCGCTCCGGCTGTCGCTACGGGCGTAAAGAGAGCCGATCCGTCCAAAATCGTTTTCACCTATCAGGGCGACGGCGACCTTGCCTCCATCGGTACATGCGAAACCGTTCACGCCGCCGCACGCGGTGAGAACATCACCATCATCTTCGTCAACAACGCAATCTACGGCATGACCGGCGGTCAGATGGCACCGACCTCCCTGCCCGGTCAGGTCACACAGACCTCCCCATACGGACGTGACGTCGCTACGCAGGGCTATCCGCTCAAGATTTGCGAGATGCTCTCGCAGGTAGACGGCGCGGCTTACCTCGAAAGAGTTGCCGTAAACAACGTCAAGAACGTGAAAAACGCCAAGAAGGCGATCCTCAAGGCGTTCAAAAACCAGGTAGAGGGCAAGGGCTTCTCCCTGATCGAGGTCGTTTCCACCTGTCCGACGAACTGGGGCATGACGCCCGAGAAGGCGCTCGAATGGCTGAACGACAACATGATTCCGTACTATCCGCTCGGCGTATACAAGGATAAATTTGCAGAGGAGGCAGCGAAATGACGACACAGATTCTGATTGCGGGATTTGGCGGACAGGGCGTTCTGTTCTCCGGCAAATTTCTTGCCTACAAGGCTATGATGGAGAACAAGGAGGTCAGCTGGCTTCCCTCCTACGGTCCCGAAATGCGCGGCGGCACGGCAAACTGCAGTGTCATCGTTTCCGATACCCCCGTCGGCTCCCCGATCGTGGATAAGCCTGACGTGCTGATCGCCATGAATCTCCCCTCCCTCGACAAATACGAGGACGCGGTTGTCCCCGGCGGCATCATCATCGTGGATTCCACGCTGATCGCTCGCAAGGTGAAGCGCACCGACGTGAAGGTTTACTACATCCCCGCGACGCAGATGGCGTCCGATGAGGGCATCACCACGCTCGCAAACATGATTATCCTCGGTCAGCTCATCCGTGTCTGCGATGCGGTAACAGACGAGAATCTGGAGGCTTCTCTGAAGAAGGTCGTCTCTGCCCGCCGTGCGGATATGCTGGACCTGAACAAAAAGGCAATCGAGCTTGGCGTAAATTACGCCGGCTGATCCCCGAATCTATTTTCAAACGAAAGGATTCCACCCATGCTTGACATCAAAATCACGAAAACCGCGAATCCCGCCGCAAAGCCGGATTCGTCCAAGCTCGGCTTCGGCCGTCACTTTACCGATCACATGTTCATGATGGACTACAGCCGCACGGAGGGCTGGCACGACGCACGCATCGTCCCGTTTGCGAATCTGTCGCTCCATCCTGCCGCTACCGTATTCCACTACGGCGCGGAGATTTTCGAAGGTCTGAAGGCGTACCGCCGTCCCGACGGCGGCGTGCAGATGTTCCGCCCGATCGAGAACATCCGCCGCATGAACAATTCCGCCGAGAGACTGCGCCTGCCGCAGCTCGACGAGGAGGAGGCACTGCAGATTCTCGACACGTTCGTTCGCCTCGAGGAGAGCTGGGTTCCCTCCGAACCGGGCACGTCTCTGTACCTGCGTCCGTTCCTCTTCGGCAATGACGAGCACCTCGGCGTGCACTCTATCGACAATGCACGCTTCGTGCTGATCGCCTCCCCCGTCGGCAGTTACTATGCCGAGGGTATCAATCCCGTCCGCATCATGATCGAGGCTGACGACGTTCGCGCTGTCCGCGGCGGTACGGGCTACGCAAAGTGCGGCGGCAATTATGCCGCCTCCAACCGCGCCGGTGAAAACGCCGAAAAGCTTGGCTTCTCGCAGGTATTGTGGCTGGACGGCGTGGAGCGCAAGTATATTGAGGAAGTCGGCGCAATGAACGTCATGTTCCGCTTTGGCGACGAGATCGCTACGCCTATGCTGACAGGCTCCATCCTGCCGGGCATCACGAGAAAGTCCTGCATCGAGCTTCTGAAGGCGGAGGGCTGGAAGGTCAACGAGCGCCTCATCAGCATCGATGAACTGGGCGAGGCTCTGAAGAACGGCACGCTGACCGAGGCGTGGGGCTGCGGCACCGCTGCTGTCGTCTCCCCGATCGGCGAGCTCTTCTACAAGGGCGAGAGCTTCAAAATCGGCGGCGGCAAGATCGGCGAGGTCACGCAGAAGCTGTACGACACGCTGACCGCGATCCAGTGGGGCAAAGCCGAGGATACCCACGGCTGGATCCGCAAAATCTGATAATCCCAAGGGGCGCGAAAGTTTTTTGAGAAATTTTCGCGCCCCTCTTGACATCGTGCCGAGAGGATGCTATAATATAGAATCATATAAAAAATGCGATGACGGAATTACGTTCCGATGAAGCGGCACAGAGAGTCGGCGGTTGGTGTGAGCCGATGTGCGGAGTCGGTGTACGGTCTCGTTCCCGAGCAGAGTTTCCGAAAGCGAAAGCAGTAAGAAGCTACGGACGCCCCGTTACCATGGCTAAGAGCTTGCCTGAGCTCTGAATGAGTGATTCCCTCCCCGGGAATAAATAGGGTGGTACCGCGGATTTTTATTCGTCCCTGAGATTTTGATCTCGGGGACTTTTTTTGTCAGGCACACAATCTGTATTTTACCGAAAGGATCTACGAACATGAAAAACATTACCGTATCCGACATGACTATGGCGATCGGCACTGCCGACACCGCGCTCACCTTCCGTGAAAAGACGGAAATCGCCCGCTGCCTTGACAAAATGTGTGTTGACGTGATCGAATTTGCACCGATTGAAAACGAAAAGACGGACACCCTCCTCATCCGCACCGTCGCACCGCTCATGCAAAACAGCGTGATTTCTCTGCGCACGGGCTACGATGAGGCATCCGTGGACACCGCGTGGAGCGCGCTCTCCGCGGCGAAGAAGGCACGGCTGTCCGTCGCCTTTCCGCTTGCCGCCGCACAGATGGAGTTCGTCTGCAAAATGAAGCCGAAGGCTGTCCTCGCCGCGATCCCTGCGATGATCGAAAAGGCGAAGGGCTACACCGCAGACGTCGAATTTTGCGCCGTGGACGCGACGAGAGCGGAGTATCCGTTCCTCGTTTCCGCGATCGAAGCCGCAGTGGCTGCCGGTGCCGCCACTGTGACCGTGTGCGATACCGCATCCCTCTTTACACCCGAGGAGATGGCGGACTTCGTGAAGAAAATCCGCGCAGATATTCCCTCGATGGCAAACGTGCGCCTCGGCGTCGAGTGCACCAACGGTCTCGGCATGGCGCTCGCCTCTGCTGTCGCCGCCGTGAACGCAGGTGCGGATGAAATCAAATGCGCCGCAGGCAACGGTGTACTGCCGAGCGAAGCGCAGATTGCGGCGTTCATGAAGAGCCGCGGTGACGCTTTCGGCGTTGCCACCGCGCTGAACACGGCGGAAATCACCCGTATCACCTCGCAGATCGAGTGGATCCGAAGCGGCAAAAAGGCGGAACAGCCTGCCGCCAAAGTCACCTCCCAGAGCGCGCCCGACACGATCGCGCTGGATAAAAACGCAAACATCGCCGTTGTTGCGGATGCCGTTCGCTCCCTCGGATACGATCTGTCCGAGGAGGATACCGCCAAGGTGTACGAGGCATTTGCCCGCATCGCCGCAAAAAAGCCGGTCGGAACGAAGGATCTCGAAGCAATCATCGCCACGAGTGCGCTCCAGGTGCCGCCGACGTATAAACTTGTCAGCTACGTTGTCAACAACGGCAATATCATCTCCTCCACCGCCCAGATCGTTCTGGAGAAAGCCGACCGCGAAATCTCCGGTGTCTGCATCGGCGACGGTCCGATTGACGCCTCCTTTCTCGCCATCGAACAGATCATCGGTCACCACTACGAGCTGGATGAGTTCC
>JAZNHT010000069.1:0-42413 GCA_045577175.1 Eubacteriales bacterium | reverse complement strand
CCCAGCTCCATTTTATCCAGATCTGTAAACAGCTTGGCATGCGGCAACCCGCGGTGGGCAGAAAGAACACAATGTGTACTTTCGCCGCCGACAGGCAGAGAGCTGCCTTCCAAATGACCGCAGGCGATATTCAGAACCTCGTTTCGCACGGAATGGTATATGGGCAGCTCGATACCGATCTTGGGGATCGTTATAAAACCCATAACCCCGCTTCCCGAAACATTCAGCGTCTCCTCATAATTTGCAAGTTCGCCGTAATCCGTCAAGGGCGACGCGAGGGCGTGCAAATCCCTGTTATACTGATGCGCTGCATCAAAATAGACCGTATAATCCTCGGGTTTGATGGATGCCAGGATTTCCTGGTAGTTTGCCACGGCTCTGGATTGCGTCTTGGTGTTCCAATACTGGCTCACCGACGGGTAAAGCAGTCCACAGACGCCTACGAACAGCATCAGAACCAACAGGAGCCCTATTCTGCTTTTCTTCATAAGTATCTGTTCACCGCCTTATGTAAGATAGCGGCGGATGGCGGAAATCCATCCGCCGCCACTTGTTACATTTTACAATTCCTGTTTTGGAGAATTAGTCCTCGTAGACAGACATCTTCTTGCGGGTAATCATAAAGACAGATGCCATGAGTACCAAAAGAGCACCGCCGGTAATCAGAAGAAAGGTGCCCTCTGCACCGGTTTCCGGAAGAACCGTACCCTTATAGTTTTCGATATCGCCTTCCAGTTTGCCATCCTCAACCGCAGGATCGCCTGCCGCATCCGCAAACACGATGTTGCCGGAAGCGTCCTTAGCGATCACATCCAAAAATGCGGAATTGCCGCCCTTGGTCCACTCAGCCTTATGCTGAGAGTCAACCGTAAACTCGATGTCCGCAATGGTGTTGTAGCCTGCGGGCGTCGTGGTCTCCGACAGCTTGTACTTACCGCCGTCGATACCGGTCCAGGTAAAGGAGGTAACACCGTCACCCTTGATCTCCGCGCCAACAGTGGTCCAGTCGTCTGCTGCAGCATCCCACTTGTACAGCGTGAAGCCCGCGCCCTCCAGAGCCGCCTTGCTTGTGCCGTCGATCTTGTTGATCTTCAATTCATAACTCAGAACAGTAACGTAATCCACAGGCGTATGTCCGTCGGGGTGGCAGACGTACATACCGTTCTCGTTGCCGGTACTACCCACATTTGCGGTATCGTTCAGCTTTGCGGTGTACTCAACAACGATCTTGTCGCCGTTTTCAAACGTATCGGTGCCGTAAAGAACGTTAATATCGCCTACCCGAACGGTGAAAGAGCAGCCGCCGAACTCACACTCGGCGCTGGCGCAAGCCTCAACGGAATAACCGGGATTGCCCTCGGGAATGTCGATCTTGGTGGTACCGTCAGCCTTCAGAATGTAAACATAGAAGTCAGCGGGAGCATCAAAGCCGGCTTCCTGCTTATCGTGGAACGTCACCTCGTAAGTGTCGTAAGAGACCAAAGTAGCAGGCAGGGTGACAGACAGCTGGAACGGAACATCATCGCCGAAGTCGTAGTCAGCAGAATCCTGCCATGCAACACCATCTTCGACGGTATTGGAATCGTTCTTATCATCTACCTTCTTCTCGGAGATGATGGAAGCGTGCTTGGAAGCGATCGTGGTTGTCTCCAGAACCTGCAGAATGATGGGAGACTTGGTCTGACCGTCGGGCAGGTTGGTGCTGACATCCACGATCATGTAGTAACCGGCAGGAATACCGTCGATTACAACGGAGGTCTCGCCGTCAGTGGGAGTAACATCGTTCTTGTAGGGTTCGCCCTTCACTGCGGAATCCAGAATATCCACGGGAGCGGCAGAAGCGACGAGGCTTTCCAGCTCATCTGCGGGAACTGCATCGCCGGGCTGCCCGTCAACGGGATAATGGTTCACGCCGTACTTCACATTGGAAAGCACAGTCTGGTCGCCTTCCTGCGCAAGGTCACCGGTGTAGATCTGATAGATGTCATAGACGTGACCGGAAGCACCGGTAATGGTGAGGGTGAAGGTTTCATCTGCTGCGAATGCGGTGGTGCTCATGGCAAGAATCATTGCTAGAACCAGGAGAATAGCGGATAACTTTTTCATGATGGGGTTTCCTTTCTTTTTTTTATTTTTTGTTTTATGTTGGTATCCATCCATCGGCGCATGTCGCCGAAACAAGGGAAACTATAAATCGCCCCTCCTTTCTCGCTTACGCCTTCGAATGGATGTATATACAAGCGGTGTAATCATGCAGATTACACTCACCAGCATCAAGGGATGAATACCGGAGCCGCCGGTGGCGGGCAGACGGTAGCTGAGCGGTTCGTTGCTTACATCAATCTTTCCGTGCTGCTCAAAGGGAATTCTGAGACCGTCCGTGCCGAAAAGAATCTCGTCACAAATTTCACAGGCATCCCCCGTTTCATTGCAAAAGCAGAACCAATATTTTCTGTCATCCAGCCGGTAGCCCGGCGGAGCTCTCAGCTCCTGCATATAGTAGAGAATATGCTCTCCGAGGATGATTCCCTGCACGATATTCGTTTGGAACTGAAGCTTTCCGTTGACATCCGTGGCAGCGGATGTTATCAGACCGCCCTGCTTGTTATACAGACCGAATGTTGCACCCTCCAGCGGCTCGCCGGTAGATGCACAGGTTTTGAACATCTCTGTCTTGTAGCTCTTAGCGGCGATGTTGATGTCAGCGTAGATCTTTTCTGCGGTGGTATTGGTAATCTCATCGCCCCAAAGGGTGATGGACGCAGAGTTCTGGTACCTAACACCTTCCGTGATCTGCTCGGGCATAATGAGCGTGGCATCGTAGTCGAGGATATACATAACCGGTTGCGGCCGCTTAATCACAATGTCCAAAATATGCACCGAGTTGCCTGAAGCATCTGTTTTATTTCCTGTTCCGTCATATGTAACGGTATAATCCGTACCCTGCACAAGCGTCGTTACGTTTCCGTTTGCATCCTCCGCGGTGATTACCAGCGAACCGCTGATAAATGCCAACGTATCGGTCATAACATCGTGGATGGTCAAAGGAGATCCGTCGGTCAACATCAGCTTGGATTCATTGACCGTAACCTTGTAGTTGGCTGTGTAGCCGTCAAAGTCGTGCGTCAGCTCCTTTTCCAAAACGGACGGGATGGGAACGGCAGCGGAATCATCGGCGACCACGGTACCGCCGCCATATGCCAGCAGCACCTCGTTTTGCAGCCTATATCCCAATCCGCCATACGCTCCGATGGCAGAGACATCTTCCGTCTGATAGGTAAATGTAAACGTGGTATCGTCCGTTTCCGTCCAGCAGGGACAGTAGTCACTAACCACCCAGCCGCCGTTGTCCGGGACAAAGCCGTATGTCCAGCAGCTTCCGAAAGCACAGCTTTCTTCCGTGCATTGACAGCGGCACAGAATGACAATTTGCCTCAGGTCATAAAAGCCGTTGCCGCCCTGATCGTTGGACCAGTAGAGCATCCACGCATAGGGATCATTCTCCGTCGCATCCTGAATGCGGGGGACACGGATAGTCTGACCGCGGTAATTGGCGGTAACTGTTGCAAGGTGAATATCGTTTTCGGCATACGCTACCCGATTTCCCGCCGAATCCCGGACAGTCATGGTATCGTTAATCAGCCAATCATAAAACGCTTTCTCGCCGTCTTTTCTGCCCGGTATGGTTGCCTGCACTTCCCAAAGGAATTTGCCACCGCCGGCATCGGACACGAACGTGCCGTTTTTATAGACATCGCCGTGCACCTCGCTCTGCGTAAATCCTGCCCAGCCCTCTGCATACTGATTGTCTATCTCCACCCGGTTGGTATAGGGCAACGCGCCTGCAATATTGGTAACATCCGGCGTAGAGCTATAGTCAACATAGTACGTCCAGTATTCGTTGCCCAAGGTCACTTCGTTACCGCACGACCGGCAGGTGACAGTCTCGGGCATTTGGTAGGACCAGCCGGTTTCGTCCCATGTCAGATTGGGATCATCTGCCGATACGTTCCAGCGGTGCCAGTACAACTCAGCGCCTGTTTCCGGATCGACAACCGATGCGCCGAAGCTGAGACCGGCGGCAATATCGGAAGCCGTATACCTATGATTGTAACTCCAGTCATAGTCCAGTACCCGGTCGGTGAGTATACTGCCGGGGATGTCGGAATCCCGGTTGCCCGCGATCTGAACCGTCCAATATATCTTTGTCGGATCCGCTTTTTCGCTTCCGGGCACACCTTGAGACCCCCACTTGTTCACCTTTGTGGCCAAAACGTCCTGTTGCGGCTTCTGCACCGTAACGGTAATTTTTCCGTCAAAATCTATGGGCTCCTCCTGCTCCGGGAAGTGGATGCCCAAGGTCGAACTGATGGTAATATCCGTACGGCTGTTCATATGCTCGTTGAAATCCAGGGTGATAAGACCTGTATCGGTCACCACCCAGCTGCCGACATTGGTCCCGTCTTTCAAAACAAATGTGCCTTCACCGCCGTCGACCAGCAACCCGTTGGGAGTCTGATACTGATATGTTCCCGGCAGAAATCCTTCCGGGCCGTTGAAGCTGATCGTCAGCTTATAGGCGGTATCCGCTTGCACAATATAATTGCCGTCGGCATCCTTCGGCAACTCATGGTTGTTTCTATCCAGCAGGGTAAAGAAATAGCTGCCGCCGTTTGCCTCCAGATACGAAAGCAGATCCGTAATCGCGCGGGACGATCGGAGAGAAAACATCCGCATGGGCGGCTGTGCTTTGGACGGCTGTACTTCCCCGCCTTCAAAAATGAAGAATGCGGGACCGTGTGAAATATCGTAAAGATCCTCCTCGCTGACGGCGAAATCGTCGGAGGGCTCATTTTCCGGCTCCTGCTCCGTATCGGGCGGATTCTCCGCCTCGCTTTCTCCTGTGATTCCCCAGCCGACAATGGCCGCATCAGTCTCTGTCAGAATCTCGCCGCATACGGCGTTCTCCACATCTCCGCGGATGACATAGAGCGCGGTATCCTGTACTTCCGCAACGATACCGACGGTGTTATCCGCAAAGAAAACGAGATCACCGACCACCGGATCATATGTACCTGCCGGGGCATATTTGGAAAGGCGGTTCCATAACTCCGCCATAGAAGCGGCACCGGTGTTGCCGAGGAACGCATCCGGATCAGCGCAAGCATAGTGGAGACAGAAGGATACAAACATGGCGGACCAATCGCTGTAAGGCGCACCGTACCAGGCGCCGTAGCGGGTATATCCGCGCCGATTTCCGCTACCGTCCACCTCGAAATTATTTGTGCTTTCCGCATACCCGACCTGCGTCTTAGCAATCCCCGCCAGATCGTCCCGCAGATTCCCTGTATACGGATAGTCTGCAAACATTCTCTGCCAATCCAGCTGTGTTTCCACATCAGCGGTTTCATCGGCATAGCATGCGAGTGTATGAACATGTTCCACCTGTTCACAGGTAGTCTCTCCGTTTTGACACAGATCGTCGTGCGTGTGCTCTGTAATTCTGCAATCGGCATCGCCGGCAAGCGTCAAGCCCGGCTGCCTGAGAGCCCAGAATACATCCAGCGATACAACGAGGGAGAGCACCAGCAGAACAGCGATCATCCGAATTCTCCGGGCACGGCTTCGCTTCAGCTTTTTTATGCTTCCCCTCAGGATATCCTGCACGTCTCTCCCTCCTCTCACTTATTTGGAATAGATTGGGTTCAGTAAACGAGTCCGAGCCTCGAGAACGGCCAGACTCTTAAAAACACTTTACCAATAATATCGTCCCGGGAGATCGCGCCGATGACGGAATTGCGGCTATCCACGGAATTGGAACGCCGGTCGCCCAGCACGAAATAGCATGTCCCCGGCACTTTGTAGGGAAATTCCAAATCGCAGTCTCCCAAACCCTTGTCCGTGACATAAGGCTCGTCCAGCAATTCGCCGTTCACATACACATTTCCGTCGGCATCAATTGCCACTTCATCTTCCGGCAAAGCGATCACCCGTTTGAGCAGAATTTTGCCCTGGTAATAGAAGCCAATCAAGTCTCCCCGTTCAAAATCTTTCGTTTTGATCAAGATGACGATTTCATCGTGCTCCAATGTGGGAGACATACTGTCTCCGGAAATCTGCAGAATCGGCAGAAACAGCGTTGTTATCAAAACGGCAACAGCGGCAACAACGACCAAAACAGCAACGGTGCCGCGAAGCGCCTGCCAATATAATGTTCCTCTCCGAATTCGTTTTCGCTCAGCTTGTATTTCTTTCAAAGAGGGAACGCTTACGTTCTTTTCGGATTTTTTTGCCATGTTTCAATCCCCCGTTTATTCCTTAGCCTTCTTTTCTTCCAGCTTTTGAATTTCCGCTTTCAGCTTTTCCCACTTTTTGTACTTTCTTTTGTAGTTGGCGTTTAAGGCTGCAAACTGTTTTTTCCCTTCGGACAGAGTTTCATCCACTTTTTTTTGGGCATCTTCAAGCATGGCAACACACTCTTTTTCGGCGTCCTCTTTCATGGCAGCGATTTCCTGCAAATACAAATCCGCCGTTTTTTGTGCAGCAGAAAAGATTTGCGTAATCTCTGCTGCAGCTTCGGCAACAGAGCCTGCCTCCGAGAGCCGAATCCGTTTCTCCTGCAGCGCTTCTTCCAAGGCGGCAATTTCCTCCTGCTTTTGCTGCTCATTTTTCTTCATTTGATAAATAATGTCCACGAGCTCACGTCTGCTTAATTTTTTTAACTCTTTTTCCATTCAGGAGGCCTCCTTTCTGCCAACTGTACAATCAGGAGCGTATGATTTATCCCGCACAAAAGCTTCTGACACAGTCATCGGTTTGACCCAAAAGTCAAACCACCCAAGAGGTAAGGTTCACCATGTCTCTCAGATGGCTTTCGTCATCGGGAAAATTGTATTATAAAAATGAGCGCAGCAATTCTGTCTGTCAAGACATTGCAGATTATAATCACCCTGCATTGCAACCTTTTTGTTCTGCACATAAGTATAGATACTATATTATATCACAAAACTCCACTTCTTTCAAGGCTTCTCCACAGTTTTTCCAAAATCTTGCGGTTTATTTTCCTTCTCATCTGCGAGAGAATCAAAGGTTGTAAATCGCCTCCACCACAAAAGGTTGATAATTCGGCATTTTTTGCTGATTTATCAGCCTTTTTTCTATGAAAATCGGAGCTGCCACCCGAATCGGTGACAGCTCCTTTCTTTATTTGTTCGTACTCATCCCGTGAAATTCACAAGACTCTCTCCGTTTTTCAGCCCCGTACTGCGCTCCGTTTCTCCGAGAAGAATATCGGTGGGCAGAGTGTTCAGATATACCTCCACATGTTCCCGATACACAACCACATGATCGAGATACAACTGCAAAAGCTGACGGTGCAGCTCTTTACTGTCCGAGCGGTACATTTCCCGCGCCCGATTGTATGCTTCACGCACCATCTCCTCGCTCACCTCCCGTGCACAGCTTCGCCGCTTCACCGCCTCTATTCTCTCGTACAACTCTCCCCTTTCCTTTTCCAAAGCATCAAGGGTCTGCAGCAGAGCCGAGCTTCCCGTGTTCGCCACGGCGGCAATGATGTTATCGATTTTCTTCGTCACTGATTTTACGGAAGACTCCAGCAAGCGCAGCTCGTCCGCCCCCTCCCGATCAAATTCCTTATGATATTTCTCGTACGCCTTCACAAGCTTCGGAATACTTGCCGCATCAAAGACAAGCCGCGCAATCTCATGCAAAACGAACGTCTCCAGGTATTCCCGTCGGATTTCCTTATTCCGACATCCTTCCGAGGCAGTGCGCTTGCGGTTGGAGCATTGATAGCAGACGTATTTGGATTTATTCCGCCCAGCGAAGTGCCGCACGCCCGTGTAGGATGCGCCGCACTCGCCGCAGATGATCTTACCCGTGAGCAAATACGTTTCCTTTCCCGCGTTGCTGGAAGGACGGTACTTTGCACGCCTTTTCAGAATCGCCTGTACGCCGTTCCACACATCCTCGCTGACGATGGCAGGTACGCCGCCTTCAATGCGGATCATCTCCCCCGCAGGCTTGCTTGCGTGATTGTTTCGCTTGCCGCCGATCCCCTTGGACGCCGCGCGATTGAAAATGTACACGCCGTGATATTTTTCGTTACGGAGAATCTCGTGCAGGCTGTTCTTGCCGAACGGCTTTCCGCTACGGGTGCGAAAGCCCATCGCATTGAGTTCATGGATGATCTCATTGTACCCAACGCCTTCCAGCACACGGTTGAAAATCATCCGCACCGCGTCCACCTCGTCCTCGTTGATCTCGTACCGCTTGGTTTCGGGATTGATCTTGTACCCGAACGGTGCCTGACCGCCGATGGCTTTACATTGGAGCGCGGATTCGCGCATGCCTTTCATCACCTCGCGCGCAAGATTTCGGGAATAGTATTCGCTCATGCCTTCGAGCACCGATTCAAGGATGATGCTCTCGGGAGAATCATCAAGATTTTCGAGAACGCTGACCAACGCAACGCCGTTTCTCTTCAGTTCCCGCTTATAATAGGCGGAATCGTAGCGATTGCGGCTGAAGCGGTCCAGCTTATGAACAATCACAAGATTGAAATCCCCCGTCTTTGATGCCTGAATCATCTTCAGAAATTCGGGACGGTCGTCGGTTGTGGCACTTTTGGCGTGGTCACAGTATTCGCCCGTGATCACGACCTTACTGCGCTGACAGTACTCACGCATGGCGCGAAGCTGTGCATCAATGGATTCCTCGCGCTGATTGTCCGACGAGAATCGCGCATACAGCACGGCGCGGGGGATCACACCTCCCTTTATCATGGTTTCAATCGTATTCATATAAAAACTCCTTTTCTTTAGTTTTTGGGGATGAGGCCGTGGAGGACCCTGAGAAAACCCAGGGTATCCTCCTTTGCTTCATCGGATATATGGGTTTCCGAGACAGTACCTTTTTTACCACTTGATATCCGCTTCAGATCCTCTCGGCTGACGGTCAGACAGAGCATCCTGCCTCCTTTATTTCAACCCCACTCTCGGGTTCAGGCGGATACCTTCTATGTAGCTCTGCGCGTTGTCCGCATTCGGGCGGCGTTTTCGGATCTTTTTTGCCTGCATGCACTGTCCCGCGGCCGCTGAGAAGCACTGCGAAAACAGCTTGATATCCGCACATCCGCCGTTGGCGCAGAACAGCGTGTAGGCGTCCTCCATGAAAACTCCGCTTGACTGATCCGAGATATAAAAGGTCTGCAAAAAGCGCATCACCGCCACAGGTACGTCCGCACCGTTTTCAGCGGGAACGCCTGCGTCAATCACGTCATTCACGGCATATGTACCCGCAAATGCGTATTTGTTATCCCGGAGGCGGAAGTATGCAGCCATAGCCTTCGTTACGATCGCATCCCTCTCCGCGAGGAACTTATCCACGAGATACAAATCCCATGCTTCCTTCGGAACAGAATACCGAAACGGAACGGCAACAATGCGCCGCACAAACGCCTGATCCGGCGTGTGCAAAACCAACGGATGATTCGTGATCATCAAAAGCTTCGCTACATTACGGAACTGCGCTCGTTTTTTGTACTTCACATCGCCCGATACCACGTCGTTGCCGCTGAGCTGCTTCAGTCGGCTGACGGATTTTGCATCCAGTGCCTTGGACGGCATGTCCGCGGACACGCAGAGTGCTTTCCCTTCCAACTCCGAAACCGCGTACTGCTCGTTCAGATCGTGAAAATCAAGCGATATCGCCGCGCCTTTGGAAAACAGGCGATACAGGAAATCGGCAAGAACACTCTTTCCGCTGTTGCTGACGCCCTGAAGCAAAAAGATGGCTTTAGCATTCGTGTCTGTGGAAAGAATATAGCCAATGATCTGCCATACCCTCTCCGTCCAGAACGGATCACCGCCGCCGCACTGATATAAAAACTGATCAAAGCACGGGGTATCGAGGGAGGCGAGATGGGGAACGTAATTCGCACAAATCTTGTAGAATGTGTGATACATTCTCGAATGCGTATACAACACTCCATCGCTCGGATCCAAAACGCCGTTTTCGAACGTCAGAAATCCGCGGGACACTCCCTCCTCGGAAATACAGATTTGCGGCTCACAGCGGATATAGTACAGTGTATCCTGCATGAATCTGGCGCCTGCGTTCCGAAAAGATTCACGAAAGGCACTGATGACAAGCCTGCTTGCCTCATCCTCGGAAACCTCCACATAATATTGGCCGTTGTGCCAATACAGTCTGTCTCTGTACACGCCGAATGCAATCCGCTCGACAGCGCGCTGTGCCTGCTGATAGGCGGAGTAACGCGTATCGTTCAGAATCTCCATCTGCACAGACTGCTCGGGAAGGGTGCTTTTCGGCAAGATCTCCACAGCCCGCACTTCTTCTGCAGACGACGAAGTTCCGACCACCTGAATAGGCGAGTTCGAGGCAGGCTGCTTTTCTTCTTGCAGTACAACGCTTAAGAAATCCCACGTGTCGCACCAGCCCCACCCGGTTGTTTTTTTCTCGGGAGATTCGGGCTCCAATTCAAATTTGAAAACCTTCGCCGGTTCAACCTCCACCGGCTCCTCAACCTTCGCACCGGGGAATCCCGTCATGTCAGCGAACGGCTGGGACAGATCAATTTCTTCGTAGTAATCTTCCCACACTTCGGGGAAGTGGAAGAATTCCATAGGGGGCTTCAACTCCTTCCCTTCTTTATTGTAGAATTTCATAGGATAGATGTACTTCGCTGCACGTTTTTTCTGGCCCGAAGTATTCTCGGAATTGTTTTGAATAATATCTTTCATAGATTTTTTCCTCGTTATATATTTTTGTGTTTTTCTCTAAGCGCTTGAGACCTCCTTTTTCGGGGGCAATATCATTTTACCACATTAAAAAGTTCTCTAAAGGACAAAAAAATCGCGTCCATCCACATCACCTATTATCAATAACGCAGACAGGCTATTTATCAGCAACAAAACTCCTCCAAAGCAAAACAAATTTTCTGTTTTGATACTTTCCATAGAAAAAGCGACATGGTTTTCAGCCATGTCGCTTTCTTCTGTTTATGTGAAACATCCTGTTATTTTCCGTATAGTGTACACCATATCGGGATCTATATAAGAATTATTATAATAAATTTCACGTATTTTTTTTAACACTTGCATTCCTTTAATTTTCTCTTCTTCTCCGTCCCGCCCTTCCTGTTTCCAATCGTTTTTCAGCATTTTCAAAAACACGTTCATTCCATAATCTTTTTCATAAAAATCTCTAGCTTCATAAAAAACAGTATCGTTCCAATTCGGCTGCTCAGCAGGAGGATACGCCTCAACAACCATATTCAAAGCACACGTACAAGCTACATGAATGCAAACCAACACATTCTCTTCCGCTTCCGCGCTCCCACTGAACGCTTTTTGAATGATCTCCTCCTGATTCAAAAGCAGATTTGTTGTGAAGAATATGGGGGCAGCGTTCTCTCTCGGCATTCCCCTCGCACAATAGATTGTCAATAAATTCACGCCTTCAGGAATTTTCTCTATATGATTTTCAACCATATATTTGGCGATTCTGGCATAATACAACAATCTATGTGTACATTCAAAATCACGAACACACATGCACCCCCACACGTAATTTTTTACGTAGCGCTTGCCTTCTGACGTCGAAAACTCCAACAGTTTTTTTCGTAACATCTCATACTCCTCGTATGCCTGTTCCAAATCCGCGACAGATTCTTTGTTTGTTCTCACATGAAAGAAATCCTTTCCCTGAAACAGCAATTTCCAAAACTGTCCCAAAGAACTCCACACAAAACAGTTTTTTGTCAACACCGCATATGAATACTTCTTTCCGCGTTCCCGTTTTTCCGACGCCGTCCTTTTCTGCGGCAGTTTAATGTCCGTTCCGCTAACAAACTGGGTACGAGCATATTCATCATATCTAGCACTTTTCGCAATTCTTCTCCGGAAAGGTCTCACCTGATCTGATGAACCTTTTTCCTGACGCTCGGCAATCATATCTCTATAATAATCCGGCAGAGTCATCACGGCCGATGAATCCAGGTTCAACCACCTATGCAGGTACTCCGCCACAACCCAATTCGTCATTCGCTCAATTAACCAATTCAAAAAATCTTTGTCAAAATCTTTGCTAAAATATTCCTGATTAAAAATCATGCTCACAGCTACTTTCGCCGCACACTTGATCTTTTCCACCCCGGAATTTTTGCTTTCGTCCACGGTTTCATATAGTTTATTTACCGTTTCTTTTTTTGCGATTTTGTTATTCTCATAAATTCCTTTCAGGATGCCATGTTCCAAGTCCCGCAGAAACTGCTTTTTATCATCAAAATAGAACTTCTGCACCTTTACTCCGATATCTGTATTGTTTCCCACTATGTTCCCCTCCGTGTCAATTGTGTCAGTGTCACGTATATCTTCCGTATACGCACCGTGTTTTAATAATTATAACACGGACACCGCCTTCTGTACACCCTAAAAAAGAAATTCTCCTCACACTGACACATCCGACACAGCCGCCCAATTACCGCGAATTTGCGGCAATCAGGCGGTTAAACCATACATTTCTCTGTGTCAGATGCCTCACCACGCCCCGCAGTAGTACATCTCCTCGATCTCCTCGGGGGACATGCCGTCAGCAAGCATCCGATCGACCTCCTTCGCGGAGAATCCGAACAAATACGCAACCGAGCGCAGGGTTTCGGCATAAGACGTGTCCGTCGTGGTGTATGGAATCTCGGGATAGCGGTATAGCGACGAATACTCTGCCCACAGAAGATGCTCGCAGTTGAAGCGGCTGTACGTGCGCTTGCCGTCCGCCGTGATGTGGAGGATATCGCCCATCTCGATCGGCACGGATTCCGCATTGGTCGACAGGAACGGAATCTGCACAAGCGCCTTTTTGAGGCTCGTCTCCGTGGAGGCATAGACGTACAGTCCGAGCTCCGCCCAGTAATACAGACACAGCGGGTTGTTCCCTTTCACGATGTAGATACCGCGGCGGCTGTCCATCACGGTAAACGTAAAGCTCCCCTCCACCGCCTCCGCCATGAGGGATAGGCTGTCGGGAGTGAGTTCACCGAGATTCTCAATCAGCTGCACCGCCGCATAGCTGTCTGTCTCAATCGATGTGGACGGCAGATTGTGGGCGCGCTTCAGCTCCCGATCGTTGCGAAGGACACCGTTATGGGCAAGAGCAAATCGCTCTCCACCCGCACAGCCGAGGAACGGATGGTTGTTCTGATTGAATCGCTCGTCTCCTTGCGTTGTCATCCGCGTGTGCCCCATGATAACATTCGCTTTCGGCGGCAAGTGGAAATGCATCTTATGCGCAGGGAGAGGGCGTTTGTAGATGCACAGCCTTTGTCCGTCGTGGTAGGCGATGCCCGTGGCATCCGTACCGCGATCCTCGCAAGCACGGGCGAGGACGTTGAGGACACGTACACGCTTGCCGATGGAGAGGGAGTTGTTGTAATCCATGATTCCGAATAAACAGCACATCAGATTTCCTCCTCCCCGTTCACAGGCTCGCTGACGTAAAGGCGGCGCTCCTTCAGATAGCGGATAAGCTCGTCCTCCTTGACCGATGACACAAACTGAGACCATGTGAGACTGCGGATCTCTTCATCGCTGAGACATACGGCGAGATCGCAGATGCGGTTGACCAATTGGATCGTAGCGATGAGTGTGTTGTACTTGAGCGTACCGCGGAAGATACGGAACTCCACGGTATCGTCATTCATAAGATTCACACAGGTGTAGCGACCTGCACCTCCCTTTTTGACGTGCTCCATCAGCTCCGTTGGATGATCCTTGTATCCGTACCGTGCCGCCCACCGATCGAGCTGGCTCCGTGTACGTCGGGAGAACTGCAGAAGCTCGTTCCAGTGCCGCTCCACGAAATAGAGGATGCGGGCGATGACCTCGTCTTCGTTCTCACCGAAGGAGGAACGGTTCACATGGATATGTAGACCGCACGTGCTCGCCTGGTGGGAATAATACCCAAGCGAACGTGCCCTCTCCAGCACGCGCGTCCACGGCATACTATCGCGGTGATACGCCGCCGTCATCGGGTGGGTGACGATCTCGAATCCGTCGTTCAGCGAGCCGTCATGCTTGCAGTAGATGTGCTGTCTCACTTCATTGGCGACCGACAGGATCTCCCGGGCGTTTGCGTCGGATTCTCCTGCCTCGTCGATCTCGAGCTCCACGCCGAAGTACCGCGATCCCTCTCCATAGAAACCCGCCTGCGGCTTGTAGTTGTAATTATGGATCGGGTGATCCTCCATGGCATCCATACAAGATTCGCAGTACGGATCGTCATCGTGCATACCGAAATAGCAGGCGTCATCGTTGTGGATGAGTTGACCGCATCGGGTGCACGTGGTATACTCCAGATCACGGCAGGACGCGCACAGTGGTGTAGATCGGCTCCCTGCGTTATCCGTGCGGAAGATGCGCTCTCCGCAGCAGGCGCAGATGACGGTGAGTGCCTCATAGCACTCGGGACAGAAAAAGTCCCCGTTCAACTCGCAGAGCTGATCGGGGATGACTTCTTGGCCGCAATGGCGACAGGTGTTCTCAGACATAAAATCCTCCATGAAATAAATTTGCCCCGGGTGCGTCGCCCGGGGCTCATGAGGATAATATGTGGTTGAAATAACGGGGTTTTGCGGGGGAGAATTGCCGAAAGTAACCTTATTTTTTGAATTTACTAAAGAAATCGGCGATCTTTTGTACAATAGAGTCTCCCTCTCCGCTTGCTCCCTTTGTCCAGATAACCTTCGATTTATTGGAATCGTATTCCGCATCAAATGCCTCTCCGTCCACCTCACATCCGTGAGGAACCTTGATTTTCTTACTGTGACCGCCATAAAAAGCACGCCATCCGATATATTTTACGCCGGAAGGGAGAACGATCGTATTACAATACAGGTTAGCGATATTGTTAAACGCCAGGGCTTCAATGATCTCAAGCTGACATCCCGGAGCAAATTTGATCTCGCTAAGATAGACGCAGTTGTCAAAAGCTTGTCTGCCAATCTTTCGAAGGCTTGCGGGAAAATGGATCTTATTCAGCTCGCGGTTTCCAATAAATGCTTTATCCTCGATATAAACGAGTTGACTGCCCTTTTCAAACGTAACCTTCTCACAGGAACACTTTCCGCCGGAGAAAGCATCTTTCTTGATCACTTTGATCCGTGCAGGAACAACAAACTCTTTGGCTTTCTGATCCACATCCTCTGCGTACAGGCACTCCTCACGCGTGTAGTCTTCCGCGCAAACGGCTTTTCTTTGTTTTGCTTTCTCACGGTTTCGCTCAAATTCTACCCGATCCTTTTTCTCTTCTTCCAACTGCTTCTGAAAAGCCTCTGTAAACCGGGGCAGATTGCTTTCATACTCGGCACATTTTACACTGTTTTCCCTGGCGAAACGAAAAGCAGCCGAGCCCGGTTCACAAAACATTGTCATGCCTTCCGGAATTTGATCCGTTTCTCCGGTCACACTGACGGTTTCCTCCACGGTATCGCCCCATGCGTCATATATTTTTTCCCCTTTTTCATTGACCTTATCCGTTTTATAAAAGGTAAAAGAAAATGATTTGAAGATTCTTCCTATTTTTTTCACAGACGCAGGTATATACAGGTTCTGGACAGGATTGCCGCCCAAAGCACCATCCTCAAGCTTCGCTTCGCATCCCGGCATAAAGGCTATAGAGGTAATTCCACAGGCGGCAAAGGCTTTTTCACCGATTCGTTTTACACTTTTGGGGACAGAAAGGCATACAACGGAAACAGACGAGGATCCGCTGCTTTTCTGGTAAGTGCCGTAAAATGCTTCCGTGCCAATGCTCTCCAATCCGTCAGGCAGTTCCAAAAGTGGTATGTATTGGCAAAGAGCAAAGGCATTGTCACCAATTCGTTTGATATTTTCAGGAAGCTCCACTGCGGTCATATGCTTGCAGTTAAAAAATGCTCCCTCCGGTATTTCCGTCAGCTGTTCAGAAAGAACAACTTTATTAAGTTGACTCTCCGCACACATATGCTCACCGATCTCCGTAACGGAAGAAGGAATTATCAATTCCTTGATGGCAGTCTCACTGAAAGCATATTCCCCTATCGTTTGCAGCGTACCGGGAAGAAGAATACTTTTCAACGCCTCACATCTTGAAAAAGCATAATTCCCGATCGCTTCCAACCCATCAGAAATTGAAACGGTTTCCAATGACTCACAGTGATAAAAAGCATTCGCTCCGATATGCCGGATTCCCGCCGCAATGCGAACGTTTTTCAGATAGTTGTTTTCAAAGAAAACCTTTTCACCAATCGATACAATTTTCTTCTCCTCGATCTGTGCGGGAATCTCCACATCGCTCTCATCGAAACCGACGTATTTCGAGAGCTCCCACTCACCGCCGCCGAGATCCTTGAATTCAAAATCCTTAAGTACTTTGTAGTCTGCCATAGTTCTGTCTGTACTCCTTTTCATCTTTCAAAATGATTTGTGATCTGTCTGCTGTTTAACCCCGAGCAATGCAAGGTGATTAAAGAGCACTCCACTTCTGGTATTTTGCACAATTTCTGCCGTCACAAGCACGCTGTCCGCTGCTGCATCCGGAGAATACGCCTGCATAGCACTTTCCGTATTCACCCGGATCGTCAGTCTCGACCGTGTGTGCATATGTAACCGATCTCCCTCCTCCCCAATTTGCGCAGGTAGCGCAACATTTTTCATTTTTGGTTGCAGTCCACATAGCAGTCCTCCTTTTTTGTTAATATTTTCCGAATGTCTTATCCCGTTTTTTTCACGCACACACACAATTATACACCCATAGGCGATAAAAGTCAACCCATGGAATATTATTCATTGAATCTATAGAGTATATAATTATAACTATAGATTCAACAAAAGTGATGGTGTGAAACATGGGAGATGAGAAACTTTTACAGGAAATCGGCGCAAGAATCAATGCGCGGCGGCGGGAACTGCACTACACGCAAGAATACCTCGCGGAGAAAATGGATGTGTCGGTTCAGATGATCTCCAACCTTGAACTGGGGAAAAAGGCTATCCGACCGGAGAATTTGATAAAAGTCAGCACTGTATTGAACATCAGCACGGATTATATCCTGCGCGGATTTCAAGGAGCATGCGAAACGGCAACACTCACAGAAAAAGTCCAACAGCTGCCCGATAAGGAACAGCAGATCATCGAACTGCTTGTTGACAGTTTATTGGAGAAACGCTTGTAAGCTATCATTGTTTTTACAACAAGAAAGATCTGAACAACAGAAAATCCGGCAGGAGGATTTTTCAATCCCTCTGCCGGATGTTTTTGTTTTCGATTCCGTTCAAACAGGCAAGGCGCAGATGCGTCCATCGATCCGCCAAAACACCTCCGCCCTGCCGTACAGCGCGGTGTATTTTTCGAGCTGATCGTCATCGAGGAAGATAAAATCCTCCTTTCCCAGTCCAACCACGAGAAACGTCCCGGCGATGATATCGTATATCTCACCGTCCTCCGTCCGCAGAGCGCGGTTCAGCGGCAATCCGAGCAGCTTACCTTCCTCGTTGCAGATGATCCCCACGGAATCATCAAATGGATAGATCACCTCGATATCTCCGCCGACCTCCTTTTGCAGGCTCTCCAAGGTATTGGGGATTTCCCTTGCGACCGGCTTTTCACCGGGCGCGACCACAAGAACACGGATAGTTTTCATAAACAACCTCACTGAAAAAAGATAGCCGCGAATTGCTTCGCGGCCTCATAAGGATAGTATATCAGTGAGATTTGGGGGATTGACGGGAGAGGGTATTGCCTTCAGGTTTTTCTGCGCTTCGGCTTGTCCTTCGTCGCCTCGAAACTCACGTTTACAAGAAACTCCACCACGTCATCGGGCGCATCGGGGAGAAGCACGGAGATCCAATGATGTTTATTCATGTGATATGCGGGATACACGCCGTCCGCCGCCCCGAATGAACCGAACATCTCGGTCGGCAGCTTCAGATTGACCACGTCGATCACCTCATCGCTGTCGAAGCCGAACTTCCGGCGGGGTACTCGCATGACGATGGCGTACCATTTACGGTTGTCGGTATGACGAAGGACCGCGGTCTCGAAATCTTCATCGAAGGGGTAGTCGGAAGTAGTGTTGTATGTGTTGAGGCAGTAGTCGAGGAAGGCTTGTTTCGTCATATCAGCACCCCCTCGCAGTGATCCACCTCATGTTGGATAATCTGCGCCGTAAAGCCTGTGTAGGTCTTCATCCGCACCTGCATCTCCGTGGTCTGATACCGCACCTTGATGGACTTGTACCGCTTACACTTTCGCGGACCGCCGAGGAGTGACAGACAGCCCTCCTCGGTATCATACGCGCCGTCTTTCTTACTGATCTCGGGATTGAGCATCACGGTGTAGGTTGGCGTTTTTCCGCTTTCATCGAGAAACGCGATAATGCGCTTTTTCACGCCGATCATATTCGCCGCCATGCCGACACAGCTGTCCTTATGCGCCGTCAGCGTGTCGAGCAAATCCTGCGCGACGGGCAGATCTTCTTTTGTGGCGATCGCCGACTTCCCTGCGAGGAATATCGGATCGTGCATGAGTTCTTTAATCATTTCTGTCCCCTTTCGCCGTCCGTGCGAGATACACCGCGTACGCGCCCGTGATCACTGTAAGCAGGACACAGCTGAGTATCCGCCTCTTTGGCGTCGCGTTCGCCTCATTGGCAAATACGCTGAGCGCGTTAAACAGTCCGTGCGCGGCAATACAGCCGATGAGACTGTCCGTTTTCAGATACATCATCACGAACATAAACCCCGCGGCGGTGGCGTACACCACCTGCAAAAGATTCGGCAAAAGCTCCGCGCCCGATCCGTTCACGAGATTGATGATATGCCCGATGCCGAAGGTCACGCTGGAAACAATGACGGCGGCTTTGCGGCTGTCTTTCCGCATTGCGTTAAAGAGCAGGCCGCGGAAGATTACCTCCTCCAAAAATCCGACGCAGAACATGGACAGTATGTACAAAACAGTTTCGACAGCACCGTAATTGACGGTAACGCCGTACCACAGATTGGTTGTGAGCATAAGCAGTACGGGAAGATAATACAGCATAGAGCGCGCCGATACCCCCGAACGGCAAAGTCCATAGGCTTCAAAAAGGCCGTGCTTTTGCAAAAACAGCAGAAGAATTGCCGAAAGCAAAATTCCGATGGGAAGTGTTGCCGATTTTTCGACACCAATCTCTGCGGAAAGGGAATCTCCGACGGACATCAGCACACAATAGGCGATGATCCACAAGACGGCAAACCGGATTTTGCTTTTGTCATACAGCTTTTTCAGCATATGTACCTCGCATGTTATTCGTTGATTTTCTTCTTACCGGACAAACGGCAAAAGCCCGTCATAACAGCCCTTTGATCTTTTCTTCGATCTGCCTGCATCTCGGATAGTGCTTTCGGAAGGTCAAATTCTTCCTTATCGGTCAGCGAAAATACTTTGCGATCGCATCCATCCGCCCCTCCTGTTTGACCGAGAAGGGACAGCGGCTCTCGCAATGTCCGCAATGCAGGCAAGAGGCGGCATTGACCGACAGCTTTGTGTAGTGGTTGGCTGCCATATCATCCCCTGCCAGGGCAAGGTCATAATACTTGTTGACAAGCCCGATATCAATTCCTGCCGGGCAAGGCTGACAATGGTTGCAGTACACACAAGTGCCTGTGATCGTGTCCGCCGTAAACGTGCCAATGATGGAGTAATCCTTTTCCTCGTCGGTGGCGGTGAGGAATGAAAGAAGCGTATCCAGATGCTCCATCGTCTGCACGCCGGGAACGGCGGTCAGCACGCCCGGTCGGTCGAGGGCATACTGGAGGCACTGATTATGCGTCAGAGCAACTCCAAAGGGAGACTGATCTGCCGACAGAAGCTGACCGGCAAAAAACGGTTTCATCACGCTGATACCAACGCCCTCGCGCTCGCACCGTTTGAAAAGTGCAAACCGTTCATTTACCGAACCGATGCCGTACTCGTCACCCTTCTCAAAATCGTAGGCGGGATTGATCGAGAACATCATCATGTCCGCAAGCCCCGTATCAAGAATGCGGTTTGCCACGCTCGGCGTATGGGAGGAAAAGCCGATGTGACGGACAGTTCCTTGCTGTTTCAGCTCCTTGATATAATCGAGCACCCCGATTTCGCAAAGTTTATCAAAATCCTCGTCCTCGTCCACGCAGTGCAAAAATCCGAAATCCACATAATCTGTGCCAAGCTGTTCAAGCTCCCAGAGGAAGGTCTTTTTGATGGTGTCAAAATCGCGGCACCATCCGTACTCTCCGTCCTCGTCATATACGGCACCGAAATGCACCTGCAAGAACACCTTGTCACGGCAATCTTTTATGGCTCTCCCGATGGGTGCATAGGATGCCCCTGCCGTGCAAAGGTCAAAAAAGTTGATACCGTTGTCGATTGCCTTGCGTATGATCGCCTCGATCTCGTCGGGCGGTGTCTTTCCGATTCCGCCCATGCCAAGCCCGAGCACGCTGAATTTTTCGTTTTTATTTCCGTGAGGAAGTTGTCTGTATTCCATAGTACACCTCTATAAATTTCGGATTGTCGATCAGATTCGCTTTTTTCCGTCGCGTAATCCTTGATAATCGCCCTGCTTGTCCGGCTTTTTCAGATATGGATTCATTTTTTCTTGGTATACGTGGCAATCGCATCCGCTGCGAACTCGGCTGTTCCATCACCGTACTTGTCGATATTCTTCTTGAATCGCCCGTCGGCAACGTACATCTTGCCAAGTCCTGCGAGGATCTCATCGGTGCAGGTGTAGTAGTTTCCGGTGATGTGCGTCTGAAGCTTTGCGACAAGAGCCTGCGCTTCGGCAGAATCGGCACTCGCACCGCTATCCTTGCACGCGGCAAACTCGGCAAAGATCGCCATCATGCCGTCGTTTGCTTCTGCCCACTTCTCTTTGGTGTAGTTTTTTGTCTTTTGCTCGTGCTCGCGGTAGGCGTCGGTATTGCCAAAACGGGAGCGAGCTTCGGTTTTATAGTTTGTCATATGTACCTCGCAAAGTTTCGCAAGTATTTCTTCATCCGCCGGACAGAACTCGTAGTTTGGTATCTCGCTCGGTGTGATCCACCGGATATCGTTATGCTCGAGCATCACAGGTTCGCCTTCGGCTATGGTAGCATTGAACAGCGTCAGATGCACCGTCAAGTCGGGATACTCATGAATAACGTCCATAAACACATCCCCCACGGAGAGGGTAACGTCAAGCTCTTCCCTGCACTCGCGGATAAGCGCCTGTTCCTTCGTTTCGCCCGGTTCAACCTTGCCGCCAACAAATTCCCAAAGAAGCCCTCTCGCCTTGTGTGCCGGACGCTGGCAGATCATGAACGTATCGCCCTGCCAAATGAGGGCAGCAACTACTTCGGTTATCATATTTCCTCACTTCACAATCTCATACGGCCAATCAATGATGCCGCCGAATTCCTTGACGTTGGTGTATCCGAGTTTCACAAGCTCGTCCGAGGCGATCTTACTCCGTCTGCCGCTGCGGCAATAGACGAGGATGAGCGCATCCTTATCGGGAAGCTCTTTTTCGGCACGGTCTGCGATCTCGTATTCGGGAATGAGGATCGCGCCTTCGATATGCCCTTCGGCAAACTCCGCCTCGGTGCGGGCGTCAATGATGATATAGTCCGTTTCAGAATCCATAATCTCTTTGGCTTCTTTAGCGGAAATCTGCTCGTAGGTCTGCTTGCCCACGGTATCGGCAGCATCCGCGCCGCCTTCGTTATCCGCACCGCAAGCGGTAAATCCAAAAAATGAAAGCATAAGCATCGTCAGCATAAACCATCCTTTTATTTTTTTCGATAGCCCCAATGTCCGAAAACTCTGCACGTAACCAAACTCCCTTCTTCAACCAATCCCGAAAGAATCCGATTTGCCGTGGCAGCGGATACACCGCACAATGCCCGTACATCGGCATTCAATCTGCCGCCAATGCATCACCGCTTTACTTGCGGGAGCATCGCTCGCGCCGAGTGCTGCTTGAATGGCTAAGAGCATGCTGGCACCCCCTGCCCCTCTTGGTTCGCTCGTTATATTTCGTTATGCCGCAGCATTGGCATTGATACGATCAATCACTGCTTTAATACCAAGCCACACCGTTACATCGGTAAACACCTCTACGATGCTTCCGTGATCGGTAAACGGTGCTTCCTGAAGCACCGACATATCCTTCATCACACCATTGTGAATGATATATTCCACTATCTGATTCACGAAGTATATTTGCCTGGGATCAAGGCTCACATCATTCAGATACGCTGAAAAAGCCTCTTTAGCGGCAGACATATCAAGCCCAACAATCTCACGGACGAATTCACCGAGAGGCTTTTCTCCGTATTCGGCTTCGTAGTCCTTCTTACTGCCAACCTCGCTCCACAGAATACGTTCAAGAGCCTGTACATCCTCCGCATTCAACGGGACATTACCCTTCAGTTTTGCAATTGCCGCTTCATCCTGATGCTGTCGAATATAGAACTCCGCCTTCGCCTTATAATTCTTAAGATCGTCACTTTCAAGATCGGATTCGTTCCATTCAACCGAGAGAATCTCATCATCAAAATCCGTTATATACTTTACGCCGCTTTTGGGGATATACTTCATCAGATCGCGGAGATTTTCACGGATATGCTCGAATTCGTTAATACCCGCGTTGTCCAAATAATCCGTATGCAGAATTTTATTGATGAGCTCAGACTGCACCATAATCTCGGGAATGTTTGCCACACTCGCGATTCCGCTGACCTTTTTGTAAAGATCGGTACGAGCACGGGAATACTTCTTGCCGGCAAGATAGGCAAGTTCAATTCCATACATCAAAGCATCGAAACGAACAGCCGATGCTTCATCCTCGTCGGGCGTGATCAACGGAGCAAGCTCTTCTGCCATGAGCAGCGTATCTTCATAAGTGAGCGAACTGTAATTATCGGGATTTGCATACTGCTCCACGTATGTCGGCGTGCTCTACAAAAAAGAGATTGACTTTGTTGCCCTCAAGCGGAACGAAAAGATTTATATTCAAGTGTCCGATAACATCAGTGATGAAAAGACTTTTGAGCGTGAGGTATCGCCTTTGCTCCAAATCAAGGACGCATATCCCAAGATGGTGATTGCTCGCACACGGCATGATGAGTACCAGTACGAAGGCGTAAGAATTGTTGATGTCGCGGATTGGTTGCTTGGATAAACAGCAAAAAACAGGTCTCTTTTGCAAGAGACCTGTTCTTACTTATAGCGGATCATTCGTATATCCGTTGTTGCGCCATGTTCCTCCTCTTACTCCTCCGCGCCAAAGCCACCGCAGTAGTTGAGCACGTGACGTCCAATCACGAACACTTTGTACGTCGGATTCGGCACAGCCACCTCTGCGCGCGGCAGATTCATTAGAAAACCGCACCGATTATCCCCTGTTTTCTCACATGGTTCGCCTCCACCATTGATTCTCACGTCATGTGGGAAATTACAAGAAAACGCCATCTGTCAAGGCTTGCCTTGGCAGGTGGCGTTTTGCTTTTTGGGATTCGGACAGCGGAAGGGGCTATATAGCAAAAAGCTGCGGATTTTGCGCGAAAACCGCTACTCTACGCCTGTCCGATAAGGTTATACGTTTTAGTCCCCTATAGAATTACACTACTCTCAAACAAGCTGCCGATCGTGCTGCCTGATGATTTCGTTTTAGTCCCCTATAGAATTACACTACTCTCAAACTGGTGGGACTTCGTTCAGCAACTCACAGAAGTTTTAGTCCCCTATAGAATTACACTACTCTCAAACATAAGTAAAGAGGTGCTTTGAATGAGCGAAGTTTTAGTCCCCTATAGAATTACACTACTCTCAAACAAATGCAAGGCGGGAACGGTGAACGGGGATGTTTTAGTCCCCTATAGAATTACACTACTCTCAAACTCAAAGATACATTCCAAAAAGCATGGCAAAGTTTTAGTCCCCTATAGAATTACACTACTCTCAAACATAGAGGTGCAAGCCCTGTTCTTTCAAGAAGTTTTAGTCCCCTATAGAATTACACTACTCTCAAACATATCGTCTTTGTCGATTTCAAGTTTGTTTGTTTTAGTCCCCTATAGAATTACACTACTCTCAAACAAGTATTGGCGCAACGGCGATATAAGATTGGTTTTAGTCCCCTATAGAATTACACTACTCTCAAACTTCGCGGGAGGTATTCACCGACTTTACAATGTTTTAGTCCCCTATAGAATTACACTACTCTCAAACTCAAGAGGTGATGAATATGAACATTACACAGTTTTAGTCCCCTATAGAATTACACTACTCTCAAACAATTCGACTTGATTTGGCTTGTAATATTCAGTTTTAGTCCCCTATAGAATTACACTACTCTCAAACACGCAAACATTGCGGTTGCGGAAGGTGGCAGTTTTAGTCCCCTATAGAATTACACTACTCTCAAACTTTTGGGTGAATTTGAACGAGCAGACGAAAGTTTTAGTCCCCTATAGAATTACACTACTCTCAAACTGTCTGTGCGTTCATAGGCACATCCTTGACGTTTTAGTCCCCTATAGAATTACACTACTCTCAAACCTCAAATCTCAAATTCCGAATCAACATCCGAAAAAGCGGGGTACGAATCCGCAGAGACCGAGGGATTCTATAAGGGCAAAACTTCACCTTAGTCTATTATACACCGTTTTTACAAAAAAATCAATCAAAATTCGCACAAATCCGCATCCACAGTCCATCTGGATTCCGTTTTCAAGAGCGGATGCGATTTGGAATCAATCATAAGCACCTTGTACTCATGAAGAATTGCCGTGTGCATGAAGCTCTCAATCACCGCATCGGAAAAGTAGCTGCGCATATTGACCGTCACAAACATCTTGTCACGGTCAAATTCACGCACCAGTTCCATGTAATCAATAATCCGCTCTGCATCTCCGTGTTCCCCGTGATACGCGTCATGAACCTCAACCCCGATCGCCTTCAAAAGATTTGACACGGATATTTTTGAAGCCACAATATCACACGGAAAATCAAATGCCCATGTACTTACGCTGTTTTCAATGGCACACAGAAGCTCTTGTGTTCCCAAATAATGCTCCGCAGAAACTGCATTTCTCTCCAATGCTGCACACACCTTCGTGAGAAGCGTTTTTTGGTTGATATTGAAATTGACAAAATCGGTTAAAATCTCCGCATACTTTGCAAAATCAATCGGTTTGTTATCCCTGGACAGCACAAGAGGTGTAGATGTCCCGTCTGCTGAAAGATACATATCCTTCAAAAGTTTTCGAAACAAAGACTGGTTTTCGATCACCAAAGTGGGAATCAACGGTCGCGACCAGTGTATGATTTCACTTATATCGGGATAGGCAAACTTCATAAAACAATCAACCTTTCGTCGCTGTCAATAATCTCGCTGTGGTATTCGCCGACAAGATACTCCATTTTTGAAAATTGCTTTTCCGTTACGGACAGCATCTGTACCGTTCCCATAGGCGGCTTGTTTTTCCGTATTATATCCATGGAGGCTTTTTCCGCCGTAGGATTGATAAACATCCGACAGTACACCGATTCCTGCAGCATAATAAAACCGTTTTTGATGAGCGTTTTTCGAAAACGGCGATAATTTCGTCTGTCCTCCGAAGTTTCGGTGGGAAGATCAAAAAAGACTAAAAGTCGCATAAATCTGTAACTCATATGCTGTAGAATTTGATTTTGGACGTATCCGCATCATTCAGAGCGTCAAATACGCTTCTGGTATAAAGTTTGATCGCATTCAGGACAGTCTGCTTACTGCCGTTTATAAAAACGGAATCGCTTAGAAGACTCCACAGAATATGCTTCTCTGCGCTTTCAAAGGCGGTAAAGGAGTGTTCTTCCACCGCACGATCCACAAGCACGCGAAACGGCTCCATAAGATCACAGCTCAGATTATACGGATTGAACATATTGCTGTGAAAAATGCCAAGCTGTGTCAGATAACCGCAGGCGACGATTTCCCGATTGAACGCAGACAGCAGAATCCCGTATCCGTAATTCAAAGCGGCATTGGTAATGCACTCCGCGCTCCGCGTAAAATCCATGCCGAATACCGCATTGAAATACACCTTCGCCGCATGACCTTCCCGATTCGTCGTATCGTAATGCTCAATATTTCCGAGATAGGAACGGATCAGCACCGCTTCACGATCTTTGCCGAGTTCGTCCAGAAAGTCCGCTTGCTTGCGGATTTTCTCCGAAATAATATCCGTCCAGACGGTTCCCTTAACGGCGGAGCTCCACATCGATTGCGTTTTGATTTTTCGGGAGCAATCGTGCGAGCCGTTGTACGGATGCAATTCCGCTATAGGAGAACGCTTGCTGTCACAAAAGACCACCCGAATTTTCTTTTCAATCAACGCTTCCAGGAGACATCCGGTCAGGGATACGGCTGGATTTTCAATGACCAGCATGGCGATTTCATCCAGGAAGATCCGTTTGGTATCCTCCCCCCGGATCACCATGCTGCCCATCTTCAAATCCAGCTTACAGCGGGTTGTGACAACGACCGTGCGCCAGCTCATATAAGCTCCAGAAGATTCACGGATTTTGAGCCGTACAGGCCCGATGCTGTCGCATCAATAATACGGACATCCGTGTAATTCTTTTTCCAGTTGGAAAGCGATGCACTACGGGTTGAAACCGCAGCTCTCGCTACTCCGCCGATCAAGCTCAGATCACATCCGTTTACACGGGCAAACACGAGCAGAATCTGCAGCAAGCATTTCGTCTGCGCAAACACATCCAGTGCCTCAAAAAGGGCACGGCCGTTTTTGACAGTTTCCGACGGATTCGCAGGACATTTCTGATAGGATACCGTTTGCAGCTTTGCAGTCAGAATATCGTACAGCTCCAGATTTTTCGCGGTGCTGACCTCGTCATACAGCTCGGAATACACCAGATCGGGATTATTTTTCTTCTTTTCCGCAAATTTCTCCAACCGCTTGATATATTTCTCCCATTCATACCCGACAATCAGCGGCATGAAAGTTGACAAAATAACCTCTTTACCGCCACTCGATTTACCCGTTACATACGCACGGAAGCAGCCGTCAAACTCCAAAACGGTACCGATTTTGATTTTTCTGAAGCCAAGCGGGAAGGAGACGGACAGCACTTCCTTTCCAATAATGGATGCAACCGTCCGCTTGGCGTACTCTGCTGCGTATTCGGTATCGCTCACAACCTTATCCGCGAACAGAAGCTCGACAGGCATCATCATAAGCTCCGTTTTCTTGCCGATGCTGTATTTGACAAGCATGAAGAACGTTGCTGTACTCTTGTTGTATCCGCCGTATTTTTCCGTCGGCAGTCCTTTTTTCAAAGGCACGAGCCCTTCCGCTGCCGCTTTAGGCTGCTGATCGAAAAGACCGCCTTTCCGACAAAATGCGTATCTTGTCAGGTGAATGGCATTTTTCTTATGTACAACACTTTTTACTTTGGCAATATCCTCCGCGCCGTTCCACACGCACTCACCGCTCATACCTTGCACGGGATGACCGAACAAGGTTTTTGTTTTCAGATTATAGCCGTCCCGATTTGCAAGGAACCACTGTCTTGTAAAGCGTTCGTTATAAACGTTTCCAACGACGATGTTGAGATAGGCATCCTTCGCGTGATGCAGATCGTTTACGGCGCGGGATTTCAACATGTCAAATTCCTGCCGAAATTCGGAAACCAGCCCCGCCTTTACGTAAACAATCTTTGTTTCGGGATACAATTCACCAAGAACAGCCGCCACTGCTTTGGTAGACTGACGGGTTTCTACCAACTGTCTGTTGATAAATCCCCACTGTTCTTCTTCACTGAACGGTTCCCGTCTTGTAAGGCGCTTGTATTTCTCTTCACCGATCAATTCACTATCCTTCAGATACCTCCACCAGCTGCCCATCTTTGTGCGAATGTCCGTTTTGATCGGATATACATCGCCTTTTTCGCCATTCGCTGTAGAGAGGACAAGGACCTTGTTGTTAAGAACGCTGTCATCCTTCACCTTGGATTGCGGATAAATGTGATCTATATCGTACAGCTTCCCGGACAGCTGTGAAAGATCGATCGGCTCACCTGTGTACATACATCTGCCAAGCTGCATATAGTACAAAAACAGTTTATCCCCTTGCAGACGGCTCTCGGCGGATTCGCCCATCTCCTCAAGTTCTTTCTGAAGACGGCGGACATCCGCATCATCGCATTTTTCATACAGCTCGAGAATCCGGCGGTAGCGCGAAACCGTTCGTTGCCCTTTCTCCTCGGGTTTTCCGCCTCTTGCCATCTCAATAAAAATTTTTTCGGGTGCACATCCGTTGGCTTTCACAATATCCGCCACAATATCTGCCGTTCTTACAATGGGACGTTTCACCGCATTGGAAACATACATCGCCGTCAGCTGTTCATCGATCGATCTGCCTGTTCGACCGAAACTTTCCGCACGGATTTCTGCTATTTGCGAAAAATATGTATACCGCTCGGACAGAATCTCCATGAGTGTGACATTTTCGTTCCACATTCGCTCAAGAATCGACTGTGCCTCCCCGGTTGTGCTCGCGGTATCCGTTCCGTAAAGATCGCAGAGTAATTGTCGTGACAGTCTGCCGAAATCCGTAAATTTCAAAGAACAAATATATTTTTTATCCGCTTCCGAAAGCTCTTTGTACTCACGTTCCAGCCACAGTGCAAATCTGGCTTTGCTTTCCGTGTATGTGCGGCGCTCAATGATTTTTTCCGCGTCGGTCTCGCTCAGTTTGCCGGACAACAGAAGATTCCGGAAAGCATGATAGGAGGAAAGCGAGGACTTGATACTGTCGTCAATTCCGCTTACTGTAAAAAGATCGTCATCCGTATAAAGCGCATTGCTTCTCAAGAAATCCACAATCGCCTTTTTGGTCACTTTTTTCGTTTGCATGAACAACTCACTGACCAATCTTTGCTTGATTTCGACCGGAATCCTCCGTCCGTTGACGGAAAGCGGGTTCAACTCGTTCAGAAGCTGAAACTTTTCATAACACAGAGACTTTTTCGGCAGTACATCCGCATCAGGCAAATATGTGCAAGTGTTTGTCATCCGATCGATAAACGCCTGCTCACTTGCTTCCAAATCGATTTTCTCACTGAAATTCCACGGATAGATTTTGCCTTCCGCCTTTCGCACTATCCATGCATGACTGCTCTTACCGTTCAGCGGTCCGACAAAATACGGCACTCTGAACTCAAAAACGGAAAGAATTTTCTCACAAACGGTAAGACCGTCGCTTTCCTCATTCAGAAAAGGCAGATATTTCGTGGCATTATCAAGAATTGCTTTCAGTTCCGGATAGTACACCTGGTAAGGAACAACGCGGTTATTGGAATTTACTTGCTTCGTACAAAGCAAATTATTTTCCGCCCGCGCGATCACTTCATCATAAACGCTCCGATCCGTTTCCGTCGGAGAAACGTCTTTCAGCATCTGCCGTACATACTTGCAAAAATCTTCCTGCTTTCCGCTGTTCCCTTTGGCGTACGCTTCGTAGTTCACTTTCCCACCGTTTTGCAGGCGGAACATTTCACTGTATTTTCGGGGAAGGTATGTTTTTATCAAATACTTCAAGTTTGCAAGATCTGTTTTATGCTGCTCATAAATTCGGATCTTTGATTTGGAAATGTAGGTTTCCCCCTGCAAAACATCATGCAAAACAGCCCAGTCGAACAATGCTTTCAGTTTCAGTATAAGCTCCGCATCATCGCCCAGCTCATTCAGAACAGGGGCAAGCTCGTCGTCACTTTTGTCAAGAGAAAACGACTCAATTTCCGCATATGCGTCATTACAGAACAACTGCTTGGGCGCGATCTTACCGCCGCACAAAAGTTTTAGAATTGACTCCCGATCGTATGGAAACGATTCCGCCGTCCCGTTCTCTTTCTGCACTTTAGGAGTGCCGTACAAGAGCATAGACAGCTCTCTGTATTTTTTATTGATACCGATTTTCTGCTTTAACACATCTCCGAAAGCATGTATATCCTCACACTGCCACGGCTTTTCTTCCGGAAAATATCCCATAAAATCCAGATAAACACACTCGATGTCTGTAACCGCCGCAATATTGTCTTTGGAAATCTCATTCAGAAAATGTCCCCGATGCGCGACGAGCCACGCAAGTGCCAAGTACACCAATCTGACATCATGCGGCGTTTCATCCTCTATCAGATCGACAATCAGATGATGAATTGTCGGATACTTTTTGTAATAATCCTTATCTTCAAAGCCTTCATCACTGAACAAAGCGGCTCCGCAGCTCGTATCCTCGGGATACAAAGCACTTTCCTTGACACGAATGAAAAAGTTTTCATCCGTTTCTGCAATCTCTTTTGCAAACAAACCCTGCAACAGCTTAATTCTTTGCTGACGTCGATCCAGACGGCGGCGCGCTGTTCTGAAGCCTCTTCTTTCGTCATTCAGCATAGCCTCTTCAAAGAGATGAACACCCCACATCGGCTCTCCCTTAAACTTGCGAAGCGCATACGTCGCATCGGTAACGGCATAGCCTACCGAATCCGTTCCAATATCCAAGCCAATAAAGTACGAAGTATTTTGCATTTTCATCTTGACACCTTTCTCTTTTTATGATATACTGAATATGTCGATAGTCCCCTATCGAATTACACTACGAGTTCAAATAAAAATCTTTTCAAACCGTCGGATTTCCGACTGCACAGTGTGTGCCTAAAAGACTTCTCAGGAAGTCTTTTTTCTTTTTGATCCCAGTATACGCCATCACGTGTACAATAAACGGGACACAAAGCCGGTTTTCCCCTCGGCTTTTGAATCATTTTTACGTTTCGCGCACCATCCCCGTGCCACTTAACAGACAAACGGCAAAAGCCTGTATTTCACCCGTTTTTTATATTCCGCATAACCTGCAAGCCCTGCCTCAAGCACCTTTTCCTCATTGCGGATGCGAATGACGATCACCAAAATATACGGAAAAAAGCAGGCAAGCGACCACAACGATCCGAGCGCGAATTTTACAAATGCTCTGCACGCAAGTTTCATACGAAGTCTCCTTCCTTCCTGCCCGTATCCTTATTCTTCAGCACCTGCTTTATCACCCAAAGCTGCGTCCGCTTCGGCAGGAGGTTCAAAAGCAGCAGCAGCGGATTTCGGTTGATGCTGTACGCAAAGCGCGGCGAGCGCCTTTTCAGAATCCGAATCACTTTTTCCGCAATCTTCAAGGGTGCCACGCTCCGTGCCTCCACGCTGTTCACGATTTTTCTGAACCGCTCGGCGTTGCAGGAGTACAGCGCGGTCTTTCGGCAAAACCGATCGAGCGCATCCGTGGATACGCCGAGCATCCCCGTGGAAACGGCACCTGCGCGGAGTACGCTGACCTTGATACCGATCAGCTGCAGCTCCATCCGCAGAGAATACGCGTATTTATCGAGCGCGTCCTTGGTCACGGCGTAGATTCCCGTAAACGGAAGCGGATCGAGCGGCGCAAGCTCGCTGGTAGTGATAACGATGCGGGACCCCTCCTTCAGAAGCGGCAAAAACGTCTTATTCACCAAAAACGCGCCGCCGAGGTTGATCCTGAAGATTTTTTCAAAATCCGCGCTGTCCGTTTCGACAAGCGAATCCAGCATGTAAATCCCTGCGAAATGGATCACCGCGAACAGCCTGTCCGTCTGCTCGCTGATCTGCCGGAATGCGTTTTTCACGCAGACCTCATCGGTAATATCCGCTTCAATCGGCAGGATATTTTCCTCCGCCGCCCCCACGGATTTATCAAGTGCAAAGACGCGGAATCCGCTGTCTCTGAGTGCCGCTGCCGCGGCTCTGCCCATACCGCCGTATGCGCCCGTAATCAGAACGGACGGTTTCATCTGTACATCAGTCCTTTGCAAAAATCTACCACTATTATAACTGAAAAAAATCACGTCTGTCAACCGTATTCCCGCAGATTTCAAAAAAGGATAAAAACGCCCAGAAAGGGATGGCTTCCGCCATCCCTTTCTGTATTCCGTTTTCATATGCGCGGAAGGTGTGCCTCCGCGTGCGTGTACGCGGCGATCATCTGCATTTCGGCATACGTTTTTTCGTTGACGGGGATGCCCTCTGCGAGCATTTTCCGTTTTGCTTCGTGCTCCTTTTCGCCGTGCGTGTAGATGCGGCTTTGCCCCTCCGCCTTATCGGAGTCGCGGATTTCCTGCATACACTTCGACAGCGCGGCCTCCAGATCGGCTTTCTCGCCGAACATGCCGTAATCGATCGCCATAAAGAAGTGCGCGATATTCGCCTTGTGCGGCGTTTTGTAGATATAATTCGACGTGGTGCCGCCGGAGAAAATCGCGGTGCAGATTTCGCAAAGCATCGCAAAGCCGTAGCCCTTGTAGCCGGAGGTCTCCTCACCGGCACCGCCTACGGGCAAAATACCGCCGCCGGTCTTTTCGATGATGTTAGAAAGAACGCGCGCGGCATCGGTGCTCGGATGTCCGTTTTCATCTAGTGCCCAGCCGTCCTTGATCGCGCCGTCGCGCTTTGCGTACACCTCCAGCTTTCCGCGCGGCACAACCGTCGTTGCGGCATCAAACGTAAAAGGCACCGGCTCGGCAGGCATGGAGAACGCGATCGGGTTCGTACCGAGCATCGGTTGACGCCCGAATGTCGGCACCATAATCGCCTCCGTATTGGTCATACAGATGCCGATCAGTCCCTGCTCCGCGGCTCGCCTTGTGTAATAACCGGCGATGCCGTAGTGGTTGGAATTGCGGACGGCAACCATGCCCACACCGCACGTTTTCGCCTTTTCGATGGCGATGTCCATCGCGCGGATGCCGAGCGTCTGTCCCATCGCGTCGTTTCCCTCAATGGTGGCAGAGATCGGCGTCTCCCTGACAATTTCGGGTGCGGCACGGACATCGACCAAGCCTTCGGTGATCTCCTTGTGATAGCGGATCAGTCTCTGGATACCGTGCGACTCGATACCGCTCAGATCCGCCTCCAGAAGGACGCTTGTGATCTGCTCACTTTCCGTTTCGGTAAAGCCGTAGCCTGCGAACACCTGCTCGCAGAACGCACGGACCTTCTCATACGGTAAACGGTAATACTGCATATGTTTTTCCTTTCGGGACGGCTCAGATGTCCTTTATGAGGATTTTCTTCTCCGCCTTTGCGGATCTGTGCGCCGCTTCGACGAATACCGTGGCAAAGACGCCTCTCTCCACACCGGCGGCAAAGGTCGTGTTGTGCAGGATGCTGTCCACGAACGTCTTTGTTTGACGGGCGAATGCCTCGGAATCGGGCACGGGCGTGACGTCGATGACCTGATGGGACGTGGTATGCAGAACGATCCGGTTCGGGCGCTCAATTCGCATATAGCCGTTTTCGCCGATGAAGCTCATCGCGCAGTCGTAGCCGCCGACGACACCCTCGCCGCTGCAATATTCAGAAAGGAGCATACCGTGCGCGCCGTTTTCGTATTCGACGGTCAGACGTGCGCCGTTCTCCGTCTCCCAGCCGTAGGAGTAATCAAGCAGGGCGTAGACGGATTTTGCCTCCGTGCCCATCAGCCACTCAATCAGATCGTAATCGTGCACGGCAAGCTCGTGCATACAGCCGGAGGCGGACATCCACTTTCTGTTTCCGGCAAGCGGATGCGGCTGGCTCTTGACCTCGCTTACGGCATAGATTCTGCCGAGCCGGGGGATCAGCTCCTTCGCCTTGAGAAAGACCTCCTCGTAGCGCATTTTGAAGCCGACACCGAGCCGTCTGCCTGTCTCACGGCATTTTTTCCCGACCTCTCTTGCCTCATCGACACCGAGCGTGAGCGGCTTCTCGCAAAGAACGTCCATGCCGCGATCCAAAAGATCCATTACGACGCTGTAGTGCGCAAAGCCGGGCGTGGCAACGGATACGACGTCGATTTTTTCGGGCACCTCACCGATGCTTGCGTATGCCTTGCCGCCGAACTGCTCGGCCGCCGCCTGCGCAAGCTCTATATTTGTATCGATCAGGGCGCAAAGGTTGGTATTCTCACACTGTACGAATGCGTTTGCATGAAGTTTTCCGATATGTCCGCATCCGATTACTGCTGCGTTCAACATAGTTTTATCCTCCAAAATTTTCATAAAATCACCCGTTCCCGCCGTACTGCTCGCTTTCCTCAAGCCTCCCTCCGAGAGGGAGGGGGACCACGAAGTGGTGGAAGGAGCCTTCGTAACAAGATTATTCAACTAATTCCGTCGTTTTCGAACTCTCCCTCAGTCATCTGCGATGACAGCTCCCTCCCGGAGGGAGCCAAAGGTAAGCTGCAATCATTCGGGAACACAAAATCGAATTGGGATTATATAATTAACATCCAAGATAGCCGCCGTCGACGGGGATGACTGCGCCGCTTATGTAGTCGGACGCGCTTGATGCGAGAAATACGGTGACACCGCCGACGTCCTCGGGCGTTCCCCATCTGCCGACGGGGATACGGGCGAGAATTTTCTTATTTCGCTCCTCGTCCTCAATCAGACGGGTGTTCATCTGCGTTGCCATATAGCCCGGCGCGATTGCGTTGACGTTCACGCCGCGGCACGCCCACTCATTGGAGAGCGCCTTGGTGAGCTGGGCGACGCCGCCCTTGCTCGCCGCATACGCAGGCACGGTGTAACCGCCGAAAAAGCTGAGCATACTGGCGACGTTTATGATTTTGCCCGAGCCCTGCCTGAGCATCTCCCGTCCGGCAAGCTGACAGAAATCAAAGATCGCGGTGAGATTCACCTCAATCACGGCATCCCAATCCTCGGCGAGGAAATCCTCGCTGGGATTCCGTCTCTGAATCCCTGCGCAGTTGACGAAAACATCGACACCGCCGAGGAGCGAAAACGCTTCCGCAAACGCTTTCTTTCGTCCGTCATGCGCGGAAATATCGGCGTGCACGCCGTACACGGTACCGAGCTCGGAAAGTGCCTCAACGCTTTCGGGGAGCGCGGGACTTACGTCAATGATGGCAAGAGACGCGCCTGCCGTGAGCAGTGCCTTCGCCATGCCCGAGCCGAGTCCCTTGCCTGCGGCACCGGTGATGATTGCTTTTTTTCCGTTCAGTGAAAACATACTGCCCTCCTCACATATTCGGATCCGTTACGGCGAGATCGTAGCGTCTCTGGGCGTGGCTCTTGGCGGCAAGCACCCAGAAGTAGGTGTTTCGGCTGCCCGGAATCGCGCAGGTGGGATGATACCCCCTCGGGGCGATCACCATATCGCCGTCCCCGACGATGTACGCCTCGGCATCAAAGAAGCTCTCGTCCGTATTATAGCTGTAATGGAGTCCCTTTTCGGTATCGAAATAGCAGTAGACCTCCTCGAGATCCTTTTCGTGCTGATGCGGCTTCCAGCTCGTCCACGCGCCGTCGCCGCTCCACGTCACGCCGCAGATCAGTCTCGATGCCTCGTCCTGCGGTGCAAGCGTGAACATGACCTCGCGGCTGCCCGAGCCCTCGCCGTGGATCTGGTGAATGTCGCCGATCGGCAGCGTGAAATCCATTTTGCGCACAAACGGCTTGCCGTATCCGTCACACGTCGCCGCGCCGATATAGAGCGAGCAGTCCGTCTCCGCCGTGATCTCCACTGCGGTTTTGCACGGCATATAGAAGCTGTCAAGAGCGGCAAGGCTGTCCGAAATCGCGCCTGCGAGGGTGATTTTGCCCTTTGTCACAAGTGCGTTCATCTCCAGCGTACCGTCCGTGAGCGTGTACTTCCCGCCCTTTTTCAGATTGAGGCGGAGAATCGTCACGTCCTCACATTCGCCGTCCTTCGGCGTGACGATCGGATACAGTCCCGTATGGGTGTGAGAGGATTTTTTCCAATTTCGGTTCGTCCGTGCGCCGTGGAGGAGCTCCTTTACATCATCCATGCACGCTTTGGCGAGATTTGCTCCGCTCGGCATGAGCCTGTTGCCCTCGGATACGCTTTCGACAACCAACGCGCCGTCATAGCCGATCTCAGTGAGCGCGGAGATGACACCGTGCCAATCGACACTACCCTGCAAAATACGGCGGTGGGTGAAGTACTGCTTTACTGCCCTCTCCTCAAAATAGACGGGCGTGAATCTGCCGATATGTCCGGCGTAAAAGCCGTATTCGAAGCAGTAGGGCTGCTCGTCCGACGCGAGCTTTACAATATCCTTGATATGCACGTTGAAGATGTGCTTTCCGAGCTTTCTGACCGTCCCGTGCGTGTAATTTTCGGGCACCTGATACAGATTGACGGGATCGAGCGTCAGCCCGACGTTGTCACGGTCGATCATCTCAAGCAGACGAAGAGACGCATCCGCCTTATCGCAGAGCGTGCCGTGGTGCATCTCAATTAAGAGCAAAATGCCCTTTTCTTTGGCGTAATCGGCGGATTTCCGCATCCACTGCGCGGCTTTTTCCACCTGTGCATCGTTCGCCTTCGCGGATTCGATCCAGCCCGGCCAGACGCGCACCGATCGCGCGTTCATGTACACGGCGAGATCCACGTATTTTTTGAACGTTGCAAACGCCGTCTCGCATCCGGCATCATCAAGGAGCGCGTAGTTGCCCGTGAAGCATGAGAGACCGTTCACGGTGATGTTCTTCTCCGCAAGGAAATCCTTGATTTCAGCAAGCGTTTCGTCGGGCGTGCTCGGATTCACATGCGTAGAGCGAAGCTCCACCGTGCTGTAGCCGTATTTTGCCGCCGATTCGAGATGATCCCACACCGACGTATCGTCAAACATTTGTCCCGAAAGACCTATCGTAAACATCGCTTTCTCCTCCCTCAAAGCTCGATGACCCGGTGCCGCTTCGCGCTTTCCAGCGCAGCCTGTTGCACGCGGATGACCTCAACGATCCTCTCTCCCGAGGAGATCGGCTCGCGTCCGTGCTCGACCGCATCGGCAAATTCCAGATACTGACGGGCGAAATTCGTAAGGCTGCCGTCGTCCTCGCTGATGAGTCTGCCGTTCAGAGACAGCTTCGTTTCATCGTTCAGGTACATCGTCTTTTTCGTGCCCTGGATATATCTTTCATAGATCGCGTCCGCACTGGAGAGCATTTTGCCCTCGCCGTTCCACGATTCGTCCTTCATTCTCGTATTCCACGACATGCGGATCGCCGCAAAGCGGCCGCCCGTGAAGCCGAGCGTCAGAATCACCTCGTCCTCGCCCTCCCACGTGGGATTGACGGAATAGGCTTCGCAGTATACGCGGCAGGGCATTTCGCCGAACGCCCACAGGCAGTAGTCGATGATATGACTGCCCCAGATCGGGATCATAAGTCCGCCCGCCGTCTCGATTTTGTTCCACCATTCGGTCGGTGCTTTCTCGAGATACGCGTACAGATTCGCCGAAACGCTGACGAGATCGCCGATCTCGCCCGCGCGGATCTTGTCAATCGAGGTCATAACAGGTACGAAAAAGCGGCGGCTCTGCCCGATCATGAGCGTGACGCCGTGCTTCTTTGCCGCCTCGTTCATGAGGACGCACTCCGCGACCGTGTTCGCCATCGGCTTTTCAAGCAGGATATGCTTCCCTGCCTCCGCCGCCTTGACCGTAAACTCCGTATGCAGATGATTGGGCAGGCAGATGTCCACCGCATCAAATTCGATCGCCGCGGCCGCCTCCTCAAAGGAAGCAAAGGCGTGCTCGATTCCGAACTCCTCACAAAACGCCTCTGTTTTCGTGAGATCTCTGCCGACAGCGCAAACGACCTGCAGCTTATCCTTGATCTGCAAAGCGCCTGCCATATGGCTCTTGGCAACTCTGCCGCATCCGATCAGACAAATTCTCATAAGCCGAATCTTGCCTCCATTTCCTTGAAATATTTGATCTCGCCGATGAATTTTTCCTCCATCAGCGCAAAGTTTTCGGGATGATACATCGGCATGAAGATGCCCGGTCCCGTAAAGCCGATCTTTGAAAGCTCCTCAAACAGGGTGACGTGATTGGTACAGCCGTCCTGTGCAGGCACAAAGGGACGGCTCCAGCCCTTGTTTCCGTCGCCCTTATCCTCACCGCGGACGAGCATGGCATCCTTTTCGCCGAGGGCGCAGATGTACTCGCCGAGCAGCGGCACCTGATACGTCAGAAACTCATACCCCTCTACGGAAAAATTGTTGCCGGGATCGAGCTTAATACCGATATACTTCGGATCAAGTCCCTTCACGCAGTTGTATGCCGCCGTGGCGTTATGCGGATAGGTGAAGCCGTGAATCTGCACGACTGCCTGAATATTCGCTTTTTCGGCGACCTCGGCGACCTTTGCGAGATTTCGCTTCATGAAATCCTCCAGCTCACGGACGTGACCGGGAAAGCTCTTCTTGAAAACGTACGCAAGGCGGAATTTTTCGATACCGCAGTCGCTCATCGCACGCAGAAGATCCGCTTTCGCCTCCACGTCGGTAACGGCGATGTCGGTATCGGCGTATTTGACCTCCAGACCGTATCCTTCCGCCGTTTTGACAAAGGCGGGTGCGGCTTCCTTCAGATTTTCTTCGGTGATCCAATATCCGTCGCGGATCAGGGCGTTCGGACCGTCGATGCCATAGGACGCGCACTTTTCCATCAGCTCTTCCGCAGAGAACTCCTTGTAGCTTTTGGCAAACAAATAGTGCTTCATCTTTCTGCCTCCGATAATTATAAATTTTTCCCGTCGGGGAATCACACACAAAAACGCAGAATGTCACCATTCTGCGTTAATAATACCAAATGCTCGCGCATTTGTAAATAAATAAACTTCGCTTTCAGTTATAAATTTTTCCTATCGTAAATTTTCGAAAAATTCACGGGAGAAAGGCCGTAATACTCCTTGAACGTGCCCGAAAAATATGCGGCGTTTTCAAATCCCAAAAGCGCGGCGACCTCGCCGACCGCATACTTTCCGCTTTTCAGATAGGAAAGTGCCCGTTCCATCTTTTTCGATTTCTGATACTGCAAAATACTCATCCCTGTTTTCTTTTTGAAAACATTGCCGATGTACTTAGGCGAAAGGTAGAGCGTGCTCGCAATCTCTCTGACCGTAAGCGCTTTGTCCGGATTCAAGGCGATGTATTTTTTGATTTCGGAGACGATGCTGTGCTGCTCGTCGCCGCCGCTGTCCATCATATATTCGCTGAGAATTTCCGTCAGAAAAGCGAAAACCTTCCCTAAAACCGCGGTGCTCTCGCCGTTCTCGCCGTATGCCTTCATGCTCTCAAAAAACGAGGCGTACACCGCAAAATGCGCTTTGCTTTCGAGCTTTTCAAGGATTTTGCGCCGCGTGATTTTCGCCTCAGCACTCTCATTGAAGCGAAAGCCGATATACAGCATATGCGCGGTCTCGGCAAAATCGTTATTGAAGGAATGCGGCTCGTTCGGGCAGATGAGCGAAACGTCAAATTTTTCAAAATCCCCGGTTATCAGAATGATTTCCCAAAAATGGTGCGTATGCTCCTCGCCCACGCGCATAGGCTCGCACTCCAAAGTGCCAATCATGTCAATCGAAAGAGAAATTGACGTGTTTATCTGAATCCTGTTTTCCATTCCGCCTCACCGCCGATTTTTCGTTCTATCCATAAGCATATCATACTTTCCAAGCTGTGTCAAGATTGTAAAGGACAAATCAAAACGGGCGAACACAATATCACAACCACCTTCTTCTCGCATTCTCCCCCACCCGACTTCGTCGGGAGCCCCCTCCCGGAGGGGGCCTTCCGCTGCGGCGGGATTTCTCAACGGCAAAAGCCTCTTCGGAATCACCCGCTTAGCCAGCGGTTTTCTTTTTACCAAAAAACCTCCCTCCGCAACCGTGCGGAGGGAGGCTGTACTCTTATTCCTCGGAGTAGCAGGAGAAGATCTCCTCGACTCTTTCCTTATCCTTATTCTTGGTGAACAGGCTCACAAGCGGCACGACGATCATGGAGACCGCCATAGCGGCAACGCCCATCTCGGGAGAGTGCGCCGCGGCCGATTTGAAGCTGTCCGTAAGCGTAATCACAAGCGTAGCACCGCCGACGGTGAGCAAGCCGGAAATCATACCGGCAAACGCGCCGATTTTCGTGATCCGTTTGGAGAACAGTCCCCAGACGTACGGACCGATGAAGCAGCCGGAGACAACGCCCCACGAGAAGGACATAAGACTTACGATGATCGGGATATTCTGCGTGGCGAAGATGAACGAGCACGCAACGAACGCGAGGCACAGAAATCTCGTGAGGAGCATCTGCGTTTCGGGCTTTGTCTCTTTTTTGCGCAGAGAGGGGATCAGATCGACCGCCACCGCGGAGGCGGAGTTGAGAACGACCGCGGAGAGCGTGGACATCGAAGCCGAAAGAAGCAGAATCATAATCACGGCAAACAAAATCAGACCGAACGTGCTTCCGCTGAGCACCTGATTCAGAAGCGTGGGAATGACGGCATCGACACCGCCTGCGGGGAGCTGACCGCCGAGGATCAGTCTCGACGTGGAGCCGACGAGGTACGCGCCGCAGCCGATCACGAGGCAAAAGATTGTGGAGATGACCGTGCCGCGCTTGATCGCCCCCGTATCCTTGATGGCGTAGAATTTGCCGATCATCTGCGGAAGTCCCCACGTACCGAAGCTGGTCAGTAGGATATTGAAGCAGAGGAATTTGAACGAAGATCCGCCGAAGATGCTGGTAAGCTGTGTACCGAGCGGTGTGCCGTCCTCCTCGATAACCTTCCCGAGATTTTCAACCAGTCCGCCAAGTCCGCCGACGCTGTCATGCGAAAGCACCGCCGCGACGAGGCAGATAACACCTGCCAGCATGATGATGCCCTGCACGAGATCCGAATACACCGTGGCAACATAGCCGCCGATGACGAGATACAGCGCGGTCAGGCAGGCAATAATGAGCATCCACACCCACGTTTCCACGCCGGGGAAAACGGAGGAAAACAGCGAGCCGAGTCCCTTATAAACCGCCGCAGAGTACGGGACAAGGAACACGAAAATGATAATCGACGCCATGATTTTCATGCCCTTGGAATCGTATCTCTTTTCAAAAAGGCTTGCCATCGTTTTCGTTTGCAGCTTTTTGGTCATCTTTCGGGTGCGGTTTGCGAGCAGAATCCACGAAAGCAGACAGCCGAGCACGGCGTTGCCGATACCGATCCAGATCGCGCCGAGACCGATATTCCAGCCGTGCTGTCCTGCATAGCCGACGAACACGACGGCGGAAAAATACGTCGTGCCGTAGGCGAATGCGGTCACCCACGCGCCGATATTGCGGCCGCCGATGAGAAAGCCGTCGAGCGTCTTTGTTTTTCCGTTGCTGATGCAGCCGATGATTGCCATTGCCAATGCATACGCGCAAAGAGCAATGACGGTGTAGAGCTGTGCGTTTGTCATGAGTATTACCTCCTTGAATTTGGACTGCGGAGGAACAAAAACGTCCTCCGTATTCCGATAGAATACAGAGGACGAGAAAAACCCGTGGTACCACCTCAGTTCGCCGTTCTCTCACGATCGCGGCCTTTCAGAGTGTCTGACAACACTCCTGTTCTGTGACGGGAACACCCGTTGCAGCCTACTGAAAACGCACGTTTCGTTCGGTGCACTGCTTGCAGGATGTATTCCGCTCGGATTTCCCCGTTGTCTCGCACCGACCGACAACTCTCTGAAGGCTCCGTCCAAGCGTACTTGTTCCTGTTCAAACGCATTTATGTACATATTTTAGCACTGTACTTCGGTAAAGTCAAGAGGTTTTGCGAATTTTGTTGAAAAATTTTTCCCGCTTTTCAAACCGACAGCATTTTTCGTTTAACGGGACATACTTATGTCCGCTTCATACGGTATACTGATAAAAAGCGGAAACGGAGGGCGGTCATATGCAGAAAAATGCGGATTTGTACAACGGCATATACAGAGAACTCAGCGACATTCTCGGCGACGAAGCGGCTGTAAAGCTGTATCTGCTATTCAAAGGGCAGCAGATTTCCTTCCCGATCCGCCTGTACAGTCCGGAGAAAATTCGCCGACAGGTGCAAAAAGAGTACAACGGTGCAAATCTGCACGAGCTCGCGCGCAAATACAGCTACTCCGAAAAAACGATCCGACGGATGCTCCTGCATCGCTCAGAAAAAGAATGAGCCGCACAAAAAGGGCTGCCCGAATGCTTCGTCCTCTTAAGGACAGTTTTTGAAAGTTAGCAAAATATGTGAACCTACCGACAGGAGGACAGAGGACGCTTTGCGTTCTCTGTCCTCTTTGTATACAGCGCGGAAAGTAAAAAAAGCCTTCCTCCGGGAGGAAGGTGGCACGCGATAGCGTGACGGAAGGAGCAAGTCGGAGGCCAAGCGGGCTTAGGAAGACAACTGGGGCTATCAACTCCTTGG
>JAZNHT010000068.1:0-25088 GCA_045577175.1 Eubacteriales bacterium | reverse complement strand
ACCACCGCTTCCTGGGGTCCCTACAAGCTGGTTGAGTTCGAGGCCGGTTCTCACTACAAGCTGGCAAAGAACGACAACTGGTACGGTTACGCTCTGGAGCAGAACAAGAACCAGTACAACATCACTGCTATCAACTGCCGCAAGGTCGAAGAGTTCTCCACCAAGTGGATGGGCTTCCTGGCCGGTGAGTACGACGATGCTTCCCTGCAGACTGAGAACGTCGCCGATTACCTGGATTCCAAGTACGTTTACTTCACCTCCACCTCTACCGGTACCTTCGGTATGCAGCTGTTCAGTGACCTGTCCGTCCTGAAGGAGAGCGAGAACAACAACGGTATTCTGGCTATCCAGGAGTTCCGTCACGCTCTGAACCTTGCTCTTAACAGAAGCGACATCGTTGAGAAGATCTGGCCCGGCTCCGCAGTTCCCTGCTTCGGTCTTCTGAACGTTGCTTACTACTATGATATTGAAAACTCTCCCAACCTGGCTGATGGCGGTCAGTACCGCAACACCACTCTTGCAAAAGAGGGTATCCTCCGCGCTTACGGCTTTACCGAGGCAGACGGCAAGTGGTCCAACGGTACGCTGAACGACCTCGCGCTTGACGATGCTTACGAGGCACTCACCGGCTACAACCTCACTCTCGCAAAAGAGAAGATGGCTGAGGCTATCGCTGAGCTTACCGCTAACGCTGACAAGTACGGCTACGATGCAAGCAAGAACATCACGCTTGTTTACGGTGCATCCGTTGATACCGACAAGCAGAGATTCAGAGCTGAATATCTCCAGGGCGTTCTCGATGAGCTGACCGTCGGTACGGCTCTTGAGGATAAGATCGACGTTGTATTCGATGCATCCGCAGGCAATCAGTGGTCTGAGGCGTTCCGCAGCGGTAAGACGCAGATCGGCTTCGGCTACGGCTTCACCGGCAACGCATTCAATCCCTTCGACATCGTTGGCGCATTCGTTAACCCGGATGACGATCTCAACTACCACATGTACTGGGATACCTCCGCAATCGATATGACTCTCACCATGCCCGCAGGCGATTATGAGGGCGCAGGCGAGACCATCACGATGAGCATCCAGAACTGGTACTTCTGCCTGAACGGTCTTGCAGAAACCGAGAACCAGGCTAAGACCTACAACTGGGATGCAGGCTACGCTCCTACGGAAGCAAGACTTACGATTCTCTCTGCTCTCGAAGAGGTTACCATTAAGGAGAGCCGTTCCGTTATGCTGATCGCAGACGGCGGCGGATCCTTCCTCGGCGCGAAGTTCTCTTACTTCTCTGAGGATGAGCACACGTTCATGGGCTTCGGCGGTCTCAGATACATCGAGGTTAACTACACCGATGCTGAGTGGGCTGACTTCGTTAAGGCCAACAACAACGACCTCTCCAGCGAGTACAAGAAGTCCGAATAATCTTTGAACGATTGATTCGTTCTGATTCGTAAATTCAAAGCAAACGGCGGTGAGCACAAAAACGCTCACCGCTGATTTGCGTATTTCTGTTTCGTATAAGCAGAGCATTTTACCTCCCGAAAAGACAAAAAACAGCGTTTGGAATAAAAATTTGATAACGAAAAACACTAATGTGTGATGCGCGGTGCGAACTCTGTTTGCACGGCGGAAACAGCTACCCCCAAAAACAAAAGTCGTTTGAGAATCGTTCGAATTTGTACAGCGTGCAGCGTCAGTGCACGCAAGGCCTGCAAACGACGGAATTTTCAAGGCCGAACCTGTGAATTGGAAAACAACAAGACAGAGGAGAAAAAACCATGTACATGTTTAAGTATGTGACAAAGCGTCTCGGCTTGATGCTGCTCACATTCCTCATCATTTTTACGATGTGTTTTGTACTCATTAAACTTCTGCCCATCCCCACCAATGCTCTTCCGGGACAGGATCCCGAGATCGTTATGAAAACGCTCGAGGGAAGAGGTTGGATCACCAATATCAAAGAGGGCGAAAACGGTGTCTGGTCCTATGACAGAGTGCCGGTACTTCTTCAGTACGGACTCTATATCAAGAGGATCTTTACCCAGGGCGACTTCGGTATCGTAACCACCTACGGTGAGTACTTGAACATGAATATATGGGAAGTGTTCGTGAATCACCTTCCTCCGACGATTTTGATAAATATTTATTCTACCCTTATCGGAGTGCCGATCGGTCTCGGATTGGGTATTCTTGCTGCGCTTAAAAAGAACAAGTGGCAGGATCAGCTTATCAACGTGTTTATTATCCTGCTTATATCCGTTCCGTCCATCGTATTGGCGCTCATGCTGCAGTATGTGTTCTGTTTTAAGCTCGGCTGGTTCCCATTAACAATGTCAACAAGTAACGAATACTTCACATGGGAAGTATTCCATTCCATGCTTCCTGCCGTTTTTGCTCTGTGTCTCGGTTCGATCGCGGGCTACGCACGCTTTACCCGCGCCGAGCTTTCCGAGGTGCTGACCGGTGAGTTCATGCTTTTGGCAAGAACGAAGGGTCTGACGAAGAGTCAGGCAATTTGGAGACATGCGATGCGTAACTCCATGGTCGTTATCTTCCCCTCCATCCTCAGCGAGTTTATCTCCGTCCTTTCCGGCTCGCTGATTATCGAGAAGATGTTCGGTATCAACGGCGTCGGCGGACTTTATCTGAACTCTATCACGTTCCAGGATTACGATTTCTTTATGCTCCTGTCCGGCTTCTATACCCTGGTCAGCCTGACGGCAGGTATCGTTATTGACATCAGTTACGGTTTCATCGATCCGAGAATCAGAATGGGGGCGAAATAAGTATGGCTGCGACAAATAAATACGAGAATATTCCTGCGGAAAAGTTTCAATTTGTCAGAAAAAGCGATCTGTACCATGACAGCAAATTCGACACGAAGCCCGTAAGCTATTTCCAGGGCGCTTTCCGCCGCTTCTGCAAAAACAAGGGTGCGGTCGTCGGCGGTATCGTCATTCTGGTTTTGGTCCTGTTTGCAATCATTGCGCCGTTTTTCACCCCGTACCGTCCCGTGTACTACGATATGGTATACGCACACGTAACCCCGAAGCTGGACGTGTTTGCCGACAGCGGAATTGATTTCTGGGACGGCTGCAAAGTCAAAAACGCCAGCTATCTCACCTACCTCAAGGACTACGCGCTTGCCTCGGAAACGGGCAGAGAGGTCATCAAAAACGGTGAGTATACCGTAAATGAGGACGGTTCGAATTACCGTTACCGTTACAATACCTACTACGGCGTAGGCTTCGGTAAGTATAAGACGATCTCCCGGGCAGAATTTGAAGATATTCAGCGGTATCAGAACGAAACGGGAAAACAGGTGCTCTATCCCGTTGTAAAATTCTCCGACAGACCTACGGTTGAAAAGAACAAGTACGACGCCAATATTTATTATAAGGTCGCAGACCAGAAGGCGCAGACGCTCCGCCCCTTGCTGGACGAAAACGGCGAGATTATCCCCAACTATTGGAGATATGAGGAGGGCTCTCCTTCCGCGCTGATGGCAGAGTACAACTCGCTCCGCATCGAGGGCGAGGACGGTATCTATGAGAACGGCACGCGCTACTACTACGCCTACGGCAGATTGGTGGACGGCGGTATCGAGGTAAGAGCCGAATACTACGAATACTATATCTACCAGCATACCCAGGTCAAAAAAGACGGAATCACAGAGCCTTCGTTCCTGTTCGGTACGACGGATACGGGCAAGGACATCTTCGCCTGCCTTGCATACGGCGCAAGATTCTCCTTCGTATTTGCAACGATCGTTGCCGCCGCAAACTTCATTGTGGGTATTATCTGGGGCTCGATTTCCGGCTATTTCGGCGGTAAAATCGACTTGTTTATGGAGAGATTTTCCGAGATTCTCGGCTCTGTCCCCACGATGATCGTTATTACGCTTCTGAAATACCATATGGGCGCGACGAGTCAGGCACTTGTTTTGTTCATCGCCTTCTTCGCCACGGGCTGGATCGGTATGGCAGGCAGAACGCGTATGCAGTTCTACCGCTTCAAAAATCAGGAGTACGTTCTTGCCGCCAGAACGCTCGGCGCGAAGGATGCAAGAATCATGTTCAAGCATATCTTCCCGAACGGTCTCGGTACGATCGTAACGAGCGTTGCGCTTGTCATTCCTTCGATGATTTATTCGGAAACCAGCCTTTCCTACCTCGGTATCATCAACCTGGAGGCGGGAAATACGACCAGTGTCGGTACGCTGATCGCTGCCGGTCAGAAATCCATTATGGCAGATGCAGGCTTCGTGGCACTTTTCCCCTGCCTGTTTCTGGTGCTGTTGATGCTCAGCTTTAACTTGTTCGGTAACGGCTTGCGCGATGCGTTCAACCCGTCGCTCAGAGGATCGGAGGACTAAGTATGAGTAAAGAAATTAAATTGTCCGTTAATAATTTGCGGATTTCCTTCCGAACGGATGCCGGTAAGGTACAGGCTGTACGCGATATTTCGTTCGATCTGTATAAGGGCGAAACGCTTGCCATCGTGGGCGAATCCGGCTCGGGTAAATCTGTTACCTCGAAGGCGATCATGGGCATTTCCGCCGTGAACGCCATCTATGAGGGCGGTGAGATTCTGTATGACGGTCAGGATCTCGTCCGTATCCCCGAGGAGGAGATGCACAAGCTCCGCGGCGATAAAATCGCAATGATCTTCCAGGATCCGCTCTCCTCGCTCAACCCCATCATGCGTATCGGCAGACAGATCACCGAGGCGATGCTCCTCAAAAATAAGGCGAACCGCAAGGAAGGCCGCGAAACGTTCAATAAAATGCTGGCGGCACTTTCTGCGAAAATGAAGGAAGCACTTGCCGTGAAAAGCTATGGCAGCGTTTCCGCTGCGGACGTTGACATCGCTGTTAAGACTTTTGACGCATTCAATATCGAGGCAATCAAGCTGGAGAACAGCTATAACGCCGCACACACGGCGGCGGAGGAGCTTGTTGCCATCGTGGAGGATTTCCTTTTCCTCACGGAGAAGAAGCAGAAGGTGGACGTTTCCGGCACTCTGAAGCTGGTCGTGCACAAGCTCAATGATATGAATGACAAGTACTTCGCCGCGAAATATACGGATGTGCTGTCTGCGCACCTTGCAGCGGTGAAGCAGGTCAAGCGCGATAGCGACGCGCTCGTTACCGCATTGGAAGCCATTCGGAAAACGGCAGAGGAAATGCTTGCACAGCCGCCGTACAATTTCTTTGACATCGGTTATTACGTATATAAGAAGCCCGATGCGGATCTCAGCGGACTTTCCGCCGAGGAGGCAAACGCGACCGCCCATGCGTTTTTGATGGCAAACTTTATGGATTCGTTTATGGGTCTCGTGAAGATCGCGGTGCAGTATTCCCACGACAAAACGCTTGAGAACAAAAGGCAGGCGATTTTGGCATTGGAGGAGGCGATCACCTTCTTCAAAGCGGGCGGTTTTACCGCGAAAAAGGCTTCTGATGCCTGCAAGAAGGTCAATGCGAGCGTTCTTGCCGCCATCGATCCTCTTGCGACTGTCAAGGATACCGTATCGTATACGTTTGGCAGTGCGTTGGAGAGAGAAATCGAAAAGTATTTCTTCTATCTGAAGAACAATCCCAAGGAGGAAGCCCGCTTTGCCCGCCAGACGGCGAAAAAGGAGGCGCTTCTTGCCAAGGGTAAGACGGTGGAGTGGAACGTCGTTCCCAAGTCGGTCATTGAGCCGGCAGAGCAGATCGAAACGATTGTCTCCGTTCTCAACCGTGTCAAGACCAAATTCAGTGCCGATGTGAACGATACGGCGATCGTCGATTTTGACGCACGCTGTGCCTCGATCATTGAGTATCTCAAGGACAAGGCATCGCAGGTCGTATCCAAGCTCACCAAGCGAATTGCCAAGGAGAAGGCAATCAAGCTGATGGAGGGCGTCGGTATCCCCGAGGCGAGAATGCGCTTCAGACAGTATCCGTTTGAGTTCTCCGGCGGTATGCGTCAGCGTATCGTTATCGCGATTGCGCTTTCCGCGAATCCCGATATTCTGATCTGCGACGAGCCTACCACGGCACTTGACGTTACGATTCAGGCGCAGATTCTGGAGCTTATCAACCGACTGAAGCGCGAGCATAATCTGTCCATCATCTTTATCACGCACGATCTGGGCGTCGTTGCCAATATGGCGGACAGAATTGCCGTTATGTATGCCGGTAAGATCGTCGAATACGGCACGGCGGAGGAAGTTTTCTACAATCCGCAGCATCCCTATACGTGGGCTCTGCTTTCCTCGATGCCCGATCTGGATACAAGCGAAAAGCTCGATGCAATCCCCGGCACACCGCCGAATATGATCTATCCTCCCGTCGGAGACGCATTTGCGGAAAGAAACAAGTACGCCATGGAGATCGATTACGAGATGCAGCCGCCCATGTTTGAGGTTTCGCCCACACATTATGCGGCAACGTGGCTGCTTCATCCCAATGCTCCCAAGGTGGAAATGCCGAAGATCATCACCGAACGTATCAAACGAATGAAGGAAAGAGGTGGCAAGAGTGGCGAATAACAACGAAGTATTGCTGAAGGTAGACCATCTTTGCCAGTATTTCCGTTTGGGACGTAAGGATCTGAAGGCAGTTGACGACGTCAGCTTTGAGGTCAGAAAAGGCGAAGCGTTCGGTCTTGTAGGCGAGTCGGGATGCGGAAAAACCACAACCGGCCGCTCAATTATCCGCCTTTATGAAATCACCTCCGGCAATGTCTATTTCAAGGGACAGAGAATCGGCGCAGGAACGCGCTCCTATAAGGACGCGATCAGCAAGGCGAGCGCGGAGGCAAAGAAGCAGATCAAACTTCTGCGCGCAGAAAAGCCTGCGGATGAGACGAGAAGGGCGGAGATTCAGTCCGAGATCGAAAAGATCAACGCAGAGCTTGCCGAGACCGTTGCGAAAAACCGCGAGCTGATCCGCGAAGCCAAGCGGGACAACAAGTCGGTGGACCGTAAGCTCATCACGCAGATTCAGATGATCTTCCAGGACCCGATCGCTTCGCTCGATCCCCGTATGACGGTACGCGACATCATTGCGGAGGGCTTGGTTATCAACGGAATCAAGGATAAGGAGTATATCAACGAAAAGGTATACGAAATTCTGGAAACGGTCGGTCTCGTCCGCGAGCACGCAGACCGTTATCCGCATGAATTTTCGGGCGGTCAGCGTCAGCGTATCGGTATCGCCAGAGCTGTTATCATGCAGCCCGAAATGATTATTGCGGACGAGCCGATTTCCGCCCTTGACGTATCAATTCAGGCGCAGGTCATCAATCTTCTGAACGATCTCAGAGAACGCCTCGGACTTACGATTATGTTCATCGCGCACGATTTGTCCGTCGTAAAATATTTCTCGGACAGAATAGGCGTTATGTACTTCGGTAAGCTGGTAGAGCTTGCCGATTCGGACGAGCTGTTCAAAAATCCGATGCATCCGTATACGAAATCGCTTTTGTCGGCGATTCCGCTGCCGGATCCGATCTACGAAAAGCAGCGCACGCGAATCACCTATAATCCGATTGCAGAGCACGATTATTCGAAGGATCAGCCGTCTCTCCGCGAGATTGCACCCGGACACTTTGTGTATTGCAACGATGCAGAGGAAGCGAAATACAAGCAGGCACTGTGCGAGGAAACGAAGTGAAACAGGAAAACAAAGCCGTATTCACCAAATATGTGATTTGCTTTGGTGTTGCCTCCCTGATTGCGTTTCTCGTGTTCTGGAGCAAGGGGTTTTTCACGGACAGTCTCTCTGTCAACGTGCAGATTTTATCCGACGGATTCTTTGTTTCGGGCATTTTGCTGACGCTGTTTGCCGGACTCATGTTCGTCAGCAGTGAGGGTGCTCTGATCGGCATCGGATTTGTTTTAAGAAACGTTGTGCAGGCCTTTGTTCCCATGGGAAGAAGGCATCATGAGTCGTACGCACAGTACCGTGCGCGAAAGATCGGCGAGCTGAAGAAAAAGGGCGATCACTGTCTGCTTTTTACAGGGCTTATCTTCCTTGCCGTCGGCGTCATCCTTACAGTGATCTGGTACGCAAATTTTTATAATCCCACCATATGATACATCCCCCTCGCACCTTCGTGCGAGGGGGATTGTTTTGATAGAGGCTGAGATTATTTCTTATCCGAGCGTCCGATAAAATAATCCGCGCTGACCTTGTAAAACTCGCACAGCTTTATCAGATCGTCAATTTTCAACTCCGCCCGTCCGTCTTCGATGTGGCTGTACCCTTGCTGGGATTTGTTGATGATTGCGCCGACCTCTTTCTGTGTCAGGTCTCTGTCCTCGCGCAGATCCCGCATCCGCTTTCTGTAATCCATCGGTATCCTCCTTGTGTGTTCCTGTAAGAAGTTTACCACACTCACAAATTGAGTATTGACAGATACTCAAAGATTGAGTATAATGGAGTAGGTATCCGTTATTTCCATGTGTTTTTCGGTGCGCATGGCGGCGGATATACATTTTATTACTTTATTATATTTTTGGAGGAAGTCTATGAAAAAATATGCAAAGGTTCTTAAAATTGTTTGTGCACTGCTTTTGATCGGTGCCTCGGTGGTTTCATTTGTTGCATCGAGCGAGTATTATTACGACGGAGGATATACTTCCTATGAATACTACGGCGGTGATGCGTATACCGGCATTCAGCAGGCATGTGCGGATGCCGCCAATAATGTGGATCGTCTTGGCGGATACATAAGCGCGGTTATGCAGTTTTTCTTTATTATTCTCGGTATCGCTTTTGCGGCAGCAGCCCTTTTTGTGCTTGCCTCTGCCTTTGCGGATGCGGCTTCGGCTGCGCCTGTCGCTGAGCCGAGGACGGCATTTGCCGAGCCGGTCGCAGAAGAGGAAGCGGAAAGCGAAGCCTGATTTTGTAAGTGCCTGCCTTTCACCGAAACGATCCCCTCCCCCTTGACTGCCGAATTGTTTTCGTGTATAATATTCTATGTACATAAACATTACGGAGGGAATCGGAATGGCAAACTATAAACAGCAGTTCATGACGTACATGGACAGACAGGGCATCAAGTACACGGACGTTTCCGATTACGTTGTCCGCGTAAGCTATTCGGGCGATAATATGGAGACGATCGCAACGTACATTTTCTTTGATGAGGACGGCGACGATATGGTGCAGGTTGCGTGCTCGTCCATTGCGAATTTCAAGGACAGCATGGCGGCAGGTCTCGTTGCGTGCAATACGATGAACGCAAAATACCGCTGGGTGAAGTTCTACCTCGATAAGGATTGCGATCTGGAGTGCACGATCGACGCGTACATCGACGAGTCCACGTGCGGCTCGGAGTGCCTCCGCCTGGTTAAGCGTGTCGTCAATATCGTGGACGAAGCGTACCCGATCTTTATGAAGGCGCGCTGGTCGAACTGATTCAAAAAAAGAAACGTGCATTTTCCTCAAACAGGGGAAGATGCACGTTTTTTCGTAAAATCAGCCGTCAAATCGGAGAGAGTGCTTAAATTCCGTCGGTGTCATGCCCGTCACACGTCGGAATACGCGCGTGAAATACTGCGGATTGTCAAAGGCGAGCGCGGCGGAGATTTCCGTGAAATTCATAGAGCCGTCACGGATCATCTCCTTGGCACGTGCGATTTTCTCCCGTGTTGCGTAGGAGGCGATCGTCTCGCCCGTCATCTCGCAAAACAGCTTGCTCAGATAGCTTTTGCTGTAGCCGAGCGCACCGCACAGATCACCCACGCGGAACGGCTCCCCGATTTTCGAAGAAATAAACTCCTTGACCGTCGTCACCAGATGGTTTTCCATGCTTTCCTTGCTCAGAAATACCTCCGACTGCCCGCTCTCCACGCGCGAGCGAATCAACAGAATCAGCATTTGCTCCAGTGTCGTTTTTATCAGCTGCTCGCCGCCTAACGGGGCGGCATCTTTTTTTGTCAGCTTTTTCAGCGTCGGATCGTTTTTCGGAATCACAAACGTTCGCTCCGCCTCCGTAATCATTGTGGAGATGTACGGCTTCAGATGCCGATCCAGCACGGCGTGGTGCTTCTCTAAATGCCGCATGATCGGCGAATCCGACACAAACGAGATCACGAAAAAATTCGGCGCGGTATCCAGAGCGCGGATCGAATGAAATTCGTTCGGTCGGTGGAAGATGATCTCCCCCTGTGAGAGAACCGTTTCCGTGTCGTCCGCGCGGATATGCACCCGTCCCTTGTCGATGTACACCATCTCCCAGAAATCGTGCGACTCCCCACCGAATACGAATTTCTTGTCAAACTCGTAATAGTGGATCGTCACGATCTTTGTGACGTTCACCACGCTCGTCAGGCGCGTTTTTACATACGTTGCTTTCATATTCATCCTCGCGATTCTTGTGATGTGGACAAAAATGTATGTATACGGTAAAAAAATGACTGTTCATTCCGAGCAGTTTCCGTTACAATGAGTATAACACAAATGAATCGAATTTGCAAGGAGGATTTTTTATGAAAAAGGGTATCAGTATCTGGTCGTTTCCGCCGGCACCTTTGAAGGAGAGCTTCGCGCTTGCCAAGGATGCGGGATTTGAAGGCGTGGAGGTCGCGCTTGACGAGGTCGGCGAGATCGCCCTCGATACGTCGGAAAAGGATCTTTTGGAGATCAAAAAACAGGCGGCGGACGCAGGGATTGCGCTCTACAGCGTCGCGTGCGGTCTGTATTGGAATTACTGACTGAATGCGGAGGATGCGTCCGAGCGCGAAAAAGCGAAGGATATTGTCAAAAAGCAGCTCGACACCGCCGCCGCCCTCGGCGCGGATACGATCCTCGTTATCCCCGGCAGCGTGCACGCCGATTTTGCCGATCCGAATAAAACCGTGCCCTACAAAACGGCATACGAGAGAAGCCTTGCGGCGATCACGGAGCTGAAGGGATACGCAGAAAAGACGGGCGTTTCGATCGCGCTTGAGAACGTGTGGAATCAGTTTTTGCTCTCCCCCTTGGAGATGCGCGCGTTTATCGATGCGGTCGGCAGTGATTTCGTCGGAAGCTATCTCGACATCGGCAACGTTGTGGCAAACGGCTATCCCGAGGACTGGATTGAGATTCTCGCCGAGAAGATCAAGAAGGTGCATTTCAAGGATTACCGCCGTGCGGCAGGCGGACTGCACGGATTTGTCGATCTGCTCGCAGGTGACGTCAATTGGCCCGCTGTCACCGATGCGCTTGCAAAAATCGGCTACGACGGCTGGGTGTCCGCGGAGATGATCCCGAACTATGCGCACTTCACGGAGACGATCATTTACAACACGTCCAACGCGATGGACAGAATTTTGGGGAGGAAATAACGATGCTGAGAGTAGGACTGATCGGCTGCGGCTTCATGGGAAGCATGCACGCCAACTGCTATAAAAATATCCCGGGCGCGGAGATTGCTGCCGTGGCGGACATCCGCCCGGAGAAGGCACAGGCGTGTGCCGAGGGCACGAACGCGAAAATTTTCGGAGACGGCATGGATCTGATCCGTGAAGCGGACGTGGACGTGATCGATATTTGCCTGCCGACGTTTCTGCACGCCGAATTTGCCCTCGCCGCGATGGAGAAGGTGAAGTATCTGTTTATCGAGAAGCCCGTGTCGCTCACCGCGGAGGAGGGCGAGGCACTGCTCAAAAAGAGCGCGGAGACCGGCTGCCGCGTGCAGATCGGGCAGGTCATCCGCTTCTGGGATGAGTACGTGGAGCTTGCAAAAATTGTGGAGGCAGGTACATACGGCAAGGTGATGCACGCGTCCTTCCGCCGCATCAGTCCGCGTCCCGAGTGGGGATGGAAGAACTGGCTGCTTGATCCCGCGCTTTCGGGCGGGGCAGGGCAGGATCTCCACATCCATGACGTGGATTACGTCCTCTCTCTGTTCGGGGAGCCGGAGAAGTACTATTCCGTCCGCAACTCGCGCGGAGAGAAAAATTCCTATGTCAATACGCTGATGGCGTACGACGGCTTTGCAGTCGGTGTCGAGGGCACGTGGGGACTGCCGACGTCGCATCCGTTTGAGGCGACGTTCCGCGTCACGTTCGAGCACGCCGTCTTGGAGAACGCGGGCGGCAAATTCATGCGCTACGACAAGGACGGCGCGCATGAAATCGTGATTGAGAAGGCGGCGGTGGCAGGGGATGCATATGCAGGCGGCAACGTCTCCGACCTCGGCGGATATTATAACGAGCTTGTGTATTTCTGCGATAAGGCAGCAAAGGGTGAGCCGATCGAGAAGGCGACTCTCGCGGACGGCGTGTCCTCGCTTGTGTTCCTTCTGAAGGAGCTTGCATTTGAGGGGTAAGCGCTGATCCGAAACAGCACAGACGCGGTTGTGACAGTCACAGCCGCGTTTTTTGTGCCGTAGTGGGGCTTCGTAGGGCGGGGGGTTGCTCCCGCCGTTTTGGTTGTTCTGTATTTTCAGAGCGGCGGGAGCAAGCCCCCGTCCTACGGGAGATATGAGCGCAGAGAATCTGCGAAATGAATAGGAAAAGGACTGACGTTAGAGCGTTGCTCTTAAGGACAGTTTTTAGAAATACGGTATATCTCGAAAGAGGTATGCCGTATTTTGCGTTTGTGGACACAAATGCAGTGCTTGTCAGGAAAATTAATAAGTTATAGATGAACATAAAAAAGGCTCCCTTGTGCAAAGGGAGCTGACGCCGTAGGCGGCTGAGGGATTGTTTTGACCATAAATCTGACCTTTACAATCCCTCCGTCACGCTCCGCGTGCCACCTCCCTTTACACAAGGGAGGCTCTTTTCTACCCTCCGCTAAGTAGTCAAAGAGGACAGCAAACATAAAAATGCCAGCTGTCCTCCTGTCGGTAGGTAACGTATTCTATAAAATTTCAAAAACTGTCCTTTAGAGTACGCACTTTTGTGTCAGTCCTTTTTTGCGGCGTTTGGTAAGGGTGGATTGCACATCCCGCGGTACATCGGATACGCAGCCGATTTCGGTAATCTGTCCGTTTGGCACGGCGGCGGGAGCAAGCCCCCGCCCTACGGGGTGTAGGTCTTTTTGTATCAGATGTATTTTGCGGCTTCGTTTGCGAGAGCGTCCATCTCGCGTTCCAATTCGGCAAGGCGCGGCGCGTAGTGTTTGCGGGCTTTTTTTGCATCAACAAAACTTTTGATTCCGGTTGCAATTAACGCTATGATGAAACCAATACCGAGACCTATCAGTGCTCCTTCAAATACAGACAAAAAACTAATATCATCTTCCCAAGTCAAAACCCTAAACAGGGACTCAAAATATAATGTGAGAGGAATGCCTATGACAGCGGTTACAATAAGAATAAACTTTGCGGATAGGTTGCCTTTTTTTGCAATATCCGCCTGTATCTCCAACTTTTCTTCCATGTATCCTTTGAATTTCTGATACAGTCCGTCGAGCATTTCGAAATTTGCCATACCCGTATTGCGCTCGAACGTCAGCTTGATGTACGTTTTCGTGCTGGAGGTGACGATTGTACTGCCGTTTCCGTTTACTGTGCTGCCGCCGCCGTGTACGGAGGTAATATTGACTTCCTGATTGTTCGTGAGCCGCCAGCCGAATTTCGTGTATCGGTTGATGGTGACGGTTTCGTCTTCCTTCTGCACCTCTACAACGAGCGTTTCGGGCACGCCGGCGTGAGACTGCGTAGGTGCCGGTGTTTCTTTCAGATTGTACCCGCAGGACGGACAGAACGCCGCATCATCCGAAATCTGTGTGCCGCATTTTTTGCAAAACATGGTGGTGTATCTCCTTGCGTGTTATTTTCTTTTTGTGAATATGTAACTTCTGAAAATCCGTTTGTCGGGCGTGCCGCTGATTCTGCCGACACTCACACCGCCTGCACCAACTGCAACAACCGTCTGTCCGGGCTCTCCGGGGATAACTTCCATATCGACTTTGAACTTGAATTTGTCATGGTATTTCTGGACAAAATATGAGCCGACCATCGCCACTTCACTGGGGTCGGTCAGTTCACCCAAACGGTAGTTTTCGTAGCGGTATACGGCATAGCAGTAGTTCGTACTGCTGAACAGTGCTACGCCCTCAAAACCGACTACAAAACATGTGGCATCATTCATGTTGGCATCAATTTCTTGGAACATATCAATGTTGGATAGTACCATGGCATGGGTCGCTTTTGCCGTGGCTGATTCAAGAAATTTTAGCGCAAGTTTTGAACCGATGATAAGTGTTGCAACAAACGATACAATACTGATTACGCTTTCAATCAATTCGCCGGAAAGCAACCCAACGAAAGCACTAAGTCCACAGTGAATCACGGAAAATCCGCCGATTATCACGCCGAGTATGCCAAAAAGAATGTAGAATACTGCATAAGCGGGACTTTTAATTTTGATGCCCCAAACTGTGCCTGAATACACGGAGGTGAAAAACATACATGCAATGCCGAAGATAAATCCTCCGATCGGAGCGATAATTGCAGAGGATATTGGTAATTTGGCGAAACTTGCAAGAACGCCGCCCAAAATAAAAAGGACTCCCAAAAACTTTGATCTCATGATAAAATAACTCCTTTTTCTGCTGTTTCCATGTCGAAACAATTATTTTCACCTATATTATAGACGTTTTCTGTCTAATTGTCAATAGACAGTTTCAATCTAAGATAAAATATTTATAAGAGGAGGTGGAGACATGACACTTACATTCGGAGACAGAGTGCGCGGACTGCGCGAGGATCGGGATCTGAATCAGACGGCGCTTGCCAAAGCGGTGAACATGACACAGCGGAAGATTTCCTACATCGAATGCGGAAAATACGAGCCGAGTCTGGACGACATCGTGGCGCTGTGCCGATTCTTTCACGTCTCTGCCGATTATTTGCTGGGACTTAGTGAAAAATAAAGTAGGGCAGATTATATATCCGCCCTTTTTACGTGAGGCGTAGATCTATTCAAAACAGATTTGAGAGTGGATTTACAACAGATTCACGTAATCTTTTTGACCGATAACCACCGCATTACCGATTCGTTTTACGATGTAAGAAGAATCTATGTCCAAGCCTAATATATCCTTAGATGCGGGCACTGGCAGAGCCTCTCCTTCTTCTAATTCTTTCAGCGCCTGCTCATATTCTATCTTAGCTTGTTCAAGTGCAGCCAATCTCCTTTCGAGGATCTCTTGCAGATCAGCTTCAACATAATCGGCAGCTTCTTTGCTGTCACAAAAGATGACTACAGCACGGTCATACCACCCGTCGGTCGCATCATTTGCACGCAATACGGTAGTCACGCCGAGAGTGGTGACATCGTCAGCGGAAAGAAATCGCTGTATATCTTCCGTCGTTGTGTATTCTGTTACCTCAAGCCCACCGTTTTTCAGGGTTGCACGCATTTCGGCGGCAGTGGGGGTGTTTACGGATGCTCCACAGGATACACAACCGAACAGCGCGCACAGCGCAAGTAAGAGTCCTAAAATTTTTTTCATAATGCCTCCAAGTTAAAAAGATGTAGTAACAAATTGTTACATTTATATTGTAACAGATTGTTACAATATAGTCAAGAGGTATTTTGAAAAAACGGAGGTTTTTGCTATGGAGGGCGAAAAGGGACTTCTTGGCTTGAAATTGATACGAGCACAGAGAAAATACAGTCAGCTCAAAGTGGCGATGGATTTGAATATCAGCCGTGAGGCGCTTTCGTATTACGAGAACGGCAAGCGTTCGCCCGACGTGCAGATGCTTCGGCGGCTGTCGGAATATTTTAACGTATCCATTGATTTTTTGGTGAACGGAAAAGAGTTTGAACGGGAATAAAGTAGGGCGGGGGCTTGCTCCCGCCGTTTTTTGTCAGGGCTTTTTACGGCGGCGAATCTGTACTGCTTTTTTACGGGAGCATATGGAATGCTCCCCTACGGGAAAATACAGGCTTTTTTGTATATACTTTTCTCGCTCACATTGCAAATTCCGCGCGGCTGTGCTATAATAATTCATATTCCACGAACGAAAGGCAAAATCATGTACACAAAACAAGACATTTTCGCACAGCTTGATGCCATGCACGCTCCCCGCGGCGGCATTGTTATGATGCACACATCCCTCCGTCTCGTCGGCGAGGTCGAGGGCGGTGCGCAGGGGCTGCTTGACGCCATGATCGAATATTTCACCAAGGACGGCGGACTTTTCTGCGTGCCCACCCACACGTGGAGCGAGATCGGCGAGGACAAAATCACGCTCGATTTTCTGAATCCCGAAAGCTGCCTCGGCACCTTTTCCGAGATCGCGGCAAAGGATCCGCGCGGCGTGCGCGCCATCAATCCGACGCACTCCATCACCGTGTTCGGCGACCGTGCGGCGGCGGAGGAATTTGTCAAGGATGACGAGTTTGTGAAAACCTCCACGGCACCGGAAAGCGCGTACGGCAAAATCATCGAGCGCGGCGGATACATCCTGCTCGTTGGCGTGGCGCATAACCGCAATACGGTGCTCCACTGCGTCGCGGAGATGCTGAAGCTCCCGAACCGTATGGCGACGACACCCCGTCCGACCACGATCCGCAAAAAGGACGGCACGGTTATCGACCGCGAGATCACACTCTACTACACCGATTATTCGCCCGACATTTGCTGGCGATTCCCGAAATATGAGACGGCGTTCCGCTATCACGGCTGCATCACGGACGGCTGGGTGGGTGACGCGCCGACACAGCTTTGCGACGCTTCAAAGATGAAGGATACGGTCGCGCTTATCTGGGAGCGAAGCGGCGGCAAAGATCCGCTGGCGGTTGAGGATCCGATTCCGCAGGCGTGGTACTGCAAAAAATAAAAAAGCACGGCATCGCACAGGCGGTGCCGTGTTTTTCGTTGTTTCTTCCACAGATGCACAAAATTCCCATTTACACAGCCGTGCCGCCGTGCTATAATAAGACGAATCCAAACGAATCGGAGAGCCATATGACGAAATCAAAGAAAACGGTGCCAATCCTCATGATGCACGCGGGATGCCTGCTTCTTGCCGTCGGCGTGTATTTTTTCAAGATCCCGAACGGATTTTCCACAGGCGGCGTGACAGGTATCGGTACGATTCTGGCAAGCCTTACGCTGATTTCGGCGGGCGTGTGGATCTGGATTCTCAATATCGCACTGCTTGTGCTCGGATTTGTCTTTCTCGGCAAGGGGACGGGGATCAAAACGGTCTATTGCAGTATGCTCTTTTCCGCGATGACGTTCGCTTTGGAGAGGGTGTGTCCCCTCACCGCGCCGCTGTCCGATCAGCCGTTTTTGGAGCTCGTCTACGCCATGCTGCTCACGTCCATCGGCGCGGCGATGATTTTTCACAGCGGTGCCTCGTCGGGCGGCACGGATATTGTCGCGCTGATTCTCAAGAAATTCACCAGCCTCGACGTCGGCAATTCCCTGCTTGCGGTCGATTTCCTTGTCGCGGCGAGCGCGTTTTTCGTGTTCGGTATGGAGACGGGACTGTTTTCGCTTCTCGGTCTGTTTGCGAAGGCGTTTCTGGTGGACAGCGTGATTGAGTCGATCAATGCGTGCAAGTATTTTGTTGTGATTACGTCGAAACGGGAGGAGATTTCCTCGTTTATCATGGAGTCTCTGCACCACGGCGTCACGGTCAGCACCGTCGTCGGCGAGTACACGAAAGAGGAAAAAACGATGATCCACACGGTGTGCAAGCGCATCGAGGCGATCCGTCTGCGCGCAAAGATTCGGGAGATCGATCCCGGCGCGTTCGTGATTATCACAACAAGCAGTGAGATCCTCGGTCGGGGATTCCGAAGCGTGTGAGGAGAAGCAGTCGGGGGATGGAAAAAGAAAAGAGTTTGCCGCACAGGAAGCATCCGCGGCTCGATCGTTTTGATTACAGCACAAGTGGGGCCTATTTCGTAACGATATGCACGAAAAACAGAAAATGTGTGTTGTCTCGCGTTGTAGGGCGGGGGCTTGCTCCCGCCGAAATGAATGGGATCGAATATACCGCTGTCGGAAGGATTGCAGAACAGCAGCTCATATTGCTTTCAAGTCGGTACTTGTGTCTTACGGTTGATGCGTATGTGATTATGCCGAATCATATTCATGCGATTTTGGTTTTGCAGAATGATACGGCGGGAGCAAGCCCCCGCCCTACGGTGATGGATGTCCTTTGCACGTATAAATCTCTGACAACGAAAGAGTGCAGAAAGAACGGTTTTACGGATGCGGTTTTTCAAACTTCTTTTTATGACCATATTATCCGAAGCCGTGACGATTATGAAACGCATTTACGGTATATTCATGAGAATCCGCTCCGCTGGTTTTATGATGAGTTGTACACAGAAGAATAAAAATGTCCCGACAGACAAAAATCTGTCGGGGATTTGTTTACCCGTTCGTTTCCGTGCGTGCTCTCGCCCGCACGATTTTGTACAGCTCCTCCGACGCGAGACGTGCCTTCGCAACGCTGATTTTCGTGTCCTTCGGGATGCAGTAGTACAGCACCTTTTTCGTGCCGATGCAGATCACGTCACCGATTTCGTACCAGTTGTAATCCGCGTACAGGCTGTAGGACGATTGCGGACTCTGCGTGTATGTGAGCTTTCCGTCACAGCCCGTCAGCGTGAAGCCGTCCGCGTTGTGTGAAAGCGTGCCCGTGCCGACACGGTAGACGCATTTTGTGTCCACCAGCATCAGAATGTCCACCTCGGTCGTAAATCCGTAGGTGCCCGAGAGGATTTCTTCGCGTACCTCCTCGCGCTCCCAGCGGTACCAATCGGGGATGTGATCGAATTTTCCGTCTCCGTCCACGGCCTTGAGGAAGCCGTCCTCCGTTAGCTCATACTGCTTGCCGCACTTTTTGCACGTCAGGTGGATGCCCTTGCCCTCCGTCTCGCCCTCGGTGAGGCAGTGCGGACATTTGTAGAGCACGCGGTGCAGATAATCCGCACGGAACGGCTCGGTTACCTTCAGTCCGCTTTGTTGCTGCCTGCGGAAATTGTCAAACGTAAATTCCGCCTGAAGCACCTCGGTCAGCTCGTCGGTTGACATCGCCGCGATCTCCTGTGCGGAGAGCAGATACTCCATCTCCGCCGTGACGTGCACCTTGCGCACCTGGATGTTGTTGTAGAGCGGATCGCGCAGAAATGCGCCGTCGGTGCGGATCATGACAAGCGGCACGCCGAGCTTTTTGAGGCAGTGCGCGAGCGTATCGGGCAGCGGTGTTGCCGTACCGTCGAACGAATAGCTCGCCTCGGGATACATGACGATGGAGGATCGGTTCTCCTTCACCGCATAGAGCATATCGCGGATCAGCATGAGATCCGGCACGAATTTCTGCGTGGGGATACAGCCGATCTGCCGCATGAGCCAATCCTTGCCGACAAAGCTGTCCGACGTCGCAACGATGCTGAACGGACGGGGGTAAATCATCGATGCCGCGATCGGCAGATCGATGAAGCAGGAGTGGTTCATCAGATAGATGCAAGGCTCGTCCTTGCCGAGGCGATCCATGCCGATTTTCGTAAGCGTGGGCTTCTCGGAGGCGAGAAACAACTCGGAGACGACCTTCATGAGCGTGCGGAAAAAGAAATTTGCCCGCCGGGGTTTCTGGTGTACGGCGGGCGGCAGAGCCGCGACATCCTCGTACCGTGCCGGGGCGGTTTTGATTTTCATAATAAACTCCAATCGTGAAAATTTTTCGGTCTACGATTATTTATATCATATCTTGTCCGTAAAGTCAAGGGCAGACGGCAAAAAGGAAAGCGGAAATTTCATCCGATCGCAAAAAAACACTTGACAGCGCACATCCGGCGTGCTATAATACAATAAACCGATGAGTGGAATGAAGTACCTTTTCATCGTTCGTCACAGAGAGCCGCGGGTGCTGGGATCGCGGTACGGATCGGGGAGGGAATGGGTTCATGAGGGCGCGCGGAAGGTTTTTGCCGATGCGGGACGGAGAGGGACACTCCGTTATCAAAGGTCGGCGTATGAAGTACGCGCAGAGAGGGGCGGAATACCGTCCAAATCGGGTGGCACCGCAGAAATTGTTTTTCTGTCCCGACAGATCACAGTGTGATTTGTCGGGCTTTTATTTTGTAATTCATCCAAAGGAGATATTGCTATGATTTTTAACGGAGTGGATTTTGATACGTATTTCCGCAATTATCCGAACGCGGAGGGCTATTTCGGACGCTACGGCGGCGTGTTCATCTCGGACGAGCTGAAGGCGGCGATGGCGGAGATCACGGAGGCGTATTTCTCCATCTGCCAGTCGCGCAAGTTTATCGCGGAATTGCGCCGTGTCCGCAAGGAATTCCAGGGCAGACCGACGCCGATTTCCCATCTGGAGAGACTGTCCAATTCGCTCGGCAACGTCCAGCTCTACGCCAAGAGAGAGGATCTCAACCACACGGGTGCGCACAAGCTGAATCACTGCATGGGCGAGGCGCTGCTTGCGAAACACATGGGCAAAAAGAAGATCATCGCCGAGACAGGTGCCGGTCAGCACGGTGTGGCACTCGCAACCGCCGCTGCTTATTTCGGACTGGAGTGCGACATCTACATGGGCTCCGTCGATATTAAAAAGCAGGCGCCGAACGTCGCACGCATGAAGATTCTCGGCGCGAACGTTGTCGAGGTCACACACGGTCTCGCTACGCTGAAGGAGGCGGTCGATGCCGCTTTTGACGCGTATGCGAAGGAGTACAAGGACTGCATCTACTGCATCGGCTCGGTGCTCGGTCCGCATCCGTTCCCGATGATGGTGCGCGATTTCCAGCACGTCGTCGGTATCGAGGCACGCGAGCAGTTCGTCGAGATGACGGGACATCTGCCGGACGCGATCACGGCTTGCGTCGGCGGCGGATCGAACGCGGCAGGCTTCTTCTCCGGCTTCCTCAACGATCCCGTGGACATCTACGGCGTTGAGCCGCTCGGACGCGGTGCAAAGCTCGGCGATCACGCCGCTTCCCTCCAGTACGGCACGGAGGGTGTCATGCACGGCTTCAATTCGATCATGCTGAAGGACGAAAACGGCGAGCCTGCGCCGGTGTACTCCGTGGCGAGCGGTCTGGATTATCCGTCCTCCGGTCCCGAGCACGCGTTTCTCCGTGATCTCGGACGCGTCAAGTACGACGTTGTCGATGACGAGGAGGCCGTCGATGCGTTTTTTACGCTGTCGCGCCTCGAGGGCATCATCCCGGCGATTGAGAGCAGCCACGCGGTTGCCCACGCCATCCGTCTCGCTAAGACGATGAAAAACGGCTCGATCATCATCAACCTCAGCGGCCGCGGCGACAAGGATATGGACTACATCCTTGAAAACTACGGCGAGAAGTACGGTCTGCGCTGAGAAAAAAATAAAGAGGGCGAAGGAAAAACCAACTCAGGGAACCCCAAAAACTCACTTTGTTTGTTTTTGGGAACCCCTGCCACGCCGAAGTTTCTTCCTCCGCCCTGTTTTATTCATCAGATTCCCACCAGCATCTTCACATACGACAGGTACTCTCGCACCCATGTCGTAAACAGAAACACCTTCACGGGCGTTTCCGCTTTGATGTACAACGCATCCACGCCGGCACGCGCGCACATCAGTCGGATGCGCGGAATGTGCGTGTCGGAGGATAGGCAGATGATCTGTCTCTCTGTGAGCCCCTCCTCCTCAATCACGGCGAGGGAGAAGCGGATGTTCTCCTTCGTGTTGGACGCCTGCTCCTCCATGTAAATGCGATCGGGGGAGATGCCGCGTGCGACCATATAATCGCGCATACAGGATGCCTCGGTGAACGGCTCGTTTGAGCCCTGCCCACCGCTTACGATGCAGACGGCGGAGGTGTCTTTTTTCATAACCTCCACGGCGGTATCCAAACGGGAGGCGAGCGTTTTTGCCGGTCCGTCCGGATTCACCTTCGCACCGAAGACGATGTATACGTTTTCACTGCCGCTGTCCGCCATCGGCTCAGCACTCGGCGAGAGGTAGATATACCCGACAAGAACGGCAAACGTCACAGCATAGAAAATCATGCCGCACGACATGAGGATTTTCAGGAAAAGATACGCTTTTTTCAGATGCGTGCGGAGGAATTTGCGAAGCAGAAAGGGAAGTGTGATGCCGCAGATGATCGCGACTGTTACGAAAAGCGGAAACGCACCCTCGGGATGCAGCATCAGCTTCAGAAGATAGGAAGCAAAGCAAACGACGGTGAAGATGCCGAATATGCCGTAGAGGCAGGAGAATACCCTGTCGGTTCTGGAATTTTTCATATATAGGAACCCTTTGTGAATTTTTTCGCAATTACCTTTTGTGTTCCCGATGTGTTATTCCCATCGTCCAAGCCTCTCCCTATGGGAGAGGTGGCACACCGAAGGTGTGACGGAGAGGGATGACGGCTGAATTGACAGAAAAAACAACATAATTTCCGCCTTTTTTAGCCTCTCAGTCAGCTGCGCTGACAGCTCTCCCTCAGGGAGAGCCTTCACACAGACGCACACTCAACCGGGAACACAAAGTCGAATTGGGATTGAATTTTTTCGCAATCTTTGTAGGGCGGGGCCTTGTGTCCCGCCGCTTTTGACAACAGAATTTTTACGAAACGGTGTGAACGGGAGAAGCCGCAGGCGGGTACCTGCGGCTGCTTTCAGCGTTTTTTGCGATCGAGATAATCCTGCAAAATCAGCGTCGCGGAGAGCTCATCCACGGACGATTTCCGTTTTTTGCCGCTCACGCCGGAGTCGGACAAAAACCGATGCGCCGATACGGTCGTCAGTCGCTCATCGATCATCTCCACGGGGATGCCGGAAAGCTCCGCCACCATGTCGGCGAACACCTTGACGCGCTCGGAGCGCGGTCCTGCCGTTCCGTTCATGTTGATCGGATTGCCGATGACGATCCGCGCCACCCCTTTTTCTTTCGCAAAGGCGGCGGTTTCCTCCGCTGTTACGCGCAGGTTTTTGCTGTGGATGCATCCGGCACCCGACGCGAGAAATCCCATCGCATCGGACAGGGCAAGTCCCGTGCGGGCGTCACCGAAGTCCACACCGAGGTAAATTTCGTGATTGTTCGCCATACAAGCCTCCGTCAGCGCGGATGACGATCCGCAAAGGCGAGCACTTCCTTGATCGTCGGGATCGACGTGTACGCGCCCGGTCGGGAGACACCGATTGCGGCGGCGCAGTTGGCAAGATGTACCGCGTCCACCATCGGTACGCCGTTCAGGTAGAAATGAATCAGTGCGGCGGTGAACGTGTCGCCTGCCGCCGTTGTATCCGCAACGGGGACGGAGATCGACGGGATGATGTGATAATACTTGCCGTCATAGAGGAACGCGCCGCGTCCGCCCAGCTTGATGACAATATATTTCGCATCCACCATGCCGGCGAGCTTAATCGCCGCACGCAGACAGTTCTCCGCATTGGAGGGATCGATGCCGGTGAAGATTTTCGTCTCCGTCTCGTTGGGGGAGAAAATCTCTACCTTACCGAGCTGATCGAGCGGAAAATCGGCGCGGGCGGGACCGGCATCCACAAACAGAGGGATGTCCTTCTCGGATGCAAATTTTGCCGCCGCCAGCACAGGCGCATCCGGAATCTCAAACTGGAGATACACCGCGTCGGGATAGCACGTGAACGCTTCCTCTACGTCCTCCTCATTCAATCGCTCGTTCGCGCCGGGATACACAAGAATACGGTTCGTGCCGTCCTCCTCGACGAGGATGGAGGCAAGACCGGTCGCCGCCTCTTTGTCACGGACGGCGAAACGCGTGTCGATCCCCTCCTTCTGATAAACGGAAAGGAGGCGGTCACCGTTTGCATCCGCACCGAGGCGCGTGCAGAACACGCAGTCGTCGCCCATGCGGGCAAACGCGACGGCGCTGTTTGCACCCTTGCCGCCCGGGACGTATCCGTATCCGTATTCGGACGATTCCACAATCGTCTCACCCGCGTTCGGTACGCGGCGCATTCTCTGTACGAAGTCCATATTGGCGGAGCTTACGACAAGCACTCTTTTTTTCATGGGTATAAATCTCCTTTCTGTATCAGCCGCGCAGGGCGGTGGGATGGTCAAGATCCATTAAAACGGCGTTTTTCGAGTTGGGGTAGCAGGTGATGTCCAAAATCCGCTGGTTTCGGCTGCCGCGGAATTTGATGTTCAGATCTCTTTCGGCGAGGATGAACGGTCCGTCCACCAGATAATTTGTGACGGTGAGGAGCTTGTGCACGCCCTCGTCCGTTTTTGCTTTTTCAAGAAGAACCTCGTAAGTAAATCCCGTGTACGTCATCACCGTCAGTCCGGCTTCTCGGACGGCCCGTCCGAGCTCGGCAAGCTCTTCCGCCCACAAAAACGGCTCGCCGCCGGAGAAGGTCACGCCGCGAAGCAGGGGATTTTCTTTGATCGCGTTCCAGAGCCGCGTCGTGGTCGATTCGTAACCGCCTTTGGGATCGTGCGATTCGGGATTGTGACAGCCGGGGCAGTGGTGGGGGCATCCCTGCACGAATACCACAAAGCGGAGCTGCGGTCCGTCCACGATCGATTCGCGGATCACGCCCGCCATGCGGAGAGGCATTTCCGTAACGGTGATTTCGGGGGCTTTGGGGTAGCGCGATGTGTGCAGCATGGTATATTCCTCATCTTTACAAACGGTAGTCATATTCGATACCTATATTATACAACAAATCCGTGTGCAAATCAAGGGCGGTGCCGGAAACTTTTCGTGTGCGGCCGAGGATAAAAATTCACAAAAAAATCAATACTATCTATTGCAAAATGCAATTTTTATGATATAATAAAATTGTAAATAATTTTTATTGGAGGTTTTTTCTATGAGACATACGGATATTGAGTCGGTGGAGAGCAAAAAGTATAATGTGGTGAAGATCGTTGTCATCACCGTTGGCGTTCTGGCCGCTGTTGCCGCTGCCGCTATCGTTCTGTACAACGTATTCAAGAAGTACTTCACCATCACGCTGGAGTGCGACGACTGTGACGATTGTTGCTTCGATGACTGCTGCGACTCCGACGAGCCGATCTGCTGCTACGAGGACGAGTGCGACTGCGACGCACCCGAGGTCACCGTAGAGGAGTAATCCGAAACCGAAAAGGTGGTGGCCGTCGTGAGGCGCGTTTTTTTTTTAACGG
>JAZNHT010000067.1:0-40633 GCA_045577175.1 Eubacteriales bacterium | reverse complement strand
GCGTTAGAATAAAGTTAGCACAAGCCTAAAGTCACGCGGGCTCCTTCCGTCACGCTATCGCGTGCCACCTTCCTCCCGGAGGAAGGCTATTTTACTTTCCGCGCTATATACAAGGAGGACAGAGAACGCAAAGCGTCCTCTATCCTCCTGTCGGTAGGTTCACATATTTTGCTAACTTTCAAAAACTGTCCTTAAGAGCACGAAGCATTACGCTCTGCTTTTTTTATAAAAGTTTTTGCACAGGGGTACGGGGAGGAGCCTTTTTTCAAAAAGCTCCTCCCCGTGTATTTCTCAAAGTACCTTCGACAAAAACGATTTCAGTCTGTCGCTCTTGGGCGTGTCGAAAATCTCCGTCGGCGTACCCTCCTCGATGATCTGTCCGCCGTCCATGAAGACGACGCGCGTGGCAACCTCACGGGCAAATCCCATCTCGTGCGTGACGACTGCCATCGTCATACCGGAAGCCGCAAGCTCGCGCATAACCTCCAGTACCTCGCCGACCATTTCGGGATCGAGCGCGCTCGTAGGCTCGTCAAAAAGCATTACTTCGGGATTCATACAGAGTGCTCGCACGATCGCGATACGCTGCTTCTGTCCGCCGGAAAGCTGTGCCGGATACGCGTCCGCACGGTCGGCAAGACCGACACGCGCAAGCAGATCTCTTGCCTGTGCTTCCGCTTCCGCCGCGGATTTTTTGAGCAGCTTCATAGGCGCAATCGTCATGTTGCGCAGTACCGTCATGTGCGGGAACAGATTGAAATGCTGGAACACCATGCCCATCTTTTGACGGTGCAGGTTCAGATTCGCATTCTTTTTCGTGATGATCTCGCCGCCGAACGTGATCGAGCCGGCGGTCGGCATCTCCAGAAGATTCAGCGAACGGAGCAGGGTGGATTTACCGCTGCCCGACGGACCGATGATGACGACGACCTCGCCTTTTTTTATGTCGATCCATACGTCATCCAGTGCCTTGATTTGCTCGCCGTTGTAGTATTTTTTCAGATGTTTGACGGAGATCAGTACGTTATCGCTCATTTTTTCTGAGTCTCCTTTCCAGAAGTCCGACGAGCTTCGTCAGTATAATAACGATGACAAGATAGATCAGCGCGACGGCAAGCAGCGGCATGAACGCCGAGAACGTGCGTCCGCGAATGAGGTCGCCCGCCTTTGTCAGATCCATAATGCCGACGTAACCGGCAACGGATGTCTCCTTCAGAAGAACGATAAATTCGTTGCAGAGCGTGGGAAGCACTGCCTTGAACATCTGCGGTGTGATGATGTGGATCATCGTCTGCACGTAGTTGAAGCCGAGCGCGCGTCCTGCTTCAAACTGTCCGTTGTCGATGGACAGAATGCCTGCGCGGAAAATCTCCGCCACGTATGCGCCCGAGTTGATACCGAATGCGAGGATGGCAACAACAGTATCGTTTGAAGCCGAGGCGAACACGACGAAATACATAATAAGGAGCTGTACGACGATCGGCGTGCCGCGGAAAACGGTCAGGTACAGATTGCACACCCCGTTGAAAAAGCGAAGCATAAACCAGCCGAAGCCGCCTTGCCGCTTCATGTCCGCGCCGTTTTTGTCGTATGTGGAACGGACTGCCGCCACAACGATGCCGATGGCGATGCCGAGCAGAACGGCGAAGAAGGTGATAACCAGCGTGTTGCCGAGACCTTCGACGAGCCATTCCCATTTGTTGTTTTTAATGAAGTTCAGATAGAATACGTCGCAGAATTTCTGCCACTGTGAGAGAATCCACGCCCAAATTTTCTCAAAGAAGTTTTGGGGCAGCTCCTCTGTCTGCGCGGCGGACTGAATCTGCGCAAGTGCATGACCGAGCCAAATGTTCATGTGTTGATCCTTTGTTTTCTAAGTTCGGCTGTACGTAAGATACGGGCTGTCGCATGTGCGCCAGCCCGTTTTGTTGCTTTCGTGAATTATTCAGCCGGAATGTATTTGTTGATAATGGACTGAACGGTGCCGTCGGCAATCAGCTCCTCGAGAGCCTTGTTGACCTTGTCAAGAAGCTCGGTGTTTTCCTTGGCGATGCAGATGGCGTACTGCTCGTCGGCATATGCACCGTCGAGGATGACGAGACCTTCATTCTGTGCGACGAAGGATTTGGCAGGCTCGTTGTCGATGATGACGGCGGTAACCTTGCCGCTGTTCAGTGCCATGACAGCCTCGTTGCCGGTTTTGTAGCGGACGACGTTGTCTGCACCGAAGCCCCATTTCTCAACCGTATCGGATGCGTAGATGTCGCCGGTCGTATCCTGCTGAACGCCGATCTTTACGCCTTCCTTAACAGAAACCCAGTTGCCTTCCTCGTCGAGGTTGAAGAAATCGTCAACGGAGGTGTAGCCGGAATCAGCCTTCACGATAACGACCTGCACAGCCGTAGCGTAGGAGGTGGTGAAGTTGACGGACTCAAGACGCTCCTCGGTCACGGTCATGCCTGCCATACCCATGTCAAACTTACCGGACTGAACGCCGCCGATGATGGAGCCGAACTCAACGTCCTTGATCTCCAGCGTCATGCCGAGCTTCTCGGCGATTTTGCCTGCGATCTCAACGTCGATGCCTGCGAAGTTGTCGCCGTCCTTGTATTCATAGGGCGGGAAGGATGCGTTGGTTGCCATAACGAGTACGTTTTCGTCCTTGCCGCAGCCGGTGAATGCGAATGCGGAGAGGAGCATGAGCGTTGCGAGCAGAGCAGCAAAAATTCTCTTTTTCATGATAAAACTCCTTAAGAATTAGAATAAAAATGTTGCACGAATATACAAAACATACATTCGTATATAATAATTATACACGCATAGAATTACCGTGTCAAGAGGAGAATGGATTTTTGTCGCATCCTTTGTCAGAAAAAACGATAATTATACAAGGAGCGCGCCGGAAAAAATTTTGTACGCCGCGCAGATGCGACAAAGTCCGCGCGGCGAAGGGAGTATAATGATTGCGGAGGGGAGGTGCGCCTGTGGAAACGGTACTGTACGCGGATGTGTTGTTCCTGATCGATTTCAGTATGGATTATCTGTCGCTGTATGCGGCAGGGCGTCTTCTGTCGCTCCGATCCTCGCTTTGGAGAACCGTCCTTGCCGCCGCGCTCGGCGGAATATACGGCGTCCTCTCCGTGCTTTTCGGAGCGGACGGGCTGCCCGGTGCGCTTTGTGCCGCGGCAGTTTCCGTTCTCCTTTCCGTGATCGCTTTTGGGCGAATGGGCGGCAGTCGCTCCCTGATCCGCACAAGCATTACGGTGTGGGGATGCGGTGTGCTTTTAGGCGGCGTGATGACAGCGTTTTCGAGCCTGTTCGGTACGGCGGCTGTGCAGGGCGGCGGCGATATTCTGTGCACGGGTATTGTCGCGTTCTTTGCGCTTATCCGCTTTGCAAGGCGAAAAATCGCACGCGGCACGGCGGAGATTACGCTTTCGCGCGACGGATGCATCTGGCAGGGGAGTGCTCTCATCGACAGCGGCAATCTTCTGACCGATCCGATCGGCGGCTATCCCGTCATTCTCCTGCGTGCGGCGGATGCGCGAACTCTGCTCAGAGAGCAGACCGATACGCTGTATAAAGGAGTGCTTACGGAAATCGGATCAGGTGTGCGCGTTGTACCGATGCGCACGGCAGACGGGACGCGGCTTCTGTACGGATTTCTCTGCAAAGAGATTCTGATACGCCGCGGCGGACGGGAGCACTTGCGCACGGCGGTCGTCTGTGTCGATCATTTTGTCAAAGAGGGCGGCTACGGCGGCTGTGCGGCACTGCTTCCTGCTTCTCTTATTACATAATTAATGAAAATTTCAGATGCATACATGGAGGGAATCAAATGAAATTCGGCGGTGTATGGCTCACAATTGTGCACAGAATGCGTGCGGCGATCGGACGGTGGATGCTTGAGTCTGCTGAGGCAGAGGAGGGCGGCAGCTTTTACATAAACGGGGCGGAGGTGCTCCCTGCGCCTTTATCCGCCGAGGAGGAGGCGGAGACGATTTCGCGCCTTTCGTGGGATGAATCGGCGTCGTCTTTGCTGATTGAGCACAATCTGCGCCTCGTCGTATATATCGCGCGGAAATTTGAAAACACGGGGATCGGGATTGAGGATCTCATCTCCATCGGTACGATCGGTCTGATTAAAGCGATCCGTACCTTCCGGGCGGAGAAGCAGATCAAGCTCGCAACGTATGCCTCGCGCTGTATCGAAAACGAGATTCTTATGTATATACGAAAAAATTCCGCCTTGCGCGGCGAGGTTTCGATCGATGAGCCCTTGAACATCGACTGGGACGGCAACGAGCTTCTTCTTTCCGATGTGATCGGCACGGAGGAGGATACGGTCGGACGGAATCTTGAGAGAAACGAGGACGAGCGCATCATCCGCGCCGCCGTTTCCGAGCTGGACGAGCGTGAGCGGATCATCATCGAGCTGCGCTACGGACTGAATGGCGGAGAGGAGCGCACGCAGAAGGAGGTTGCCGATATGCTGGGGATTTCACAGTCGTACATATCCCGTCTGGAGAAGAAAATCATACGCCGACTCAGAGAGCAGATCGAGACGAAAATCTGACTTTGAAAAAAGTTTTTTGAAAAAATCGAAAAAAGGTATTGATTTGTGTGAAAAAGTGTGGTATAATTCTGCCATATGAAATTCTACGAAGAGAGGTGTAACTAATGAAGAGTGGAATTCATCCCGATTACAAGGAAGTGACGATCCGCTGCGCATGCGGTGAAACTGTCGTCACACGCTCTACCAAGGGCGACGCAAACGGTGAGCTGCGCGTAGATATTTGCTCGAAGTGCCATCCGTTCTTTACCGGTAAGCAGAAATTCGTCGATGCCGGCGGACGTGTTGATAAGTTCAAGAAGCGTCTTGCTGCATCCGGCAAATAATCCGCCACTGTTTTGTCACGAATCGGATAAGACGGGAGTATCACGCCCCGCCTTATCCGATTTTTCGTTTTTTCTGTAGCTTTATCGGATTTTTATCCGGAAAGGAGATTCTATGGCTGAAAATATTTTGCTCAGAGAGGATACCGACGGGCTTGTGCGTGCGGTCGCGTGCGCGATTTTTCCGCAGGGTGGGGAGCGCGAGTGCGAAGCATCTCTCGGCGAGCTTGCGCGCCTGCTTGATACCGCCGGAGCGGAGCTGTGCGCATCCCTTACGCAGATGCGCGAAAAGCCGGATGCCGCCACGTGCATCGGCAGCGGTAAACTGAAGGAGCTGTCCGATTTGTGCGATACGCAGGAGGCATCCCTCGTTGTTTTTGACTGCGAGCTTTCGCCCTCCCAGCTCCGTGAGATCGAAAACGCCATCGAGCGCGATGTCGAGGTGCTTGACCGTTCCATGCTGATTCTCGATATTTTCGCAAAGCACGCCGTCACCTCCGAGGGACGCTTGCAGGTCGAGCTCGCCCAGCTTCGGTATACGGCACCGCGACTTGCCGGCAAGGGTAAGGATATGTCCCGTCTCGGCGGCGGCATCGGTACACGCGGTCCCGGTGAGACGAAGCTCGAGGTTGACCGCCGCCGCATTAAATCCCGTATCCATGCGCTGGAGGAGCAGCTTGCGCACGTCGAATCCGCACGCGCCACCATGCGTGCCGCAAGAGACCGTTCGGGGCTTGTCCGCTGTGCCATCGTTGGCTATACGAACGCGGGCAAATCCACGCTTCTCAATGAGCTGACGGGCGCGGGCATTCTCGCACAGGATAAGCTGTTCGCAACGCTTGATCCGACAACCAGACAGTACACGCTTCCGTCGGGGATGAAATTTCTGCTCACCGATACGGTCGGATTCATCCGCAATCTGCCGCATCACCTGATTAAGGCGTTCCGTTCCACGCTTGAGGAGGCGGCGCTTGCCGACGTGATTCTCAACGTGTGCGATGCGTCAGATCCCGATTTTGCCGATCATCTCAAGGTCACGGACGGACTGCTCCGCGAGCTCGGTGCGGCGGAAAAGCCTGTGCTCCTCGTGTTCAATAAATGCGATCTCTGCACCGATTCCGTCAGACTGACCGAGATGCGCCGCGTGGCATCGGAGAATGGGTGCGAAGCCGTGTTCATCTCCGCGAAAACGGGGGAGGGCATGGACGAGTTTCAAGCGAAGCTTGAGCAGATCACTGCGGGCGGACGGACGCGCGAGACGTTTCTGATTCCGCACGCGGACGGCGCGTCCCTTCATCTCCTCTATACATCCGCGCACGGTGTGGAGACGGAGTATGTCGAGGACGGCGTGCGCGTCACCGCAACGGTGGATGCCAAACTGCGCGGAAAGCTCGCCGCGTACAACGTGAACAAATCCGTGCCTGTTACGGATGAGGAGGAATGGTGATATGGCGGAAGGAAGCGGAAGAATTACCCTGGCGCGCCGTGCGAGTGCCGAAATGGAGGAGAAAAAATCCATTTTCATCGGCACGGCGGCACCTGTTTCCTCCGAGGAGGAGGCACGCGCGATGATTAATGAACTGCGCAAAACATATCACGATGCGACGCACAACGTCTATGCGTATATGCTGGACGGCGGTGCCGTTGCACGGTATTCCGATGACGGAGAGCCGCAGGGAACGGCAGGCGTTCCCGTTCTGAACGTGCTCAAAATGTCCGGCGCGACCGATCTTTGCGTTGTCGTCACGCGCTATTTCGGCGGAATTTTGCTCGGCGCAGGCGGTCTTGTCCGTGCGTATTCGGCAAGCGCAAAGCTGGCACTTGATACCGCAGGGCTCGTCACGATGGCGCAGTACGCCATCCTTGCCGTGCGCGTCAGCTATTCCGATTACCAGCGTGTCACCGTGCAGCTGCCGAAAATGGGCGTTACGGAGGACGGCGCGGATTTTGATTCGCTCGTCACCGTGCGCGTCGGTGTTCCCGTCGGTCGGGTGGAGGAGATCACCTGCGCGCTGACCGAGCTCACGAACGGACGCGTATCTGTTGACACAATCGGACACGAAGAGCGTCCCGATACCCTCTGAAAGAGAATTTTCGTCAAAAAAAGTAAAAAAGAGAAATCGTGCGTATATTATAAGCACGATTCTTTTTTGTTTATTATAATTTGGAGGTGCGTATGGGGAAAACAGTCAGTCAGATCTTTTGCGAACGTGAACGGCAGACCCTTTCTCCGCGCGCCTTTCTGACGGAGAATACAAAAGGGCGGCAGTATCCGTGCGAGCCGTGCCCGAACCGCACCGATTTTCAAAGGGACCGCGACCGCATCCTCCACTGTAAATCGTTCCGCCGCCTTGTCCATAAAACGCAGGTGTTCCTTTTTCCGCAGGATGAGCACTACCGCACGCGTATGACGCATACGCTGGAGGTAACGCAGATCGCGCGGATTATCGCCCGTGCGCTCATGCTGAACGAGGATCTCACCGAAGCGATCGCGCTCGGGCACGATCTCGGACACACGCCGTTCGGTCACGCAGGGGAGACGGTCATGCAGCAGTGCTATTCTCCCGAATTTACGCATTACAGGCAGAGCCTTCGCGTGGTCGAGCAGCTTGAGAACAACGGAAAAGGACTGAATCTCACGTGGGAGGTGCGCGATGGTATTGTTAATCACACGGGAGACGATCTCGCATCCACCTTGGAGGGCGTGATCGTGAAATTTGCCGACCGTATCGCGTACATCAATCACGATATTGACGACGCCTGCCGTGCCGGGATTCTCAAAATTTCCGATATTCCTGCCGACATTCTGAAGGTGCTCGGCGAGGGACACGGACACCGCATCAATACGATGGTGTCCGCCGTGATCGAGGGAAGCGCGGACGGGAGCACGATCCGCATGACGGAGGAGATTGGCGACGCGACAAACCGACTTCGCAAGTTCCTCTTTGAGAACGTGTATTTCAATCCGATCGCCAAGGCGGAGGAGGTCAAGGCACGGGATATGCTCGCGCGTTTGTACGAGTATTACATCCGCTATCCGCAGAGGATGCCGGAGCTGTACCGCCGCAATCTGGAAGCCGAGCCGCTCGGTCGGTGCGTGTGCGACTATATCGCCAGCATGACCGACCGCTATGCGATCGATCTGTATAAGGATTTGTTCATCCCCAGCGTCTGGAAGACGCCCGAGGGGGATCAGTAAATCAACGAAACCGAAAGGAGGACGTCCATGATACCGCACAGTATAATTGAAGATCTGAAGCACCGCTGCGACATCGTGGACGTGATCTCCTCCTACGTTCAGCTCAATCGGGCGGGATCAAATCTGCACGGGCTTTGCCCGTTCCACAGCGAGCGTTCGCCGTCGTTTACCGTGTTCACCACGGGTGAGCCGCACTTCTACTGCTTCGGCTGCGGTGCCGGCGGTGATGTCATCAGCTTTACCATGCGCATGGAGAATCTTGATTACCGTTCTGCGCTGGAGTTTCTTGCCAAACGGGCAGGAATCACGCTTCCCGACGATAACCGCGATACGGTGCGCGACGTCGGGCGCAAGCGTGTCCTTGAGATGAATCTCTGCGCTGCGCGCTTCTTCCGCGATTGCCTGTTCGATGAAAAAATCGGCGCGGAGGCACGCGCCTATCTCGACAAGCGCGGACTGTCCGCGGCTGTCGCGAAACGCTTCGGACTCGGCTACGCGCCACCGTCCTTCGGTGCTCTGCACGATCATCTCCGAAAAAACGGCTTCACCGATGAGGAGATGGTCACCGGCTACTGCTGTGCGCGGAGTCAGAAGGGCAACGTCTACGACATTTTCCGCGGACGGCTCATGTTCCCGTTGATTGACGTGACGGGGAATATCGTCGCGTTCGGCGGACGTGTTCTTGACGATTCCAAGCCGAAATACCTCAACTCCTCCGATACGCCCGCGTTCAAAAAAAGCCGCAACCTGTTCGCACTCAATTTTGCGAAAGCGCACGCGGAGTCGCGGCTGATCCTATGCGAGGGATACATGGACGTCATTACGCTCCACGCCGCCGGATTTGAAAACGCCATCGCCACGCTCGGTACGGCGATCACGGCCGACCATGCGCGGATTATCAAGAAATATACCTCAAGCGTCGTGCTTGCGTATGACAGCGACGGTGCCGGACAGACCGCGACGAATAAGGCACTCCGTATCCTCGCCGATGCAGGCGTGGATGCAAAGGTCATCAAAATGGACGGCGCGAAGGATCCCGACGAATATATCAAGAAATTCGGCGCGCAGAAGTTCGCATCCCTGCTTGACGAGAGCCGTACCCGATTTGATTTCAAGCTGGATAACATCTTTGCCGAATACAACATAAACGTCCCCGAGGAGAAAATCAAAGCCGCGGCGGCAATCGTAGCGGAGATTTCGTATGTATATTCCGGCGTTGAGCGGGAAATATACACCGCAAAGGCGGCATCTCTTCTCGGTGTCGATGCAAAGAATCTCAAAAACGACGTGGATGCGGCAATCCGCCGCCGTGCACGCAAGGAGAAAAAGGATCGTCCCGCCGAGCTGTACCGCGCAGGTATGGGCATCTCCGATCGGGTGAATCCCGATTTCGCGCGGCATCCGAAGGAAGCTCGCTTTGAGGAAACGGTGCTCGGACTGCTCTTTCTGCGTAAAGAGTATCTCACACGTCCCGTGGACGGAACGCCGCTTTCTGCGGAGGATTTTGTTACGGCACTCGGCAGACGGCTATTTGAGACGGTGCAGGCGTGCGAGGCGGACGGCGGATTTGATATGGGGATGCTCTCCGAAGCGTTCACGCTCGACGAGGTTTCCCGCGCCACCTATATGCGGCAGTCGCGCGAGAATCTTTCCGATAACGGTACGGAGGTCTTTGACGGGACGGTGCGTGCGCTCCGTGAGGGAAACGAGCGCGCAAAGCAGGCGGAGAACGCGGACTGCGTGTTCGATTTCATCCAAAAAAAGCGCGATGCGCTGAAAAAAGACCCACCGCAGAATCCTACGTGATCCATTAAAATCATCATAAATACATACTCAAGAAGGGAAAAATGCATGGACAGCGAAAAGAAAACAGACGTAAGCGAGCTGATTGAGAAAGGGAAGAGCAAAGGATCGCTTTCCAACAACGACATCATGGAGATGATCGATTTTTCGGACTACGACATCGATCAGATCGAAAAGCTCTACGAGACGCTTGAGAGCAACGGCATCGAGGTTACCAGCTATATCAACCCCGCTGAATTTGAGGAGATGGATACCGATCTCGAGCAGTTTGAGAGCGCGGAGGATATGGAGAAGGTGCTCTCGCAGGAGGGGCTTGCCATCGATGACCCCGTCCGTATGTACCTCAAGGAAATCGGTAAGGTTCCGCTTCTTGACGCGGATCGCGAGCTTCTTCTCGCACAGAGAATGGGCGAGGGCGATGAGCGCGCAAAGCAGGAGCTTGTTGAGGCAAACCTCCGCCTTGTCGTCAGTATCGCCAAGCGCTATGTCGGCAAGGGTATGTTCTTCCTTGACCTCATTCAAGAGGGCAACCTCGGTCTGATGAAGGCGGTCGAAAAATTTGATTATACGAAGGGGTATAAGTTCTCTACCTACGCAACGTGGTGGATCCGCCAGGCAATCACCCGTGCCATTGCCGATCAGGCGAGAACGATCCGTATCCCCGTGCACATGGTCGAGACGATTCACAAAGTCTCCCGTGTCTCCCGTCAGCTGCTCCAGGAAAGAGGACGCGAGGCAACCGCGGAGGAAATCGCGGCTGTGATCGGTATGAATACCGAAAAGGTGCGCGAGATCATGAAGATCGCGCAGGATCCCGTTTCTCTTGAAACGCCGATCGGTGAGGAGGAGGACAGCCACCTCGGCGACTTTATCCCCGATGATGATTCGCCCGCGCCTGCCGATGCAGCATCCTATGCACTGCTCCGTGAACAGCTTTGCGAGGTTCTGCACACGCTTACCCCCCGTGAGGAGCACGTTCTGAAGCTCCGTTTCGGCCTCGACGACGGCCGTTCAAGAACGCTTGAGGAGGTCGGCAAGGAGTTCAATATCACCCGTGAGCGTATCCGCCAGATTGAAGCGAAAGCTCTGCGCAAGCTGCGTCATCCCAGCCGTTCCAAACGGCTCAGAGATTATCTTGATTGATCCCTTGCGAACGGCGGAAAATTGTGAGTTCTGCACAGGATTTTGCGGTTGCTTTTTGGCGATGTGTTCAATGAAATCGTCAAACGGTACAAAAAAACAGTAAGTTGCTTGGTGAATGTGCGCATTCTTTGTGAACTGCCCGTGAATCTGCGTGCGGCAGTTCGCCGAGATGTTTCGCCCGCAAATGAAAAATCCCTTGACACGCCGCCGCAAATGGTGTAAAATATGTGAAGATTATTTTGGCATTTTATGTGCCATCGCAATTATTTTGAGGAGGATTCCTGATGAAAAAGAAGCTTATGTGCCTGCTTTTGGCTATGGCAATGATGTTCTCGTGCTTTGCCGCTGTGGGCTGCTCCAACGGTGAGGATGAGTTGGTGGAGGGCGATGACAGCGCAGACGATACGTTCGCCACAGCTACGATTACGCTTTGGATACCGACTGATGAAAGCACGACGCCTGAGGCGATTCTCGCTGTTCAGGACGCGATGAATAAGATTTTGAAGCCGAAATACGACACTGCCGTTGAGCTGCATGCTGTCCCTTCCGACGAGTATGAAGCCGCTGTCGAGGCTCGTTTCGAGGAGATTGAGGATGCCATCCTGAACGGAGATGCAAGTGCCGAGGAGAAAAAACAGGAAGCGGAACAGCTTGCTTCCCAAACCGGTGATGTAACCGAGTCCCCTGCCGAGACGTACGTCAACGAGATCGGCATGACCGTTATCAAATATCCCGAGGTCGGCGCCACCCAGATGGATGTTTTCCTTGTCCGCGGCTACGATAATTATGTCAGCTATCAGGAAAACGGCTGGCTCACCGCGCTCGATTCCGAGATGGGTACGACCGGTAAGCAGCTTTCCAAGTATATCTATCCGACGTTCCTTACCCATGCAAAGCTGGACGGTAAAACGTATGCTATCCCGAACAATCACCCGATCGGTGAGTATAAGTACCTGCTTGTCAACAAGCGTCTTGTCGATGAGCTTTATTGGGATTCCGATAAGCTGACTTCTATCCCGAACTGTATCGATTTTATCAAGGACGTCCAGACCTTCACGGACGTTACGCCGTTCCTCGCTCCCGTTGAGGCTCCCGGACTTCACTACTGGTCTGAGGACGGATCGTGGTCCTTGATCGCTACTCAGCTGAACATCAATGCTACATACGGCACCGACAGCCCGCCGAAGAATATCTTCCAGAATACCGGTCTTTCCGAGTATATGTATCTTATGAAGTATCTTGAGGAGACGAACGGATTTGCCGAGGATCCCGCAACCTGTGAAGAGTTTGCAGTCGGCGTTGTCTCCGGCGACATCAGCATCCGTGAGCAGTACGAGGAGGACTACTACGTCTACGTTTACGAGTACCCCCGTGCAACGGAAGAGGATCTGTACGGCAATATGTTCGCTGTTTCCACGTATACGAAGAGCCTCACCCGTTCGATGGAGATCATTACCTGCATCAATACGGATCCCGAGCTCCGCACGATTCTTCAGTACGGTGTTGAGGGTGTGCACTGGCGCGTAAACGACAAGGACGATACCGTTATCGATATTATCAGTGACGATTATAAGATGAATCTTCTGGAAACCGGTAACGTCTATATGACGTATCCGGGTGCCGGCATTCCGATGTCCTATTGGGAGAACGCAAAAGAGCAGAACCTCACCTCTCTTGTGGATCCCTACCTCCATATGGATTTCTCGGATTTTATTACCGACACCACCCGTGAGCTGTTTGTTGAGCTTGATGCCCTCAATCAGGAGTATCTGGACAAAATCGATGCCATGACGGCAGAGGAGTTCCGCGTAGAGGTTGAGCTTTTGAAAAAGCAGTTGAATGCAACGGCTCTTCTTCGCGCAAAGCTGCTTAGCCAGACCAACGAGGAAGCATCGCTCCTTCTGATGTACAGAAACCGCAAGTAACCGATTTCAAAAAGAGCAGCCGTATATCGGCTGCTCTTTTGTTACGGAAATATTGTAAACTTTTTGTAAACGATCATCTTTCTGTTGCAATTGAACGGAAACTGTGATATAATATCGAAGCATGTGAAAACACATAGCACACACACGCGATCAGGACGGCTGTCGGTGCCGCCCCGTAAAGAAAAAGTTTGCGGGATTTCGGCTTCAGTCGGGAATTGCGTGGTGGAAAAAACCGAAGGAGATTAAAACTATGGCAATCGTATCCATCAAACAGCTGCTGGAAGCAGGCGTCCATTTCGGACATCACACCAGACGTTGGAACCCGAAGATGGCAGAGTACATCTTCACCGAGCGCAACGGCATCTACATCATCGACCTCCAGAAGACGATCAAGAAGTTCGAAGAGGCGTATATGTATGTCCGCGACGTAGCTTCCGAGGGCGGCACGATCCTGTTCGTCGGCACGAAGAAGCAGGCAGCAGACGCTATCCGTGAGGAAGCAGAGCGCTGCGGCATGTACTTCGTAAACGTTCGTTGGCTCGGCGGCATGCTCACCAACTACAAGACCATCCGTACCAGCATCAACCGTCTCAACGCACTTGAGAAGATGCAGGAGGACGGCACGTTCGATATGCTTCCGAAGAAGGAAGTCGCTATGCTCCAGAAGGAGATGTACAACCTCGAGAGAAACCTCGGCGGTATCAAGAACATGAACGGTCTTCCGTCCGCAATCTTCATCGTTGACCCCCGCAAGGAGCACAACGCTGTTCTTGAGGCGAAGAAGCTCGGTATTCCGGTTATCGCTATCGTTGATACCAACTGCGATCCCGACGATGCTGACTACATCATCCCCGGCAACGACGACGCTATCCGCGCAATCCGTCTGATCTCCTCTGTTCTCGCTGACGCAGTTCTCGAGGGCAAGCAGGGCGAGCAGCTCGCAGAGGCTGAGGCTCAGGCAACTGAGGCTGAGGCAGCTGAGGACGCTGAGGCGTAAATTACGTATATAAATAACTGATATAATCGAATACGGAGGAATATACAATGGCAATTACTGCTAAGATGGTAGCCGATCTCCGCGCACAGACCGGCTGCGGCATGATGGAGTGCAAGAAGGCACTTACCGCTGCAAACGGCGATTTCGAAGAGGCTGTAAAGGTACTCCGCGAGAAGGGTCTCGCTGTTGCCGCTAAGAAGGCTACGCGCATTGCTTCCGAGGGTATTGTTGACATCATGCTCTCCGATGACAAGAAGACCGCTGCTATGATCGAGGTCAACGCTGAGACCGACTTCGTTGCAAAGAACGAGAAGTTCCGTGACTTCGTTCGCGGCATCCTCACCACGATTCTTGCAAACCGTCCCGCTGATATGGACGCGCTCATGGCTCTCCCGTTCCCGGGCGAGGAGCTGACCGTTGAGGCTAAGCTGAAGGACATGGTATTCATGATCGGCGAGAACATGAACATCCGCCGCTTCATGATCGTTGACGGTATCCTCAGCACCTATATCCACGGCAACGGCACGACCGGCGTTATCATCAACTTTGAGGCTGATGACGTTTGCGTTAACAACGCAGGCTTTGCTGAGTTCGCTAAGAACATCGCGCTTCAGGTCGCTGCAATGCCTGTTCTCTACCTCAACAAGGAGTCCGTTCCGGCTTCCGCAATCGAGGAAGAGAAGCAGATTCAGCTCACGCTCATGAAGAACGATGAGAAGAACGCAAACAAGCCTGAGGCTATCCTTGAGAAGATGATTATGGGTAAGATGAACAAGTTCTACGAGAAGGTTTGCCTTACCGAGCAGTTCTACGTTAAGGATGACTCCATCTCCGTTCAGAAGTACGTCGACAACACCGCAAAGGAGTTCGGCGGTGCGATCCGTATCGCAGGCTTCTACATTTACGAGAGAGGCGAGGGTCTGGAGAAGAAGGAAGACAACTTCGCAGACGAAATCGCAAGCCTCGTAAAGAAATAATTCGGCGCTTTCCGCCGGCAATACCAGTTGCCGGCGGATTTTTTTTGCAAATTCATAAAATTGTATTTACAAATCTTCTATTTTAGAGTAAAATATACATGATACAATAATCCTATAATGAGGTGATTTCCATGCAGGCACCTGCCTATAAGCGCGTTCTTCTGAAGCTGTCCGGTGAAGCACTCAAAAACGATGCGGAAACGATACTCGATTTCGATTATATCGATACAGTCGTCGCCGAAATCCGTCGCTGTGTACAGGCGGGTGTGCAAATCGCCCTCGTCATCGGCGCAGGCAATATCTGGCGCGGTGCCAGAGGAACGGATGTCAACCGTACCCGTGCGGATCACATGGGTATGCTCGCAACGGTCATCAATTCCATCGGAATGAAGGATGCACTCTTCCGTGCCGGTATTGATGCACACGTTATGTCGCCCGTTTCCATGGATTCGTTCGCCGAGCCGTATCTGCGTGACCGTGCGGTTGAGTATCTCGAAGGAGGAAGCGTTGTCATCCTCGCCTGCGGCTCCGGTGCTCCGTTTTTCTCTACGGATACCGCGGCTGTGCTCCGTGCCGCGGAGCTTAACTGTGACGTGACGCTCATGGCGAAGAATATCGATGCCGTGTATACCGCCGATCCCAGAAAGGATTCCGATGCAAAGCGACTTGCCGAGATCGATTACATGTACATTCTCGACAACCATCTCACCGCGATCGACATCACCGCAACCGCATTCTCTATGGAGAACAAGATGCCGATCCACATCTTCGGACTCAATGACCCCGCAAATATTTACAAAGTAATCATGGGTGAAAAACTCGGAACAATTGTTAAGGAGGCATAAGTATGAAACTGGACACCAAAGAATTTGAAGGTAAAATGAAAAAGGCCGTCGAGGTCTATGAGGAGAATCTCGACACCGTGCGTGTCGGACGCGCAAATGCTGCCGTTCTCGCTCGCGTAAACGTTGACTATTACGGCGTTCCGACTGCGATCAATCAGGTCGCCGACGTCCGTGTGGCAGACGCAAGAACGCTCACGATCACGCCGTGGGATGCAAAAATGCTCAAGGATATTGAGAAGGCAATCCTTTCTTCCGACATCGGAATTACGCCGCAGAACGACGGTAAGACGATCCGCCTGTCCTTCCCGCAGCTGACAGAGGAGCGCCGTAAGGAGCTCAAAAAGCAGGTCGCCAAGATGGGCGAGGACGCAAAGGTTGCGATCCGCAACGTCCGCCGCGATGCCAACGATAAGTGCAAAGACATGAAGAAGAAATCCGAGATGAACGAGGATGAGCAGAAGCAGTCCGAAAAGACCGTACAGGATCTGACGGATAAGTACATCAAGATCATTGACGACGTTACCGCCAAGAAGGACAAGGAGATCATGGAGATCTGATCCTTCAGGCGAATAATCCATTCGTCCCGGCACTCCGCATAAGGGGGTACCGGGGCGACTGTACGATTACGGGGGATTTATGAATACAGCACAGTACGACCGCATCCGCGAAAAGGTATCCGCGACCGGTCTTTCGCATATTGCCTTCATTATGGACGGAAACGGACGCTGGGCAACCGGCCGCGGTCTTCCGCGTGAAGCAGGGCACCGTGCCGGCGGCGAGAATTTCAAAAAAGTCGTCCGCATGTGCGGCGATTGCGGCATCGATGCCGTGACCGTTTACGCGTTCTCCACGGAGAACTGGAAGCGACCGAGTGCGGAGGTCAACGCCATCATGCGCCTGCTTGATTCCTTCATCGGGGATGCAAAGCGCGAGAAGGAGGAAAACGGTATCCGCTACGTGTTCCTCGGTGATAAAGCAGCCCTTGCCCCCGCGCTTGCGAAAAAGTGCGAGGAGCTGGAGGAGATCACGAAAAACTACCGACGCCTGCTCAATATCGCGCTCAATTACGGCGGACGTGCGGAGATCGTCCACGCCTGCAACACGCTTCTCGCTTCGGGAAAAACGGAGGTGACGGAGGCGGATGTCAGTGCCGCTTTGTACACGGCGCACTGCGACGATCCCGATCTCATCGTCCGTACCGCAGGGGAGTACCGCTTGTCCAATTTCCTGCTCTGGCAAAGCGCATATGCAGAGTTTTTCTTTACCGATACGCTTTGGCCCGACTATTCGATTGATGATCTCGAAGAGGCTGTCAACAGCTTTTCCGGACGCCGCCGCCGCTTCGGCGCAGTCCTTTGATTTCTTCCTTTACGAAAGGAACCCGTTATGCTGAAACGTACCATACCCGCCACCATCATTCTTCTTGTGATGTTGCCGGTGTGCTTGCTTGCAAAGACTTGGCTTTTGCCGATCACGATTGCGCTTTGTACGCTGATCGCGGTTTTTGAAATGCTCGGGTGTATCGGTACACGCAAATATGCAAGTATTGCCGTGCCGGGCTTTGTCCTTGCCGCGGTAAGCCCGATCTGTGCCCGTCTGGTCGAGAACTCGGCACTGTTTACCTCGCTTTATATGACCGCCGCGTTTTTCGTGTGCTTCATTTTCCTGAGCGCGGGCGTTTTCTCGCGCGGAAAGCTGGACGCAGAGCCCCTTTTCGTTTCGTTCGCATCGCTTTTTTATGTCATTACTTCCTTTACGGCGATTGTGCTTCTCGCCAACCGCCCGTTTGGTGTGTATTTCGTGATTCTTACACTGTTCGGTCCGTGGGTGTCTGACGTGTTTGCGTATCTGACGGGGCGTTTTCTCGGCAGACATAAGCTGATCCCGTCCATCAGCCCGAATAAGACGGTGGAGGGAACGATCGGCGGTATGGCATTTACGGCACTGTTCACCGTTTTGTACGGTGCTCTGCTGATGCATATTGTGGATGATGTGCAGACCGCCAATTATCTTCCGCTTGCTTTTGCCGGTGCCGGCTTGAGCGCGGTCGCGCAGATCGGCGATCTCATTATGTCGTATATCAAACGGAAGTACGGCATCAAGGATTTCGGCAGACTTTTGCCGGGGCACGGCGGTATTCTTGACCGCTTTGACAGCGTTCTCGCCGTCGCTCCGTTCATGCTTCTTCTGACCGAGTTTCAGGACTACTTGCAGTTTTTTGCATAAGACAACTACGGAGGAATTGTAAATGAATCCTATCCGTGTATCGATGGAGACTCCCGTGCGCGTCGCGATTCTCGGCAGTACGGGCAGTGTCGGCACACAGGCAATCGACGCGCTCAGCCGCATGAACGTGCGGATTGTCATGCTTTCCGCCGGGCGGAATGTTGATCTGATCGCCGAGCAGGCGAGGACGGTGAAGCCCGAAATCTGCACTGTGGAGAGTGAGGAGGCGGCAAGTCAGCTTCGCCTCGCTTTAGCCGGTGAGAATGTGAAAATCTACGGCGGTGCGGATGCCACCGAGCGTGCGATCGAGGAGTGCCGTGCGGATGTGATTGTCCATTCGATCGCGGGACTTGCCGGACTGCCGACAGCCCTCGCCGCCGCAAAAACAGGCGCGCGTGTCGGTATGGCGAATAAAGAGGCAATCATCGCCGCGGGGGATATGATCTACCGTGAGCTTCGACGTGCAGGCGGTCAGCTTGTGCCGATCGACAGCGAGCACAGCGCGATTTTCCAGTGCCTGAGCGCATCCCGTGCCGCATCCGTTTCCGGAGACGGCGATCCGTCCGTGATAAAGCGGATTCTCCTTACCGCATCGGGCGGTCCGTTCTACGGTCGGACAAAGGAAAGTGTTGCGTCTGTGACGCCTGCCGAGGCACTTGCGCATCCTACGTGGAAAATGGGACCGAAGATCACCGTCGATTCCGCGACGCTGATGAATAAGGGCTTTGAAGTCATTGAGGCGTGCCGCCTGTTCGGCGTGCCGTATGAAAAAGTGGAGGTTCTCATTCACCGTCAGAGCATAATCCATTCGATGGTGGAGTATATTGATAATACTGTCATCGCGCAGCTCGGTCTGCCCGATATGCGCACCTGCGTCCGCTATGCCGTCAGCTATCCCGAACGGGCGTGGGTTGACGAGCGCGGCATCGATTTTACGACGCTCCGAACGCTCACGTTCGATCAGCCGGACACGGAGGCGTTTCCGCTTCTCGGCTGTGTCGGCGATGTCATACGGCGCGGCGGCACGGTGCCGACTTCGCTGATCGCTTCCGACGAGGAGGCGGTTGCCGCCTTCATCCGTGGGGAGATTTCCTTCGGTGCGATCGCGGATGCGGTGCTTGAAACGCTTGCCCTCGTTCCCGATACAGCGGCGGATTCCGTCGCGGATATTTATGCGGCTGAGGCGGAGACAAGAGCACTCGCCAAAAAAATTCTTCAGAAATACAAATAAGCCTGCGCATCTGCTCCCTTGTACATCATCCCGGCGCCGGTACATAAGAGAGGTGGTATAGTCATGACCGTACTGTATATTATTCTTGCTATCCTGATTTTCGGACTTCTTATCCTTATCCATGAGGGCGGACATTTTCTGTTTGCGCGCCTGTTCAAGGTGACGGTAAACGAATTTTCCATCGGTATGGGACCTGCGATCCTGTCGCACCGATCGAAAAAGAGCGGCATTCTCTATTCGCTCAGAATGATCCCGTTCGGCGGCTACGTCAGCATGGCAGGGGAGGACGAGGAATCCGAGGACGAAAACGCGTTTTACAAAAAGCCGGTCTGGCAGCGGATCATCATCACCGCGGCAGGCGCGGCGATGAACGTGGTCGCAGGCGTGCTCGTGATGACGATTTTGGTCAGCACCGTTATGACGCTTGGCTCGACGCGAATTGCTTATTTTATGAATCTCCTGCCCGACGATGAAATCGTCGAGATCGAGAGTATTCCGATCCAAAATGACGCGGAGATTGCGTTTCACATGATCCGTGCGAGTGAATCGGACGCTACACTCACCGTGTTGCGTGACGGAGAAACAGTCACGCTTGAAAATCTTACCTTTGATAAGGTGGACACCTCCTTCGACAGCCAGAGCGTGCTGTATGCCGCGGATAAAATTGTCGCTGTCAACGGTGCGGAGGTATCGTCCTCTGCTGAACTTCTTGCAGCTTTTGTATCGGATGATACCGCTGTGACCGTGACCGTAAAAAGAGGTGAATTTAAACCCTTTGAGGTTTTGGTTTCCGAACCGTCTCTCACAACGGGCAGCCGTAGCACCGGCCTTCGTGAAAATGATGTCATTGTGAAAGTCGGTCGCACGCGCGTTCATACCTCAAACGAGCTTGTCTATGAAATTTCCCGCAAAGGATACGAGCCGATCGATCTGACCGTCGTCCGCGATGGGGAGAAAATCGTACTTGAGGACGTCACCTTTCCGCAGGTGCAGGAAAGCGGCGTCACATTCGGTCAGCCGGATTTTTACGTCCATGCCGAGCCAAAAACAGTCGGCAGCGTGCTGAAGCACTCTGTCTGCATCTCCTATTCCACGATCAAGATGGTGTGGGATTCTCTGTATGATCTTTTAAGCGGAAGATACGGATTTAACGCCGTATCCGGTCCCGTCGGCGTCACGCAGGCGATGACGGAGGCAGCATCGCAGAGCATGGCGGATTTTGTCTATCTCGCCGTTGTCATTACGATGAATCTCGGCGTGATGAATCTTCTGCCGTTGCCTGCTTTGGATGGAGGCAGACTTTTGTTCCTCGTTATCGAGGGAATCCGCCGTAAGCCGCTTTCCCGTAAGGTGGAAGGATACATTCACTTTGCCGGCTTCGTTTTGCTCATGATTCTTATGGTTGTTATCATGGCAAAGGATATTGTCGGACTGATATTTTAAGAAATTTTGCTCATGTCCCGTTTTCGGGACATGAGCTGTGCTATACTGCAAACGAAAGCAAAAATGAAGTAGAGGAGGTATTCCCATGAGAGTCAGCCGAGCCGTGCGCGTCGGAGCCTTTACAATCGGTGGCGGTGCGCCGATTACGGTGCAGTCGATGACAAATGTACCGAGCGCAGATTTTGACGGTGCCGCCGCACAAATCCGTGCGCTTGATGCGGCAGGATGCGACATCGTCCGCCTTGCTGTACCCGATGAAGCATCGGCAGGCGTGTTTGCCGATATGCGCCGCCGCGGGATCACCGTGCCGCTTGTCGCCGATATTCATTTTGATTACAAGCTCGCGCTTGCATCGGTTAAATCCGGTGCGGCGAAGATTCGCATCAATCCGGGCAATATCGGGGAGGAGTGGAAGGTGCGCGAGGTCGCCGCCGCATGTAAAGACGCAGGCATTCCGATCCGTATCGGTGTAAACGGCGGCTCGCTCCGTAAGGATTTGCTCGAAAAATACGGCTCCCCCACACCGGATGCGCTTGTTGAGTGCGCACTCTGCGAAGCGGAGCTTCTCGAGAAGGTCGGCTTTTCCGATATTGTGATCTCCATGAAAACCTCCTCCGTCAAGGATACGGTTGCTACATACCGCAAAGCGGCCGAGGCGTGTCCGTATCCTCTGCATCTCGGCGTTACCGAGGCAGGGGATGAATATTCCGGACTGATTAAAAACGCGATCGGTATCGGCTCGCTTTTAGCAGACGGTATCGGAGATACGCTTCGCGTATCGCTCACCGCCGATTGCACAAAGGAGGTCGAGGCAGGACGGGAGATTCTACGTGTCCTCGGTCTTGATCCGCGCGGCGGTGTCGAGATTGTTTCCTGTCCGACGTGCGGACGCACGAGGATCGATCTGATCTCCCTTGCCGCGCGCTTCAAAAATGCCGTGCGGGATATTGATACGAAAGGGAAGCGCGTCAAGGTTGCCGTGATGGGCTGTGTCGTCAACGGTCCGGGCGAGGCGCGTGAGGCGGATTTCGGTATCGCGGGCGGTGACGGCTTTGCCGTTTTGTTCCGCAAGGGTAAGACGGTCTGCCGTGTGGAGGAATCGGAAATCATTGAGGCGCTCCTCAGAGAAACATACGCATATTTGAACGGGGAAAACGCATAGGAGCCAAACATGGAAGAAGCAAAAAAGAAACGAAAAATGTCAGACATTTTCTCCCGCTATTCGCCTGTTTCGCAGGCACAGCGGGAGTTGTTCGCCATAGCGGAGGACGTGTCCGTCCGTGCTGACCGTGAACGGCGTATGGTGGAGGTCAATTTCCGCCTGCCGCATCTTGTCTCAAAAACAGTGCTTTACGAAACGGAGAACGCGCTCAGGGAAATTTATGACCAGACTTCCGTGCGCATTTTTCCGCACTATCCGTCCGAGCTGTTTTCGCTCTCCTATATGCAGGAGATTATCAACGAAGCACGCCGCACGGGGATTCTTATAAACGGATTTTTCGATCGCTTTGATGCAGAGATGCAGGACGGGACGATCACCGTTTCTATCCCGTTTCCGCAGGGCGGAATTGATCTGCACGATCTTGCCCGTACCGGGCAGCTTTTTTCCGCCATTATCCGCAGCGAGTTTGCCCTGAATTATGAGGTGAAGATCGTTACGGCGGAGAATACGGCAGACGTTCTTCGCGAATACGAGGAAGCGCGTGACGCATGGATCCGAAACGAAGCGGCGCAGATCCCACAGAGGGAAGCGCAGAGGGCAGCATACGCCGCGCAGGATGCCGCACCGTCGGCAGATGCGGACAAGCCGGAACTCACGCGTGTCGCATCCTTGTTTGAAACCGCTTCCGCGGCAGAGGTCGTCTCCGAAACGGAGATCCGCTGCGGACGCACGACGTTTGACATCTCCGCGCCCGAATTGATGGCAGGCAGTCCGTTTGCAATCGAAGGCATAACGCCCTTGTCCGAAATCCGCGGAGCGTTGAGAGCCGTAACGGTGCTCGGCACCGTCTTTGCGACGAAGGAAAAGGAAATCAAAAACGGCGAGAAAATCGCTTTGACGATCGGTATCACCGACAGAGACGCGTCCGCGTTTATCAAAACGGTCATCAAAGCGGAGATGCTCGATGAGGTATCCGGCATTTTCAAAACGGGCAACGCGCTTGCCGTGCGCGGCAGTGTCAAGGTTGACAAATTCGACGGCGATCTCTACATAGAATACACAGACGTTCTGAAGGTCAAGCAGATCAAACGGCAGGACAACGCCCCGGAGAAGCGCATTGAACTGCATCTGCACACCTGTCAGTCGCAGATGGATGCCACCACAAAGCCGGAGGAGGTCATCGAAACGGCGCACCGCTGGGGACACGAGGCGGTTGCGATCACGGATCACGGTAATTTGCAGGCATTTCCGACCGCGATGCTGAAGGCGGAGAAGTTCGGAATGAAGGTTCTCTACGGCGTGGAGGCGTATTTTGTTGACGATACCGCACGGGCCGTTTTCGGATTGAACAGCTCGGATTTTCACGATGAAGTTATCGTTTTCGATATAGAGACGACAGGTCTCTCCGCACAAACGTGCAAAATTACGGAGATCGGTGCCGTGCTCGTCAAGGACGGCGAGGTGCTTGCGCGGTACAATTCGCTTGTCAATCCCGGTGTACCGATCCCACCCGAGGTGGAAAAGCTGACAGGCATCAGCGATGCGATGGTCGCCGACGCTCCCACGATTGATACGGTTCTCCCCGAATTTTTCTCCTTTATCGGGGACAGAATGCTGATCGCGCACAACGCCGGATTTGACATAAGTTTCATCCGCCGTGCGGCGGATGAGCTCGGTCTGCCGTTTGAAAACGCGTATCTTGATACGGTGGCGATGTCGCAGTACGTCAATTCCGAACTGAAAAAGCATAAGCTCAATATCCTTGCCGAGTATTTCGGGCACGGTGATTTCAATCATCACCGTGCGTCGGACGATGCCGAAATGCTTTCCATGATCTACTACCGTATGATTGACAAGCTGGCGGACGAGGGTATCTATTCCATCGCGGAGTTGAATACCGCGATGAGTGAGCGCTCCGATCCCTTAAAACTGAAAACGTACCACCAGATCATCCTTGTCAAAAACAAGGTCGGTCTGAAGAACCTCTATACGCTCGTTTCGGAATCATATCTGAAATACTATCGCAAATCGCCGCGCGTTCCGAAAACGAGGCTGACAGAGCTCAGAGAGGGACTGATTATCGGCTCGGCGTGCGAGGCGGGCGAGCTGTTCACTGCCGTGCTTGAGGGAAAACCGCAGAGCCAACTGGAGGAGATCGCGGATTTCTACGATTATCTTGAGATTCAGCCGATCAGCAATAACCGATTCCTTGTCGAGGAGGGGAAGGTCGCGGATGACGAGGCTCTCCGCGAGCTCAACCGAAAGATTATCGCGCTCGGCAAAAAGCTCGGCAAGCCGGTCGTTGCCACATGCGATACCCACTATCTCGATCCGGAGGACGAGATCTACCGCCGCATTTTGCTTTCGGGTATGGGATTCAAAGATGCCGATAAGATCACCCGGCTCTATTTCCGCACGACAGAGGAGATGCTCGCTGAATTTGATTACCTCGATCCCGAAACGGCGCACGAGGTCGTCATCGAAAACCCGAAGAAGATCGCGGATATGATCGAGCATGTCCGCCCGATCCCCGAAGGCAACTATCCGCCGCACATCGACGGCGCGGAGGAGGAGCTTTCCACAAAATGCCGCGAGCTCGCAAAGGAGTGGTACGGCGATCCGCTGCCCGAAACGGTGTTGGAGCGACTGGAAAGAGAGCTTGACTCCATTATCAAAAACGGCTTTGCGATCATGTACATCATCGCCCGTAAGCTGGTCGAAAACAGCGAATCCAAGGGCTATCAGGTCGGCTCGCGCGGCTCGGTCGGCTCGTCGTTCGTCGCAACGATGGCAGGTATCACGCGCGTAAATCCGCTTCCGCCGCATTACCGCTGTCCGAAGTGCCGCCACAGCGAATTTTTCACAGACGGCTCCATCGGCTCCGGCTTCGATCTGCCGCAGAAGGATTGCCCCGATTGCGGCACGGACATGATCCGCGACGGTCACGATATTCCGTTTGAGACGTTTCTCGGTTTTTACGGCGACAAGACGCCCGATATTGATCTGAACTTCTCGGGCGACGTGCAGGCGGATGCGCATAAGTTCACCGAGGTGCTCTTCGGCGCAGGAAAGGCGTTCAAGGCAGGTACCATCGGTACACTTGCCGATAAGACCGCATTCGGCTTTACGGCGAAATTTTTGGAGGGGAAGGGCATTTCCGTCAATCGCGCCGAGGTGGAGCGTCTGATTACGGGTTGCCTCGGTACGAAGCGGACGACAGGACAGCATCCCGGCGGTATCATCGTCATTCCGGAGGAGTACGATGTCACCGATTTCACCCCCGTGCAGCATCCTGCCGACAAGGCGGATTCCGACATTATCACGACGCACTTCGAGTTCAAATACCTGCACGATACGATTCTGAAACTGGACATTCTCGGACACGATATTCCGACGAAATACAAGCGTATGGAGGAGTATTCCGGTGTCAGCGTTCTCGACGTGCCGCTGACCGATCCCGCCACGTATAAGGGCTTTACCTCCACCGAGCCGATTGGGGTAAATCCCGAGGCGATCGACTCCAAAACGTCTACGCTCGGACTTCCCGAAATGGGTACGGCGCTCAGCCGCGATGTTCTCATGGAGGCACAGCCGAAGAATTTCGCCGATCTTTTGCAGATCGAGGGACTTACCCACGGTACGGGAATGTGGGTGGGCAACGCACAGGATCTGATCCGCTCGGGCACCTGTACGGTCGCACAGGTCATCGGATGCCGCGACGATATTATGCTTACGCTGATTCAGAAGTACGGCGTCGAAAAGGGCAAGGCGTTCAAGATCATGGAGTTCGTCCGTAAAAACAAGAAGGGCGCGAAAATCCCCGACGATATGATGTCGGTGATGGTCGAGCAGGGCGTGCCGCAGTGGTATCTTGATTCTTTGCAAAAAATCCGCTACATGTTCCCGAAGGCGCACGCCGCGGCGTATGCGATCGATGCCGTAAGGCTCATGTGGTACAAGATTTACTATCCCGTTGAATTTTACGCCGGCTATTTTTCTGCGGCACCGGGCGGTTTTGACTCCGAGATCGTTATGAAAGGCAAATCGTACGTGAACGATCTCATGTTCGATCTGAAAAAGCGCAAGAACGAGCTTTCGCAGAAGGAAATCGAGCTTTACAACTCGCTCATGCTCGTAAACGAGTATTACCAGCGCGGATTCGGATTTCTGCCCGTCGATCTCAAAAAATCCCACTCGCACAAATATTTGCCCGAAAGCGGCAAAATTCGTCTGCCGTTCTCCTCGCTGCCCGGTCTCGGCGATACGGCGGCGGAGAATATCATGAAAGCGCGCGATGCTTCGGAGATTTTCTCTATTGATGATTTAAAGCAGAGCGCGGGACTTTCCAAAACGGTTGTCGAGATTCTGGAGAAAAACGGTGTTCTCAAGGGACTCAACGCCACAAATCAGCTGACCTTGTTCTGATTGTAAAGAAGCATGTGCACGGCACATGCTTCTTTTTTTGGACATCCCGTCATAAGAAAGCGTGCCTTCGCATACAATCCTACAAATGAAACACCGAAAAACGAAATGCGGAGGATACAATATGACAAATGCAGACATTTACCGCGACATCGCGGCACGGACGGGCGGAGACATATACATCGGTGTCGTCGGACCCGTGCGAACGGGAAAATCCACGTTCATCAAAAAATTCATGGAAACGGTAGTGATCCCGAATATCCAGGGCGAGCATGACCGCACACGCGCACGGGATGAGCTGCCGCAGAGTGCAGGCGGACGCACCGTCATGACGACGGAGCCGAAATTTATCCCCGACGAAGCCGTACAGATCGCCGTTGGGGAGTGCGGACGCGTCAATGTGCGCATGATCGACTGCGTGGGGTATATGGTGCCCGAGGCGATGGGAAACACGGAAAACGGCGAGGTGCGCATGGTGCATACGCCGTGGTCGGACGATCCCGTGCCGTTTGAGGTCGCGGCGGAGACGGGCACGCGCAAGGTGATCGATGAGCACTCAACAATCGGCGTTCTTGTCACGACGGATGGCTCGTTCGGCGACATTCCGCGGGAAAATTATCTGGAGGCGGAGGAGCGCGTGGCAAGAGAGCTGACCGCGATCGGCAAGCCGTTTGTCGTGATTCTCAATTCATCCGATCCGTCCTCAAAGGCGGCGGAGGAGATGGCACTTGCGCTTGAGAAAAAATACGCCGCTCCCGTCGCACTGGTGAACTGCACCGCGATCGATGCCGAGGATATTGCACATATTCTCCGTATGGTGCTTATGGAGTTTCCGCTTCGGGAGATTCGCGTGCGCATCCCCGGCTGGATGTGTGCGCTGGATGCGGATCATTGGCTTCGCGCCGCCGCCGCCGATGCCGTTTTGAAAACGGCGCGTCCGATCCGCAAGGTAGGGGAGATCGCGGACGGATATGCCGCCGCTCTTGCAGATGCCTTGAGCGAATCGATTGCCGCAGGCGGCGGAGAGGGCAGAGCGGAGGCGAGACTTGAAAAAATCGATCTCGGTACGGGCTGTGCGGAGGCATCCGTTACGATGCCCGATGCGCTCTACTACCGCATTATCGGTGAGCTTACGGGGATTGAGATGGAGAGCGAGCGTGAGCTGATCGCGGCACTGCGATCTCTGACGGAGGCAAAGCGCGCGTATGACAAATACGCAGATGCGATCCGTGATCTGGATGCGACGGGCTACGGGATTGTCATGCCCGATGTGGACAGTCTCACGCTTGAGGAGCCGGAGATCGTCCGTCAGGCAGGCGGCTACGGTGTTCGCCTGCGCGCATCTGCACCGTCCGTGCATATGATCCGCGCGTCAATTGAGACGGAGATCAGCCCGATCGTCGGCACGGAGCAGCAGTCGGAGGAGCTTGTCAAAAATCTCCTGCACGATTTTGAGGAGGATCCGAAGCAGCTCTGGCAGTCGAACCTGTTCGGGAAATCGCTCTATGAGCTTGTGAATGACGGACTTCATGCGAAGCTCTCCCATATGCCGCCAGATGCACGCCTGAAGCTCGGGGAAACACTCTCGCGGATCATCAACGAGGGCAGCGGCGGTTTGATCTGCATCATTTTGTAAGAAAATAATGAACAAGGCGGAAAGCATTTGCTTTCCGCCTTGTGTTTTGAAATAGTGTGTGGTATACTACAGTTATAAAAGTAACAGGAGGCGCTTATGAAAAAAATACTGAAGCTGCTTTTCAGCAGAATTGTGATCGTATCTCTTCTCATTCTCATCCAGCTTGCGCTTCTGTTTGTGATCGCTGTCCGCTTTACGGAATATTTTGTATACTACTATTTGTTTTCGTTGCTGTTGGCGTTTCTTCTTACATTGAAGATCGTCAACCGAAAGGACATCGCGGAATACAAGATCGCGTGGATTGTGACGGTGCTTCTGATCCCCGTGTTCGGTACTACGCTGTATCTGATCTTCAGCGGTAACCGTTTGACAGAGCGCACGAAGAAGAAAATGTCCGACATCACAGGCGCGATGAACAATACACTGCCCGAAAACGATGCTGTTTTGGGGGAGCTGGAGCACGTGGATTTTGATGCCGCCTATCAGTCACGCTATATCGCAAAGATAGCGCACTGTCCGCCTTTCAAAAATACGTCCGTCAGGTATTTTCCGCTCGGCGAGGATATGTTTTCCGCTTTTCTCAAAGAACTTGCACGGGCGGAGAAGTATATCTTTCTCGAATATTTTATCATCGCCGAGGGGCAGATGTGGAGCGCGATTCTCGACGTGCTTACACAGAAAGCGGCGGCAGGTGTGGATGTGCGCGTTATCTATGACGATATGGGCTGTATCACGCGGCTTCCCTCAAACTATCCGAAAGAGCTTGCCGCACGCGGCATCCGCTGTCAGGTGTTCAATCGGTTTGTTCCCGTTTTGTCCGCACGGCTGAATAACCGCAACCACAGAAAAATCGGCGTGATCGACGGCAAAGTTGCTTTCACGGGCGGCATTAATCTCGCTGACGAATACATCAATGCAGCGCTTCGCTTCGGGCATTGGAAGGATAACGCTGTTATGCTCACCGGGGATGCCGCATGGAGCATGACGGTCATGTTTCTCACTATGTGGGATTACCTCGCACATGCCGGCAAGGTTGCCGAGACGTACGATCACTACCGTCCTGCCCAAACGGAAGGAGAGGCGTGCATCGGATTCGTCCAGCCGTACACAGACAATCCGCTGGATAATGAGCCTGTCGGCAAAACGATCTATCTCAACATGATCAACCGCGCCAAACGGTATGTGTATATCACAACGCCGTATCTCATTATTGATGATCTATTGGAGACCGCCCTCTGCAACGCGGCGAAATGCGGTGTGGATGTGCGGATCATTACGCCCCATATCGGGGATAAGTTTTTCGTCCATGAAACGACGAAATCGTACTACCGCCACCTGATCGAAAGCGGTGTGAAGGTGTACGAATACACACCCGGCTTCATTCATGCAAAGACGTTCGTCTGCGACGATACGTATGCCACGGTCGGCACGGTCAATCTTGATTTCCGCAGTCTGTATCTGCACTTTGAGTGCGGCGTGTGGATGTACGGGACGGAGGAGATCGCAAAAATCAAAGAGGACTACATCCATACCGTGCAAAAGAGCAAACGTATCACGGTCGCGGATTGCACGGGCGGATTCTGGCGGAGCCTTCTTCGTGAGATTATGGCGCTTCTTGCCCCGATGATGTAATCAGGTGTCAAGAACGTCACTGCCTGTGCGCTGTCCGATGAAATTGTGCTGACGGAGCACCTCGTATACGCCGACGGCGACGGAATTTGACAGATTCAGACAACGCTGATTGTCCCGCATGGGGATGCGCACGCAGCGATCGCTGTGCTCTCTGAGGAAATCCTCGGGCAGACCTGCCGTCTCTTTGCCGAAAAACAGATAACAGGGCAGGGGATAGGAAACCTCCGTGTGCGCTCTGGGCGCCTTGGAGGAAAAACAGAAAAACTCTGCGTCGGGATTACGGGCGAAAAAGTCCGCGATCCCGTCGTAGTATGTTATGTCCAGACTGTCCCAGTAATCCAGTCCTGCACGTTTCAGCTTTGCGCTGTCAATTTCAAATCCAAGCGGGCGGATCAGATGGAGAGAGGCACCTGTCGCCGCACAGGTGCGCGCAATGTTGCCCGTGTTCTGCGGAATCTGCGGCTCAACGAGTACAATGTTGATTTGTCCCATGGTATCACTCCTTTTCCCGTTCATTATACACGCTTCATCGGCAGATTGCAAGGCGGAAAGCGAAATAAATTTACAAATCGGAAATCCTTTGCCGCCGGAAATGGTGTATACTATATAAGTATACGTGTTTTTTCAAGCATTTCATTGTCCGTCTGCGGACGGAGATATTTTTTGAGAGGATGACACCATCGGTGTCGCGGTCGATATGAGTGTTTTTACAAAAATTTTCGGTACCTACAGCGATCATCAGATCAAAAAGATCATGCCTGTTCTGAAACAGATCAACGATCTTGCGCCGAAGTATGCCGATATGTCCGATGCGGAGATGGCGGAAACGACGGAGAAGCTGAAAAACCGTCTCAAGGGCGTGGAGACGCTCGACGATATTTTACCCGATGCGTTTGCGCTCGTCCGTGAGGCGGCGGATCGCGTGCTCGGCAAACGTCCGTTTGATGTGCAGGTGCTCTGCGGCATCCTGCTCCATCAGGGACGGGTTGCGGAGATGAAAACCGGTGAGGGTAAAACGCTCGTTGCCGCTATGCCTGCGTATCTGAACGCGCTCAGCGGAAAGGGCGTCCATATCGTCACGGTCAACGAATACCTCGCCCGTCTCGGCTGCGAGGAGATCGGACGTATTCACGAATTTCTCGGTCTGACGACCGGTCTCGTTGTCCACAATCAGACGCGTTTGCAGAAAAAGCAGGCGTACGGGTGCGATATTACCTACGGTACGAATAACGAGTTCGGCTTTGACTACCTCAGAGACAATATGGTGCTGTATAAGGAGCATCAGGTCCAGCGCGGACACAATTTTGCCATCGTGGACGAGGTGGACTCCATCCTTATCGACGAGGCACGGACACCGCTGATTATCTCAGGCTCCGGCGAGAAAACGGACGAGCTGTACGGCAAGGCGGATCAGCTTGTGCGTACCTTTAAAAAATTCGTCATCAAGGAGCTTGACTCCAAAGAGGAGCACGATCATATCGACGGCGATTATATCGTGGACGAAAAGGCGCGCAACACCACCCTTACCGCTTCCGGCATTGAGAAGGCGGAGAAGTTTTTCGGTGTTGAAAATCTGTCCGATCCCGAAAATGCCGATCTTTCCCACCACATCTATCAGGCGATCCGTGCGCACGGTATCATGAAGCGCGATACGGACTATGTTATCAAGGATAACGAGGTGCTCATCGTCGATTCCTTCACGGGACGTATCATGCCCGGCAGACGGTATTCTGACGGTCTCCATCAGGCGATCGAGGCAAAGGAGCACGTCGAGATTCAGAAGGAAAACCGCACAATCGCCACAATCACCTTCCAGAATTATTTCCGCATGTATACGAAGCTGTCCGGCATGACCGGTACGGCTCTTTCCGAGGAAAACGAATTTCGTGAGATTTACAGCCTCGACGTCGTTGAGGTGCCGACCAATAAGCCGATGATCCGCACGGATCACCACGATGTCGTATACAAAACGAAAAACGGCAAGGATAACGCGATTATCCGTCAGATCAAGGAGTGTCACGAAAAGGGACAGCCTGTGCTCGTCGGTACTGTATCCATTGAGAAATCCGAGGAGCTTTCCCGTAAGCTGAAGCTGAACGGCGTCAAGCATACGGTGCTCAACGCGAAATATCACGACCGTGAGGCGGATATTGTTGCGCAGGCAGGTAAATTCGGCGCAGTTACGATTTCCACCAACATGGCGGGACGCGGTACGGACATCCTGCTCGGCGGTAACGCGGAGTATCTCGCCAAGGCGGCTATGCGCCAGCAGGGATATGAGGAGGACGTGATCGCGCTTGCAACCGGCTCGTCCATGTCCATCAGTGAGGAAGCCATGGCTGCACGCGAGGTGTACCGCGAGCTTTACAAAAAATATCAGGAAGAAATCAAGCCCGAGGCGGAGAAGGTTCGCGCGGCGGGCGGTCTGTTTGTCATCGGTACGGAGCGCCACGAGAGCCGCCGTATCGATAACCAGCTCCGCGGTCGTTCCGGCCGTCAGGGCGATCCCGGTGAGTCTAGATTTTTCCTCTCCCTTGAGGACGATCTGATGCGCCTGTTCGGCAGTGAGCGCATCATCGGTCTTGTCGATAAGCTAGGCATGAAAGAGGACGATCCGATCGACGCAAAAATTCTCTCCGGCTCCATTGAATCGGCGCAGAAGCATCTTGAGGACAATAACTTTGAACGACGCAAGAACGTCCTTGCTTATGATGACGTTATGAATCAGCAGCGTACAATCATCTATGCGCAGAGAGGGGATGTCCTCTCCGGCGAAAGTGTGAAGGATAAACTGCTCACGATGGTACGGGATACCGTGTCGGAAAGCGTTTCGCAATTCCTGCACGAGGATAGCGTGGCCGCATGGGATCTCGACGGACTTCGCGCGAAGTATCGCGGTCTGCTCTGTCAGGATACCGATTTTACGGATCTCGACGGAAAAGCGGATGAGGTGCGCGAAAAGATTGAGGAGACGCTTCTGGAGCGTGCGGAAAAGCTGTACGCTTTCAAGGAAGAGCTGTTTGGCGAGGAGCCGTTCCGCGAGGTGGAGCGTGTCGTTCTTCTTCGTAACGTTGACCAGAAGTGGATGGCACATCTTGAGGCGATGGACAGCCTTATGGAGAGTATCGGTTTGCAGGCGTACGCCCAGAGAAATCCGATCAGCGAATACCGTATTCAGGGTGCCGATCTGTTCGATCAGATGATTGCGGAAATCCGTGAGGATACCGCACGAACGATTCTGTCCGTGATGCCGAAGGATTCCGTGCAGAGAGTACAGGTTGTGAAAGAGACCTCCGCCGGCGGTATTCGTCCGGCTGCCCGTCCCGCACGCCCGACGGTGCGTCCGACCATGCCGGGACAGGGTGCGGCACCTGCGCGTCCGACGGATCCGGCAAAGCCTGTCGTGCGCGGAGAGAAAATCGGCAGAAATGACCCCTGCCCGTGCGGCAGCGGAAAGAAATTCAAGCAGTGCTGCGGCAAGCCGGGAACTGCGGAAACCGACGGTGAATAATCTATGGGATTCGGTTATCTCCTGATTGGATATATTTTTGCGTTTGCGTTTTCGCTTGCGAATGTGTACTTTTTCCTTGACATCATCGGTGCATCCGTTATGCTTGTCGGGCTTTCCAAGCTCGCTCCGCACGGGAAGAATTTCGCCCGTGCGATGCTTCTGGATATTGTGTATCTGTTTTTGTGCCTCATTCGAACGCTGCTTCCGATGCTGGGAATTATAGCCGCGGACAGCGTGTGGCTCTATGCCCTCGGAGTTTTGATTACGCTCGTTTCGCTCGTGCTTCAGTTTTTCATTCTTGCCGCGATCTACTATATTGCCGAGACTGTTTCGCTGGAAAACGAGATGACGAAAGCGCGCAGGAATATCAAGCTGCTTCTGTTTTACGGGATTCCGTACATCGGTTGCCTGCTGTGCTCTCTTCTGAAGATCAATCTCGGTATCTTCGGGAGTGTACTGTTTGTTTCCGTAATTGTATTCGGCTATGTCGTGCTGTTTTTGAACGGCGTTCTCATCCATTCGTGCTACTGCCGTATCTGTCTTGCCGGACAGGAGAGCGGAGCGCGTCCGAAAAGCCGCATTGCATGGCTCAACAAGTTCTATGAAAAGACGGATTCCATGTTTGACAACGCTTATTTGCGCCCGAAAAAGGAGAAGCAGCCGACGGTCTCTCCCGAATCTGCGGAGGAACCCGGCTACCGCCGTGTGAAGCGCAAGAAAAAAGCCAAGAGGAAATAATAAATGACAAAGATCAACAAAGAAAAAAAGGCCGCAGGGATCGGGTATCTTATCGCCGGTGTCGTTTTTCTGTTCAATCCGATCGTCAGTGTTGTCGATGTTTTGCCGGATTTTATCGGGTATCTGCTCATCTATCGCGGATTGTTTATGCTTTCGTTCTGTACGGAAAAGCTGCGCGATGCGCGCGGATTTCTTTGGAAGCTCGCGGTCATAACCGCTGTCCGTACTGCGTCCTTTCTCATGCTGCCCGGTAAATCCGATTCCTTCACGCTTCTGCTTGTGTTTGTATTTGCCGTGTTGGAGGCGATTTATGTAATCCCGTGTGTTCTGCGCGCGTTTGAGGGCTTTTACGATCTCGGCAGCCGATTTGATGCAAAAAGCGTGTACTTTCCGCAGATGAAATCGGTTAAGCCTGTGCCCTCCAAACGAGACCGCGGTGCTGAAAAAACGGTTTCCCCAAAAATCCGAAAGGAAACCGAGTGCGCCGAAGGACTCAAAGCGTTTACGATCCTGTTTTTCCTTCTGAAAACGGTCGCTACCGTGCTGCCCGAGCTGACTGCGCTCGATGTCGATTACGATCTGTCCGCGACGGCGTACTATCGGGTACCGCTTTCTCATTTCAAACCGTATTTCTACATACTCGCCGTGCTTGTTACGTTCCTATTCGGTATCATTTGGCTGGTGCGCGCCCTTCGGTATCTGATCGGCATGAAGCGCGACGGTGCGCTTGCTGCCGGTGTCTGCGCACATTATGAGGAAACCGTTGTGTCCGATAGGGGATTTGTTGCCGCGATCAATATGAAGAATGTTCTGCTTATGTTCATGCTGTCGGCAGTCGCGCTCTTTCCGCTTCAGTTTGACAGCATATCCGTGCTTCCGTCGGCGATCTTTGCCGGGATTCTTGTGCTGGCCCTGCGCATTCTTGCACGGTTTGATCCGCTTGCCCGTTACGGATATATTCCCGCGGCAGGCGCGGCGGTGCTGTCGATTGTCGGTACGGTTTTGCAGGTGCTGTATTTCGCGGAATATGTCGCGAAGGACGCGCGGTATCTTACGAATGCGATCCGTCTGTATAAGCCGATCCGTATTTTCGGTACGGTGGAATTTGTGTGCGTGCTTCTTCTGTTCGGATGGTTTGTGTTCGTGCTCTGCCGTGTGCTGAAGCGGCACGCCGCCATGGTTGGCGGACCGTCGCACGGACTTCAGTACAGCGCGGAGGCAAGAGCGAAAGAGATTCTGAAAAGTGTGTACGGACGCGTGGCTTTTCTCACCGTGATCGGCTGTGCGTATGTTATCCTGCGTGCCGCGTCCTTTACCGCTGCCATGTATTTTGAGGCGATGTGGGGTGTGCAGGTTATCGCCGCGCTCGTGTTTGTCGCAGTCGTGATCTACGGCGTTTCCGCGATGAACGATTACATCTACGAGCGTTTGGAAAACAGATATTGAGAAAACGGAGAATACTATGCATGACGAATTAACTGCGGTCGACATCCGCAAAATGCAGGAGGAGATCGACTACCGCACAAGGGAGATCACGCCGAAGCTGAAGGAGCAGCTCAAGGCGGCGAGAGATCTCGGAGATTTAAGCGAAAACGACGAGTATCATTCCGTCCGCCGTGCGCTGAATAAAAACTACGGGCGTATCCGCTATCTGCGCGCCATGATCGATACAGCCGTGGTGATTGAGGTCGATTCCGCCGACGATACGGCGGGGATTTTCGATAAGATCACCGTGTACGACGAGGAGACGGAGGAGGAGCGCACCGTAACGATCGTGACGACGCTCAGAAACGACGTCATCGGCGGATATATCAGCAAAGAATCGCCGTTCGGACAGGCGATCCTCGGTCACAAGGTCGGAGATCGCGTTGAGGTCGTTGTGAACGACAAGTACAGCTATTTTCTTGAGATCCGCAAAATTGAAAAAGGGCAGGACGATGAGTCTCTGCCGATCAGCTCGTATTGAAAACAGGCTGTTGCCAAAGGCAACAGCCTGTTTTGTGTCTTATGCGCCCAGAATCTCGCGGATTCCTGCCGCGCAGACGCGCGCACATTCTTTTGTGATTTCGTCCGTTTTTCCGTTTGCGAGGACGTACACCTTCACCTTCGGCTCCGTGCCCGACGGACGGACAACGATCAGGTTTCCGTCCTCCGTCAAATACCAAAGAACGTCCGATTTCGGAAGCCCCGTGCCCGTTACCGCACCCGTTTTCACATCCAGAGCCTTTTCGGTCAGATAATCCTTCACGGTTGCAATTGCCTTGCCGCCAATGGAGCGCGGCGGATTTTCGCGGAGATTCTTCATAAGCGACGCCATCTTTTCCTGCGCGTCCACGCCGCTCATGCCAATGCTGAATACCTCCTCGCGGAAGTATCCGTATTTGAAAAACAGCTCGTCGAGCGCATCGATCAGCGTCATGCCGCGCGTCTTGTAGTACGCCGCCATCTCCGCAATCAGAAGCGTTGCCACTACAGCATCCTTGTCGCGCGCGTATGTGCCCTTCAGATAGCCGTAGCTCTCCTCAAATCCGAGCAAAAACGTACCGTGACCTGCCTTCTCGTGCTGCTTGATGACCTCACCGATAAATTTGAAGCCGGTCAGTACGTTGTACAGCTTCACGCCGTGCGCCGCACAGACGCGCGCGGACAGCTCACTCGTCACAATCGTCTTGACCGCATACGCATCCGCCGGCATCTTGCCCGTCTGCTCATACGCTGTGCAGATGTATTCCAAAAGAAGCGCACCCATCTGGTTGCCCGTGATCGCGCAGAACTCGCCCGTTTTGTTTTTCGCCATCGCGCCCACGCGGTCCGTGTCCGGATCCGTTGCGATAATCAGATCACTGCCGACCTCGTTTGCGATTTCAATACCCAGTGCAAACGCCTCGGGAAATTCCGGATTTGGAAATTTGACGGTCGGGAAATCGCCGTTCGGCGCCATCTGCGCGTCTACGGTGTACAGCTTCATCAGTCCCGCGCGGCGGAGCATGTCGGGGATCAGTGTGCCGCCCGTGCCGTGCAGGGGCGTGTATACGATCGCGGTCGAATCCGCTACGGCAGGGATCGCGTCGGGATTTACGCGCTCGGCGAGCACGTTTTCGATGTACGCCTCATCGAGGGATGTGTCCGTCATCGTAATCAGCGCCGGATTTGCGCGCTCGGGGGAGGGAACACCGTCAAAAATGTCAACCTTGGCGATCTCCTCGGAAACGGTTGCGGCGTGATCGGGCGGAAGCTGTCCGCCGTCCTCCCAATAAACCTTGTATCCGTTGTATTCGGAGGGATTGTGCGATGCCGTTACATTGATGCCCGCGATACATCCGTAGTGACGGACGGCAAACGAAAGCACCGGCGTCGGACGGAGTGCGGAGAACAGATATACACGGATGCCGTCCGCAGAGAGAACCTCGGCGGCACGGCGTGCAAAATCCGCGGAATGATTGCGGCTGTCGTAGCAAACGGCAACGCCGCGATCTGCACCGCCCGGCGTTTTCAGAATCAGCCGTGCGAGCCCCTCCGTTGCGTGGGCAACGGTGTAGAGATTCATTCTCGCCGTGCCTGCGCCCATCACGGAGCGCAGACCGCCCGTGCCGAACGTCATGTATCCCGAAAAACGCATTTTGATCTCATCGGGATCGGTGAGAGTGCGCAGCTCTGCCTTTGTTTCTTCATCGACAGCATCCGCCGTCAGCCATCTTTGATAAGTTTCTTCGTAAGTCATAAAGAGTGCCTTCTTTCGTCAGAAAATTATGTTTCCGTATCTTCGTAAATGCCGTCGATTGTGTACCCGTCCAGTGCGGTGCGCAGATACAGCATGAGCGGTGCCATGCATTCTTTTGTGACGTGAAATGTGACGGCGAGGGAGGTGAGTCCGCTGGCGAAAGCAAGCGGTACGGTGCGCAGATGCTCCGCGTGCGCCCCGATTGCTTCGGCGGCAGTCAAAAACGTGCCGACGGTGAGATGCTTCGGCAGGATGATTCCGATTTCGAAATAGCCGTTTTTCGGGACGTGGGGGACAACGCCTCGCCTGAGTAAGGCAAATCGAATGACGGAGTTACCGTCGTCCGACGCTATATCACAGGTGCGGAGGATTTTCAGCTCATATTTTGTCCGCAGATGAGAAAACGATGTCAAAAATCCGTCCTCGGTGTTGTGCAAAGGCAGGATGCAGTATTGGCACCGCCCGTGATAGACCTCCTCGCAGGCGGCATTGAAGGAAGGCTGTGCAAGCGCGCGCAGTGATAGCCCTGCCTTCGCAAATTTTTGAAATGCCGCATCCGTGAACGGATTTTGCGGATACGCCGCATCGCCGCTGTCATACAGCTCACCAAGCGGTGTGGATTCCGGCAGAAGCGCGGTGATCTTCGTGCAGTCTGTCTCTCCGAAAAGGAGATGGCGACAGAAGGACGCGTGCTCCGCTGTACCGACAGCATCACCGAATACCGTGCGAAACAGCGCGGTTGTATCCGTGTAGGCATCTGCTGCCTCGGCAAGTGCCGCGATCTGCGCTTCTCTCAGGACGGACAGAGCGTCGGCGGTGTTGCGGATTTCCGCTGCGTTTTCCCTAAGGACGGCGAGCAGATTATTCCGCATCATCACAGCAGCGCGAGCAGATCGTAGCTGCCCTTCAGGAAATCCTTCAATTCGTCAGCGGAGAGCTTGCGCTGGCTGAGCAGACTCAGTCCGTATACCTGCCGTGCGATTATCTCCGCACGCGCCGCATCCGTTTCGCGCAGGGCATCGATCTTCTGAATAAGCGTATTGTCCGTGTTCAGTATCAGTTTCGCTTCGGTCGGGAAGGAAGCACCGTCCATGGCGTACATTTTCATCATGTCCTCCATGCGGCGGCTGTCCTCGGAGACGGTCAGCACCGCAGGGATGCTTTCATCCTTCAGCGATTGGAACTCGATCGCGGTCTGCTCACCGGCGACCGTTTTGAAAATTTCAGCCACCTCGGGCATCTCCGCGACCGTCTCGCCCGACGACTTCATCGCGTCGGCAACTTCGGCATCCACACGCGCGAACTTCACGCCGTCCAGCTTGGTCTCAAGGAAGGAGATGAACTGCGTATCCAGCACGCGGTCAAGCAGAACGACCTCGATTCCTTCGTTTTCGAACAGGGAGATGTACTGCGACTGCGCGGTTTTGTCCGTCGCATAGTAGATCTTGTTCTCATGTGTATCCTTCGCGGCAGTGAGATATTCCTCCGCCGTTGCAAACGTGCCGCCGCATTTTTCAAGCAGCAGTGCGGATTTCACCTTGTCGTAGAATTTGCTGTCGCGCATACAACCGTATTCCACGAACGTTTTCAGATCGCGCCACAGCTTTTCGAAATTCTCTCTGTCGGTCGTAAAGAGGGAAACGATCTTGTCCGCGACCTTCTTCGTGATGTGCGCGGAGATTTTCGAAACGTAGCCGCTGTTCTGCAGATAACTGCGTGATACGTTCAGAGGCATCTCGGGGCAGTCCAGTACACCCTTCAGCATGAGCAGGTACTCGGGAATCACTTCCTTTATATTATCCGCCACGAACACCTGATTGTAGAACAGCTTCACCTGTCCCTCAAGACTCTCGTACTCGTTTGAGATGCGCGGGAAGTAGAGGATTCCCTTGAAATTCAGCGGATAATCGGCGCGGATGTGGATATAGAACAGCGGATCGCGCCAGTCGCCGAACACCTTGTGGTAGAAATCCTTGTACTCCTCATCCGTGACTTCGGACGGCTGACGGAGCCACAGCGGTGTCGTATCGTTGATCGGCGTGGTCTTTGCTTCCTCTGCTTTCTTTTTTGCATCGTCGTCCGTAGGCTGATCTGCCTCGGATACGTTCTCAAAGAAAATCTCCACGGGCATGAACGCGCAGTATTTTTTGAGTACCTCGCGCAGCTTCGCTTCGTTCAGAAATTCGCGTCCCTCGTCGCTTACGTGCATGATTACGGCGGTGCCGTGTCCGTCAAGCAGTCCGGCCTCATCCTCGTAATCGGTCACGATGTCGTAGGCTCCCGCATCGGAGCAAGTCCATTTTACCGTGCTGCCGCCGAGGTAGGAGCGCGTGATGACATCAACCGTCGTGCTGACCATGAACGAGGAATAAAATCCGAGTCCGAAATGCCCGATGATGCCGCTTTCGGCAGCGGTGTCTGCGTTCTCGTATTTCTCCACGAATTCCAACGCGCCCGAGAGCGCGATCTGGCAGAGGTATTTTTTCAGCTCCTCCTCAGTCATGCCGATTCCGTTGTCCGTCACCGTGATCGTCTGCGCATCCTTGTCAAGGATCACGCGGATTTTTCCGTCGAGCGTCAGATTCTTCACCTCGCCGAGGGAGATCAGACGCCTCAGCTTCGTCACCGCGTCCGATGCGTTTGAGACGATCTCGCGCAGGAAAATTTCCTTCTCGGAATAGAGCCATTTTTTGATAATGGGGAAGATATGCTCCACCTCAACACGGATGCCGTCGTGCTGTACGTTTTCGTTTACCATTTTTGAATCCTCCATAATGAGTATGCTGTGAATGTGCGTGAAATTTGCGCGGAAACAAAAGTTTCTTCAAATTATTATTATAATGCAGACAGGCGAAAATGTCAAGAAGCGGTGCGTGCGGAAATCGGCGGAAATATGTCGAAATTCTTGAAAAAAGGGTTGACAGGGGAGGGGGTATTGTGCTATAATAAATGCACTCACCGCGAGGGGCAGATGTCGAAAAAAATTTTTTTGAAAAAAGTTCAAAAAAGGTATTGACAAGCGCGGCGAGTGGTGATATAATATACAGGCTGTCCGCGAGGGACGGCGAAGATGCTCCTTGAAAATTGAACAACAATGACGAAACACTTCATTGAAGTGAGACGGAA
>JAZNHT010000066.1:0-6610 GCA_045577175.1 Eubacteriales bacterium | reverse complement strand
ACGACTGCTTAGGCAGTCGAGGGAATCCTCGACGCAAATGCCGCGCCTCAGCGTGGCATTTGCACTTGACATCTCCTCTTCGCTGAGGAGAGAGTGGTATGTTGGCTCATGTTTCGCTGAAGAAACGCGTATGAGGAAAAGAGGTGTCGGAGAGAAGGGCACTCCCTTCTCTCTGACCGTGGCGGTGGTGCAGGAGGTGTGCCGCGCTACACACCTCCTGCGGTGGTGTGCGTTCCACGCTTAACGCCTCCACATCTCCATACGTTTGCAAATAATAGAATTAAGAAAAAAAAGAAAGGACACCTCCCCTATGTACTCCTCCATTGTCTGGGACCTTGACGGTACCCTGCTTGATACGCTCGACGATCTCCACCTTTCCGTAAACGAGGCGCTTACCCGCCACGGAATGCCTCTGCGCACGAAAGACGAGGTCCGCACCTTCGTCGGCAACGGCATCCGCAATCTGATTCTGCGCGCAGTCCCCAACGGTACGGATGAAAGCACCGCCGAGGCAGTGCTTTCAACGTTCACTTCCTATTATAAAGAGCACATGAACGATCACACCGCGCCGTATTCGGGCGTGCCGCAGCTGCTTGCAAAGCTCAAGGCGGCAGGGGTGAAGATGGCAATCGTCTCCAACAAGGCGGATTTTGCCACAAAGGAGCTCGTAAAGGTCTATTTCGCCGATACGATCGATGTCGCCGTCGGTGCAAAGGACGGCGTACCCAAAAAGCCCGCGCCGGATGCCGTTTTTGCCGCCATCGACGAGATGGGCGCGGACAGAGCCGACACCGTGTTCATCGGAGATTCCGAGGTGGACGTCGCCACGGGCAAAAATGCCGCCCTCGACATAATTGCCGTCAGTTACGGATTCCGTGATGCGGATACCCTGCGCGAAGCCGGTGCCGAGGTGATCTTCCCGACGGTGGAAGCGCTGTCCGAACGGCTTTTGAATATGTAACAAATTGCCAAAGCACGCCGCGCGGAAACGCTTGACACCAAAAGAGAAATATGTTATTCTAACTATAATCGGGCAGTGCCCGAATTCTGACAGAATCATGAGGAAAAAACATGCTGATGAGAAAGAGCCGCGTTCTGCGGCAGATGAGAGCCGGCAAGGTTGCCACCTGTACAAAATTGAATCTCGCCGATCCGCGTGCGGCAGAGATCGCCGCGATGTGCGGCTTCGACTGCATCTGGATCGATTTAGAGCACGTGCCGAACTCCATGACGTGCGTCGAGGAGACTGTCCGTGCCGCAAAAATTTCCGACGTGGACGTGCTGACGCGCGTATCGAAGGGCTGCTACAGCGACATCGTCCGTCCGCTGGAGGCGGATTCCACGGGCATTATGGTGCCACATCTGATGAGTCTCAAGGAAGCAAAGGAAATCGTGTACTACACGAAATTCCACCCGATCGGACGCAGACCGATGGACGGCGGCAACGCAGACGGTAAATACTGCCTCGTTGGCGTGGAGGATTACATCCGCGACGCAAATGCGGAGAGATTCACCGTCGTCCAGATCGAGGATCCCGAACCGGTCTCCGAGCTTGAGGAAATCTGCGCGCTCCCCGGCATCGACATGATCTTCTTCGGCCCTGCCGATTTCAGCCAGGGCATCGGCTCGCCGACCGCACCGCATCCCGAAATCGACCGCGTGCGCCGTCTTGTGGCGGCAACGGCACGCAAGCACGGCAAATTCGCCGGCACCGTCGGCGGCCCCGGCAATTTTGATGAGCTCGTTTCCATGGGCTACACGTTCATCAGCACCGGCGCAGACGTCGTTGCGCTCGCAAACTATTTCCAGGACATGGCAAGAAAGGTCAGCGGACGCGACATCGCGGACGTGAAATAAGGAGAGAAACCATGAATTTTCCGCTTGGCGACAAAGAACTCCGCATCGGTATCCTCGGCATGACGGCGGGCAACGGACATCCGTACTCGTGGAGCGCGATGTTCAACGGCTACGATCCCGAGGAGATGGCAAAATGCCCGTATCCGGTCATCCCCGTGTATCTCGGCAAGCAGCCGAAGGACACGCTCGGCATCCCCGGCGCGAAGATCACCTGCATCTGCTGCACGGGATTTCAGGAAAGAGACGCGGCAGAGCGCATTGCAAAGGCCGCGCTGATCCCCGAGGTGCTCGACCGCCCCGAGGAGATGATCGGCAAGGTGGACGCCGTGATCGTCGCGACAGACGACGGCAACGAGCACGTGGACCGCTGCCGCCCGTTTATTGAGGCAGGCATCCCGATGTTCATCGACAAGCCGCTTGTCAATAAGGAAGAGGATCTGCGCACGTTTGTCGAGTGGCGCAAAGCGGGCGCGAAGTTTATCACGTCCTCCTCCATGCGCTACTGCAAGGAATTTGAGCCGTACTACAAAAACCGCTACGAGCTGGGCGAGCTGATGTATATCTGCTCGACGATGGCGAAAAAATACGAGACGTACGGCATCCACGCGCTGGAAGCGATGTATCCTCTGCTCGGTTCGGGCTTCGTTTCCGTCCGCAACACGGGCACGTATGAGCGCACGGTTGTGCATATCAAGCACGAAAGCGGCTGTAACGTAAACGTGATTCAGGGAATCGGCATGGTCGGCGGCGGCATGATGCTGCTCGGCTCGGCAGGCGCGATCACGCTGACGGCAGGTGACTCCTACTACGCATTCAAAAAGCAGCTCGATTTGTTCGTCCATTGGCTGCGCACGGGCGAGGAGCCGTTCCCGTTTGCACAGTCGGTAGAGCTTATGAAGCTCGTCATCGGCGGGCTCCGCAGCCGCGAGGAAGGCGGACGCGAGGTCTTCCTCAGCGAGATTGACGTGTAAATCGCAATAAAAGACGCCCCCGATGGGGCGTTTTTCTTTACATTTTCTCGCCGGTCATTACGAAATACTGCCACGGCATAAGCCCGTCCAAGAGGACATATGTCTCGCCGTTCTGCATTCTCTCAGTGATATACACATTGCCGCCGATGACCTTGAAATTCTTCGCGCCGCGGATGCGCACCGAAATCTCGCCCGTGTGGTCGAAATGTGCGTTCACAAGCGAAATGTTGACCGCGCCGCTTGCTCCTTTGGACACGATCGGGGCAACCTTGACCGATTTGTGGATATACAAGGGCAAGCCGCCGTCTGAGATACGGTCGAACACGTTCAGAAGCTGACGGCGCTTGTTGTTCGTCTGGATCTGATTCTTCATGAGGCAGCCGTCCGCGACAAAGTACGAGCCGTCCGCACGTTTATGGATATACGCAGAGCAGCCGACCGGCTCACCCTTAACGGTAAGCTCGGAGAGCGGCTCGGAATCCGCACCGGGCGTCATCGTGTACGCATCGGTATCCTTGTAAACATCAAGCGAAACGGGACGGACGGTGCCGCAAAACTCACCGTTCAGCTCGTGATCGGTGAATCGCTCCTGTACGCCGTTTGCATACTTATCCTTGACAGAGCCGCCGCACAGATCGCCGAAGCCGCGCTCGTGCAGGCGGATCAGACCGTCGCCGTCCGTAAAGACGTTCTTTTTGAGAATCTCCCCGACCTCCTCATCCGTAAACGCATCCCACTGATCGCCGACGAGGAAATAGGACAGTGCCGTCTCATGAAACGCCGTCATCGGCAGACCGATCTCGCTGAGCTGTCCCGCCATCACAGGCTCCATGCAGTAGATACCGGTCGTTTTGCAGCCATTCTGCCGCTCGACAAGTGTTTTCCACTTCGGCAGAGCCTTGCGGATCATATTAAAGAATTCCTGCGTCCACGGATTGCGGTTAAAGAGAGCGCCGTTGCATCCGCCCATGATCGCAAGCGTCGTCTCCATCTCGGACATATACATCGATTTTTGGAGCGTCATGAAGTTGTACGCATCGTATTCGTACTGAATATCGATGACGCAGTCGGGATAGTTGCGCACACAGAGCTGCATCTTAAACGGCTTCTGGAGAACAGCCAGCGGTTGAAGATCGTTGAAAAATCCGCCGCCGGGACGGCACATTTCACATCCGCTCGTCTCAAGCCAGGTGCGGTTCGCCGCCGGATAGCAGTGCATCATACCGATCTGCATATCGGGATTGATCTTCCGCATCGCCGTCTTGATTTCGACAATCATCTGCGTGACCGTCTCGACCGCATTCTCCCTCCACAGCTTTTTGAACTGCGGATCGTTTGCAAACTGTGCACGCACCTCGTCGGGCGTGTAGATTGTGCCGTTTCGCTGATTGAATTTCTCCACGCAGTGAGGGCAGAAGCAGAGCTCTTTGACAACGCCGTGATTTTCCAGCCGAACGTCATCGTCCAGCCAGATATACTCCGCGCCGGTCTGTGCGTACAACGCATACCGCTCGGTGATATACGCGGTGAATCGGTCATCGGCGGGGCAGAGGCAGCTTGCTGAAACCTCGCCGTCGAAGTTTTCCATGTACTGGAGCTCGGAGCACCGTCCCCACTCGCTTCCGTTCTCCGTATGACCGAGCGTGGCAAGCTCATTGATGCCGACACGCTTTACGCCGATCTCTCTGTAGCGGCGGATGACATCCTTCAGCTCCTCGGCGTTCTCTCTCGCGGACTCGATTGTCCGATACCCGTGGTGGGATGCGTTTGTGAAAAGCGTAACCTCGTCCACGATGTCAATATTTGCTTTCACAAGGGCGAGAGTATCGGCAAGGATCTGCGCATCCTTGTACGATCCGTACCCCATACGAAGTGCGATTTTCATAGGTTGTCTCCTGCTGTATCTTCGGGCAAAAGCCCGTTTTTTCTTCATTATAACAGGGGTGGTTTTCCTTGTCAAGAGATATTGGAATTACGTGACAAATTGCAAAAAAGAGCGCCTCACGGGGGCAAAAATCCCCTGAGAGGCTTTCTTTTTTATGTCAGATCAACCGTATCGAGGTATGCGCGGATTTCCTCCATATCCACCGTGTAGATGCCGCGGAAGCCCTCATGCGTGGAGTCGAAGCTGATCCTCTTTCCGTCGGGACTGAATCGGGGATGCAGATCGCAGCGGCAGTCAACGGGCGCCTGCATGGAATAGTATCCACCGATCTCCAGACACAGATCCCGTGCCAGATCCGACACGCGCAGATGCTGAATACGGCTTTCGTCCGGATATGTATCGGTGAGGAGCAGCTTGCGGTCCGGCGTATAGCTCATATGGTTGTCCCTGTTGAAGAAGCCGCCGCCCACAAGCTCGCCCTCGTGCGTTTTGTCCTTGATGATATAGCTGTGCAGCCATCCTCTCACGCACGGAAGCTCCCGTCCGTCGCAGTAGAAAATGACCGTTTCTTTATCTTTCCAATAGTAATGGGACTGCGCACCGCCGGACGCGAGCAGGAACAGATCGCTTCCGTCTGTGTTCGCCGTAATCGTAGCGGTGAGGTACTTCTGCCCCTCTGCGGCAAAGTCGCGTACGAGGAACAAAAAGCGCGAAGCATCGGTATTGAAGGTGATGTGGTTTACCGTGATCTTCTTATCCGTGCCTTTGTAGCAATCCCTGCCATAGAACTCCCAGATCTGCTCCATGGAGAGGATCAACCGGCTCTTTCCAGTTTTCATATCGATGAGAAAAATGCCGTCATTGGCACTGTGATTTTCGTAATAGAAAGGATCGCCCACGCCGGCATAGCCGTAGCCGGGACGGAAGTTATAAAGGCGCTCAAAATTAATGCTGAGCGCATATTTCCCGTCGGGCGACACATTTGCCACCGGTCTGTCCAGATACCGCTTGGCGCCTGTATGGATATTCAGAACGGTTGCATAATAGTCAAATCCGTCAAAGCAGTTATAAATGATCTCATCGCCCGGGGCGGCAGGATTCCACTGCAGCATGGCGCCCTGCTGGAAGCACCAGCCCTCGGTTGTATCCAGACACTCAAACGTATCCTTGCCCATTTCGATCAGACCGATCTGTGCCGATTCACCGGGCTTCTGGATGCGGTCGGTAAAGCCGATCTTATGCGCCAGATGGAGATTGCCGCTGACGGGCTGCAGATCGTAATAGCCGAAAAAATACTGTCCGTCCGCCGGACTGATGCGGCGCGCGGGAAAGGATTTATACATGAGTTTCATAGAGAATCTCTCCTTTTTGAAAATGGCGTGATATTGGTGTATATCCCGTATGATTCCATTATAGAACATTGTATCCTCGTTTGCAATAGCAATTTGCTGTGTTTTTGATGGGTGGGCAAACGGGACGGGGGCTCAGAACCCCCGATTTGCGTCGTTTGTTTTTCTTTCACGCACGTGCAAACGGGAAGGATTCCGGACGAGGGGGCAATGCAGACCGCAGGTGGATCGCCAAAACAAGTTTTGGCTCCTCTCGCTCGTTTGGCAGTCTACACCACTCGCGACTGCAACGCTACGCCCTAAAAACAGCCCACCGGGCTGTTTTTGCCTCGCTACGCGATAGGCTCGGGCTTTCGAGCCCCCGTTCTATTCGTCTCCACCATCAAAAAAAGAGCCATGCGGCTCTTTTTTGGTGGAGACGAGGGGGCTGACTGCACAACATCGAGTGGCGAAAAACACCGATAATCAATACAAAACACAGCCGTTTTCTTCCATGTTTCGGCGCTTTTTTATGCCCAAAACCATCCTCCAACAAATTATTCTTGTTT
>JAZNHT010000065.1:0-18534 GCA_045577175.1 Eubacteriales bacterium | reverse complement strand
AGAATCTTCGCTCTCTCGGAGACGAACTTCTTCAGACGGATCGTATCCTTGTAATCGATGTCATCGATCTTGTCAGCGCAGAACGCGCAGACTTTCTTTCTTCTGCGGTTCATCGGACGTGCGGGACGCTGTGCGGCGTCTGCAGCCGGTCTGGTTTCGGTAGCCTCTGCTGCAACTTCCTCAGCTGCAACGGCTTCGTTTCTTTCCATATCCATGCTTATGAGACCTCCTGTAAAAATTCAGTGTGCTGCCGCGATCAGAAGGGCAGCTCTTCGTCGCTTGCCACTTCCTCAAACTTTGCGGGACCTGCCTGTGCGGATGCAAAGGACGGTGCGCCGTAGTTCTCGGGCATGTAAGCGGTGCCGGCAGATGCACCGGCGGGACTCTCGGATTTCGCATCGACGAAGAATGCTTCGTCTGCAACGACTTCGGTGGCATAACGCTTCTGTCCCTGCTGGTCAGTCCAGGAGCGCGTCTGGATCGATCCGACGACGCAGATGGAGCTTGCCTTGCGGAAATAGCGCGTGATGAACTCTGCGGTCGATCTCCACGCAGTGACGTTGATGAAGTCAGCCTGCGCTTCTTCGCCGTTCTTCGGACGGTATGCGCGGTTGACCGCGATCGAGAACGAAGTAACGGATACGCCGGAGGGCGTGGTCTTCAGCTCGGGATCCGCCGTGAGACGGCCGCCGAGGATGACCTTGTTGAAGTTGAAGTTAGCCATAGCTTATGCCTCAGCCTTCTTTGCATCTTCGTGGCGGATGACGAGCGAGCGCATGATGCCGTCGGTGATACCGAAGACACGCTCAAGCTCAGCCGGGAAATCGCCTTTTGCCTCGAAGTTGACGAGAACGTAGTAGCCGTCTTCTTTGTCATCGATCGGGTATGCAAGACGACGCTTGCCCCACTCGTTAACCTCGGAAGACTTGCTGTTCTCGGCGATGAGAGTCGTGAACTTCTCAACGAGCGCCTTGACTGCATCTTCTGCAAGCGTGGCGTCAACGATGAACAGGACCTCATACGAGTTGAACTTTTCCATGATTTACACCTCCCTATGGACTTCAGACCGCCGATATAAGATTTTCGGCGGCAGAGAGACGGACGCCGAAAGGAGTCCGTTCAGCAAAATATTATACCACGCTTTTCCTTCCGTGTCAAGGGATTTCTTACATAAATCCTCTATAGAATAGAAGAAAAAACGCCCCTCGGTGCCCCGTTTTTTGTGAAAATGTTAAAATTATGATAATTTTGAAAAAAAGGCTTGTATATTCCTCGGTTTTGATATAAAATATATAATCGGAAACGTGTGAATCGCTTCCTTACGTTGTTCCCAATAAAAAATCAATATATTTTTGGAGGATTTCATCATGTCTGTTAAAGTTGCTATTAACGGCTTTGGCCGTATCGGCCGTCTGGCTTTCCGTCAGATGTTCGGTGCAGAGGGTTACGAAGTAGTTGCTATCAACGACCTCACCAGCCCCAAGATGCTCGCACACCTGCTCAAGTACGATACCGCTCAGGGTCGCTACGAGCACGATGTTACCGCTGACGACGAGGCAGGTACCATCACCGTTGACGGTAAGACTCTGAAGATCTACGCCGAGAAGGACGCTGTAAACTGCCCGTGGGGCGAGCTTGGCGTTGACGTAGTTCTCGAGTGCACCGGCTTCTACTGCTCCAAGGACAAGTCCATGGCACACATCAACGCAGGTGCCAAGAAGGTTGTTATCTCCGCTCCCGCAGGCAACGACCTCAAGACCATCGTTTACAACGTAAACCACAACACCCTCACCAAGGATGACCAGATCATCTCCGCTGCATCCTGCACCACCAACTGCCTCGCTCCCATGGCTAAGGCTTTGAACGATGCATATGCAATCCAGTCCGGTATCATGACCACCGTTCATGCTTACACCGGCGACCAGATGATCCTTGACGGTCCCCACAGAAAGGGTGACCTCCGCCGCGCTCGTGCAGGTGCTCAGAACATCGTTCCGAACTCCACCGGTGCTGCAAAGGCTATCGGTCTCGTTATTCCGGAGCTGAACGGCAAGCTCATCGGCGCAGCTCAGCGCGTTCCCACCTGCACCGGCTCCACCACTATCCTCATCGCCGTTGTTAAGGGCAAGGACGTTACCAAGGACAGCATCAACGCTGCTATGAAGGCTGCCGCTACCGAGTCCTTCGGCTACAATACCGACGAGATCGTTTCCTCCGACGTTATCGGCATCCGTTACGGTTCTCTGTTCGATGCTACCCAGACGATGGTTGCAAAGATCGACGACGACACCTATCAGGTACAGGTTGTTTCCTGGTACGACAACGAGAACTCCTACACCTCTCAGATGGTTCGGACGATCAAGTACTTCGCAGAGCTCAACTAATAAAGTCACGCAGACGGGCGGGGATCATCCCCGTCCGTTTTTTGTTTCGAAATTTCGCAAAAACTCCGCCCTTCCCTCTTGATTTCCCGACGGGGACGGAGTATAATATAATTAGGATAGATTCATATTTCGGAAACGGAGGGATGGTATGCGCAAACGGATACTCTCAGGCATACTGTCGCTCTGCTTTTTTTGTGTGCTGATCGCCTCTGTAGCGGCTGCCGATTTTGCAAACGGCGAGGTCATCTTCGCCCAGCGGTATGCGGATTTTGCTGATCCGCGCGAAACGGGTATCCGTATCGGCACGGGCGGTGCGGTGCCTGCTGTTTCCGTACAGGACGGAGCGCTGCATATCGACGTCACCGACGATCGCAAGGCGTATGTGCTTCTTCCGGTGATCCCGGACGGTGCGGCGGGGTCGGATACATATACGGTGGAATTTTCGTTCCGCTTTACGGAGATTGCCGAGGCGAACGGCTATTTCGGCTTTCTTATGACCGCGACAGGCGATGTCCCCATGAACCGCACGGAGCTGATTCTCCGCGCAAGCGGCAGATGTGACGGAATCGGTGCGTTCGGTGACGGTCTTGCCGGATGTATGGCGGCAGGGGAGACGGTGTTTGTGACCGTGCCCGTTCTTCACGGCATGATGTATGAGGTTCGCGTTCGGTGCGGCGCGTATGAGGAAACGCTTGCGCTTCCGTCGCTCACAAAGCTCGGTGAGGGACGGCGCGGATTTGTGCTCCGCAATGCCTCCGCGGCGGTGGAGTCTGTGGTTGTGACAAACGGTGTCGATTTTGAGAAACAGGTGGGGGAGTACGCCTCATCGTCGTACAGACCGCCTGCCGGCGAGCTTGTTGATCTGCCCTCCCCGTCCACGGGAGAGCATACGCTTCTCGCTTTGGCACTCGCGCTCGGTGCGGCGTATACGGCGCGCCGTGTGTATCGTCGCCGCGTATAAATCATCGGAAACGGTGGAAAAATGGAATACGGATGTATGGAGACTGCGTGTTTTTGCGCAGTCTCTTGCTTTTAGTGATAAAAAATCGCCTCGTTCATAAATTGTTAACGGTTTATATTTATATTTGTGTTGAATTTGGGGGCGTAAAATGGTAAATTGTTAGTCGGAAGTTAGCACTTCGGCGTTTTGAGTGCTAAAACTCAATCGGATCGAAAGGAGGCGTACCACCCGAATGACGGAAAAAGGACTGAGTGAGCGAAAAAAACTGATTCTGAAAGCGGTGATCGAATCTCATATTGAGATGGGAGAGCCGGTAGGCAGTAAATATCTGACACAGTATAAGCAGATCGCGTATTCGTCTGCTACGATCCGCAACGAGATGGCGGAATTGGAGGAGATGGGCTACCTTGTGCAGCCGCATACCTCTGCCGGACGGATTCCTTCCGAAGCCGGATACCGCTTCTACGTCGATTCTCTCATCGAACGGTACGATATGACCTCCCGTGAGGTCGCCGAATTGAAAAGCGCTCTGCGCTCCCGACAGGCGGAGCTGGACGGTATCCTGGATGAGGCGATGCGCCTTGCGTCTTCCATGACGAACTACACCGCGCTGGCGCTTCGCTCCCGTCATCACACGAGCACGGTTACCCGTTTTGAGGTAATCCGTGTGACGGATCGGAAGCTGGTGCTCGTGATGGTCATGTCCTCGGGCGCGGTCAAGAGCAAGAACATTCTGTCCGAGATGCCCTTGTCCGATACGGCGGCGACACTGCTTTCGCAGACGCTGAACGACTGTCTCACCTCCGTTACGGCGGATGAGATCACCCTGCCGCTGCTGATGGAGATGGAGCGCCGCATGGGCGCGTATGCGTATCTTGTCAGCCCCGTATCAAAGGGCGTGTACGAAACGCTTACGTCGTTCTCCGGCGGCGATCTCAAGTTTGACGGCATCAACCGACTGCTTTCGTATCCCGAGTATTACGATTTCGACCGCCTTAAGCAGATGCTGCAGATGTTTGAGCAGAAGGACGATCTGATGCGGCTCATTTCCGAGGAGACGCGCGCGGTCGAGCAGTCCGGCGAGGACGGCAAGGTGCAGGTCTACATCGGACACGAGAATCTCGTGAACATCATGGACAATTCCACCCTGATTCTCAAGACGATCAAAAGCGGCGGACAGACAATCGGCACGATCGGCATCATAGGACCTACGCGCATGGATTATTCCCGCGTCATCTCCATGATCGATCAGCTGACCGCCAATATCAGCGACGCCCTTGCCGGGGCGGATGAGGAAAATTCCGAATAGGAGGCACAAACATGAGTGAAGAAATGAAGAAGGGCGCGCCGGAGGAGCCGGTTGTGTCTCAGGCAGGCAGTGAGGCGGATGTATCCGATGCGAAAACCGATGCTGCCGCAGGTAAAAAAGACGGAAAAGAGTCAAAAGACGTCAAAAAGCTCCGCGCACTGATAGCGGAGATGGAAAAGAAAATCGAAGCCGCCGAAGCAGAGTGCGCCGAGACGAAGGACAAATACCTCCGCACGCTCGCCGAGTACGATAATTTCCGCAAACGCAGTGCGAAAGAGCGCGAGGGGATTTACGCAGACGCGACCGCGGACAGCGTAAAAGGGCTGCTCCCGCTTCTTGATAATCTGAAGCAGGCACAGCAGTACGCCGACGGAGATGCGGCAAAGGTAGCCGAGGGCGTGAAGATGATTCTCTCTTCCGTGCCCGATATTCTCGGGAAGATGGGCGTTACCGAATTCGGTCAGCCCGGGGAGACGTTTGATCCCGCGATCCATAACGCCGTCATGCACGTCGAGGACGAGGAGCACGGCGAGGGCGAAATCGTCGAGGTTTTCCAGTCGGGATACCGCATGGGAGACAAAATTATCCGCTACGCCATGGTGCGCGTGGCAAACTGAGCAAGCCAAACAAACTATTATATATATATTTGGAGGAATTAAATTATGGGAAAGATTATTGGTATAGATCTCGGTACGACCAACTCTTGTGTCGCAGTGTACGAGGGCGGTGAGCCCACCGTTATTCCGAACCCCGAAGGTGCGCGGACATCTCCGTCCGTTGTCGCTTTCTCCAAGACAGGCGAGAGAATGGTCGGTCAGGTTGCAAAGCGTCAGGCAATCACCAACCCCGACAAGACGATCATGAGCATCAAGCGTAAGATGGGCTCCGATTACAAGGTCGAGATCGACGGCAAAAAGCTCACCCCGCAGGAGATCTCCGCGATGATTTTGCAGAAGCTGAAGGCGGACGCGGAGGCATATCTCGGCACGACCGTTTCCGAGGCTGTCATCACCGTTCCCGCATACTTCTCCGACGCACAGCGTCAGGCTACGAAGGATGCAGGCAGAATCGCAGGACTGGACGTAAAGAGAATCATCAACGAGCCGACCGCGGCAGCACTTGCGTATGGCGTCGATAAGGATGGCGTGGATCAGAAGATCATGGTCTACGACCTCGGCGGCGGTACGTTTGACGTATCTCTGCTTGAGATTTCCGACGGCGTATTTGAGGTGCTCGCCACCAACGGCGACACCGCGCTCGGCGGCGATGACTTCGACCAGAGAATCATCGACTGGATCGCGGACACGTTCAAGGCGGAGAACGGCATCGATCTCCGTTCCGATAAGATGGCACTCCAGAGACTGAAGGAGGCTGCCGAGAAGGCGAAGATCGAGCTCTCCGGCACGATGAGCACGCAGATCAACCTGCCGTTCATCACCGCGGATGCGACCGGTCCGAAGCACTTCGACGCGGCACTCTCCCGTGCGAAGTTCAACGAGCTGACCGCCGATCTCGTCGAGCGCACCATGGTGCCGACGAAGAAGGCACTCGCTGACGCGGGTCTCTCCGTTTCGCAGATCGATAAGGTGCTCCTCGTCGGCGGTTCCACGAGAATCCCTGCCGTGCAGGAGGCTGTCAAGAGCTTCATCGGCAAGGATCCGTTCAAGGGCATCAACCCCGATGAGTGCGTAGCGATCGGTGCCGCAATCCAGGGCGGCGTTCTCGGCGGCGATGTCAAGGACGTTCTGCTTCTTGACGTTACTCCGCTGTCTCTCGGTATCGAGACGCTCGGCGGCGTATTCAACCGCATCATCGACAGAAATACCACTATCCCGGTCAAAAAGAGCCAGGTGTACTCCACCGCCGCAGACGGTCAGACCTCTGTTGAGATTCACGTTCTCCAGGGTGAAAGAGACATGGCGGCCGGCAACACCACGCTCGGCAGATTTATCCTCGACGGTATCTCTCCCGCACCGCGCGGTGTGCCGCAGATCGAGGTCACGTTCGATATTGACGCAAACGGTATCGTAAACGTCACCGCACAGGATAAGGGCACGGGCAAGGAGCAGCACATCACGATTACCTCCTCCACGAATATGTCCAAGGAGGACATCGACCGCGCCGTTAAGGATGCGGAGAAGTTTGCAGAGGCAGACAAGAAGCAGAAAGAGGCAGTTGAAGTGAAGAACCGTGCGGAGAGCATGATCTTCCAGTGCGAGAAGTCCCTTACCGAGATTGGCGATAAGGTCACCGAGGACGAGAAAGCACCCGTTCTGGCTGCCATCGAGAAGTTGAAGGAAACTGTCAAAGGTAACGATACCGAGGCGATCAAGGCGGACACCGAGGCACTTGAGAAGTCCTTCTATCCGCTGGCTGAGAAGCTGTACCAGCAGGCAGGCGGACAGCAGGGCGCAGGCTTTGATCCGAACGCCGCAGGCGGACAGCAGGGCGGTGCGGACGGCACGTACTACAACGCCGATTTCGAAGACAAGAGCGATAACTGATTTATGCCAAACGGCGCGAGGGGAGTCGAAAAAACTCTCCTCGCATTTGGCGTTATACTATTCTCTCCGCACGGCGGAGAAAGGTGAGTGACAATGGCAGAAGCAAAGCGTGACTATTACGAGGCACTCGGCGTTGACAGATCGGCGGACGAGGCTGCCATCAAAAAAGCATACCGCACTTTGGCGAAAAAGTATCATCCGGACATCAACCCGGGCGATGCCGAGGCGGAGCAGAAATTCAAGGAAGTCAACGAGGCGTATGCCGTGCTTTCCGATCCCGAAAAGAAGGCGAAGTATGACCAGTTCGGTCATGCCGCGTTTGAGGCGGGCGGTGCAGGCGGCTTTGGAGGCTTCGGAGACTTCGGAGACTTCGGATTTGATATGTCCGATATTTTCTCAAGCTTCTTCGGCGGAGGATTCGGCGGCGGCGGAAGCACACGCCGCGGTCCCGTGCGCGGTGACGACATCAACGTGCGCCTGACGCTTTCTTTTGAGGAAGCGGTCTTTGGCGTGAAAAAGGAAATCTCCTACCAGAGAGTCCAGAAATGCGGAGACTGTGCCGGCTCCGGTGCGGCGAAGGGGACTTCCCCCAAAACGTGTACGACGTGCGGCGGCTCGGGACGTGTGCGTGTCCAGCAGCGCACGCCGTTCGGTATGATGCAGTCGCAGAAGGGCTGTGACGCGTGCGGCGGAAAGGGTAAGATTATCGAAACGCCGTGCCAGTCGTGCCGAGGAAACGGCTATATCCGTGCGACGAAAAAGCTGGATGTCTCCATTCCGGCAGGTATCGATGACGGTGAGCGTATCGTTTTGCGCGGTCAGGGAAGCGACGGTCGCGACGGCGGATCGGCAGGAGATTTGTACATTTATGTAAGCGTGCGTCCCCATGCCGTGTTTGAAAGAGAGGGCACGGACGTGTACTGCGAGGTGCCGATCTCGTTTACGGAGGCGGCGCTCGGCGCGGAGATTGATATTCCGACGCTTGAGGGCACGGAGAAGTATTCGATCCCCGAAGGCACGCAGACGGGAACGACGTTCACGCTCCGTCAGAAGGGTGTGCCCGTCATCAATTCCAAATCGAGCAGGGGATCCTTGCACATCACCGTGACGGTCGAGGTGCCGAAGAATCTTACGGGCGAGCAGAAGGATATTCTCAGAAAATTCGCGGAGAGCCGCGGAGAATCGAACACAAAGGGGCGCGAGAAGTTTTTCAAGCGTTTCTTCAAATAATCGGAGGCGGATATGGAGTACGGAATGATTGAAAATTACGACGACAAAAGCTGGATCTGCATCCGCGCGGAGGCGGACAGGGAGCATCTTGATATTTTGTCCGCCGTCATGAGCATGGTCGATAACGCGCTTATGATTGAGGATTTCTCCGACGTGGAGAAGGAGCTTGACGGCGTGTACGGCGATCTGATCGACGAGGAGCTGCTCTCAAAGGATCGCACGAAGGCGGCGGTGTCCGTGTTCGTGCCCGAGGAAAAAAATCCGAAGGAAGCGGAATTTTTCGTCCGCGCCCGTCTTGCCGAGTGCGGCATTGATGCCGAGATCACCTGCTCGGGTGTGTCTGAGGAGGATTGGGCGGATTCGTGGAAGAAATACTACAAGCCGATCAAAACGGGCAAGCGGCTCGTGATCGTGCCTGTGTGGGAGACGTATGATCCCACAGAGGAGGAGGTCACGGTGCTGATGGATCCCGGTATGGCGTTCGGTACGGGTACGCATGAGACGACGCGCCTGTGCGCAACGCTTCTTGAATCGTATGTGACGGACGGATGCACCGTTTTGGACGTTGGCTGCGGCAGCGGTATTCTTGCCATATCCGCGTGCAAGCTCGGTGCGGCGGAGGCGTATGCGTGTGACATCGATCCCGTGGCGGTACGGATTGCAAAGGAAAATTGCGCACTCAACCACACGGAAAATGTGACGTGTGCGGTGTCCGATCTTTTGAAGGATGCACCGGCTGTGCAGTACGATGTGTGCGTGGCGAATATCGTCGCGGATGTCATCATCCGCATGGCACCGGACATCGGTACGTTTATGAAGGACGGCGGCGTACTGATCGTATCCGGCATCATTGAGGAGCGTGCGGAGGAGGTTCTCTCCGTGCTTCGGAAAAACGGACTGTCCGTGATTGACAGCCGCCGTGAAAACGGCTGGTATGCCGGTGTGGTTAAAAAAGCATAAGAAAAAGCGGTCGTGCGGCAAATGCCGTGCGGCCGTTTTTTGAGGATAAGGCAGGAGGGGCGAGACGCGCACCCCCTCTTTGGTGCGGCGGTGGCGCAGGAGGTGTTTCGCACGTACCACCTCCTGCATTTCCTTTTCCGAAAAACAGAAATAAGGAGTTTTTCAAAAAAAATTGACAAATGCACGCAAATATAGTATAATACTATGGTATGATAACAGCATTGTGTCCTTCTTTCGGAACTTTCACGCAAAATGAGCCGTCAGTTATCCGAGTTTCCACGCATTCGGACAGATCAACAGAAAAGGAGCGATCCGCTTTCGCGGACTGTATAGAAATGGTTATGGCAAAGAAAAATGCGCTTTTGAAGAACGAAAAGAAATTGGCTCTCGCGGAGAAAAACCGCAAAAAGCACCGCGCCGCCATCGCACGGATCGCGATTATGATTCTGCTCGATCTCGCCGGGATTCTCTATCTTCGCAGACTTGCCGGAGATGCGTCTCTGGAGCTTGCGTTCCATAATGAGATGCTGACGCCGGTGACAATCGTGTTCGGCGTGCTCAGCGCGCTGGCCGCTTTGTACCAGATCATCGCCATTGTGAAGAAGCTCGATGTGTCCACGCATTTCGTTACCCCTGCCATGCTTCTCTGTGTGGCACTGTTCTGCCTCCTTTCGTGCCTGATGTATGCACATCTGCACCTGCTTCTCATGACGATCATGATTGCCTCTGCCGTCTGCACGATTCTGTTCGTTGTGTACTGCCTCTATATGCATATTTTCTACCGCTGATCCCACATTGAAAGCAATTCTTGGCTCGCTTTGTGGGAAAATCCCAAAAAAATCATCATTTTCTTGGGAAAAATACAGAAAAAACTATTGAAAAACCACCAAAAATATTGTAAAATATAGTATAGTATACACAACTTTTTCAAAAACGATCCGTTTTTTGCATTCAAAATGCTTACATATCGAAAGGAGTCGTCTTATGTCGAGCCGTCTTTTCCAGGGAATCATCCACCAAATGCGTGAAACCATTGACCGTGTTACCGGTGTCATTGACGAAAACGGTGTCATTATTGCATGCAGCGAATTTGTCAAGATCGGGGAAATGAAAACGGGTGTCCGAGACGAGCTTGCGTACACGGGCGAGTCGGTGACGATCGGCGGTGTTACCTACCGTCCCATCACGATTGATTCCAAGTGGGAGTACATCGTTTTCGTGGAGGGTGAGGACAAGCTCGCGGACAAGATCGCCACGATCCTTTCCGTTACGTTTGCCAATATCAAGAATCTCTACGATGAGAAATATGATAAGAGTTCCTTTATCAAGAACATTATCATGGACAACATTCTCCCGTCCGATATTTACATCAAGAGCAAGGAGCTGCACTTCAATACCGAAGAGGTGCGCGTCGTGTTCCTGATTAAATTTCATGCAAAAGGAGAAGTTCTGCCGTTTGATATGGTGCAGAATATCTTCCCCGACAAGAACAAGGAGTACGTCATCAGCGTCGGCGAGCAGGATATTGTCCTCGTCAAAGAGGTCAAGCAGAGCGACGGCGTGAAGGAAATCGAGAAGCTCGCGAAATCGATCGCGGACACGCTCAATTCCGAATTTTATACGAAGGTCTCCATCGGTATCGGTAAGCCGGTTGACAACATCAAGGATCTCGCCCGTTCGTACAAGGAGGCGCAGGTCGCCCTTGAGGTCGGCAAGGTCTTTGATACCGAAAAGGATATTATAAGCTACGAAAACCTCGGCATCGGACGTCTCATTTATCAGCTTCCCACAACGCTTTGTGAGATGTTCTTGCAGGAGGTCTTCAAAAACGGATCTCTTGAGTCGCTTGATCGCGAGACGCTCATGACGATCCAGTGCTTCTTTGAGAATAACCTCAACGTTTCCGAGACGTCGAGAAAGCTGTTCGTCCACCGCAATACGCTGGTCTACCGCCTGGAGAAAATCCGCAAGCTGACCGGTCTTGACCTGAGAGAATTTGACCACGCGATCACATTCAAGGTTGCGCTGATGGTTAAGAGATACCTTACCACGAAGCCGACGAAATTCTGAGAGCCGGTGCGGTTTTAGGACAGTAGATTTTGACATTTATGGTACAGAGGGAACTGCGCCGGGATAAGAGATGCCGTCTGAGACGGTCTGCCCGGCGCATTCCCTTGCCATGTTTTATCGGGCTTTCTTTGCGGGGATTCCCCGCCGCTATTTCGTACATAACAAACGATCACGAAGGGTACTATGATTACATTTAAGAACGTAAAAAAAGCATACCCCAACGGAACAGTTGCTCTGAATGCAGTCAATTTGCAGGTGGAGGACGGGGAGTTCGTTTTTATTGTCGGACATTCCGGTGCGGGTAAAACCACCATGATGAAGCTCCTCTTAAGAGAGGAGAAGGCAACCTCCGGTACGATTATGGTCGGAAATTACAATCTGACGAGAATGTCGGATTTCCGCGTGCCGTACTACAGACGGGAGCTGGGCGTCGTTTTTCAGGACTTCCGCCTGTTCCCCAATAAAACCGTCTACGAAAACGTCGCGTTTGCCATGCGCGTTGTCGGTACGCCGCCGAAAATGATTAAGCGACGCGTGCCTGCGATTCTCGATACGGTCAATCTTGCGGACAAGCATAACTGCTTCCCCCGTCAGCTTTCGGGCGGCGAGCAGCAGCGCGTGGCACTCGCCCGTGCGCTTGCGAATAATCCGAAGATCATTATCGCGGACGAGCCGACCGGTAACATCGATCCGCAGATGAGTCTTGAAATTATGAATCTGCTTGTGAAGATCAACAAGCTCGGCAAAACGGTTATCGTCGTTACGCACGAGCAGAGCCTTGTCGATTATTACAAGCGGCGCGTGATTTCGCTTGAGGGCGGTAAGATCGTTGACGATCACGTGGGAGGTATGTTCGAATGAGAAAAAGATACAGCCTCTTTTACTTTATCGGGCAGGGATTTCAGGGCATCTTCCGCAACGGTGTCATGTCGTTTGCGTCCGTTGCCGTTCTGATGAGCTGTTTGCTCGTGCTCGGCGCGTTTACCCTGCTTGTGCAGAATATCAACGTCAATCTGGAACAGGTCGGTCTGCTCAATGAGATCGTCGTTTTTGTCGATCGGGATGCCGATGAGGCGAAAATCCAAGAGATTGAAGCGGAGATTCGTGCGCTCGATAACGTCGCCTCCGTAACGCGGACAACAAAGGGCGAGGCGCTTGAAATTATGAAGGCGCAGTCGGAGGAGTACGCGCATCTGTACGAGGATATTGACGAGACGAACAATCCGCTTACCGATAAATTCACGATTGTGTACGAGGATAACGACCGCGTTGTAACGCTTGCGTATCTTCTCGGACAGATCGACGGCGTCAGAAAGGTGAACAACAGCCTTGAGCTTGCCGCCACGATCAGCAATCTGAAAAACGGTATACTGCTCATTTTTACCTGGTTTCTGATTATCCTGTTTGTTGTCAGCTTGTTCGTAATTATCAATACGGTGAAGCTGTCCGTGTTCTCCCGCCGAAGCGAAATCAGTATCATGCGCTACGTCGGTGCGACGGGATGGTTTATCACGCTCCCGTTTTTGATTGAGGGTGTCATCATCGGTCTTGTCTCCAGTGCAGCGGCTTATTTTGCCGAGCTGTACTTCTATCGCTACATACAGCGTATCGTGTTGAGCGATCTCGAAATGATCAGTGTAATTCCCGCTGAAACGGTGCAGATGCCGCTTTTGTGGGCATTCCTCGTGATCGGTGTGGTAGCCGGTGTGATCGGCTCCGCCATCTCGCTCGGAAAATATCTGAAGGCGTGAGGAGGAAGTTGTTATGACGCATACAAAGCAAAGCGGAAAGATCGCTTTCAAGCGGATCGCTTCGTTTGTTCTTGCCGTGATACTCGGCGTCGGCTCTGTTTTGTTTTACGGAGGCGATACGGTACAGGCTGCCTCGTCGGATGTGACAGACGCGACGGTGCAGAAATACGAGGAGCAGCTGAGAGCGCTTGAGGAGAGACAGAAGGAGATTCAGGGAGAGCTCAGCCGCGTCAGAGGGGAGCAGGCTTCCTGGCAGCAGGAAAAAGCACTGATCGACAGCTATCTGAATACGACCGAGCGCAAAATGGAAGCGGCCGAGATTCTGTTTAATGAATTGCAGTCGCAGATCGATGCGACCAAGGCGGAAATCGAAGCGGTTCGTCGGGAGTACGATAAAGCATATCAGTATTTTCTCGATTACGTTGCGCTTTCTTATGAGGAAGGCGAGACTTCTTATCTCGGACTGATCCTCGGTGCGGAAAGTCTTAGCGATTTCCTCTCCCGTATCGATGAGGTCAGCAGCATCCTCGATTACAAAAAAACGGTTATCGGGACGCTGGACGCTATGCGTGTTGAACTGGAAGAGCGTGAGGAACAGCTGAATATAAAATTGCAGATACAATCGGATACGATTGCACAGCTGCAAATCGACCGTGCCGCTTATCAGGCGGAGGCGGATGCTGCGATTGCACGTTTGGCTGAGCTTCAACAGAACGAATCTGCCGCGCTCGCCAATCTTCGTGCGACACAGGCAGAGGAAGAAAAGCTCGATAAGGAGCTTGAGGCGTATCTCGTCGAGCTGCAGAGAAAGAATCAGCTCCAGCTGCAGGCAGGCGAGTGGATGTGGCCCATCCCGCTGAGTGCGGATCAGTACTGCTCCTCCGTGTACGGCTGGCGTATACTTTGGGGGCAGTGGGACTTCCACCGCGGCTGGGATATTGCCTGCTGGCTCGGCACCGATATTTTAGCGTCGAAGGCGGGCACGGTTGTTATTTCAACCTTCCATAACAGCTACGGCAACTACGTCGTTATCGATCACGGCGGCGGAATCTCTACCGTTTATGCGCACGCATCCAAGCTGCTCGTGGCGGTCGGCGATAAGGTCGAGCGCGGACAGGTGATCGCAAAGGTCGGTACGACCGGCTCCTCCACGGGATACCATCTGCATTTTGAGTTCCGTAAAAACGGAAAATACACCGATCCGTTTGAATTTATTCCGACGCCGCCGATCTCCGTCGGTAAATCGCGCTACAACAAGTGGTGATTCATAAATAACGCCGCTTCTGCATATGTTATACTGTGTCGGACGAGCCTGTCCGGCAGAAATGAGTACATTATGGAAAAGAAAAATTTGACGATCAATCGGATCGCTGTCGTTATGTTGGCAGTCGTTATGACGGCACTTCTCACGTTTCAGCTGACGAATGCGTATCTCGGCAGCAGATACCGCGAAGATCTTGCCGCGGCGTATGCCGATGTGGAAAACTACAAAACGGAGCTCGCCGCTGCATGCGAGGGTATGGACAATTACGAAAAACTGATTGAGGTCGATGCGCTGTTCCGTTCTCTCTACGTGAAGGACGTGGACAACGAGGAGCTGATGGACGGAATCCTTGCCGGTTACGTCTACGGCTCCGGCGATAAATATGCGGCATACTATCCCGCCGATGATTTTGAGCAGTACATGGAGGATCTCTCCGGTGATGCGCAGGGAATCGGCGTAAGCGTGATCTACAACGCGGATTACAACGCAATCGAGATTCTCAGTGTGCAGCCGGACTCTCCCGCATTGGAGGCAGGCGTGCAGCCGGGCGATATTGTTGTGTATGTCGGTCTCGGTGAAGATGCCGAATCGGTCGCGGAGCTCGGCTATTACGGTGCCTTGGCAAAGCTCCAGGGAAAGGCGGGCACCACGGCGGAGTTTACCGTCGCCCGCGGCGCGAATCTCACGGAGTACGTTGATTTCTCCATCGTCCGCGGATATGTGAAGGAAATTACCGTGACGAGTCACGTCTACGCCCTTGATCCGACCGTTGGCGTTATTAAGATTACAAGTTTTGATCTCGGTACGCCGCAGCAGTTTGCCGATGCGTTCAACGAACTTGCTGCCGCAGGCTGCAATAAATTTGTTGTGGACGTGCGGTATAACCCGGGCGGTGAGCTGACATCGATCTGTGCCGTGCTTGATCCGCTGCTTCCGGAGGGACCGGTCATCCGTACCGTTGACAAAAACGGCAACGAGGAAACGGTCTATACATCCGACGCGAATGCAGTGGGCGCGCCGATTGCGGTGCTTGTCAACGGCTCCACGGCAAGTGCGGCGGAGCTGTTCGCTTCCGCGCTCCAGGATTACGGCATGGGAACGATCGTAGGTACGCAGACATACGGCAAAGGCAGTATGCAGACCGTACAGCAGCTTTCCGACGGCAGTGCGATCTCCGTGACGTATCGCTACTATTGCCCGCCGTTCTCCGATAACTACGACGGTGTCGGCGTGACGCCCGACGTTGTGGTTGAGCTGGATGAGGCACTGAAGGACAAAAACATCTACAAAATCACCGACGAGGAGGACAATCAGCTCCGCGCGGCGGTCGAGGCACTGTACAACTGATTTTGAAAAATACAGACACACCGTCTGATGACAGAAAGGGACTACCAATGGAAAACCAGAAGAAAACCCTCTATACCGAAGAGGGTTACAAGAACCTCGTCGAGGAGCTTGCGTACCTGAAGGACGTGCGCATTCCCGAAATCAAGGTTGCGATCGCGGACGCAAGAGCATTCGGTGACCTCTCCGAGAACAGCGAGTATGACGAGGCGAAAAATGAGCAGGCGAAGGTCGTTACCCGTATCGCAGAGCTGGAGCAGCTCATCAACAACGCGGAAATCATCGACGAGAGCGAGATTAAGGCAGACGTGGTGAACCTCGGCTCCGTCGTTAAGGTGTACGATTCCGATATGGATGAGGAGGTCGAGTACAGCATCGTCGGCTCCAACGAAGCAGATCCTCTCCAGGGAAGAATCTCCGACCAGAGCCCGATCGGCTCCGCCATGATCGGTGCCAAGGTGGGTGAGGAGGTTACCGTCACCGCACCGTTCGGCGAGTATAAGATCAAAATCCTCGCCGTCACCCGCGCAAAGAACTGACAGACATTTGACAGAAAGGACGTGCTCCGAATTGAGGAGCGGGAAAGAAATATGGCAGAGAACGAACGCAAGGATGTACAAGCGACTGAGGAAGTACAGCTCAGTGAAATTTTGCAGATCCGCCGCGATAAGCTGAAGGCACTTCAGGACGCAGGCAAGGATCCGTTCCAGATCACGAAATTCGACGTGAGCAATCATGCCGAGGAGATCAAAGAAAATTACGAGACGCTGGAGGGCAAGGACGTGACCGTTGCCGGTCGTCTGATGTCCAAGCGAATCATGGGTAAGGCATCCTTTGCCCACGTGCAGGATCTCTCCGGTACGATTCAGATTTACGTTGCACGCGACAGCCTCGGTGAGGAGGCGTATGCCGAGTTCAAAAAGTACGACATCGGCGACATCGTCGGTGTAGCAGGTACCGTATTCAAAACGAAAACGGGGGAGACCTCGCTTCATGCGGTATCCATGACGCTCCTTTCCAAGAGCCTCAAGCCGCTGCCCGAGAAGTTCCACGGTCTGACGAACGTGGATATGCGCTACCGTCAGCGTTATGTCGATCTGATTATGAATCCCGAGAGCAAGGATACGTTCATCAAGCGTTCGAAGATCATCGCCGCAATCCGTCGCTATCTCGATTCGCAGGGATTTATGGAGGTCGAAACGCCGATGCTCGTTTCGAACGCCGGCGGTGCCGCTGCCCGTCCGTTTGAGACGCATTTCAACGCGCTGGATGAGGATTTCAAGCTCCGCATTTCGCTGGAGCTGCCGCTGAAGCGACTGATCGTCGGCGGTCTGGAGCGCGTGTTTGAAATCGGTCGCGTATTCCGCAACGAGGGACTGGATACCCGTCACAATCCCGAATTTACGCTGATGGAGCTGTACCAGGCGTACACCGATTATCACGGCATGATGGATCTCACCGAGAATATGTTCCGCTATGTCGCAAAAGAGGTGCTCGGCACCACCACGATCGTGTACAACGGCGTGGAGATGGATCTCGGCAAGCCGTTTGCGCGCGTTACCATGGTCGATGCGGTCAAGCAGTACTCCGGTGTGGATTTCAAGGAAATCCGTACCCTTGAGGAGGCGCGTGCCGCCGCCGATGCGCATCACGTTGAGTACGAGGATCGCCACACGAAGGGCGATATTCTGAACTTGTTCTTTGAGACGTTCGTTGAGGAGCATCTGATTCAGCCGACGTTCGTGATGGATCACCCCGTGGAGATTTCTCCGCTTACGAAGAAGAAGCCGGAGGATCCGGAATACGTCGAGCGCTTCGAGATGTTCATGAACGGCTGGGAGATGTGCAACGCATACTCCGAGCTGAACGATCCGATCGATCAGAGAGAGCGATTCAAGGCGCAGGAGGCACAGTTTGCCGCAGGCGACGAGGAGGCAAATCACACCGATGAGGACTTCCTCAACGCGCTGGAGATCGGTATGCCCCCGACCGGCGGTATCGGCTACGGTATCGACCGCTTGTGCATGCTGCTCACGGATTCCGCAGCGATCCGCGACGTGCTTTTGTTCCCAACAATGAAGAGCTTGGACTAAAAAGTACGTGAAAACGTGAGAAAAAGCGAGAAATAAAGAGATATAACGAGTTGTGTGGGTGCGTTACTACACCACTACACCACAACTACACCAAAATGCACATAGATGTGCACAGATCACGGAGATGCATGATGTTACAAGATTCAGCTTTCCGGTTACTACACCAAAAAGTTGAATAAATAGAAGAGCCATGTACAGAAAAGTGTGCATGGTTCTTTCTTTGAAACCGCAGATATTCACTGAGGATATCTGCGGCATTTTTTATTTCGGAGGAGAACATGGAAGAATATAAACTGGAACTCAAACAAGTCGTAGATTACCCTCGTTGCCGTATGTACAGACAATTTGTACTTGGCCTTATAAATAACAAGAACTTACGTATCGGCGGGAACAACCATCTTTACTATTACACTGTACTTTGTTGCTACGCAAATTTTAGAACATCATACCACAGGGTGAAGAGTGTAACCTATACACTCTATCCGGGTGAGTGGATTTGCAAAATGGAAGAAATCATGAAATGGTTTCGCGTGAGAAACAAAAGGCAGGTTATTTCCATTATGGAAAGACTGCAGGATAAACATTTACTGATATTCAAGATCGTGGGTCAGGGTGATGTCATAAAGTACCGTCTTTCCGGATGGGCGAAGTATAACCGTATTCT
>JAZNHT010000064.1:0-21463 GCA_045577175.1 Eubacteriales bacterium | reverse complement strand
AAAGAGTTTCTAAAAATTCAAAAGAATTTTCGGAGTCTTTCCGTCTCACTTCAATGAAGTGTTTCGTCATTGTTGTTCAATTTTCAAGGAGCATCTTCGCCGTCCCTCGCGGACAGCCTGTATATTATATCACCACTCGCCACGCTTGTCAATACCTTTTTTGAACTTTTTTCAAAAAAATTTTTTCGACATCTGCCCCTCGCGGTGAGTGCATTTATTATAGCACAATACCCCCTCCCCTGTCAACCCTTTTTTCGCATTTTTTGCCCATTTTTCGGCGTTTTTCCATTATACCCCGAAAGCGCACTTTTTCCGCCTGCTCTTTTATCACTTTTGCATAGCAAATCCGACTTTGCTCATACTAATTCCCGAGGTGAATGTATGATTACGGTCTTTTTGCGCACTTTCATCATTTATATAATCCTGCTGGTTTCGATGCGCTTTCTCGGAAAACGGCAGATCGGCGAGCTTGAGCTTTCGGAGCTGATTACGACCTTCATGCTGTCGGAGCTTGCCGTAATCCCGATTTCCGATCCCGACGTACCGATTGCGTACGCCCTTGTGCCGATTCTGATTCTGCTTTCGATCGAGGTAATTCTTTCTTTTTCCGTCTCAAGAGTTGCCCCGCTGCGGAAATTTTTCTTCGGTGCGCCGAGCATCCTTATATATAAAGGAAAGATCAACGTCAAAGAGATGCGCAAGCTGCGGATCGGCATCATGGAGCTTCTCTCCGAGCTCAGGCTGAAGGATATTGCGGACATCCGCGACGTGCGCTGTGCGATTTTAGAGGAGAACGGAAAACTGTCCGTATTCACGAACGCGGAAACGGCACCGGTGACACGCGCGGATGCGGGAATACAGACAGCGGAAAGCGGCGTCGCGCTCCCCGTGATCGTGGATGGGAAAATCATGCCTGTCAGCATGCGCGATGCGGACGTGGACGAGGCATGGATTGAGCGCACGCTTGCGAAAAACGGGATGCGCCGCGCAGACATTCTCCTCATGACGGTGGACGAGCAAAAGTGCGCGGTATTCATCCGCAAAAGCGAAAGCGAATCGAAAATTACGGAGGGGAAAGCCAAATGAAGGTGTTCATCACTGCGGTTGTGATTCTGTCGCTGCTCATCGCCGGCGTGTGGGTAAACGGAATATTTCTGCACGGTCGCTTGAACGAGCTGATTGACGCCGCCCTTCTTCTGCCCGACACGGTGGACACGGATGTTGCGCAGTACGCGGAGGCGATCGGTGTATTGCAACCGCTGTGGGAGGAGACGCGCCAGATCACAATGATTACCGTATCCGCCGCACGTATCGAAGCGATCGACCGGGCGATGGCGGATTTGGAAGCCGGATGGGAAACGGAGGAGGACACCGCCTACCGACAGGCACGCGCGGAGCTGATTCTGCTGCTCAGAAGGCTGCGCGCGATTGAGTCGTGCTCGCTTTCGGCGGTGATATAAAAAAAGTCACCCTCTCGGGTGACTTTTTCGTTATATTCAGATCTTCTCGATCGTGATCGTGACGTTCTCGCCGTTGATCGTCCAATCCTTGGTGATCTCGCCGGATGCACCGGTGAACGCATCGGTGAATGTAGCGTCACCGATTTCCTTTTCGTTGCGGGAGATGATTTCGAGAATCTTCTCGCTTCCGGTAACGGTCGCACGGATGTGATCCATCACATCGAGGTTGGCATCCTTGCGCATCGTCTGAATCTTGGAGATAATCTCGCGGACGAAACCTTCCTCGATCAGCTCGTCAGTGAGATTCGTGTTCAGAGCGACGACGATACCGCGATCCTGCGCGGAGAAGTAACCCGCCTTCTGCTGGACATCGATGAGCAGATCCGCTTCGGTCAGCTCGACTTTCTCACCGTCTAAATCGAAGTGAAGTGCGCCGGTGGTATCCAGCTCGTTCTTTGCGGTGTTGCCGTCAACATTCGCCAAAGCCTCGCGGATCTGACCGAGCACCTTACCGTACTTCGGACCGACCGTCTTGAGCTGCGGCTTGAAGCTGTACGAGGAAATCGCGGAAACGTCCTCGGTGAAGACAACCTTCTTGACGTTCAGCTCGTCCTCCACGATAGCGCGGTAGAAATCGCTGACCTCGCGCTCCGTCTTGACGTACATATCGGCAAGCGGCTGGCGGTTTTTAAGATTCGCGCCGTTTCTCGCGCTTCTGCCGAGCACGACGACGTCAAGAATGAAGTTCATCTCCTCCTCGAGCTTTTTGTCGATCATGGACGCGTCCACGGTCGGGAAGTCGCACAGGTGGATGCTCTCGGGTGCGCTCTGATCAACCGTGCGGACGAGATTCTGATACATATCCTCCGCCATGAACGGGATCATGGGCGCAGATGCCTTTGCGATCGTCACAAGACAGGTGTACAGCGTCATGTATGCAGCGATCTTGTCATCCGTCATATCGGATCCCCAGAAACGGTCGCGCGAGCGGCGGACGTACCAGTTGGAGAGGTCGTCCACGAAAGAGGACAGTGCCTTTGCCGCCTCGGGGATGCGGTAGTTTGCGAGGTTATCGTCCGTCTCGCCGACTGCGGTATTGAGGCGGGAGAGGATATAGCGATCCATCACAGTGAGTGCGCAGTCAGAAAGGCTGTACTTCGTGGGATCGAACGAATCGATATCGGCATACAGCGTCCAGAACGCATAGGTGTTCCACAGCGTACCCATGAACTTGCGCTGACCTTCGATGACAGCCTTGCCGTGGAAGCGGTTCGGCAGCCACGGTGCGGAGTTCGTGTAGAAGTACCAGCGGATCGCGTCGGCACCGTAAGTAGACAGTGCATCGAACGGATCGACGGCGTTGCCCTTGGACTTGGACATCTTCTGACCGTTTTCATCCTGGACGTGACCGAGGACGATACAGTTCTTGAACGGAGCGCGGTTGAACAGAAGCGTGGAGATCGCAAGGAGCGAGTAGAACCAGCCGCGTGTCTGATCGACAGCCTCGGAAATAAAGTCTGCCGGGAACTGTGCCTCAAACAGATCCTTATTCTCAAACGGATAGTGATGCTGTGCGAACGGCATCGAGCCGGAATCAAACCAGCAGTCGATAACCTCGGGCACGCGCGTCATCGCACCGCCGCATTCGGGACACTTAATCTGCACAGCGTCGATATAGGGACGGTGCAGTTCGACCGTCTCGGGGCACTCAATTGCCATTTCCTTGAGTTCGGCAATAGAGCCGATCGCATGGCGGCAGCCGCATTCACACTCCCAGATATTGAGAGGCGTACCCCAATAGCGGTTACGGCTGATACCCCAATCCTGCACGTTCTCGAGCCAGTCACCGAAGCGGCCCTTACCGATGGATTCGGGAATCCAGTTGATCGTATTGTTGTTGCGGATCAGATCCTCGCGCACGGCGGTCATCTTGATGAACCAGGACTCGCGTGCGTAGTAGATCAGCGGCGTATCGCATCTCCAGCAGTACGGATACTCATGCTCAAAGCGGGGCGCCTCAAAGAGCAGTCCGCGCGTTTCGAGATCGACAAGCACCTTCGGATCAGCGTCCTTTACGAACAGACCGGCAAACGGCGTGTCAGCGGTCATGTTGCCTGCGGCGTCAACGAACTGCACGAACGGCAGATCGTACTTTCTGCCGACGTTGGCGTCATCCGCACCGAATGCAGGTGCGATATGAACGACACCGGTACCGTCCGTCATCGTGACGTAGTTGTCGCAGGTGATATAGTGCGCCTTCTTGCGCTGCTTTGCGGCAGTGGCAGATGCGCCGTCGTACAGCGGCTCGTATTCCTTATATTCAAGATCAGCGCCCTTGAACGTCTCGATGATTTCATACGCAGGTGCATCATCCGTTTTCAGTTTTCCGAGAACGGTATCGAGCAGAGCCTCGGCGAGATAATAGGTATATCCGTCGGCAGCCTTGACTTTGACGTACGTCTCGGCGGGATGCACGCAGAGCGCGACGTTGGACGGAAGCGTCCACGGCGTCGTCGTCCATACGAGAACGTATGCATCCTCATCCTTCACTTTGAAGCGGGCAACGGCGGAACGTTCCTTGACCGTCTTATATCCCTGTGCGACCTCGTGCGTGGACAAAGGCGTACCGCAGCGCGGGCAGTACGGGACGATCTTGAATCCCTTATACAGAAGGTCCTTCTCCCAAATCTGCTTGAGCGCCCACCACTCGGACTCAATAAAATCGTTGTGATAGGTGACGTACGGATCGTCCATATCCGCCCAGAAACCGACCGTGCCGGAGAAATCCTCCCACATGCCCTTGTATTTCCAGACGCTCTCCTTACATTTCTCAATAAACGGCTCCATGCCGTACTCTTCAATCTGCTCCTTGCCGTTCAGACCGAGAATCTTCTCAACCTCAAGCTCAACCGGCAGACCGTGCGTATCCCAACCGGCCTTACGCGGCACGTCGAATCCCTTCATGCAGCGGTAGCGCGGGATCATATCCTTGATGACACGGGTGAGGACGTGACCGATGTGCGGCTTGCCGTTTGCGGTCGGCGGTCCGTCGTAGAACGTGTACGTCTTGTCCCCTTTTCTGAGATTGAGCGATTTCTCAAACACATGATTCTCGTTCCAGAACGCCAGCGTTTCCTTCTCTCGGCTGACAAAGTCAAGATTGGTTGGTACTTTCTTATACATTTCGCGTCTCCTTATGGTGTCGCTTATTTTGCTATTTTATCATATTATTATACCATAGAAAGCACCGTTTGTCAAGGATTTGCCGTCCTTTTTCCGCGTTGCAGCCGATGATTTTCACCAACCGTATGCATACGGAAGAAAAAATTTACAAATATTTTTTGGCGTCTCCTTGCTTGCAAATTTTCAAAAAATATGATATAATGACAATACAGAAAGCGAAAGCCGCCCCCAAAACGGGCGGCCTTCGACGCATAATCGGAGGAAAGATGAACACTCTTGAACACATCAAGCGAAAGATTACGCATCTGTACCGAACAAATCCGCAGATTCACGTAAATATTTCGCGCTCACACCCGAAGCTGGAGTTAAAAAACGACCCTGCCGTAATCACAGGCGTATATCCGCACGTATTCCGCATTGAGGAGTACAGCACGGGTGAGGCGCAGTCACACACGTTGCAGTACACGGATATTTTCACAAAACAGCTCGAGATCGTGGAGCTCGGCGAGGTGTAACAAAAAGAGGATGCCGCCGCATCCTCTTTTTTTCACGAAAACAAGCGAAAGAGATAATACACAAAATTCATTGCCGCCACCGCCGATACACCGGCGTATAGAAACGGTCGCACCCGTGTAAGCACTTCGGCAAAAGCCGCGCACACGATTGCCGCCGCAACAGGCAGTGCCATTGCATTGTGCGAAAGATACGACGCAAAATCACCTCGCAAAAAAGCAAAAACCGCACGCGTCATGCCGCACGTCGGACACGGCACGGAGGTGATCGCCAAAATCGGGCACGGCAGGCGAAAGACGGAGAAAAGAACAATCACCCCCGCAAAGGATGCGAGAGTGACTGCCGCCCTTTTGAAAGGAACCATCAAATAAGAGCCATAAGATTATTGAAGTTTTTCTCCTTCGCCTTCTTGGAAATCGAAAACCAGTCGATAATCGTCATAATGCCGCAAACGCCGCCCGTGAGCAGCTTCAAAACGCCCATACCGGTGTCACCGATCATAAAGCGGTCAACGCCCAGCGTGCCGAGAAACAGCGAAACAAGCAAAAGCGTGGTGGGCTCCTTCATCTCCACGGTCGAAACGAGAGAAAACTTCTCCTCGTCGATCGTTCTGAGCTTGTCCTTCAGATACATGATTTTCTCCGCCGGAAAATACTTCTGGTTTGTCATAATGTACATGTCGATTTTCTGCTGATCCATTGTCAATACCTCTTTTTCAATTTTGACATTCAGTGAATGTCATTATGGTTATTATAACATGGTACTATTATTTTGTCAAGCACTAAATGTCAAAATAGAGGGTATTATGTTCAAAAACAAAACTGAATCGGGAAAAAACAATCTTTGCGGAGAAAAAATCTACGTTTTGCGCAAACAGCACATGCCGAAAATGTCTCAGCGGATTTTAGCGGAACAGATGCAGATTCACGGAATCGACGTAGACAAAAATGCAATTCAGCGCATCGAAAGCGGCGACAGATTTGTGACAGACATTGAGCTGAAGGTTCTCGCGGAGATTTTCGGTGTCTCCTGTGACGAGCTGCTCAAATGAAAATCTCCCCTGCCCTCGTCAGAGAGCAGGGGAGATTTCGTATATCAATACTGGAAATAATCCTCGGGGGTAATCGTGGAAGCGAGATTATCGCTCATGATGATGCGCGTCGGCTTGTCACGCAGCTGCAGGATGGACGCGGGAACCTCCTGCGTCGGCTTGCCGAAGATCGCAAGGCGGGAGGTCAGTCTCTGCCAGGTCACCTTCGTGCCTGCGGTGGTGATGCCGTGCATATCGAGCACGTTCTTTGCCTTCATCGCATCGCGCGGACCCATCATAGCACCCTTCGGCGGCACCTTTGCAATATCGCCGGAGCAGCCGAACGAGCCGTGCAGGGAGTTCTGCGCGATCGTGAGCGGATGGAGTGCGGCAACCTTTGCCGGCTGTGCGCAGTACTCCTCCATCGTGGGCTTGAACCAATCGTCCACGGGATCGATGAATGCGAGGTGCCCGGGCCAGCCGGGACCGGAGTAGACGATGTCTGCCTCGCCGTCCGCCTCAAGCATCTTGGAGAAGTCGGGCGTGACCTTGTTGGAGTGATAAATGAAGTTTTCCTCCTTGAAACCGAGGTCAAGAATATTGGAAACCATGAAGCGGTAGAACGCGTTGCCGAAGCCTGCCTTGTAGGTCAGCGGAGCGACGTTGCCGTCCTCATCTGCCCACTCGTCCATCATGTAGAACTTGACGTTGCGGCAGTTGACACCGAGCTCGCGGAGCATATACGCAACCTTGCGGTACGTCGGGCAGGGGTTGCACATGATCATGACAACCTGCTTGTCATAGCGGTCGGAATCGATGATTCTCTTCACCATATCGGTGAGCATGATCATCTCAAACTCCTCGGCGCGGATAACCTCAAAGCTCAGATTTTTGTTTGCGGGGAGGGACTTTCCGCTCATAGCGAGCAGATCTTCCTTGGTGATCGCGCGCACGCGGTCGATCTCCGCCGTATCGGTGAACGGATAAAACGGCGCAGGCTTGAACGTAAACGTATCGGGACCCTGAATCATTTATATGTACCTCTCAAAATTATTTCAGTTTTTCGGTGGTGTCAAGGATCGCATCCATAAGAACGCGACCGAACTTGACATCAAGCATGGATGTATCGGTCTCGTATCCGCCGGTCACGAGAGACTCGGGCGTGTACATATAGCCGGGGAGACAGCCGTTCGTGTTGGTGTTGTAAACAACCATACCGAAGCCTGCCATCGCCTTGACATACAGACCGTACTCAACGAACTGCTCGCCGGGAACGCCGACAACGCAGGTGCCGCCGAGACGGATCGCCTGAATTTCCACAGGAACCTCATCCACGAGAAGCTCGATCGGCTTTCCGCTCTTCTGCAAAAGGATGTAGCCGAGCTGATCCTCCGACCCGAGCAGCTTGAGGTTGGCGTTCTGCCAGAGATAATACTCATCACGGTTGGTGGACTGACCGTATTTCGCATACAGATCCTTGTAGATCTTCTCGTCGTGCTCAACCTGTGCACGGAGCTCCTCCTCCGTACCGAAATCGCGGAGGATCACGTCGATCGTGGTGGAAGCAACGCGGATGTCAAGCTCCGTCTGCCATACAGCCTTATCGAGCACGGAATGTGCAGCCTTACCGATCAGGCGACCGACGCGCTCTGCCTCGTCATAGCTCTCGCCCTGACGGTAGTAGCGGCTGGACTGATTGCCGGATGCACCCTGTGCGAAGCCGACAACGGCATCCTTCTCCATCTCGCCGAGCTGTATGCGGACGTATGCCGGATAGTCAGCAGTGCAGACGGTGCTCCACTCGTGGATAAACGTGGGATGCAGCGTGTAGTTTACGAAAATGCCGCGGACGGTATCGTTCATGTCCTTGACAGCCATCACGCTGACGAGCGGATCGTGCGGACCGCCCGGCATACGGCGGTTGCCGCCGACACCCTGCTCCGCGCCGCAGAGAGCAACGCCGGAGGTGAATGCCGCGTCAAACGCGTTCTTCTTTGCCTCGGCAATGATGGAGGTGACCTTTGCAATAACCGTCTCAACGTACTCCATCGGCTGACCGATACCCTTCTCAAGCGCCTCGATGTCGAGACGTCCGGACGTCCACGGACCGGAGTGCGTGTGGGACGTACCGATCATGATATTGCCGGCAGGGATACCGCAGGCGGCCTCCACGCGGCGGCGCACCTCAGCGATGTGCTTTTTGGAGAAAAACAGAAGGTCGAGCGTGACCATGGCGATCTCCTTGCCGCCGTCTGCGAGATACATGCAAGCGGCGTAGAGCGGATCGTGCGCGCCCGTGTTATGTCTCGGATAGTGCGGATAGCCTGCAAGCTCAAGTCCCTGCGGGGGGGTGATTTCAACAAGCGCAGTTCCTGCTTTCAACATAGGAAAATACCTCTTTCGTAATGGATTTTATGTAGAATTATTTCTTGTTCAGTCTTTCGCCGACAGCTCCGCCGGGATGAATGAGCGCAAACTGCTCGTTTTTGTAGTCCGTCTCCTCGATGAGTGCGGACTGGAGCGCGTGGATAATCACGCACAGAGACGTGGTGCTCGTCGTACCCTGGGAGTTGTACTTATCCGTCTCACGGTTGACGTACTGACGGAGAACGACATCCGCGCCGGTAGCGAGCGGAGACTCGGTGTTCTCGGTGATGGTGATAACCTTAACGCCCTTCGCCTTGCAGATGTCAAGAATCGGGAGCAGCTCCTTCGTCTTACCGCCGCGGGATGCGAAAATCATAACGTCATCCTTCTGGAGGTAGCCGGTCGCGCCGTGGACAGCCTCGGCGGGGGAGATAAAGCGCGTGGGGCGCTCGATGCAGCAGAGCAGGTGTGCCGCGTGCTGGCAGATGATGCCGGAGTGACCGCAGCCGGACGTGCCGATTCTCTCCGCGTGGGCGAGCAGATCGACCGCCTTGGCAAACGCTTCCTCGTCGATATAGGCGAGCGCGTCCTTCAGGCACTCCGCCTCGATTTCAAAGCTCTCTTTCAGTCTTTGGATTCCGATTTCCTTCATGGTTTGATCCTTTCTTTTCACCCTGACAGGGGGACATTCTTTTACATATTAAGTATAGCACGGCACGCTCAGAATTGCAAGCGGTATTTGGAAATTCTCCCGACATTTTGCGAAAAAAGAAAAGCATCCAAGCATGACGGCAGTTTCATTTTTCAACCTCCGGTTAACACGGGGTTTCTTGACAATACCTTTACCTCGACGTTTTTTCTGCTATAATATAAGCAGAAGCAGACGTCGGCTCAATTTACACGGAGGTATTCTTATGAAAATGACAATAGGCACAAACATTAAGCGACTGCGTACCGCAAAAAACATCACACAAGAACAGTTGTCCGAGGCTATGAGCGTTACCTGTGCGGCAGTCAGCAAATGGGAGAGAGGGGAAAGCTATCCCGACATTACCCTTTTACAGCCGCTTGCGTACTATTTCGGAGTAACGCTTGACGAGCTTATGGGATACGATCAGGAAAAGGTACAAGCAGAAATCAACGATATCCTTGCACTTTACAGAAAGCATTGGAATGGCAAAAAAGGACGCGAAATCATCGTAAAAGCATATCACGACTATCCGAATGATTACTTTATCATGCACCACTATATGTGGAATATCGGCGGAGATCTGGCTGACAACGACCCTGCCGTGCTGATCGCCCACAAGGAGGAATTTTTTGCGATCTGCGATAAAATACTCGAAGGATGCACGGAGGAAACGCTCCGTCTGAATGCGTGGAATATGCGTGCCAAGATTCTTCACGCTGAGGGGAAAACAGAGGAAGCGTTGGAAATTTACAAAACAAAGTTTGCGGATTGGTACACCACTTGCGATCAAAAGAATGAGCAGTTGTTTGCCAAAGGCACGGACGAATATTATTACCATGTTCGAAAAAACATGTATGATCTTGTCGATTTTGCGGCCGATAAGCTCGGCAGAACTGTATTTTTCAATCCCTCACTTTCGATGGAAGAAAAAGCAGATCGAGCGTTGCAGTACGGCAAACTGATGCTGGATGCCTTTGAAAAAACAGGCGAGGACTTTTTCCTCGTGCTGGCGCAATCTTTCCTCGGAAGAATGGAAAATGATCTCTGCTACCGCGGCGGGAGCGATGAAGCGGTAATCGCCGTGATGGACAAAAATCTGTATGCAGCGAAATTGCTGTCACAACGTATGAAGGAAAACCAGCCTTTGCGAAAGTCCTATAACGGACGCCGCCCGGCGGAAATGCACGACAAACTGTTTGAACGGCTTATGGATTCTCACTCCCACGCCACGGGCGGCAGACGCGCAGAACTACTGCAAAATCCCGCCTTCACAGAAGTTCTGAACAAGTACATCGATTAAAAAGCAAAAAGGACAGAGGCAAAAGTCTCTGTCCTTTTCTGTCAAAACTGAATTAGTGCTTCTTCCACTCGTCGTACTGATCGAGGTAAGCCTTCTCGTCAGCGGTGAACTTGCGGAGCGTGTTGACAACCTGACCGCCATTGTACTTGCGGTCGTTGACATCGTCGGTCGTACCGATGATGGTGATGTTTGCCTGACGGCGGCGTGCACGGACGTGATCCCAGTCGATGAAGTAGATGTGAGCGAACTCGCCGCCATCCAGCTTACCGTCCTTGATGGTCATCGTCTCGCTGCGGCCGAAGAATACGGAACGCAGGTGACCGTCGGTGTTCATAGAGGTGAAGTTGCCGGGCTCGTCAACGTAGCGGCCGAACTGTGCATGAACCGGACCGGGATGACGGTAGTCGCCCTCGTTTGCGAAATCGGGGATCATCTTGCGCATGATGTCGAGAAGGTCATGCTGCAGATACTCGAGGTCGAAGGAGTCGAAGTCGTGCGAGCACTCCTGAACCATAACGGAGCAGGTGGTGTGGTGAGAAACGATTGCGCAGGTACCGTTCTTAACGCCGGACTCCTCAACGATTCTCATAACATCAACAGAGATGTCGTGGAAGGTCGGGATCCAACCGCGGGACTGCAGCTCGATCTCTTTCTGAAAAACTACAAATTCCATGGGTATTTTCCTCCAAATATAGTATTAAAAATTGGACTGAATCAGTGGCGTGCGTCCCACGCTTCGCGGACGGCACGGATCATCTCGTCCACCATCGCGTTTCTCGCCTCACGGGTAGGCAGAGCAACGATGCCGCTGGACGAGCCGGTTGCATCGGCACCGGCGTAGATATTGCGGTAAACGTCGTCATAGCACTTGATACCGGCACCCTGGAGAACCTGAATATCCTTATTGACGTTCTTGACCGCCTCGGTGGATGCACGGACATAATCCTCATCGCTTGCCTTGCCCGTACCGATCAGCTCGGTCGGCTCCGCTACGATGATGTTCGGGTTCAAGTTTGCGATTGCGGCAGCCTCGGCAATGGAGTCCGCGCAGACAATCGTGACGAGACCGACCTCATCGGCACGAAGGATCGCAGCGCGGAGCTGTGCCATCGTGAGAGGCTTCTCGCAGTGGTTGAGCATGACGCCCTCCGCACCGGCGGCAACGAGAGACTCGGGCAGCGTATCGGCAAGACCGCGGCCGGGCTTCAGATTGTCCATGTGGGGCGCGAACACGTGAATACGCTCGGTAGCCTCGGCTACACGGCGGATGTCGATCACGGGCGTGGTGAAGATGATGTCTACATCGTACTTCTTGGCAGCCGCATCGGCAGCAAGAGCGAGATCGAGGACGTCATCACCGAAGAGATACGATTTCGGACCGATTTCAAAAAACGGTGCGCGAATTTTACAATCCTTATGCATAGATGTTCTCTTTTCTTTTTGATTTACGGTTTCAAATACGCGTATATTATACCACTTCCGCAGAAAATTGTCAATGCGGGGCGGCATTTTCCCGCCCGACAACGACAAATTTCGGCACTTTTGCCTTAATACACGCCGTTCGGCATCATTTTTTGCCGTTGTTATACCATACGCCGGGATTGATCACGCGCGGATCGATGCCGACAAACGCCTCGCGCAGCAAAGCGATCTGCTCTTTTGTAAGCTGCACGGTCTTATCAAACAGCGCGCAGTTTGCCTTTACCTGCTCGGCATTGTCGCATCCCATAACCGCGGTCGTTACACCGGGCACGGAGAGAACGTAGGAAAGCGCGAGCGCGGCAGGCTCCAGCTCAAACTCCTTGCAGAGTTCCAGATAGCGTGCCAGCGGTGCCTTGCAGAAATCCATACGGGGATCGAGATCCTCGGGCGTATGGAACACAAGTCCCTGCAAAAATACGCTGCGGACGAAGACCATCATGCCGGCATCGGCGAGCTTCCGGTGACCGCCGTTTTCGATCTGTGTCCAGTCAAACACGTTCAGAGGCACCTGTACGGCATCAAAGCCGCTTTCGGCGATCACACCGTAATCGTAACGGGAGTACGTGGAAATCGCGCTGTACTTGTACGCCTTCTGCGCCTTGAGCTCGTCAAAAATCTTTCTGAGAGCCTCGCCGTCCGCCAGATAGTCATCGAAATTGTGGAGCATCAGGCAATCGATCGTGTCCATGCCGAGATTCTTTTGGCATCCCTCGACCTGACGCAAAACGTCATCGCGGAGCGCGTCAAAGGAATCGTGCTTCAAAGGACCGATCTTCGTAACGATCCACGGGAGCGACTTGCCTGCCTTGCGGCGGCTGTCCATCCAGCGTCCGATGACCGCCTCGGAATCGCCGTAGTTGTTGGCGGTATCGAGGTTGTCAACGCCGTTCTCCATCGCGGTATCGAGAATGGAAAAAGCCTTCTCCTCGGACATTTTTTCTCTCGCCTCGCCGAGACCGTACGCCATGCCGAGCTGCACGGTACCGAGGGAGAACGCGGACATTTTCTGTCCTTTTGCGGTAACGTATTTCATGCTTTTCTCCTTACCAGATCGTCCAGCCGCCGTCCATCACGAGCGTCGCGCCGGTCACATAGTTGGCGGCATCGGATGCAAGGAACGCAACAGGACCCTTGATGTCGTCCTCGTTCGCCCAGCAGCCGAGCGGGCAGTTGTCGATATACGTTTTATTGAACGGATGATCCTCGGCAATATTCGGATTAAATCCGCCGGGTGCCACGCAGTTGACGCGGATACCGTGCTTACCGTAGCGTCCTGCCATGTACTTCGTCATACCGACCATCGCCCATTTTTCCGTCGTGTAGTTGATCGGCTGATCGCCCATCGATTCGGGATAGAACGGGAAATGCGGGCAGTCCAGACCGCGCATGGAGCTGATGTTGATGATGTTGCCCTTCCCTGCCGGAATCATGTACTCCAGCACCGCCTGCGAAAGCAGAATCTGACCGTTCAGATTCGTCTCGGCGGAATCGCGGAGCTTTTCGCGCGTCGCGGTGGAAAGGGGCGTCATGTTGCGGCGATCGACTGCGTTGTTTACAAGGATGTCGATCTTGCCGTATGTATCAAACACGTCCTTAGCGAGTGCCTTAATGGATGCGTCATCGCTCAAATCGAGCGACATACCGACCGCATTATATCCCTGTGCACGCAGCTCTGCGGCATATTCCTCGCACTTCTCGCCGCTTCTGGAAGCAATCACAACCGTTGCACCCATCTCGCAAAGACCGAGGGAGATCGACGCGCCGTACAGACCGCGGCCGCCGGTAACGATGGCAACGCGACCGTCCAGACTGAACAATTCTTTCGTGTGTCTCATGATTTCACCTCTTAAATGCGCACCTTACCGATGATTTTCTTGACGGCGTTCTTCTGCTCGGTATCGCAGGCGGGTGCGTGTGCGTCCTGCGGGAAGAGCACGACAAAGTGTCCCTTCGTGAGACGAACAGGGGTAGCGTCCGCGTCAAGCGTGGCAAGCAGTGCCTCAATGGACGGATCATACTCCTTGGTGACGTTTGCAAGCTCGGCGGTTGTCTTGACGTAAATCGTCTCCTCGCCCTCGACCATGTACATCACGTCAAGATACTGCTGATGTGCTTCCATGAGTGCGCCTTCAGCGGCGTGGGTGTCGTATGCGCAGACGTTCATAAAGAGAGCATCGCCGTCCAGCACAACCTTACCGGGGGTGTAGCCCTCGGCGGTGATCTTCTGTGCCTCAGCAAGTACGCGATCAATACCGGGATGGATACCGGCATATGCGCCGGCGTTTTCAATCTTATCAAAAATCATATTATCCTCCGAAAAATAAGCCCATGGCGGTGTTTTTCACCATGGGCTTTTCTGGCATCAGATCTCGCCGATGCGCTGCATCCACTCTTTGACGAGTGCTGGAACGCCCTCGTGTCCGGGGGATACGTAGTCCGGACCGTACTTGCCGTCGTAGCCGAGCAGGTTCATAGCTACGGTGAAGCAGGGCCACAGGCTGTTTGCGATGAACATATCGCGCAGATTCAGGATGTTGTCCATATGGACAGCGGCCTTCTTGAAATCGCCCTTCTCCATTGCCTCGTAGAGCAGACGGGTGTTCGTGGGCGTGCAGGAAAGCATACCGTCGAGCTGAGTATTGATACCCCACTGATATACAACGTCAAACGTGTCAAGACCGGAGTAAACCATGATGAAATCGTCCGGAACGTCGGGGTTCAGCTTCAGCTTACGGAACATAACGGTGTCGGCAGACTTGATACCGATGAGGTTCGGAATCTCACGGATCATCTGGAGAACCATCTCATAGGTGATCTTGTTCTGCGTGGTGACAGCCAAATCATAGAGCATGATGTTGTGCTTGGTAGCGGCAGCGATACCCTTGTAGTAGTTGATCATCATCTCGTTGGTGATCTTGCCGTAGTACGGGGTGGTGAAAACGAACGCATCGATAGCGAGATGCTCCATCTTTGCCATGCGCTCCTTAACCTTACCGATAGAGCAGTCCATAGCGCCTACGTATACCGGAACGCGACCTGCGGCAGCCTCAACAGCGGCCTCGGCAACGAGCGGATATTGATCCGAGGTAATCATAGCCTGGTTACCCATGGAGCCCATGGAGAGAATCGCACGGCAGCCTGCCTTGATCTGGTCGTCGATCTGCTTTTTGTAGCTCTCCGCCAAAAACTTTCCGTTTGCGTCAAAGGGAGTGCCGAGTGCGGGTACAAATCCTGGTTTCATTGGTATATGCCTCCTGAAATATAAAAAATATGTATTTTTAGTCTCTTTCGAGTCCAAATCTGAGTAGAAAGGCGATCAGAAGCCGCCGCTGACGATCTCACCGTCAAGAAGAACGGCGCTTACGTTGATTTTATCGTCCGTGAGCACGAGATTCGCTCTCTTGCCGACGGCAATACTGCCGACGGTATCGTCCAGACCAACCGCACGCGCGGGGTTGAGCGATGCCATCTTGAACACCTGGCAAAGACCGACGGTGGTATGCCGCATCATGTTGAAGCAGGCAACGTCCATCGTGAGCTTACTGCCTGCGATGCCGCCGTTTGCGTCAAAGTTCAGATCAAAGCAGTGCTTCAGTGCATCGGGTGTTTTGGAGGGACCGACAAAATTCGTGCAGTCCGTGATGAGCACTACGCGATCCTCGCCCTTAATTCTGTAAATCAGGCGAAGCATATCGGGATGCACGTGAATCGCGCCGTGGTCGCAGATAACCTCGGCATAGATTTCGGGATCATAGAAGCAAGCCTCATCGGGACCGCAACTTCTCGTGCCGCCGCCGTAGCCGACCGTATGCGTCGCGTTCGTACAGTGCGTCTGGATCGACAGACCGTATTTCTTCAGTGCAAAGACCTGCGCCGGTGTCGCCTCGGTATGACCGAACGCGATCTTGACCGCAGGATTCACCTCTCGCACCATCCTGACAAATTCGGCGATGCCCTCTCTTTCGGGAGCGACTGCCCACACGCGCACGGTATCTCCTGCCGTCTCGGCAACGGAGCGTGCGTGCTCCATGTTAATCTCCCCGCGCCATTTATTCTTCTCGGGGCAGGCACCGTACTTCGGATTCATGTACGGACCTTCCATATAGATACCGCCGATAGCGGCACCGATTTTTTCGTTCGCCATAACATCCTGCACGCGCTTGACTGCCGCGAGCATGTCCTCATAGGACAGATCGTAGTAAAGCGTCGGCAGAATTGTCGTCTCGCCGTGTGCGAGGAAGTGCGCTGCCGCACCTGCGGGATTGGTATCAAACAGCTCACCGCCGCCGCCGTGGTTGTGAATATCGACAAAGCCGGGGGCGATATATTTGCCATGCGCGTCAAGAATCTCCGCATCAGCGGGGATTTCGACCGTGCCCGTTTCGCCGTATGCGGCAATCAGACCGTTTTCCACAAGAACAACACCGTCAAAAACGATGCCCTCCTCCAAAATCAGATTCGCATTAACAATCGCTTTCATATCAGTTCATTCCTTTCGCAAGGGTTTCGGTAAGTTTCAGATATTTCCGATAGCGCGCCTGTGTCTGCTCATACAAAGTGCTCGGCTTCGTGGAGGATGCAAGCGCATTTTCGGGAAGATTATTCAAATCGAAATCTCCGCTTGCCACACCGGCAAGGATTGCCGCACCGGCACCTGCCGCCTCAGCCTGCTCGGGAACAACGATCTCGAGTCCCGTAGCGTCCGCAAAAATCTGCTGCCACAGCGCACTCTTGGCACCGCCGCCGAACAGAACGAGCCTGGAAAGACCGCCCTCCGGCTTCATGAGCGACAAAATCTGTGCCGTCTGGAAGGCGACGCCCTCCATGACCGCATTGGCAAAATCACCGCGCGTTGCCGCCAGGGACAGTCCGTGAAACGTGCCGCTCGCTTTTCCGCCGAATTGGATATACGGCGATCCGCTGAGATACGGCAGGAAGATGACTTCCGTATTATTCTCGCGTGCATCCGCCGCCTCTTTATCGATCACCTTATAGCTTTCGCTTGGGAAAACCGTATCGCGGAGCCAGCGGAGCGCGGCACCTGCCGTACCGACAACGCCCTCCGTCACGAACGTATTCGGATACACATACGGCGACCAGCCGACAGCGGTATTGCCGACCGTATCGCACTTGTTCCACAGCATACAGATCGCCGCCGCCGTACCGAGAGAGACGGTGATAACGCCGTCGGCAAGTCCTGTACCGAGCGCGGCACAGCGCTGATCCTGCGCGCCGAGTGCCACAAGGCAATCGTGCGAGAGACCAAGTTTGTCCGCTACCTCCGGAAGGACACATCCGGCAGACGAGCCGCACGGACGGATCTCGGGCAGCATGGATTCGGGAATACCGAAATACTCCAGCGTCGGCTTATGCCATACGCCGTTATGTATATCGTACATGAGCGTACCGGATGCCATGGAAGGATCGGTATACGCGTTGCCCGTCAGCTTTGCCGTGAGGAAATCAAGCGGCATGAGCATCTTGACCGTCTTTGCCCAGATCTCCGGCTCGTGCTTTTTGATCCACAGAAATTTCGAGAGCGAGTACGACGGGCGGATATATTTTCCCGTCCGCGTGTACGTTTCCCTCTCGCCCAGCGCGTCCATGATCTCCTTCGCTTCCTCTTTCGCGCGCACGTCCATCCAGTTGAGGGAGAGGCGCAGAGGATTGAAATTTTCATCCGTGGGAACGATGCTGATTCCCTGCGAGCTTATGCTGATGGAGCGAACGGCTTTACGGTCGATTTTCGCCTCAGCCATGGCGCCATCCATCGTTTTGAGGGAGAGCTCCCACCAGAGATTTGCGTCCTGCTCGTACCAGTCCGCCTTCGGTGCGATCAGTCCGTACTCCTCGTACTGCGATCCGCACAGGCGGAGATTCTCGTCAAAGACCATGCTGCGGCAGCCGGTCGTGCCGAGATCAATTGCCAAAAAGTACTTCATTGTGTACTCCGTTTTCCTTGTATTCCCCGTTGAATCGGGTGTTTTTCTCGTAAAGCGGCGGGAGCGAGCCCCCGCCCTACGGATAATTTTATTTATAAAATCTGTACTTCGCCGCGCCGGTTGCCTCATCGTAGGAGAGCATCTCAAACTTGCATCCTGCCGCCTCCGCGAGCACGGTCATAACCGTCTCAGTTGTATAGGAATACCATTTGGACATCTTGCGTCCGGTGGATAGCAGGTGCTTGACAGCCGGGCAGTACGCGACCGTGACGGTGAGCGTATCGCCTGCAAGCTCCGTCTTGACCGCATCCGGTGCCTTCTCTTTTTCGTATGTATCGAGAATCTTTGCCTCAATCGCGGCAAGGCCGTCCTTCTCAATCGCTTCAAAAACGGGGGTGTAGACGTTCTTCGTGTACGTCGTAAGATAATCCACAAGCACGTCCCGTCCGTACTTCTCGCCGACGTAATCCACGCCCATGTTCAGACTGCTGTGGAAATCGGGGTGGAAATATTCGTGCTCGGCGGCACGGATTTCGAGTGTCTCCGTGTTCTCATCCACAATAATGCGACCGTCGAACACCTTCGGATCGGTGATGAGCATGGAGCAGGAAGCGTGATCCACGCCTGCGAAATTGTATGTATACGTCAGTCCGACCTTTTCGACCGCGGCGCGGTAGTGATCGCAGTGGAGGCAGTAGTGATGATACGGCTCGATGCCGATCTCTTCCTTCAGCTTGAGCAGGCGTCCCTTCGACGGGCATTTGTGCATCTCGGAATAAAACCAACCTGCCTTCTCGTTGAGGCGCATCGTCACGTCGGACGCTTCCTCGGAGAGCGTGCCCTTCCAGTAGGTAAAGCAGCCGCGGATACCCTCTTTTTTGACAAAATTAATCAGCGGAATACCGTCGCCGGTCGGCTTGAAAAGGTACTCCCAGAAATTATCAACCTCACCTCTGCCGTAATGTTTTTCGAGATAGGTGAAAAGCTCACTGTAGGAAGGGATAAATTCGGTACAGGAAATCATAAAAAGCACCTCATAATATACAAAATTATTCAAGGTTATTATAGCACAGAACACATGCGGTGTCAATGCCGAAATTGGCATAATTTCGGACAAGAATCCGAACGGTTTCGGGGAGGATATTTGCGTTTTTACACAAAGCAAATCCGCCCGAAAGAGAACGTCTGCCGGGCGGCATTTTTTGTTATTTTGTCTCCGCGAGATACCTCTGCATATAGGACTCCATAAGGCGCAGTGCGAGTGCTTCATCCTTGCCGCCGACCGGCTTTCCGTTCAGAGAAAGCGCGCGCTTTGCGAGCTTCGTGGAGCTGGAAACGATGACCTCGTCCGCGTTTCTGAGTTCATCCATGGTGAACGCCTCCTCGCGCACGGGAATACCGAGCTTTTCACACTCCTGAATGAGGTGCTTTCTCGTGATGCCGGGAAGGATAAATTCATCCGTCGGATGCGTGACAAACACGCCGTCCTTCAGAATACTGACGTTGCTGTGCGCACATTCGGTGACAATATCCCCGCGGTGGAACACGCACTCGTCACAGCCCTCGCGCTCCGCCTTCGTAGCGGCAATGCAGTTGACGAGCAGATTGAGCGTCTTGATATTGCAATGGAAGAAACGGGTATCCTCAATATCCGTCAGCTTCAGCGTGTGATCGTGCCCGTGCACAGTCATCGGCTTGATGGTTACCCAGAGATTCGCCGTGACATCCGCGCCGGGGAAGGTATGATTGCGCATAGCGGTACCGCGCGTAATCTGCCAGTAAAGCATCTGATCGGGCGAATCGACCTTTGCGACAAGATCACAAAGAATCGCCGCCAACTCTTCCTTGGTGTACGGGATCGTGATTTCCACAAGACGCGCGCTGTTATAGAGACGGGCAAGGTGATCGTCAAGCGCAAAGATTTTGCGGTTTCTGACCATCGTCGCCTCGTACACGCCGTCACCGAAATAGCACGCACGGTCGTTCATCGGGACGCGCATCTCCTCAATCAGACCGATCTCGCCGTTATAATATCCAAGATTCTTCATGAAAGCCTCCAAAATAAGCGGAACACCGCTCGCAGTACGGAATCATTATACCACCGTTTACGGAAAATTACAATGGGCAAAAATAAATGTTTCCAAAAAAGGCGGATATGTTTCAAAAGTTTTGGGGAGGCAGTCCGCCTCCCCGTTTTTTATTCCTTATTCTTGCCGCAGTCGCAGCCGCCGTGCTTTTTCGCGCACTGTTTGGCATACGGACAGCCGATGCACGTCTGCCCGCGCTTTTTTGCCCGGTACAGATAGACGCAAATCGCACCGACGATACCCAAAACGACAGCGATAATGAGAAAATCCGTCATGTTTACTTAGCGGCGTATTCCTTTTTTGCGCTCTTCTTGCCGCTGAGCGCGTATTCTTCCTTCAGCTTCTTATTCGTATGCGCGATCATCGCAATCAGAATCGCAACAAACGCAAGCACGGCGATCAGTCCTGCGACAGCCGCACCGACACCGAGAGCCGACGCATCAACAATCAGCGTACCGACGGTGTACACAATGTACGCAACGGTATAGCCGACGCCGAGCTGGAGACCGATGCCTGCCCACAGCCACTTCGCGCTCTTCATCTCGGCGTTCATGGCACCGATTGCCGCAAAGCACGGCGGCGTAAAGAGGTTGAACATGAGGTACGCGAGCGCGGCAACGGCAGTGATACCGAATTTCGCCGCAACAGCGGACTCCGAGCCCTCCAGAATGGCAAGCTCATCGAGGTTGAAGAAGTTGGAGATGCCGAAGCAGACGGCAAGCGTACCGACGACGTTCTCCTTGGCAATAAAGCCGGTGACTGCCGCCGCCGCCAGCTGCCAGGACAGCACGCCGACGATCGGAACGAGCAAGTAGGCAAACGGACCTGCAATGGAGGCGAGGATGGAGGTGTTCTCCATGCCCTCCTCAACAACCTGGAAGCGCCACGTGAAGCTCTGCATGAGCTGAACGATCGTATTGCAGAGGAGGATGATCGTTGCGGCTTTCACAATGTAAGACCAGCCGCGGCTGCACATGGATTTGAACGCACCCCAGAGAGACGGCGCCTTGTATTCGGGCAGCTCGATGATGAAGAAGGACTTTCTCGCCTTATGACCCGCAATCTTGTTGACAAGCAGGGCGCAGAGGAAGATCAGCACGATACCGCAGAGATACATCGTCCAGCTTACCCATCCGGCATTCTCAAAGAACGCACCGGCGATCAGAGAGATGACGGGAATTTTTGCACCGCAGGGCATGAACGGAGAGAGCATCGCGGTAGCGCGGCGCTCGCGCTCGTTTCGGATCGTGCGGCTCGCCATGATACCGGGAACGGCACAACCGATGGTGATAACGAACGGAATCACGGACTTGCCGGACAGACCGACCTTTTTGAAGATCGGGTCGAGCACGACGGCGACACGGGACATGTATCCGCAATCCTCAAGCAGAGCGATGAGGAAGTACAT
>JAZNHT010000063.1:0-15423 GCA_045577175.1 Eubacteriales bacterium | reverse complement strand
TTCGTTTACGGAGAGAGAGATTTCGCTCTCCTTTACCGGCAAGGAAGGCGCGGTTTTCCTCGAAATTACGAAGAAATAAAGAAAAGGGAGGGGCGCAAATGTGGCGGGACTGTTTCGCCACATTTGCATCCCTCCCTTGTGCTTTCCCCTTATAGTAACTTGCGAGGAATATATGCAGGAGGGGCAAGGCGCGTAGCCCCTCCTACGGAACGATGCGGGGCTCTGCCCCTGCGCCCCGCGAGAAGGACTCACGCGGAGTCCTTCTCGACTACCACGCGTCAGAGGGCGAGGAGAAAATCCCCGCCCTCCGACACCACCCACCCCTGTGGTGCAACTGTAATTGCCGCCCCCCTATCGTCCTAACTTCAGCTTCGCCGCCGCGTTTAGAAGCTCCTTCCTGCCATCTCCTACGGAGAGTTTGCAGGATTGCGCTACGTCCTCCCGTATCAAACTTCATCTCCGCATATTGTTTGCGATCGAATATCGCACGTTCAATTGGCACGCGATTCATACCCTGCACGAAAGCATGTCCGCTATGTTTGCACATACCCAGCGCCGCAGGGCGCTTTTTTTACAAAAGCGTTTCGTCGTTGTTCGCACAAGAGTTCGATCATAACTCTCCTCTAAAACTGATGCTAAAGTGGTATGTTGGCATACAATTGTAGATGAAAGAACACATATGAGGTGGGGATTTCCCAAAGGGGCGGAAGCATCCGCCCCTTTGGGCGTGGCGGAGGTCGCAGATGCCGTAGGCATCTGCAAGAGGCAGTGCCGCGCTACGCGCCTCCAAGATCGTTCCGGACGCGAAGCGTCCCCCGAAAAAGGGGAAAGCACAAGGGAGGGATGCAAATGCGGCGAAACAGTCCCGCCACATTTGCGCCCCTCCCTTGTACTTATTTCTTCGTGATTTCCAGGAAAACCGCGCCTTCCTTGCCGGTAAAGGAGAGCGAAATCTCTCTCTCCGTAAACGAAACGGCCGTGTCCGCCTCCGACGGATACCCGATCTTCACGTCCTTGATCGCGTCCGGCATCTTTACCGTGAACGCGCTCTCCCCGTGGAGATACCATACCGCAAGATAAATCTTGTCTCCATCCACAAGTCCGCTTGCAAGGTGATCCTGCCCCAGGCGCGCGAATCCCTCCGGGAAGTACGGCAGTGCACGCACCTTCACGTCGGAGAACGTCCGATAATACGCGACACCCTCTGCCACAAGCGTTCGCTTCGCCTCATCCAGCTCGTTCAGTCGGGAGGCGAGATGCATCCGCCCGAGCAGCGAGTTCACCATGTTGATAATCACGCTGTCGCGCGTAGGCACGCGGTCGCCGTTGTTCGGATCCGTCTCGTTGCCGCCCGTCTCACCGCCCGGATGCCGCTCCACGGGATAGCTCCACACCGCCGCCTGCTCCGGAAGCACCGCCGCGGAGATGTTCGCCGCAAGGTACGGATACAGATCGTACTCAATCTGATCGGACGTGGACGCGAGTGAGAAGCGCGCCATCGATGCGTAATCGAGGCGCATACCGCCCGACGCGCATCCCTCTAAAATGACGTGCGGATATTTTTTACGGATGGAGTCGATCCAGTCAAGGAATGCCTTGCTCTGCTGTTCGAGCCCGTCGCCGAGACTGTCCGCGCCGCCGTCACAGCCGATACCGAGATCGGCGTTGTAGTCAAACTTGATATACTCCGCGCCGTAATCCTCCACCATGCGGCGGATGACCTCATTCAGGTAGGAGATCACCTTCGGGTGGCGGTAGTCGAGGAAATTCTTCCGCTTTACGCCGATGCGCACGCCGTCACGCTGCAGATAGCAGTCGTCGGTGTAATATTCGTCGCGGATGTCCTTTTCGCACTCGATGCTGACGACCTCCGGCTCAATCCAGAGTCCCGGCTTCATGCCGAGGGATCGGATATAGTCAAGCGTCGCCTTGACGCCGTTCGGGAATCTCGTTTTGCTCTCTCTCCAGTGACCGAGATAGCGGTGGATCATCGACGCGTCCTCATCGTTGTGCCAGCAGGAATCGATGACGTAATAATCCGCACCCATTGCGGCGGCGACCGGTGCCATGATGCGCGTGTTTTTCTCGCACGCGCCGTCCCACGCAAAGTGCATGTACTCATTGAAAATGATCGGCAGGGAGCGATCGGACTGAGACAGACCGCTGATATGGCGGCGGTATTTCGACATTTCACCGATAACGCCGGAGAGCGTATCGGAGAGCGCAATCGCGGCAGGGAGCGTGGCGTAGCTCTCACCCGGCTTGAACACCTTGCTCCACGCGCAGTTTGTGCGGTTGGCACCGCCGAGGTAGAGGTACAGACGGGGACCGTAGTCGCTGATCTCATAGTGCCAGGAGTGGTTTGATTCCATCTGGAACATGAGAAACGTGCCGGCTCTCTCATCCTCGATAATCGCCTGCGGCAATGCCTCCTTCGTAGACCAGCTGCCGACGTTCGTGTGTCCGATCTTCATCTGCGTGGAGTGATATTTGCCGATGGCACCGCCGTTCATCATGCCGAGATCGTCAAACGAATTTCGTCTCGGACGGCATTCGAAATGGTGCCCCTGGAAGAAGCGGTGGAGGTACATTTTCGAAAGATCGGGCATCTCGCCGCCGATGTCGCGGAGCACAAGGGTGGATACGTCCTCCACACGGTATGCGCGATCGGAAATGTTCGTGATTTCCGTATGTACGCGAAGCGTATCCGTGCCGTCAAACGTGTCAAACACGAGCCGCGCCTCGATGAGATCGGTGCGCTGGGTGATTGTGAGCGCGTTTCCCTCCGCCTTATGGGAGACGTACCTCCACTGATCCGTCGATGAGGACATAATCATCTTCTGCGCGTACCACGAATTTTTGTATTCCCCGAGGATCTGCACCTCGACGGGCATACGGAGAGCGAGGTCGCCGTCAAACGTGTGCGATCCCCATTTTGTCAGGGCGGGAACGCCGTCCTCGCCTATGCGGATGCCGATATGCTTGAACGAAATATCCATAGTGAACTCCTTTTTCAAAAACAGAGAGAGATTTTTAACAATATTATACACGCGCGAAAAATCACTGTCAAGGGGATGGTCGGAAACAATGGCGGAATTTTTGAGAAAAACGCCGCAAGCCCTTGCAAAACGGGCAAAAATCTGTTATCATTATATATTGGAAATATATAGTCACAACCCACGAAGGGAGACACCCATGAAAAAGTATCTTCTGGGGATCGACGTCGGCACGACCGGCACGAAAACGATCCTCTTTGCCGAGGACGGCGCGCTTGTCGGAAGCGCGTACCGCCCGTACGATCTTTCCTCCCCTGCCGTCGGAATGAACGAGCAGAATCCCGAGGACTGGTGGTGCGCCATCGTCGAAACGGTGCGCGAAGCCGTCCCCTCTGCCGAAATCGGGCAGAACGTCGCCGCGATCTCGCTTTCCTTGCAGGGCGGCACCGTCGTCCCCGTGGACGAAAATTTCACGCCGCTGCGTCCGGCGATCGTGTGGAACGATGCGCGGTGCGAGGCGGAGCGCGCGGAATTTGTAAAGGAATTTGGCAGCGCACGGGTGATTTACGAAAAAACGGGCTGGGAGCTTGATCCGGGACTTCCCGTGCTCCAGATCCGTTGGATGAAGAAAAACGAGCCGGAAATCTTTGCGAAGGCTTCGATGTTTCTGACCGTGCCGGATTACGTCAGCGCGAAGATGACGGGCATTCCTGCGCTGGATCCGTCGGATGCGGGCATCAACCAGTTCTACAACATCCGCGAGGGGAAGTACGATCCTGAGATGCTCGTGTTTGCCGGCATCCGTGAGGAGCAGCTTGCAAAAGTCGTCCCGTCGGGGACGTGCATCGGGCATCTGACCGCAAAGGCGGCTGAGGAGCTCGGTCTTTCCGAGAATGCGGTGCTTGTCACGGGCGCGCACGATCAGTACGCCGTGGCGCTCGGTGCCGGTGCGACCGAATCGGGCGACATCCTGATCGGCTCGGGCACGGCGTGGGTTGTGACCGCGATCGGAGATAAGCCGGACTTCACGGGATCGCTTGCGCAGTCTGTCTCTGCAGTCCCCGGCATGTGGGGATCGCTTTTGTCCCTCTCCTCCGGCGGTGTATCGCTGGAGTGGTGGCGGCGCAAGCTGACGGTGCAGGGCGACGGCGAAAAAATCCCGTTCTCCGTGATCGATACGGAGGCAGAGGCGCGTCACGCCGCCGAGGACGGGCTGTTCTTCTACCCGTTCTCCGGCAAATGCAAGGACGGCGCGGATTTTTCCAAGGGCACGCTCATCGGACTTGACCTGTCGCACGATCGCTTTGACATCGCCGCGGCGATCATGGAGGGCGTTGTTTTTCAGGCGGTGTGGATGATGGAATCGTTCGCTGTGAAGCCGTCCGCGGACGGTCTGAAGCTCGCAGGCGGCGCGTCCAAGAGCCCGATCTGGACGAAGATGCTTGCGAATATTGCCAATCTCCCCGTGCGCATCCCGGAGGTGGCCGATCTCGCCTGTGTGGGCGCGGCTGTGCTCGCCGGTGTCGGATGCGGTCTGTACGCGGACGTGCGGGACGGATACAAAAAGCTCGCGATCCGCGAGACGGTGGTGTATCCCGACGCAGACGATGCCGCGAGATACGCAAAGCATTTTGAAGCGTACAAAAAGAACGCCGCCGCGCTCGGCAGCGTGTACGGCATTTGAGGGAAATTCCGCCATTCCCGTAGGGCGGGGCCTTGTGTCCCGCCGCGCAAGACAGCCGCAATCTAAAAAACGGCGGGAGCAAGCCCCCGCCCTACAACACATTCCCTATCCTACCAAACAACACATTATCCCGTAAAGGAGATACATACATGGCACTTTTTACCGTAACCGAAAACGACAAGAGAATCTATGAGGAGGAGCTCCGCGATTTCCTCCCGGAGAAGATCATCGACTTCCACACGCACGTCTGGAAGGAGGAGCATCTTCCCAAGAAGCCCGTTGATCCCGATGAGGTAGCACGCTGTGTTTTGTGGCCGCATCTCGTTGCCAAAGACAACAGCATTGAGGACTTGCAGGAAACGTACCGCCTCATGTTCCCCGGCAAGGACGTATCCGCTCTCATTTTTGCCAATGCAGGCGAGGGAGACGGCGGCGCGGACGAAATGAACGCGTACATTGTTGAGGCTGCGGGGCAGAGCGGCTGGCCGTCTCTGTACTTCTCCCACCCGAAGCAGAGCGCGGATGAAGTGGAAGCAGCGATCCGCAAGGGCGGCTTCCTCGGTATCAAATCGTATCTCGATCTTTCGCCGAAGTACCTGCCCGAGGCGGAAATCCGCATCTTCGACTTCTTCCCGAAGGAGCAGCTGAAGAGAATGGATGAGCTCGGCGCGATCGTGATGCTCCACATCCCGAGAAAGGGCAGACTCCAGGATCCCGTGAATCTCGCGCAGATCGCCGAGATCAAGGAGGAGTTCCCGAACATCCGTCTCGTCATCGCGCACATCGGTCGCGCTTACGTGAAGGAGGACATCGGCGACGCTTTTGATATTCTCGATAAGTACCCGGATCTGATGTACGATTTCACCGCGAACTGCTGTGAGTACGCGATCACGGAGGTGCTCCGCCACGCAGGTGCGAAGCATCTGCTGTTCGGTACGGATATGCCGATTCTCCGTATGCGCACGCACCGCATTGAGGAAAACGGTACGTATATCAACCTCGTTCCGCCGGGACTGTACGGCGATCCGAGCCAGGATCCGCACCTCCGCGAGGTCTCACCCGAGGAGGCGGAGAAGATCACGTTCTTCTGCTACGAGGAGCTGCTCGCGTTCAAGAGAGCGTGCGCTACCCTCGGTCTCACCAAAGAGGACGTCGAGGACGTCATGTACAATAACGCCGTCCGCATGATCGAAGGCGCAAGAAAGTCCATTTACGGGGAGTGACGATGTGGGGGCTTTTTGAAAAAAGCCCCCACGCCCCCAAAAACCTTTTGGGCAAAAAAGAGGATTTAGTTAACCCTGCCCAAAAGTTTTCGTCCACCTTTTTTAAAAGGTGGCGCGGTTGCAAGGGCGCGCAGCCCTTGCGTATCGGCGTTTCTTTTGTTAACTTTTCTTTGCGCCCGTGGTGTCAAAGAAAAGTGGCAAACAGTTTCGCTTTGCTGACGATCTGTTATCCCTTCCATACACCACAAATCAATACCGAAAGGAATACAAATATGAAACCGAAGATCAGAACCCCCTATTTTGAGATTGGAACGAAGAACTACATCTATGGCGATAAGGTGCTTGAGTACGCCATCGCCGCCGACAAGGCTGCCGAGAAGTACGACATCGACGTGCTTTTCATCTGCCCGGCTGTTGAAATCCGCCAGGTTGTGCAGAACACGAAGCACCTGATCGTCCTCGCTCCGTACATGGATACGCTCCGTCCGGGACGCGGCATGGCTGACACCCTCCCCGAGGGGCTGAAGGCTGCCGGTGCGCAGGGCGTCGTCATCAATCACTGCGAGAAGCCGATGAGCCTGCCCCAGATGAAGGCGACCATCGACCGCGCAAGAGAGCTTGACTTTCTCGTATTTGCGTGCGCCGATACGCTTGCCGAGGCAAAGGCGATCGCACAGCTTCATCCCGACATCATCAATCCCGAGCCGTCCGAAATCATCGGCGGCGGCAACGGCGTCAGTCCCATGGCATACGTCAAGGATTCCATCCGCGTAATCAAGGAAATCTACGACGACATCATGGTAGAGCAGGCTGCCGGCATCACCAACGGTCAGCAGGTTTACGATTTCATTATGGCAGGCTCCGAGGCTGCCGGTGCCGCTTCCGGCATCATGAACGCGGAGGATCCGATCGCCATGATCGACGAGATGATCGCCGCTACCCGCCGCGCCGCTGACGATCTGAAGAAGCAGAACGCGTGAGCCGAACGGGCGCATATGGAATGCGCCCTTACAACGGACACAAAACGATCCCATCAATCCCCGTAGGGGCGGATCCTGTATCCGCCCGCCAAAATTGAAAAACAAAGGAGAAACCCATGGTACTTCGTAAATCTTTCAAAGTAGAATCCCGCCACCGCGCGGTCAGCTTCCACGACATCACCGAGCAGGTGAAGGAAATCGTCAAGGAAGCAAACGTCAAGGACGGCATCGTCGTTGTGTATTCCCATCACACGACCTGCTCCGTCATCACGCAGGAGTGCGCTTTCGATATGTCCATGACCGGTCTGGAGACGCTCCAGCAGGATCTCGTCAACGTATTTGAGGAGTGGATCCCTACGTGCCGCTATGAGGGCATGTATCTGCATCCGGGTCACGAGGCTCTCGTCTTTGCCGAGGAGCACGGCGAGGACAACTTCGGCTGCCACAACACGGACGCGCATCTGCGTTCCTCCATCATCGGCAGAAACGTGACTGTCGTTATCGAAAACGGCGAGGCTGACCTCGGCGAGTTCGGTCGCGTTCATTTCATCGACTGGGATCAGACCCGCGGCCGCACCAGAACGGTTCAGGTCATGGTCATGGGCGAGTAAGGCGGCTTTTTACAAAAGTCTTGCAAAACGGATGTCCTTCGGGGCATCCGTTTTTTGCGTAAGAACACGGTGCAGGCGGGGCGTGTCGCGCAGCCCACACCTCCTGCTCCGTAATCCTGTTGCAAAATCTCCTTCCCATACAAAAAATCCGCAGTTTTCTGCGGATTTTTCCTGTATTATTTTTTCTTTTTCTTAGAAAGAATCACGGCGACCACCGCGATCACCGCCACAGCTGCGGCACCAATGCCGATCAGTGCGCCCATCGGCACACCTGCGTCAGCGGTCGTATCCGCCGCAGTTGTATCGGGCGCAGTCGTGTCCGTCTCGGTGGAATCCGTCTCGGTCGTATCTGTGTCCGGTGCGGTATCCGTCTCGACGGGATCCGCATCCACCTCGGGCGTGGTGCTCTCCTCCTCCGTCAGAACGATCACCGGCTTCGCCTCCACGTACACGGTCTCGCCTTCGGGGGCGTTGCTGTCGTCCCACGTCGCCTCAATCGCGGGATCGTACTTCTCGGACGACTCCGTCATTGCGTAGGAGAAGGAGTGCAGATACGCCTGCAAGCCGTTCTGCGTACACGTCTGGAAGGAGAACGTGTGCTCGCCCGGCTTCAGATCCAGCGTCAGTCCGTAGAAATTGGCAACCTGATTGACAGCGACCGTCGGCGTCTCCACAATGCGGTACTTCTCGCCGCCGTCCACAAAGACGTCTATCTTGCGTGGCGTGGACGTCTTTGCATCGGTAGAGGTCCAGATGCCGACGGAAAATTCGTACTTACCGCCGTCCGTTACCGTAAATTTGATGTTGTACGTAACCGGATCGCTTGCGCTCTTCGGGATCAGGCAGAGAACGTCGCCCCAGCCGCCTTGGGAGGTGTACTGAACCGTGTAATCCGTACCCTTCACAAGATTCGCGTTGTCTCCTTGGTAATCGCGCACGTCAACGGTCACGATGTCCGATCCTGCCATGGATTCGGGCATTTCGGAAAGCGGCGTGAGCTGTCCCTCGGGGGTGACGGTCGGCTGCGGATTCGGATTGACAGGCGTTACGGGGGTATCGGGCGTTTCCTGCTCGACCGGCGCGGTCGGCTCCGCGCCCTCGCGGTAATAGTGGAGGGACTTGAAATACGCGTTCAGACCGAGCTGCTTGTCCGCGATCAGATACAGCGTGTGCGTGCCTGCGGTCAGCTCGGCGGACATGCCGAGGAAGTAGTTGACCGTATTCTTGCCGAGATTCGTGAGATCGTCCTCGTTTACGCTGAATACCTCGCCGTCATCGATACGGACGGAGGAGGCGTGCTTCCAGTTGGCATTCTCCGCCCACGCGTCATCACCGCGCACATACGCGCCGACGCAGAAGTGGTACGTGCCGTCCTCGGGGACGGTGAAATCGATGGCAAACTCCGCCCAATCAGTGAACATCGAGCCTTCTCTGCGCGGGATTACGCACGCCGCGTTCTGAAACGCGGTATCGATGTAGTAATCGCCGGAGGAGCCCTCAACGAGATTTTTGTTCTTATCGGATCCCTTCTGCGCGGCCATCTCTGCGGAGAGATCGAGCTTGTCGGCATAGGTGAACACGCTCGGCATGGATGCCGTACCGACGAGGGATTTGACCGTGTCGCCCTTTGTCGTTTTGTGCTCGCCCTTCACGGTCGTGTCGATCTCCTCCTCCTCGGCAATATTTTCCTGATCCGCCGGGGGAGTCACGTTTTCACCTGCGACGTAAATCTCGGAGAACGCCGCCTGAAATCCGTTGGAGGTACAGGTCGTGATTGTAATCGTATGCTCGCCGGGAGCAAGCTCCGCGCTCAGCCCGTCATAGAACAGGTACGAGCCGGGCTTTACCGCTTCCTCCACGATGCGGTACGTCTCACCGCCGTTCAGACACAGATCGATCTTGCGCGGCGTGCCTGCCTTGGCATCCGCCGTCTCGTAGATGGTGAAGCCGAAATGGTACGTATCCTTCTCCTCAATTGTGAATTTCACGTCAAAGGACTGCGGAATCACCGCGCCGTCCTCTTTTTGCGGCACAAGAGAGAGCACCTTGCCCCAGCTTGGAGTATTGTAATGCACGCCCGCCTTCAGCTCGGGATTGTCACCCGTATGATTGCGCGGATCGATGACAATGACGTTTTTCGTAAACGCCTCGGGTTTCTCCGCCCGATAGGTAAGCAGGACAGGCTCCGCCGCCGAAATCAGCGGCACAAGCGCGCCGAGGAGCAAAAAAACGATCAAAACAAATGACAGAACTCTTTTCATGGAAGATTCCTTTCCGAAACCGTACAGCTACGAATGATCTGTATTTATTATAATCTCCCGAAGGGAAGACTGTCAAGAGCTCCTGCCGCTTTGCCGACATATTGCCAACTGCGCACGGGTTTCAGACAAATATTTTGCAAGAATTTACACTCCCGTCAAAAAATCGGGTGAAAAATAGTGTACAATAGTAAAAAATCATCCAAGGAGAACGGACACATGAAACTTGCTATTGTAGGATCGAGAAATCTTTTTGTGGATAATCTCGGTGATTATCTTCCCGAGGGCGTGACCGAGATTGTTTCGGGCGGCGCGCGCGGGATTGATTCCGTGGCTGCGGCGTATGCGCGCGAGCACGGCATCAATCTGGTCGAATTTCTGCCGGATTACGCAAAATACGGGCGCGGTGCGCCTTTGAAGCGCAATCACCTGATCGCGGACTATGCGGACGAGTGCCTCGCGTTCTGGGACGGAAGCTCTCACGGCACGGAATACACAATCCGCCTGTTCAAGAAGGCAAACAAGCCTGTCCACCTCATGAAGCCGGTGCAGGAATAAAACAAAAACCGCCCTACCGGCGGTCGGAATACCAAAAGCCGCACAGGTGCGAGATCCTGTGCGGCTTTGCCGCGCTAAAGACAGTTTTCACACGGCGCGGCTCGCGGAAATACAGACGCCCACGCCATCCGAAGTAATCATCTAAAGAAAAGAGGAGTACGTAGCACCGTATCGGAGACGTGTCCGTCCAATCTTGTTCTCTGTATGATCCTGCCGTACTTCTCATATGCTGAATGCGGTATGCGCGAAAACGACCCGGGATTTTACATGGTCAGACACAATTGTATATTACGATTTTTCGCTATTATTATACGAAAAAATGAAGTGTTTGTCAAGTGTTTAACGAAAAAAAGACTCCCTCGCAGAGGTCATTTTTTTCTCGCTTGCAAAAAACGGAAAAAGTGCCATCGCATTTTTTGTGCGATGGCACTTTCGTATGTACGTTTTGCGCTTATCTTCTCTTCTTGGAGACGACTGCTGCTGCTGCGGATGCGCCTGCTACTGCGAGAGCGATCAGAGCAACATCAAACGTTGCGGGGGAGGTGGGCTCGTCGTTGCCGGAAGGCGCGGTATCCTCAGAGGAGGAGCCTGCATCGTCGGCAAGCTCGGTCAGAGCGTATGCAAATTCGCAGACGATGGAGTTGCCGGAAGCACCGCTCTCCTTTGCGCCGGAGAAGGTAGCGGTGTACCAGCTGTCGGCTGCAAGATCAAGCTCGGTTGCGAGCGTGTAGTAGTACATCTTGCCTACTTCCATATCGGTGGGCATGACGGTCTCCTCGGCGAGCTTGTTTCCGTCCTCGTCGTAGAACTTGACGGTAACAGCGCCTGCGGTGCCGTAGTTTGCGAGGGAGATGTTGAACGCGTACTTGCCGTCGTCGCCTACCTCAAACTCAACGGGATACTCGCAGTTTGCAAACGGCATAACGCCCTGCATATCCGGGATACCCATCTTGTTGAAGTCGCCCTTGTGGAAGCCGTACAGAACCTTGCCTGCCGGATATTCGCCGTCTACGTTTACTTCCTCGTAGATTGCGTTCAGGTTAATGACGTCAGCATCCTCAAACAGCTCGGGGAGTGCCTCTGCAACGGAAGCCTCGCCGGAAGTAGTCGGTGCGTCGGTCGTTTCCTCGGGAGCGGTGGTGTCTTCCTCAGCGGCGGTGGTGTCCTCTGCCGGATCGTCAGAAGCCTCACCGGGGATACCGAACAGGAAGTCAACGATGCAGGAATCGGTTGCCTCAAGCAGCTTTACGCAAACGGTGTAGTCGGTGTCTGCCTCAAGCGCAACGCCGTCACCGAGACGGTAGTAGATTCTGCTGCCGAGCACGGCCTCTTCCTCTTCGATCTCGTAGTAAGCGACCTCGCTGCTTCCGTTCATGATCTGAACGGAGAACTTGCCGGACTTGGTGGAGTCAAGCGGAGTCTTACCGTCGCCCTTCGTGGTCTTGTTTGCGATGTACATGGCAAATGCGTACTCGCCGTCCTCGGCGGGTGTGAAATCAGCCTCGAGCACGAAATCGGTGCTGATAAACCAGAAGGCGTTCGCCTCCAGCTTCGGGTACTGACCGCCTGCGGTGAAGTCACCCGGATTCCACGGGAAGCCGCTCGTGTTGCCCCACGTGTAGGTGCCGTCCGTAAACAGCGGCTCAACCTGCTCACGGAAGTTCACGCGCTCGGCGTTTTCAAGATCAGCCGGAACGGAATCGCTTGCTTCAACAGCAGCAAATGCGGGAACGATTGCGCAAACCAGCATCATAGCGGTGAGCGCCAGTGCAAGAAGTTTTTTCATGGTGATAATCCTTTCTCTCTTTATTGGATAAAACTTCATTATGATTATACAGTTTTTCGGTACTGTTGTCAACAGTTTTTTCAAAAAACTGCCGGAGAAGAGAAAATTTTGGCTTTTTTGATCCGTCCGCATGAAAACGGCAGTGCCGCCGCACCGGACGAAAACAAAAAGCCATCCGCACCGCAATCCCCCTTCGAACGGCAAAAAACAGAAAGAAAGAGTCTTACGACTCTCTCTTCCTGCTTTCTCTCTCTATCGATAAACCTTTCGGATTATCAGCAACTATTCTGTGCGGCGATTGTCCGCTGTGATCTCTGTGGCTATATTATACACCAATTTGCCGAAATTGTCAACCGGTTTTTTGAAATTTTCCTTTTCTTGCGGAAAAAATTTTACCCACTGTCTGTTTGCAAGATTATTATACAGCGAAACCGCCGCCGTGTCAATACTGTTTTCGAAAAAATCGTATCTGCCAACTTTTTGCAAAATCGCACCGGCACAACAATTTGCCATATTTTTCTTTCGAAATGATATGGATTCCTGCGCGCAGATGTGATACAATGATAAAAAACGCGAAAGGAAGTGCGATTATGGAACGGAGAATCAAGATTCTCCCCGAGGAATACTGGTGGGGCGGCGCATCGCAGAACGCCGCCGAGATGCCGATCACCGAGGCGAGCGAATACAATTTCGACATGAACTATTCCTGCAATCAGGCGATGCCCCTGTACGTCTCCTCCGCAGGGCGGTATATCTGGTCGGAGACGCCGATGGCTGTGCGCGTCTCGGGCGGCGAATTTGCCATCGAGAGCGACAGCGAAATCACGCTTACGGAGGCAGGCACCACGCTGAAGGAGGCGTACCTCGCCGCGATGCGCGCGCATTTCCCGTTTTCGGGGAAGGTGCCGCCTGCGAAATTTTTTGAGACGGCGCAGTACAACACGTGGATGGAGCTCGACTACAACCAGACGCAGAAAAGCGTCCTCGCCTACGCGCACGCGATCGTGGAGCACGGCTATGAGCCGGGCATTCTGATGATCGACGAGGGCTGGGAGACGAGATACGGGCTGTGGGAGTTCGACCGCACAAAATTCCCCGATCCGAAGGGGATGACAGACGAGCTGCACGCGCTCGGATTCAAGGTCATGCTGTGGGTGGTGCCGACCTTCTCGCCCGACAGCATGGAGTTCATTCTGGCAACGTATCCGTCGCTGGCGGCTCTGAAAGGCGGCGCGGGCGAAAGGGAGCTGTTTCTGCGCACGGATGACGGCGAGGTTGCTCTTGTGCGCTGGTGGAACGGGTACAGCGCGATCTTCAATATGTGCAACGAGGACGACCGCGCGTATCTTGACGGACGGCTGCAAACGCTCATGCGCGAGTACGGCATCGACGGCTTCAAATTCGACGGCGGCAACACGGACATGTACAATCCGCGCTCGGTCGTGAACGGTGCGCAGACGAAATACACCCCCGCCGAATTGAATCTTGCGTGGAACAAATTCGGCGAGCGGTACGAATATCACGAATACAAGGACACGTTCAAGGGCGGCGGCAAGCCGGTGATCCAGCGCTTGCGCGACCGCAGGCACACGTGGGACGGCGACGGGCTTTGCACGCTGCTCCCGGGTGCGCTCAATCAGGGACTGATGGGGCATCCGTTCCTCTGCCCGGACATGGTGGGCGGCGGCATCTGGATGCACAATTATCAGCCGGATTTCAAGGTGGACGAGGAGCTGTTTGTGCGCATGGCGCAGTGCGCGGCACTGCTTTCGATGATCCAGTTTTCGTGGGCACCGTGGCGGATGCTCGGAGAAGAAGCGCAATCGCACTGCCTGAAGGCGGCAAAGCTGCACACGGCGTTCGCGCCGAAAATCATGGAGCTGGTACGGGAGAGTGCCGTCAGCGGCGAGCCGATCGTGCGGCACATGGAGTATGCGTATCCGCACAAGGGATACGCCGGCGTGAGCGATCAGTTCCTTTTGGGCGAGGAGATTCTCGTCGCGCCCGTCATCGGGAAAGGCGCGCGCACGCGCAAGGTGATTTTGCCCGAGGGCGATTGGCTGTATCTCGGCGAGGAGCCGCACACAGGCGGACAAACGGTGCAGGTGGACGCACCGATGGACACTCTGCCGTATTTTGTGAAGAAGCAATCATAACTGTCGGCTTCACTAAGTCGACCCTATAAGGGCACGGAAAGCCCTCTGAAGCATCCGGCACGTGCAAACTTGCCCTGCCGCCGCAAAGCGGCGATTGAGTCAAGCCTTCTCCTGTGGGAGAAGGGGGACCACAAGCGTAGCGACGTGGCGGATGAGGCGTTTCTTTGGTGCCGGAGCACCTCGTTTGTCATCCGCTTTGCCGCGAACTCCCAAAAGCTCATTTCGTTCGCTTCGGGGAACCCCTGCCGCAGGACTGCTCACCGACAAATGCCTCTTTGGAATTGCCGTCTTAGCCTGTACTTTTCTTCAGACCAACGAAAAACATCCGCAGGGAAGCCTGCGGATGTTTTGTTTTATTCGAATTACGGCATCATGCCGGGCATCGGCGCGAGCTGATAGTGGTTGCCGAATGCGCCGGGTGCTGCGGGAGCAGTCGAGCCGGTGAACGGCTGCGGCGGTGTGCCGCCCTCCGTGTCCGTGCCGTCGGGCGTGCCGGGAGCTTCGATTCCTGCGCCGGTATCCGGAAGCGGATTGACAACGTTCAGAAGCGGCTGATTCTCAGCCTCGCCGCCTGCATTTGCACCGGGTACGGGAATGATAACGCCAACGGGAATCACAATCTCTTCGTCGCCCTCAACAACGACGTCTTCCTTCTTGGCGTCCTCGATTGCTTTCTCGACAACGGAGGTCAGCTCATAGTGGAAGGAAAGCAGGGTGCTGTCTGTTTTCGCGGTACGGCGGACAGCGACCGTGTATTCGGCGCCTGCTTCCAGCGCAACGCCGTCGGCGAAATGGTAGTAAAGTCTGCTGCCAACCTCTGCCGGCAGAAGCTCGGTCACGGTGTACTCACCGATCACGCCGTTTGCATCACTGAGCACGATTTCGAAAGCACCTGCGACAGTGGTTTCAAGCGGTGTTTTGCCGTTGCCCTGCGTGGACTTGTTGGGAAGGAAGATGGAGAAGGAGTATTCACCGTTCTCGTCGGGTGTGAATTTTATGCTGTACGTGAAGGTATTGTTCTGCAGCCAAATGCCGTACGAGCCTACAGCAGGGAAAAGACCGCCCGCAGAGATCTCAGTAGGAGACCACGTGAAGTAGTTGTAGCCACCGCCGGAGGGGCGCCAGTAGTTCTCGCCGTCCGTGTTGGAAGTGTTCACAAAGCTGTAGAAAT
>JAZNHT010000062.1:0-11155 GCA_045577175.1 Eubacteriales bacterium | reverse complement strand
GGCTAAGCCGGTGGTTTGCTCAGCCCTATAAGGACCTGTTACCGGCAGGGCTGAAAGCCCTCTGAAACATTTGACACTTGCAAACTCGCTCTACCGCCACAGATGTGGCTACTTTTCCGTGACGAAGGGATTATAAAAAAGCGCTCTCAAGCACCTCTCAGTCAGCTTCGTTGACAGCTCCCCTTACACAGGGGAGCCTACCGCTGCGGCGGGATTTCTCAACGGCAAAAGCCTCTTTGGAACCACCGGCTTAGCTGGTGGTTTTCTTTAGACCCAAAAAGACCGCCTGTACCGTAAGTACAGGCGGTTTGCTTTTATGCAAGCTCTTTTCCGGTTGCCTTTTTCCAAACGAATTTAACAATCCACACACCGAAGAAGGCAAAGAGTACGCCCAGAAGTGCTCCCGCGAGCACATCCGTAGGATAATGGACGTACAGATACAGGCGGGACAGAGCCACAAGAATCGCCGCAATCATGGCAGGAACGCCCATGCGTTTGTCACGAATAAACAGCACGGTAGCGGCCTCCAGAGAGGCAAGCGTGTGACCGGAGGGGAAGGATCCGTCGGAAAGCGGTTCGACCAAAAGCGCAATCTCCCGTGCGCCTTCCATATCGTAGGGACGGACACGCCCGATCAGCGGCTTCAGCGTCATGTTGCCGACGAGAAATCCGCACAGAAGGGCAACGCCCATCATGATGCCTGTCGCACGCGTTTTTTTGAAGAAAAGAAGCAGAACTGCAACGGCAATCCAGAAGATGCCGTGATCGCCGAGCTTAGTGATAAGTGGGAAAAAACAGTCGAGAAACGGGCACGCAAAGACATCCTGTATCCTATTCAGAATGTCAAGCTCGATACCGGTAAGCTGCTCAATGAATGTCATAAATCCTCCTTAGTGATTGTATCTGTCATACATCAGGAACGAATCCCCTACGCGGCGGAAAAAATACGTGGTGTCGATATAGTCTCTGTAATCCTCCAAAGAGGAATACTGCGAATATTTCAGCACATGCGTAAACGATACGCGGCAGGAGAACGTGTTTTCGTCGTACATGTAAAATTCCGTGACCGACGCATCCTCAAACGAATAGGAGACATGATCGATCGCCCAGATGGTTTGAGAGGTACGAATGTTTTCGTACAGCTCACTTTCCGGATCAATATACACGGACGGCGTACCGAACTTAGCGTCATTCTGCATATATTTGGCAATCGCTTGTGCCGCTTCCAGTACATATGACTCATATTCCTCTTGCGCCGTTTCGTTATACAAAAACGTCGCACTGTACACTCCGTCCGCCGACTTCTCCACAGGACACGCACGGCCGTCCGCAGAAACCACTGTCACAGCTTCGGGTGGAAAGTACAGACCGTCTACGGCATATTCGCAAATAATGATGCCCTCCACGCCCTCCGGCATGAAATCGCAGGATTTGTCGCGTGTTTCGTTGCCTGTAAGTGTCGAATAGCCCAACGCAATTCCGTTCACGGATACGGTATAGCCTTTCGGTGCCGTTACGCGCACAGACTCATTACCCGAGCAGTAAATCTCAAAGTCGGACGCTTCAAAAAGCGTAAACCCAATCGGTGTTTTCTTCGATGATTCATGCAGCGTGAAGGAAGAAAATTTAATGTCATCCGCCTTTACGATGTATTTAATGGACGAATCGAGACCTGTGGTGATGGCAGAATAGGTGATCTCTTTATTTTTGGTGAAGTCGGCGAGATACCGAACAACATCCTCCGACGTTTCGTACGGTGTCAGTGTTGTCTCGCAAAGCTCCACGAGGGAAGTGTAGTCCGTCCCACCGTAATACTGGGAAAACACGCGCTGTGCTTCATACTGCGGCTGTGAGGACTCATAATCCGCGAGATATTCCGTTACTTTGCCGAGTGCCAGATGTATGGCGACTACGACGGCGATAACAAGCAGTGCGTATATCGCATAAAAAACGGGAAAACGTCTTGTCTTTTTCATTCCGCCGCCTCCGTTTCCGCACCTTCACGCGCCACCATGATGAATGTCGGCATACGCCGCGGCGTTGTAAATGCCTTGTACTTATTCACAAGCCCCATTTTTTGATACTGATCCAATTTACTTTCATCCATGCCGTATTTTGCGTAATACTCCTCATAATACATCATGGAGGAGGAGCCGCCGTCAAGCATCGCGGCAGTGACCGCACCGTATGAAACCATAATATCGATCACGTCATTGTGCGTAGCACCGAGACTGCTTGCGGAACGTCCGTCCGTCACGAGAAGAATTACCGCACCGTCCGCGCGCTGACCGATCGCAGTCCGCTGTGCGGTTCCTGTATTGCTGTCGGCATAGTGGAGACGGATGTTGTCACCGTCTCTGTCAATCAGAACATTACCTGTCTGGAAAGACACAGCATCGCGGATACCAAGGGCATCGGCGCGCTCCCTTGTCATGCCTTCGGATACGACAAGATTGTTGTCCTTATCAAAGCCGATGAAGGTTTTCCATGTATACCCGTCCTCCCACACACAGCTACCGAGGGAATACGTAAGTCCGACCGGGTTATCACCTGTGCCTACGCCGCCCGGATCGTTAAATTCGCCAGCGTTGATGGCCGCGACAGCGTTATCCCGTGCCGCCATATCAAAAATTCGGGCACCTGTCTTGCCGCTCTTGTAATCGCTGGACGTGCCGACGTAAACGCGCGACGGATCTTGCACAACAAGCACATACGCTTTGTACGTCGAACCGCTGATCGTGTGAAACAGCATACCGTCCTGTGCATCCGCCCATTCATCCACCGTAACGTCACCGCCCGAAACGGCTCCGCCCTGCTGCTGCGCGGCGGCATACTCCTCAAGCGAGAGGACGTCCGTGCTGATAACACGGCTGTCTGCGAGAATCTGATCGACCGTGGCATCGTCGAGAAAGAGTCCGGGCACCCATTTGGTTGCACTTGCCTGCAAAGCGGAAAGGACAAGGAGATTGCGCACCGTCGGGCTCGGTCCGTTAGCGATCGTGTGACAGAGCGCAAATACCGCATACGCGGCAAGAATTACAACGGTAAACAAGACAAGAAGCGTGCGCCGTATCACGCGAAATACCGTTTTACGCACAGATTTGCGCTCAGATTCTCCGTTTTGCGGAATCTTCGGTGTTTTTTTATTCGATATGTAAACGGGCGGTACATAGGTGCCGCTTTTTGAAAAAATCTTTTTCGGATTCACAGCCATACTCCTTACTGATTCTTTTGTTTAGGCTCTGCGAATACCCATTCACGCTGAAGACGAAAACTGAGAATCGACAAAAGGGTATCGATTACGCACTTGGCGATTGTTTTGATGACGGAAGATTCCGTGCGCGTTATAAAGGTGAACAGCGTGATTCCGCCTGCTGACAGTGCGAGAATACAGACAGCCAAAATATAGTACCGAACGACAGCACGTTGGGTGGGCGCACTGCTTTTGAACACTGCCTTTTTATTCAGCGAAAAATTCACAAAAGACGATATGACACGCGCCGCCGCCGTTGCGACCGCATCGGCGGAAACACCGATCAGCGGAACGAGCAGCAGATTGAATACAAAAAACAGAACGAGATCCACAAGAGCGGCGACCGCTGAGGAAAAGATGAATTTGAGGATCAATCCGTATATGCGGATTGAATCGCGAACGGGACGGAAATGCGAGGTCTGATTTTCTTCGATATAAACCGCTTGAATCCCTACTTCCGCAGACGGAATGCCGAGCGACCCCATCTTCAAAAGCATATTCGTTTCGTATTCGTACCGATTTCCGTCAACATTCAGCATCTCAGACAGATATTTCGCAGGAATGGCACGAAGTCCCGTCTGCGTGTCGGAAACCTTCAATCCGCAGAACAGGCGGAATACAAACGATGTCGTTCGATTTCCGAACTTGCTTCGTGCAGGGACGTCCGGTCCGGAAAAATCTCGCACACCAAGCACGACCGAATCTGTTTTGCACATCTCCTCCGCACAGCGAAGGACGTCCTCTGCAAGATGCTGTCCGTCACCGTCTACGGTGATAACGCCGCGCGTTGTCCGTTTCGTGTCCAAAAAATAGCGAAACGCCGTTTTCATAGCGGCACCTTTGCCTCGATTGACCTCGTGCGTAAGCAGGGTACAGTTTGGTAAATTCTTCGGAAAATTCGGAACATATTCCGCACCCGAGCCGTCATTTACGAGGATAATATCGGTAAAGCCGACATCAAGCAGTGACTGCACGGTTTTCCCGAGCTTCTCGTCGGGATTCAGAGAGGGAATGACTACCGTTACATTTGGTGCATTCATGAGATCACTTCTTTCGTCACGGATCGTCTGTCGTTTCGGCAGCGGCGAGATACCCCGTCAGAAACGCAGGCGAGATTGTGTTTGTCAAATACGTCTTGAGGTTTGAGAGATAGAGCGTGCGCCCGTAGTAGGGAAGCCCGTGCGATGCGGCAAGCGCATCGGTGAAATCCTTCAGACAGTACACCTGATTCTTGTAGAACGAGATGTTGAAGTAGTATACGGTCGGGATGAACTCCGCATTCTCGATGCCGGGAACACCGTCCGTCAGCACCATATCAAACGAGATCATGCCGCCGAGCATCTGAAAATCGTGATCCTGCTCCGCAACAAAGTTTCCGAGCGAATACACGCACAGTGTGCGTTTGCCGTCCTCACGATCGATCCATTCGACAGGCTGAATTACGTGCGGATGATGCCCGATGATGACGTCCGCACCGCTTTCTGCGAAAAGGGAGGCGAGCTCACGCTGGGACGCGTTTGGTGTAAACGTATTCTCGCTGCCCCAGTGCACGGAGACAATCACAAAATCGGCAAGCTCCTTCGCGCGTGCGATCTCTGACGGTACTTTTTCGGGATCGGGGTAGGGTATCACGATCTGTGATCCGGCATCGAGTGTAATATAATTTGTGTGCTCTGTGTAGGCAAGAAACGCAGCACGGATGCCGTTTGATTCAACCACACGAATATTTTCATAATCTGCACGGTCTCTGTATCCGCCGATCACTGTGATGCCCTCGAGCGTGTCGTAAAAGTCCATCGTTGCAGCGAGACCTGCGGCTTTTTTGTCAAGCATATGATTGTTTGCGATGTTGATTACATCAAATCCGACCTCCGCAAGATCGTATCCGAGATCCTGCGGTCCGTTGAAATACGGATAATAACTGAACGCATATCCGTCGCCGCACATGAGCGTTTCCTGATTAATGAACGCAATATCCGCCGCTGCAATCTGATCTTTTACATTTGCAAACAGTGGTGCAAAATTATATTCGCGCCCACCCTCGACAGCGCAGGATTTGGCATCGCGCACATTCCCGTAATAAATAATGCAGTCCCCGGCACCGATAAATGATGCGGTACGCACATCAGGCTCGGGCGGTGCGGTTGTTTCCGGCTCGGTTTCCGTTTCCGACTCAATCGGGATGAATACCGCCTCGGTGTCCTCTGTGTCCGGAATTGGCGGGGCAGTTTCTGTCGGGGTTGTTACGGCAGGCGTCACGGGACGAAAAAGAGAATCCGCACAAGAAACAAGGGAGAAAGATACGGCAACGGCGGAAAGCAGTGCCAATATCGGAACAAAAAAACTGTGTTTCACGTTAGCTCCTTACAAACTTGTTATCCATATAAATTAATGATACCATATTCATACACAAATTGCAAGTTATCGGTATCAAATCTTTTCGAATTCGGTCAAAATTTATCTTGCTTTTTTGTCGAAAATTTTATACAATATATATATCATGTTTTTATCACATTATTTGTGAAATATTGGAAATCGAGGTAGTCGATATATGAAGTTGTCTGCCGCAGCAATTATCGGACGGGTTTGTGCGGTTTTCTTTACCGTATTGCTCGTACTCCTCATCGCAGCATATGGCATTATATGGATTCTGGTAAACGGTCCGTCTCCCACTGCACGGCGTTTGTTTGTTCTGTCCGTCAAGGAAACATCAGCCGGCGGATTTCTTGCGGATATTTACTTGAGTGAGGACGAAATTAACGCAATCATCGGTACAAACGGAGAGACGAATACAGATGAGCAGGTTGATGTATCGCTGATCCAGCTTCCGGGCGCGGACACGACGCCGATTGATCCTGCGGATACTTCAGTAAACACACAGCCCGCGGATTCAAATCCTGCCCAAACTGACGATCCGTCAGTCACAGATGTTCCCGCCGATACGGAAGATCCTTTGGAAGGCATCGAGATTGTTGATATTCGCGGCTCCACCTATAACGGAAAAATGCTCATTATTGCCGATCCCAAGCGTATTTTTGTCGGTGTGCCTGATCGGTACGGCAGTGATGCATCCGGTCTGACCGTCACGGAAATGGTTGAAAAATATGACTGCGTCGCCGGAACGAACGCGGGCGGATTTTACGATCCGAACGGGCAGGGCACCGGCGGTATCCCCGCAGGCATCGTAATTTATGAAGGCAAACTTCTGTGGGGTACGGGCGGCTCGCACAGCATCGCCGGTCTTGACGCTAACGGGATTCTGCACGTTGGCACCATGAGTGAACAGGCGGCATTGGACGCAGGTATTCAGTATGCCGCAAGCTACGGTCCCGCGCTGATCATCAACGGAAACCCCTGCAATGCAAACGCAAATCTCGGCGGCGGTCTGAATCCGCGCACCGCAATCGGTCAGCGCGCCGACGGTGCGATTCTTCTGCTCGTGGTCAACGGCAGATCGCTTGACAGCCTCGGCGCGACGTATGACGATCTGGTGGAAATTATGATGACGTATGGGGCGGTAAACGCCACAAATCTTGACGGAGGCTCCTCATCCCTCATGGTCGTAAACGGGGAATATCTTACGAGCAGTGCCTATATGTTCGGAGAAAGGTCGGTCGCTACGGCGATTCTGGTAAAGTAAAATGCCCGGTCGTTTTTGGAAAATATATCTCGTCTGCGTTACTGTCGTCTCTTGTTTGATCGCGGTCGGATTTGCTACTTTTTACAATTTCATTGCCTCCTACGAGGATTCTCAGCCGGAAAACGCAGTGAAGCAATACACTTCATCCATTTCAAACGCGGATTATTCCAATTTGCTCCGTGATGCTGTCCCAACAAATTTGTCGCCATACGAAACGAAAGAAGCGGTTTTGACCGCATTTTCTGATGCACTCGAAGCGGTGGACGGCAAGATTTCCGCACGGAAGGATTTCAATAATTATTCTGCCGACGCTCCCGCATACAGCGTATACAAGGCGAATACAGAAATCGCCAAGCTGCGCCTTTCTTCGACACCAAGCGGCTCGTTTGGTATGAATCGCTGGTACGTTTCCTCCCAAATACCGATACTCGGAGAATGGGCACCGAAAGCGAAATCATACAAATTCTGCGTACCGAGCGGTGCTGTTCTCACACTGAACGGCATAGAGGTACCGAACGATGCTGTAAAGGAAACGACAGTGCCGTACATATACAAAAGCACGTATGAGCAAAACGAGGCGGTTTATTGCGACATATACGAAATCAGCGGTCTGTATACGGTTCCCGAGGTCATCTGCACGCTGAACGGGGAAGTATGCGCACTCGAAGCGCATGAAACCACGTATTTTATCCGCTATCCGCAGTCGTCTACCGCAGCTTACGATATTACCGTTCCGGAGGGCTCGTCCGTATCCGTCAACGGAATCCAGCTCACTGAAAATGAAATCAGTGCGACAGATGTACTGTACGCTTATCATCCGCTCGAAAAAAATGCCGAGGCACTCCCAACCGCGATCACGTACACGGTTGACGGTTTGTTCAACCGACCGAACGTCACCGTCACGCTTGACGGTATTGAAATCCAGTGTACCGCAGAGGGAACGGCATTCACTGCCGCCTATCCGGAATCTCGCCTTTATACATGCGAAATCCGTGTCCCGGCAGGAAGTGAAGTTTCTGTTTACGGACAAACGCTTGATCCCGCGCAATCCGTACGCGAATCCGTTTTCCCCGAATTGCTCGGACTCGTTGACAATATCCCCGAATACGATGTCTACACCGTATCCGGACTCTACGCTTCGCCTGCGGCACATGTCACCGTCATTTCAGACGGAACCGCACTTTCCCAATCCTGCTCGACGGACGAGCACACTGAAATGATCCACGCAGCATATCCGGTCGTTGAGCAGGATGAAATCGCAAGCCTTGCCTATGCCTTTACAAAAGATTACATCACATACACGTCGCAAGGGTATAATAACATCGATGCAAACCTGCAACGTGCACTCTCCTATGTCCTTTACGGCACCAATACGTATCAGCGCATCGCCAGCTCGCGCATAGGAATATGGTACGTAACCCCCGTCACATCCAACGAGTACAGAAATTTGGAAGTAACGCAAATCATGCAGTACTCCGACAACATGTATCGTTGTACTGTAGCTTTCGATGTCGCACAGCAAACATATTATGTCCACAACGACTATTCCGGCTCAATCGAGCTTGTTTTCGCAAAGAAATACGGCTCTTTCCGCATTGTGGACATGTATCTGTATACCGATTAATTCATAATCCGAAACTCCGCTCATATACTGTAGTAACATTTTTGAGCGGAGTGATGATATGAGAGAGCATACCGTTGGAAAGCAATTCACAGACATTCAATCGGACGATAAAGAGCGATGCATCCGCTTAGCGGAATTTCTGATTGAACAAAAATCCACAGTCCGCGCGACCGCAAAGCATTTTGGAATCAGCAAATCCACCGTACATAAAGATTTATCAGAAAAATTGCCGCGTGTCAGCGCATCACTGTACAGGGAAGCCAAGCGCGTGCTGCAAAACAACAAAGCCGAACGGCATTTAAGAGGCGGTCAGGCAACAAAAATGAAATACCGTATGCTCAGAAACAAAAAAGCAGATAAACTGCCTACAAAATTGTATGCCGCTACAGCAAAGGAGAGACAAAAATGACTCCCGAACCGGTTTCTGTAATTATCCCTGCATACCGAGGTTTTTACGACGGAAACTTGTTTGGGAAACGAAGAATCGCAGGGAAGAGCGCATCTCGCGCTTTTGCAGAAACGTGAGGCGTTCGGCCGTTTTGTCCGCTACTATAACAAATGCGATCCGCAAAGCGAGGATGCGCAAAAGAGGCGGGAGGTTTTGCGCGGGCATAAAAAACACATTCTTCCGGCAATGACTTTCAAAGGAAAGATTGCGTGGTTACTTTATGCGTATTTTCCCGGCGTAATGCGCAGCCTCTCCGGCAGCGCGAGACGCCCGAAACGGACATGCAGAGTGAAGAAAAACAACCCTTTACAACTTAACAGGCAGTATTGACACACACATCCAATGTATGATAGAATCAAAAGAGAACTACATGAAAGGAGTGCCATCTTGTAGGGGGATTTCCGCGGGCAAAGCCGCCGAAGGATGTGAGCAATTATACAAAAGGCAAATTTTGTATAATTAAGGGTATGATAATCAGAGAAACGAGGTGCAGAAATGCTGTTAGCGTTTGATATTGGCAATTCCGAGGTATCGTTTGCCGTCATGGATATTTCCGAGGATGGCGTGCACATTCTCGCAAAATCTGCGATTGCATCCACACCGCGCCGTTCGACCGATGAATACGTTGTCCTTATCCGCAATATTCTTGAAATCTATCATATATCTGCTGACAGCATTACTGATTCTGCAATCGCTTCTGTTGTCCCTCAGCTCACAGATGTTGTCGCAAACGCTGCACGTCACTTCATCGGACGGTATCCGATAATCGTTGGTCCGGGCGTGCGCACAGGATTGAACATTCGTGTGGAGTCACAGGTTCAACTTGGTGCAGATATTGTATCAAACGCTGTCGCTGCGCAAGTTCTCGCAGACGTTCCGACAGTGATTGTCGATGTTGGTACTGCCACAACGATCACTGCCATAGATTCTTCGTCTACGCTGATCGGTACGGTTATCTGTCCCGGATTGCAGATCGGTGCCAATGCGCTCTCTGAGGCGGCTTCACAGCTTAGTGCATCCGATCTCGCGGCACCGCCGCATGTTATCGGCAAAAATACGCGCGATGCTGTCAATTCCGGTGTTATCAACGGTCATATATACATGATAGACGGATTTGTACGGGAATTTAGACAGATTCTTCTCGACGGATTGACTGATAAAAAACTGTCGCTGATCGCAACCGGCGGTCTGGCAGAGCTTGTTCTTCCGCACTGCAGGAATAAATTCCGAATTGAGCCCGCGCTTACCCTTCTTGGAATCGCCGAGATATTCCGTCGGAATCAAAAAAATTTTGTATAATTAATTTTGTATAATTAGGCTAAGGCCTTATTATAAATATTATAAATATTTTATACTGCGCTTCACTCTTTCGAGGAGGCAGCACGGGTATTTAGTCCCGAAGGAAGTTATACTTATGGCAAAAACAAACATTATGGCTGAAAAAAGAGCCTCCATCCTCCGCATGGTGCAAGTTGCACTACTGGCGGCGATCGAAGTCATCCTCACCCTTTTGTACATCCCCGTAGGCACGATTAATCTAAACTTTGGTCTTATCCCGATCGTCATCGCGGCAATCTTCTTGTCTCCCCTCTGCGGTGCGCTGATCGGCGCTGTTTCGGGACTGGTTACGATGATTCAGGTACTGACGACAACAGGCAGTGTGTTTTATGTGTTTCTCGTCACAACAAATCCTATTGCGGCCAGCGTGCTTTGTGTCATAAAAACAGCGGCAGCAGGACTGGTTGCGGGTCTTGTGTACAGACTGATCGCAAGAAAGAATAAGACGGTCGGCTCCATTGTTGCATCTGCACTCTGCCCTACTGTTAACACAGGAATTTTTGCTCTTGGTATGCTGACCATCTTTGGTGACGCACTCATGGCGCATTCCGAAATTTCCACATGGACAACAGGTGGTTTGCTGGCACTCGTTTTTCTTGTTTTGATCGGCGTAAACTATTTTGTTGAGCTTGCTTCGACGGTAATTATAACTCCCGTTCTTTCGCGCGCTTTGTGGAAAACAAAGTTTTTCAAATAAGCCAATCCGACGCCGAATGAACTGCCCCAAATTGTGCGGACAGTACAAAAAACACCCCTGTGGTAGAAAAAATAAAATTTAGGCAACGAACTGACATCGCTTTTCAAGTGGTGTCAGTTTTGTATTTAGTTGAATACGAACATTGTTGTAAAACT
>JAZNHT010000061.1:0-62942 GCA_045577175.1 Eubacteriales bacterium | reverse complement strand
AGCGCGGAAAGTAAAAAAGCCTTCCTCCGGGAGGAAGGTGGCACGCGATAGCGTGACGGAAGGAGCCCGCGTGACTTTAGGCTTGTGCTGACTTTATTCTAACGCATTCTCCCTCAGTCGCCTACGGCGCCGGCTCCCTCCCGGAGGGAGCCACGTTCATCTATGCCTTGTCATTTTTCCTGACAAGCCAAAATACGGCATACCTCTTTCGAGATATACCGTATTCCTCAAAACTGTCCTTTAGAGAACTGCTCTAAAGGATGCGGTCTTTTGCGTTTGTCTAAATTACTCCAGTTCAAACGCGCCGGTGTAGAGCTGATAGTACGTGCCGCGCTGCTCTATGAGAGCGTCATGGCTGCCGCGTTCGATGATGCGTCCGTGATCGAGAACCATGATGACATCGGCGTTCATGATGGTGGACAGTCGGTGTGCGATGACGAACAGGGTGCGACCCTCCATCAGCTTATCCATGCCTCGCTGGACGATTGCCTCCGTGCGCGTGTCGATGGAGGACGTTGCCTCATCGAGAATCATGACCGGCGGATCGGCGACCGCCGCACGGGCGATCGCAATCAGCTGGCGCTGACCCTGGCTAAGATTGGCGGCGTTGTTTTTCAAAACGGTATCGTAGCCTTCGGGCAGACGGGTGATGAAATCGTCCGCACCGGCGAGACGTGCCGCCGCACGACATTCTTCATCGGTGGCATCCAATCTGCCGTAGCGGATGTTCTCCATAACCGTGCCGCTGAAGAGATTCGTCTCCTGCAGAACGATGCCGAGGGAGCGACGGAGGTCCGCTTTTTTGATTTTGTTGATGTTGATGCCGTCGTAGCGGATCTTGCCGTCGGCGATGTCGTAATAGCGGTTGATGAGGTTTGTGATCGTCGTTTTGCCTGCGCCCGTTGCACCGACGAAGGCGACCTTCTGTCCCGGCTCGGCGTATACGGAGACATCGTGCAGTACCGTTTTGCCTTCCTCGTAGCCGAAATCGACCTCGGTGAGACGGACGTCGCCGGCAAGACGGGTATAGGTGATCGTGCCGTCGCCGTGCGGATGCTTCCACGCCCAGATTCCTGTGCGTTCTTCCGTTTCGGTGATCGTGCCGTCCGCGCCGATTTTCGCATTGACGAGGGTGACGTAGCCTTCATCCACTTCCGGTTCCTCATCCATCAGCGCGAAGATGCGCGTTGCGCCTGCCATCGCCATAGCGACGGAGTTGATTTGCTGGGAGAGCTGGTTGATGTTGCCCGTGAACTGTTTCGTCATATTGAGAAACGGGATAACGATGCTGATGCCGAGTGCCTTGCCGGAGAGACTGAGATTCGGCACGTCCGTGATGAGCAAAACACCGCCGACGAGGGCGACGAGCACGTAGAGCACGTTGCCGATGTTCATGATGATCGGACCGAGCATATTGGCAAACGAATTGGCGCGGCGGCTGTCCTCAAACAGCTCGTCGTTGATGCGGTCAAAGTCCGCTTTCGCTTCTTCCTCGTGGCAGAATACCTTGACGACCTTCTGCCCGTTCATCATTTCCTGAATGAAGCCCTCGGTGCGTCCGACGGATTTTTGCTGACGCATGAAATATTTGGCGGAGCCGCCGCCGACCTTTTTGGAGACGAGGATCATCGCGGTGACGCCGACGAGTACGAGAATCGTGAGCCATCCGCAGTAGTAGAGCATGATGGAGAGCACGACGGTGATAATCATGCCGGACTGCAAAAGCTGGGGGAGCGTCTGCGATACGAGCATACGGAGCGTGTCGATGTCGTTTGTGTAGTGGCTCATGATGTCGCCGTGGGAGTGCGTGTCAAAATAGCGGATCGGCAAGTCCTGCATACCGTCAAACATTTTGTCGCGCATCTTGGCGAGGAATCCCTGCGTGATGTACGCCATAAGCTGGGTGTAGGTGATAAGGGAGAGGAGGGAAAGCGCGTACAGAGATGCCAGAATGGCAAGCATCGGCAGAATTTCCGCCTTGGCAGCCGCCCAGTTGCCGCTTTCGCACCAGTTTTCAACGGCAGAGATGACGTTCTCCATAAAAATGGAGGGAATGGAGCTGACTCCGGCGGAAAAGAGGATGCACACGCCCGTCAGAGGGACGAGCACCGGATAGAAGGAAAAGAGGAGCTTTACCAGCCGCCAGAGTACGCGCGGATCCGCTTTCGGACGGCGTGCGGTCTCAGTTGTTTTCTTCATTCTGCGCACCTCCTTTCGTCTGCTGCGTGTAGACTTCCTGATAAATCGGCGAAGCCGTGAGCAATTCTTCGTGCGTGCCGACGGCAGTAATGCGTCCGTTGTCCATGACGACGATCTTGTCCGCATCCTGCACGGAGGAGACGCGCTGGGCAATGATGATCTTTGTTGTTTCGGGAATATATTCCTTCAGACCGCGGCGGATGAGGGCATCCGTTTTCGTATCAACGGCACTGGTGGAGTCGTCCAAAATCAGAATCTTCGGCTTTTTCAGAAGGGCGCGGGCGATGCACAACCGCTGTCTCTGACCGCCGGATACGTTCGTACCGCCCTGTTCGATGTGCGTGTCGTATCCGTCGGGGAAGGACTGCACAAAGCTGTCCGCCTGCGCGAGCTTGCACGCTTCGATCAGCTCCTCGTCGGTCGCCTCTTTGTTGCCCCAGCGGAGATTTTCCTTGATCGTGCCGGCAAAGAGCAGATTCTTCTGCAAAACGACGGCAACGCTGTCGCGCAGGATCTGCATATCGTATGCGCGGACATCCTCGCCGCCGACGCGCACCGTACCCTCCGTTGCATCGTACAGACGGGAAATCAGCTGTACGAGGGAGGATTTTCCCGATCCCGTGCCGCCGATAATACCGACTGTCTCGCCGGAGCGGATGTGAAGCTCAATATCGGAGAGTGCGTGCTTTTCGGCTTTTGCCGAATATTTGAAGGATACGCCGTCAAAGTCAATCGAACCGTCCTTCAGTGCGGCGAGAGGGGTGTCCGGATTCTTGAGGGTAGGCTCTTCGTTCAGAACTTCCACGATACGGCGTGCGGATTCGGCAGACATGGTAATCATGACGTAGATCATGGAGAGCATCATCAGCGACATGAGAATCTGCATACCGTAGGTGAGCATGGCGGAAAGCTGACCGACATCAATATCGGCACCGAAGGAGGTAACGATCATTTTCGAGCCGACAAAGAGGACGAACAGCATGACGAGATTCAGACAAAGCTGCATGACGGGATTGTTGAACGCGACGATCCGATCCGCTTTCGTGAAATCGGTGCGGATTTCGTCCGATGCGGCGCGGAATTTTTCTTTTTCGTGCTCCTCGCGCACAAATCCCTTGACGGCGCGCATTGCCATGACGTTTTCTTCAATGGATTCGTTCATTTTATCGTATTTGCGGAAAGCGCGGCGGAAGGCGGGCATCGCCTTGCGTGCGACGAGGAAGAGCGCGGTGGCGAGAATCGGTACGGTAACGACAAAAATGGCTGACAGCATACCGCCCATGATATACGCCATAACAGCGGCAAAAATGAACATGAACGGGGAGCGCACCGCAATGCGGATAATCATCATGTATGACATCTGTACGTTGCTCACGTCCGTGGTCAGTCTCGTGACGAGGGAGGAGGACGAGAATTTGTCAATGTTGTCAAACGAGTACGTCTGGATTTTGTAAAACAGATCGTGGCGGAGATTTCTCGCAAATCCCGCGGATGCACGGGAGGCGGTGACAGCCGCCGCAGCACCGAACGAGAGGGACAGCACGGCAAAAAGTGCCATGATTCCGCCGTTTATGAGAATGGTGGACAGTGGGCATCCGGCTTTGATCTCGTTGATGAGATTGGCGATGATGAACGGGAGCAAACACTCGATAATGACCTCGCCGATGATGAGGAGAGGCGTGAGGATCGAGGGCTTTTTGAACTCCCGTACGGATTTCGCTAAGGTTTTAATCATGGTATTCTACAGTCTCCTTGGAGGTGGTGTTTTTACAAAAGTACAATAAACAATAGGTACATCAGCGGAATTGTGATAACGGAGAGCGTCGTGGAGATCATCGTCATGGATGCTCCCGTTTTTGTTTCGCCGCCGTATGCCGCAGGATAGACGATTGTGTTCAGTCCGAGCGGAACCGCGAAGCCGATCAGTGCCGGCGTCATGATTTCCTTGGGGGTGCCGAGTGCGTGAAGCACGAGCATCAGTACGGCAGGAATCACGATCAGACGGAGAGCCGATGCGGCGTAGACCTTTTTGTTCGTCAGAAGCTCCTTCAGATCGTATCCGCCGATGACAAATCCGGCAAGCACCATGGCAAGCGGTCCCATGCACTTTCCGGCGCTGTCGAGTGCGTTTGTGACAAAGTCGGGTGCGTACTGCCCGAGATCGAGCAGACCGAGGATCATGCCGGCAACGAGCGCAATCAAGGGCGGCGTGAGCAGTCCTTTTTTGAGCTTCTGCCATATACTGCTGTCTTCATCCTTCGGGACGAGGACGTACAAGCCCCAGCTGCTGGAGGCGATGGTCAGACAGAACGTGAAGAGCAGGTACTCGGAAAGACCGTCCTGGCCGAACACGCCGAGGATGATAAAGTTGCCCATAAATCCGTGATTGCCCATGGCAAGTGCGTATTTGTAAATATCGCGCTGATACGATGCCTCTGCGGATTCGCGGCTGTTTCGTACAAACAGACGGGATACGGGATACGCGAGCAGGATTGCGGCGAGGATTGAGAAAAATCCGTACAGAATCAGCACATAATTTTGTCTGAAACTTTCAACCGTGCACTTCGTCATCTGCGTATGGAGATACAAAGCAGGCACGAAGCAGTAGGTTTCGAGTCGGGACATGGTGGTGGATGCGTTTTCGGGCAAAATCTTGCACTTGCGCAGGATGAATCCGATGAGAACGAGCAGGAACATATTGAGCATCTGGCTCAGGGTGAGCTTGAAGATTTCCATAAAAGCCTCGGTGAAGAGTGTTTTTGTCATTTGACCGGGACTTATTATAGCACTTTTTTTCGGCTTTGTAAAGTTATGCGAAGGAGTTTGCGCAAAAAATCTCCCGCACTGCGGGAGATTTACGAGATTATGCGTTGAGAATTGCTTTTATGTAGGCAGGGAAGGCGTCGGGATCCATCTCACGCGTCTTTTCGTTAATGATTTCCGCAAGTTGTTGCATTCGCATAGTACAGCAGGACGGATACAGACGGCAGCTTTCCGAGCACTTCATGTCGCAGTGCAACGTGAGCGGCTCAAAAGGATTGCCGCCGCTTTCAAGAAAGCCGTAGAGCTTTTCGAGAGAATCGGATGTGTGAAAAACGGTGAGGATATTGCGGATTTCGTCCTTGCCGTAGCCGTTCAGAGTAAGGGAGAGATACCGCTTGACGCAGAGCAGGTATTCCACCTCGGCATCGGTGCATTTTGCAAGCATATGGTCGATGTGCTTTGTCGCATCTGCAATCTTGCCGAGGGCGTAACTGACGTATGCAAGGGAGGCGTGCAAAAGATATGCATCCTCGTTCGGCGTAATCTTGGCACCGAGATTCGCTCCTGTCAGGAAACCGTGTATATATGTGAGGCTTTTCGATATTTTGTTATTCTGTGCCGTATGAAGCATCAGCCCGAGCAGATCGTCAAACGAAGCAGCGGAGGGATTGCGGAGAGTTTTGCTTGCAATCGATCTGTAGCGGGCGTCATCAAATTTGGACGAAAAGCGGTGTGCAAAGGCTTCACTGTAGCCGGGGATGATGATCTGATAGGTCGGGAAGCCGAGACAGGAGCAGTCACGTGCGAGAATGTCATAGCCTTGGGTGCTGAAAAAATCGATACATTCTTTCAGAAGCTCACGGTTGTTTTTGCCCGTGAATCCGAGGGATTCGTTGTAGGTAATCTTTGTTGCTTCGACGAAGAAGCGGGGCAGCTTTTCGGAAACGCCCGACGTCATTTCCTTGATGAGCACATCCAGATCGAACTGGACCTCTTTTTTATAGCGGAAGTTGCCGTATCTGGCGATGGTATCGATGCTGCGTCCCTGGAAACTTTCCGTCAGTGCGCGCTCCAGCGCGATTTCAAAAATCGGATAGGCACCGTAGTGGGTGTGATACCGTCCGGTTTTCGGGTCGATGATACATACGCTTGCAACGGGGAATTTTTGACCGAGAGAGCAGTCCTTGATAAGGACACGAAATCCCTGATTGCGGAGATAGGTAATGATACCGTAGGCAACCTTGTATTTTTCGAGAACATCCTCGGGAATGTCCGGTGGCGTAATATCGTTGAACATCAAGTAGAGGAGATGGTGTCGTTCGACAATTTCGCTGAATGCCTGTACAAGTGCCTCTTCCGGCGTATTGCCCGCCGCACAGCCGTTCGTTGAGTAGATTGCCTTGCGCATGCCGGTTGGGAGATACTCTCGTGTTCCTGTGTTCAGACAGAAATACGGTGTGCAGACGACATTTCCGTCTTTATCCGCGTACTGTGCAAAGATCGCGTCTGCGGTCAGTTCTTCTTTTGTAAAAAAGCGAAGACGCTCGGCATAGGCTTCGTACCATTTTTTGTTTTTTGGGTACAACTCTTCGGCAGGGAGTGTTACATTCTGACTGTCGTTGACGGAATAGGTGCCGTCTTTTTGCATTTCGTTTACGCCGATATAGCCGAGCTGAAGCCGCTCCATCATTTCACCGTACGCGCTTGCAATGGAAAATTCTTCCGTGATGCCTTTTCCGTTTGTGCCAAAGATGGTGCCGTTTACTGTTACACGCAGGGAAAAACAATAGGGCACGCTGGAATCGAGGTGTTCTTCAACTGTTTCGATGCCGCAGGAATGGAGAATAGATTTAATTTTCTCTACCGTTTTCAAAGGGCTTTCGTCCTTGAAATCAGCGTCGAGGAAGGTTACGGGCATGTCCATAATATTGCTCCTTATCTTTTCCGGAAACATTCATTATTATAATTATATTGGATTTGCAGAGAAAAGTAAAGAGCTTTTTTGATTTTTTGGACTTTTTCGGCTGAAAACGGGACTTGCCCCGTCTGCTGGGCAGTCGAGCTGCGTTTTGCAACTCGCGTGCCGCGGGAAAACAGTCCTCCGGACTGTGGCAAACAGCGCGTTTAGACGTGCCGTTTGCACAACACAGCGCCCTTCAAGTCCCGTTTCGATTTTACAAAAAATAAAGCAGATACCAAATGGCATCTGCTTTATTTTGGTGCGGAAAACGGGACTTGCCCCGTCTGCGGCCGGGAGCGGTGGCGCGGAAAAAGTGTCCCCCGGACACTTTTTTAACACGCGCCCTTCAAGTCCCGTTCAGAAAGAAAAAGAGAAGCTCAAGCCTAAAGGCTTAACCTTCTCTTTTTGGTGCGGAAAACGGGACTTGAACCCGTACGGTGTGAACCACACGCCCCTCAAACGTGCGCGTCTGCCTGTTCCGCCACTTCCGCATATTCCTCAGTATTCCCTCGGAACGGATTATAGTATACTACATTTCAATCCGTTTGTCAAGCGTTATTTTCAAAAAACTCCGCAAATTTCGAAAAAATTTTTTCTCCTCTGCGGAGTCCCTTCTTTACACCGATTCAATCGCGCAGAGAACTGTCTCCAAAGCGATGATTTTGGCGATCCTGTTCGCCTTGTTCGATTTCTTTCTGAGAATCATCGTCGCTTCAATGCCGATGTGATTCACAATACCCGTGCGCGGAGGGGTGATCTCGATCTCGCAGAGCTTGTGCTCGCCTGTCAGCGTATCCATCAGCGCGTTCAGCTGTGCCGCGTCTGTGCACTCGATGTAGATTTTTATGTTGTACTTGCCGTGCTTACCCGAACGCTCAAACGTCGTCAGAAGACCGAACGAGAACAGTGCGATCAGTGCCGAGATTGCCGCACCCCAGTAAAAGCCGATGCCGCAGGCGATGCCGATCGCCGCCGTTGCCCAAAGCCCTGCCGCCGTCGTCAAGCCCGTGACCATCGTTTTGCCGCGGACGAGGATTGTGCCTGCGCCGAGGAAACCGATGCCCGATACGACCTGCGCCGCGATACGGAGCGGATCCACGTCGGTGTAGCTGAGCGTTTCGGCGGCGTAGATGCCGACCATGACGGTCAGTGCCGATCCGATGCAGACGAGAATGTGCGTGCGCAGTCCCGCCGCCCGTCCGCGGAAGCCGCGCTCAAAACCGATTGCGCCGCTGAGGAGCGTGGCGATGAGCAGGCGAAACACAATCGTCTCAAATGAGAGCGGAGAGGAAAAAAGAATTTCTTTCAAAGCCTCCATAAGAAGCCTCCTTTTATAAAATAATGTATATTATAGCACAGAGCCGCACGGAAAGCAAGATTGTTTTGCATTTTTGTCGTTTTTGTGCAAAGAATAAAAATTTTGCGAAACCTATTGCATAATGAAAAAAAGTGTGATATAATAATCTGCGTGTGTAAGCACGAATACGGAACGGTCCTCTGCGAAGCTCCGCACGAACGTTCTATGAATGGAAAGGAGTCGAATCATGAATAAGATCGACGCTTTTGTAAATGAGCAGCTGAAGGAAACCGTCCCTGCCTTCAACATCGGTGACACCGTGCGTGTTCACAACAAGATCAAAGAGGGAACCCGTGAGAGAATCCAGATGTTCGAGGGTACCGTTATCGCCCGTCACGGCGGCGGCATCTCCGAGACCTTCACCGTTCGTCGCGTTACCTACGGTGTCGGCGTGGAGAAGACCTTCCCGCTGCACTCTCCCAACGTTGACGGCATCGATGTGATCCGTCGCGGTAAGGTTCGCCGCGCAAAGCTCTACTACCTGAGAGACAGAGTCGGCAAGGCGTCCAAGGTCAAGGAAAAGATCTAAAGCAAAGCACGGCAGACTCGTACCGAGTCTGCCTCTTTGTTTTTATTACGAATCAGGAGGCTTTTATGGATTTCACTTTCTTTATGCCCACGAAGGTATTCACGGGCGCGCACGCGATTGCGGATCATGCCGCGGAGATCGCGCTCGGCACGCACGCACTGATCGTCACGGGTAAAAATTCCGCCCGTGTCAGCGGTGCGCTCGGCGACGTGACGGCGGCACTTGATAAATTCGGCATCGGCTACACCGTGTTCGATCGCGTGACGGAGAATCCCCCGGTGGAGATGTGCCATGCAGGCGGTGCTCTCGCACGCGAGGCTCAAGCCGATTTCGTCATCGGCATCGGCGGCGGCTCCGCGATCGATACCGCTAAAGCGATTGCGGCGTATGCCGTTTGTCCCGATATTGCTCCGGCGGATCTTTTTGACGCAAAGCTGCCCGCGACGGGTATGCTTCCCATCGCCTCGGTCCCCACGACGGCAGGCACGGGATCGGAGGCGAATCCGTACTCCGTCCTCACGATGCCCGGCGGTATTCAGAAAAAAACGTTCAAGCCGATCCCCGGCGGATACCCGCGCGTCGCGTTTGTCGATCCGCGGTATACGTATTCGCTCAACGAGGATTACACCGTTTCCACCGCGCTGGATGCGTTTTCGCACGCGCTGGAATCGTTTCTCTCCCCCAAATCGAACGAGTCCTCCGAGATGCACGCTTTGTTTGCCGCGCGTCAGATCTGGGACGTGCTCTTCCGCGGTGCGGACGGGGACGGCGAAACTGACGCAGGCGGATTTACGCCCGTGCAGAGAGAGCGTCTCAGCCTCGCGGCTCTCGCGGCAGGCATCGCAATCAACAAAACGGGAACGGGCTTTCCGCATCCGCTCGGCTACAGCATTACGCTGGCGGACGGGATTCCGCACGGACGTGCCTGCGGCGCATTTACCGGTGCCTACATTGTTTATAATATGCGCACCGCGCTCGGTGAGCGCAAGCTGATCCGCTTTGCGGCGTATCTCGGTACGTCGCCCGGAGAGATCGCTCGCCGTATCCCGATGAAGGCAAACGTGAAGCTGTCGTTTACCCATGAGGAGATCGATACGCACGTCAACAACATCGCGCTGTCGGGCAGCATGACCAATTCGCCCTACCTTTTGTCGCATGAAGAGATCATTATGATCTATTCCACCCTGTTCGGCGAACAGAATTAACGTTGTTTCGCGGATTCCGGCAAAGAAAAATGCGTTTTCCTATTGATTTTTTCAAAATCTGTGGTATAATCATAAGGAGCACGGAGTTTTTCCGCGCCGGAGTTCGCTTTATGCGTAAATTTTTTTGGAGGATATATGACAGACCCGGACAGTTGTTGCCCCTCTGCCAACATGAAGAGAATAGTACCCGGCACAGCTTGCGACCGTGAGGATTTGGTCACAGGCGGTGCTTTTTTGCATTTTTTCCTTTTCAGTCCCGGCGATGCAATGGGCAATTGAAGATGTATCATACGGAAATTGGGACAATTATATAAGGAGAAAATGAAATGCAAACCCTGATATGGCAGCTTGTGCTGCAATTATTTCTGATTTTATTGAACGCGATCTTTGCCTGTGCGGAGATCGCAGTAATCCAGCTGAGCGATCTGAGAATCGATCAGCTCGCCGAAAACGGAAACAAACGCGCGCGTCGGCTGAAACGGCTGAAGGAACAGCCGTCCGGCTTCCTTGCGACGATTCAGATCGCCATTACGCTTTCCGGATTTTTGGGAAGTGCATTCGCGGCGGATAACTTTGCGGAGCCTCTTGTTGCATGGCTCTTCGACCTCGGGGTGAAGGTGCCTTCCTCCGTTGTCGTCGTTGTCATTACGCTGATTCTTTCGTTCATCACGCTCGTGTTCGGCGAGCTTGTGCCGAAGCGTCTTGCGATGAAGAAAACGGAGGGCATCGCACTTGCGCTTGCCACGCCCGTGTATTTTATTTCGAAAATTTTTGCTCCGTTCGTTGCGGTTCTTACGTTTGTAACGAATCTCGTTCTCCGTATGTTCGGTGTCGATCCGAAGGTGGATGAGGAGGACGTCAGCAAGGAATCCATCCAGATGATGGTCGATGCCGGAAGCGACATCGATGAGGAGGAGAAGGAGATCATCCGCAACCTCTTTGAGTTCGATGATCTGACGGCGGCGGAGTTTGCTACGCACCGCACGGAGATTTCTCTTCTTTGGAAAGAAGAAACGGTGGAGGAGTGGGATCAGACGATCCATGACGCACGTCATACATACTACCCCATCTGTGACGAAACGGTTGATGACGTTATCGGCGTTCTGAACGCCAAGGATTATTTCCGTCTGGCGGACCGTTCCAAAGAATTTATCATGGAAAACGCAGTACAGTCTGCGTATTTCGTGCCTTCCACGGTGCGCGCGGATGTCCTTTTCCGTCAGATGAAGCAGTCGAGAAAGCACTTTGCCGTCGTTTTGGACGATTACGGCGGAACGTTCGGTATCGTTACGATGAACGATCTGCTTGAGCAGCTTGTCGGAGATTTGGACGATAACGCTTCCGCACCGGAGGAGCCGGATGAGATTCAGGTGCTTGACTCCGGTACGTGGAAAATTGCCGGTACGGCACCGCTTGCCGATGTCGCCGAGCAGCTCGGCACCGCGCTTCCCGTTGAGGAATATGAGACGTTCGGCGGTCTTGTGTTCGGCTGTTACGGCTCTGTGCCGGATGACGGAACGACCTTTGAGATTGACATTGAGAATATGCATATCAAAGTAACGGAAATTCAGGATCACCGTCTGGAGGCAGCGATTGTCTGCCTGATCCAGGAGGAGGAAAAATCCGAGGATTCCGACGAGGAGAAGTGATTAAAGCATGAGACGCTTTCCTAAGGGAGAACTGAAAAACACGTTGATTATTATCACCTTTACGGTGCTGCTCTTGTTTGCGGTTTTTAATATAAAGCTGCTGTGGGGTGTTTTGTGGAAGGTGCTTTTGTGGCTGTCTCCCGTTTTTGTGGGACTCGGGATCGCGTACGTGCTTAACATCCTCATGAGCTTCTTTGAAGGCAAGGTTTTTGCCTTCATGAAAAAGGCCAAGCGGAAGTTCGTGCGCAAAATGGTGCGCCCGCTGTCTTTGGTTCTGGCGCTTGTTCTCCTGCTCGGCTTGATCGCGATCTTTATTGCCGTTATCTGGCCGGATCTGGAGGAAACAGTGCTCTCGCTTTCGGCGAAGCTGCCGGCGTACATCAATGAATTGAAGGCGTGGGGCATCGAAACGCTCACTCGCTTCAATCTCGATACGGTGTGGCTGGAGGAGTTTACCATCGATTCCAAGATGATCTCCAATACCGTTTTGTCACTGTTCAATGCGGATTCCGCTTCGTCCATCATCGACGGAGCCGCCTCTGTTGCCGGTTCGGTGGCAGGTGCTGTGATGAATATGGTGTTCGGCTTTGTGATTGCCGTCTATCTTCTGGCGCAGAAGGAGCGCATTGGTTCGTTCTGCCGCCGGCTGTTTCGTGCCTTTCTGCCGGAGAAGGTGTACGGGGGACTGTTCCACGTCGTGGACGTCTGTCACTCCGTATTCAGCAGCTTTATCCGCGGACAGTGCGCGGAGGCGGTCATTTTCGGCTGCCTTTGCTATATCGGAATGCTGATTTTCGGCTTCCCCTATGCCGGTATTATTTCCATTTTCATCGGCTGTACGGCACTCGTGCCGATTATCGGTGCGCTGATCGGTGAAGCGTTCGGTGCCATTCTGATTCTGACGGTCAGCCCGATCAAGGCGCTTTTGTTCATCGTATTCATCCTCGTTCTTCAGCAGCTGGAGGGATCGCTCATCTACCCGAAGGTCGTCGGTACCTCCGTCGGACTTCCCGGTATCCTTGTGTTTGCCGCCGTTATCGTCGGCAGCAACATCGGCGGTATGCTGTACGCTTTGCTCAGCGTGCCCACGTGTGCGGTGATCTATATTCTCATCCGCGAGCAGATGGAAAAACGCACGAAAGTGAAGGAAGATGCCGCAAAGTCAGCGTCGCCCGAAACACCTGCCAATACGTAAAAGTAAAACACCCGCCGATATGGCGGGCGTTTTTTGCGTTTGCCTATTATTCTTTCCAGCCGTCGATTTCACCGCGCTCCAATGCACCGATGATGCGCGGATAGAGTCCGCGATGCTTGTGATCGAAATCGCCGAGGTACGTTTTCATCATTGCCCGTTCGGATTCCTTGTCCTCCGGACACGGGCTCACAATTACGGGCAGATTCGCTTTGCGGACGAACGCTTTGATCTCTTTTTCCCGTGCGTGGATGAACGGGCGGACCATCGTCAGTCCTTTGCGCGACAGATTCGTTACGGGAGAAAAGCACGCGAAATGCCCCTGGAAAAACAGATTCAGCATCGTTGTGATGACTGCGTCATCGTAGTGGTGCCCGAGGGCGAGCTTGTTGCAGCCGAGCTCCTTGACGGCATCGTGCAGAGATCCGCGCCGCATCCGCGCACAAAGTGAGCACGGATTGGATTCTCGGCGAATGTCGAAAATGATTTTCGCAATCTCCGTGTTGACAACCTTGTACGGCACGTTCAGCCTGCGGCACAGCTCCGCGATCTCGCTCCAGTCCGTTTTCGGGGCGGCGATCGTCTGCGAGACGGAGAAGCCCATGTCGAGCGTGACGGCGTGTAGCTCAAACTTTTTCGGATAGAATATCCGCAGCTCGGCGAGCACGCAGAGCAGGGCGAGGGAATCCTTGCCGCCCGACACGCCGACGGCGATTTTGTCCCCGTCCTCGATCATGTTGTATTTGTCTACAGCCGAGCGCACGCGGCTGAGCATCATCTGCATTTCTTTCATACGGATTTCCTTTTGTGAGACTTTTCGGCAGATCGGCATATACTGAAAATGCCGGAAATTTTTTATGGAGGGAATTATGGCTACAAAAATTTACATCGATCAGGGGCATAATCCGACCAATCCGAACGCAGGGGCGGAGGGGAACGGCTACCGCGAGCAGGATCTCGTCTACGAAATCGGCGTGCGCACTGCGGCGATTCTCAGAGCAAACGGCGTGGATGTCCGTCTCTCACGCCCGACGGCGGAGACACAGCTCGGCACGTCAAATTCGTCCTCGCTGATCGCCCGTGTCAATGACGCGAACGAATGGGGCGCGGATTACTTCATCAGCCTGCACGCCAACGCGTCCGACATCACCACAGCATCGGGATCGGAGGCGTTCGTGTATTCGCTTTCGAGCGCCGCGGAGCCTTTGGCGGAGAACATTCTCACTCAGCTGAATATCTCCACGGGGCTGCAAAATCGCGGCGTGACGGCGCGCACGAATCTGTACGTGCTTCGTCGGACGCGGATGCCTGCGACGCTGATTGAGCTCGGCTTCATCACGAATCCGTATGATGCCGCTTTGATGGCTGAGGAGCCCGATCTGTTTGCAGAGGGCGTGGCAAACGGCGTGCTCGCCTTTCTCGGACTGCTTTAATCCGGCTTCTTCTCCCGTTTTGCGATCAGATCGGGACGGCGTGCGGCGGTGATTGCCTCGGACTGCTCACGCCGCCATTTTTCAATGTTCGCGTGATGCCCTGACAAAAGTACCTCGGGCACGGCGCGTCCGTGAAAAACGGGCGGTCTGGTGTACTGCGGATACTCAAGCAGATCGTCCTCAAAGCTCTCTTTTTCGTGACATTCGGGCAAGGGAAGCACCCCGTCCATCAAGCGGCAGACGGCGTCCGCGATCAGGCAGGCAGGGATCTCACCGCCCGTCAGAACGAAATCGCCGACGGAAACCTCCTCGTCCACGATCTCTTCAATGATGCGCTCGTCAATGCCCTCATAGTGTCCGCAGAGCAGGATCAATCGGTCGTACTGCGCGTACTCCTTCGCAATCGATTGGGTAAACGTGCGCCCACGGGGGGAGAGGTAGACGACGTGCCGCTTTTCTTCCGCCGGAGCGTCTGCCGTGATCGCGGAAAAGCAATTGAAGATCGGCGGTGCCGCCATCAGCATCCCGCGGCCGCCGCCGTACGGCGTGTCATCCACGCGGTGATGCTTGTCCTCGGAATAGTCGCGGATGTTGTGTGCGCGGATGTCGACAAGCCCTGCCTGCCTTGCACGCCCGATAATGCTCTCGCCGAGCACCGATTCAATCAGCGCAGGGAAGAGCGTCATGATGTCAATACGCATACTTACTCCATCATACCGTCGATCAGCGTGACGTAGATGCCCTCGGGGCATCCGTCCTCATCCCCGACGGATACTTTTTTTACAAACGCAGGCACGGCGGGGATCATGAACGTTCCGCCGTCCGCTTTTTTGACGGTGTAGAGCTCTTGCACGCCCGTACTTGTCACATCTGAAAGGGTGCCGAATACGGTGCCGTCCTCCGCGTCAAGGACGGGCAGTCCGATCATGTCCGCGATGAAATGCGCGCCCTTCGGCAATCGGAGATCCGTGCGTGCGGCGTAGAGGAGCTTTCCCTTATAAGGGATCGCCGCGTCGAGCGTGTCGATGCCGTCAAACCAGACGAGCACCATCGATTTCTGCACGGATGCGCGTGTGATTTTCCATTCTTTATACGTCTCGCCGACTTTAATAAACATCCGCTTGAGCTTCGTAAGTGCCTCGGGAGAATCAGCGCGCACCTGCAGCCGCATACCGCCGCGCACACCGTGCGTACCGACGATTTCGGCGCAGTCGAGATACTGTTTCTTTTCCATATGTGATCCTTTCGGTGTTCCGTTATGACAGTAGTATATCATAAAATCGTGCGCGGCACAAGAAAAATCGCGCACATCGGGAACAATTTTCTCCGCCAGCCCGTCTAAACGGATGAAAACAACCGAAATAAGCCGCCTGTTCGGCTGATTGGAGGAGAAAAATGAAACGGATTCTTTCTTTGGTGCTGTCTGCTCTGCTTTTGACGGGGGCGCTTACCTCGTGTGTCACGATGCTTCCCGAGGAAAAGCTCGACGGCACGGTGCTTGATAAGGGGCAAGACGAACCTCTTTCCGGCGAGGATTTCGTTGGATATGCCGCGGCAAACATGGAGTATCCCACATACGATCCGATCGGCGAGGATGCTATGCCGATGAGTGATGCGTTTGTCCGTGCCGCGGCGGATTTCGGCTGGGAAATGCTGAATTTGCAGGAAAAAGGCACGAACATGATGATCTCGCCCGTGTCGCTTCTGTACGCGCTCGGCATGACGGCAAACGGTGCGGAGGGGAATACACTTTCGCAGATGGAGGACGTGCTCTACGGCGGCATCTCCGCTGAGGAGGCGAATCGGTATTTCCTCGATTTCACAAGGAATCTGCCCGACGGGGACAGCGGCACTTTGCTCAATATCGCCAACTCCATCTGGATCAACACCCGAAACGAGCACTTTGTCGTGCGCGAGGCGTTTCTTGAGACGAACCGCACGTACTACGGCGCAGGCGTGTTCGGACGCGATTTTCTTGATTCCGCCACGGTGCCCGAGGTGAATCAGTGGGTGTCCGACAACACAGACGGCATGATCCCCTCCGTGATCGATCGGCTGGATGAAGAGGATCTGATGCTTCTCATCAACACCGTTCTCTTTGACGGAAAATGGGAGCAGACGTACAGTGAGGACGACATCCGCGAGATGATTTTTACGGCATATAACGGCAGTACTTCTTATGTGCCGATGCTCTGCTCGGAGGAATGGCGGTATTTTTCGCTCGGTGACGGGCTTGGCTTCGTCCGCCCGTATGCGGAAAGATACAGCTTTGTCGGTCTCCTGCCTGCGGAAGGCGTGGACGTGTACGACTATGCCGCTTCGTTTACGGGAGCCGATTTCGTGGACGCGGTCACGGAGGCGATGATGACGCCGACGGGCAAAGAAGCCCTTGTGCGCATCCCCGAATTTACGTTTGATTACAGCACGTCTGCTGTGGAGTTACTTTCCGCGCTCGGCATGACGGATGCATTCACATCTGCTGCCGATTTCAGCCGTATGGGCGAGGCGGATACAGGCATCTGCATTGGGGACGTGATTCACAAAACGCGCATCGAGTTGACAAGAGACGGCACGAAAGCCGCCGCAGTGACCGCCGTTGTCGCAACTGCGACCGGTGCCGCGCCGAATTACGAGCCGCCTGTGCAGATTTTCCTCACCCGTCCGTTCGTGTTTGCGATTGTGGATAACGAGACGGGACTGCCCATCTTCTGCGGCATCGTGACGGAGATCGGGTAAGCGTTCACGGAAAATATCTATGAACAATTTATAGGGAGAGGGCAGAACCATCTCAAACGCCGAAGTTTCTGCCCTCTCCCTCTTTGCCCTGCGGCAAATTCACCCACTCTCATCTCCTTGGCTTCGCCGTATGTTTTTATGCATGGAGTCTCAAGCGTTCTTTGAAAGAGATCGCGAGCCAAGGAGATAGGGGCACCGGGGAAAGAAACTTCGGCGTTTGAGATGGTTCTTTCCCCGGCAGATAAAATACGCTTTGTTTATGTGTTATGACACCGGAAAGTTACCGGGGGAATGACATTGGGATTCTGATGCGCGGTTTCTTCCCTCTCTCTTGTCTGTAAATTTTCCGAATCCGCTTGATATGGCGCGAAAAAAATGCTATACTATAATGAGAGGTAGTATGCCTACGAATGCGTGTGGGAGGACAGCGTGGAGATTTGTATCACGGCGGCGGATGCCGGCAAGACGATTCTGACGCTTACGCGCCGCGATCTCGGCTTTTCCTCCGCACTGCTCAAGAAACTGAAATTCACCGAGGGCGGTATCCTCGTCAACGGAAATTTTGCCACGGTGCGGTATGTGCTCAAAGAGGGGGATGTGCTCGCTTTTGCCATGGACGATACGGAGGAAGATGTCAGTCCGTACATCGTGCCCGCACCGCTCACACTGCCCGTTTTGTTTGAGGACAGCGAGATCACTGCGGTCAACAAGCCGCCGGATATGCCTGCGCATCCGTCCTTCGGGCACAGGCTCGATACGGTGGCAAACGCGCTTGCGTACCGATACGGAGACCGCCCGTATGTGTTCCGTCCTGTCAACAGACTGGACCGCGATACAAGCGGTGTCATGCTGACGGCGAATACGAAGCTCGCCGCGTACAAAATGGCGGCGTCGATGCAAGCAGGGCGGATTCATAAAACGTATGTCGCAATTCTGCACGGGCATCTCCCCGCAAAGGAGGGCGCGATCACCGATCCGATCCGCCGCACGGCGGAGAGCATCATCACCCGTGAAATTTGCACGATCGATGCGCCCGGGGCGCACACCGCCGAGACACGCTACCGCGTTCTTTTTGAGACGAACGGATACACCGCCGTCGCCGCGTATCCGATCACGGGGCGCACGCACCAGATCCGTGTCCATTTTACATCGCACGGCTGTCCCCTCGTCGGGGATGATCTGTACGGCGCGCCCTCTTCGCTGATTGCACGGCACGCACTGCACGCTGTGGCGACCGTGTTTCCGCATCCTTCATCGGGGGAGATCGTGACCGTCCGCGCGCCGCTGCCCGAAGATATGCGGCAGCTGATTCAGACGGTATTCGGGGCGGATGCCGATACTGTTTTTGAGGAAGTGGAAAAGCTATGCTGAAGAAAATATCCCGCGCGGTGCCTGTTTGGTCACTCGTTTTGTTTGTGCTTGCGGTCTTTTCTGCGCTTGTGCAGATCGCGTGCGTGTACAGCACGCCGTTTGCGGATTTCTGGAACGGTACCGTTTCCGCGTTCTTCCGCGCCGCACTGTCGCACCTGACGGTGTGGATCCCGTTTTCTTTGGCGGAAACGCTTCTTTACTTTGTTCCCGTTTTGTTTGTGCTTTTGCTCGTTTTGTGCATCCGCGCGGCAAAGAACGGACTCGCACCGGCGATGCGCTATGTGTTCGGCGTTTTATCCGTCGGGGCGTTGATTTACGTTTTGTTCGTTTTCACCTTTGCAGCGGGATACCGTGCTACGCCCCTTGACGAAAAAATGGGTATGGAGACGGAGAAAATCTCCGCTGAGGAGCTTTTTGAAGCCGCGGAAATCCTTGCCCGACGCACCGAAGCGGAGCTGGACGGAATCCTGTTTCGCGCAGACGGCGCGTCCGTGATGCCGTATTCCTACGATACGCTCTCGGAAAAGCTGATGGACGCATACGGTCGGGTGTGCGCGGAGTATCCGTTTATTCAGGACTTTGATTCGCGCATAAAGCCGTTGTCGATTTCGCCCTTGATGACGTACACGCACATTTCGGGCGTGTATACGATGTTTACGGGCGAGGCGAATCTGAATACAAATTATCCCGATTACGTGATCGCGTATACGGCGGCGCACGAGCTGGCGCATCAGCGCGGCATCGCACGGGAGAATGAGGCGAATTTCGTCGCATTTCTCGTGTGCATCGCCTCCGACGATCCGTATATCCGTTACAGCGGATACCTCAACATGTACGAATACGTCGCGTCCGCGCTGTATTCGGCATCGCCGGAATTGTACCGTGCGCTTTTGGATACCGTGCATGTCCGCATCCGCCGTGAGATGATCGCGTACAGCGAATTTTTTGAGCCGTACCGCAAGACGGTCGTCTCCGAAATCAGCGATGCGGTAAATAATACGTACCTCACCTTGCAGGGTACGGAGGGCGTGAAAAGCTACGGCTTGGTGGTCGATCTCGCCGTGGCATATCTGAAAGAAAATCCGTAAAAAAAGGAGGACGCCTCATGAAAAAATATCTGCCGCTCCTTGCGCTGGTGATTGCGCTGAGCGTTGTCGGGGGTGTCCTTTTCTCCGCCCGTGTGGAGGCGGCGAGCACGCCGGGCATCTTCCATAACGATGAGAGATGGTACAAGGATTCCGCAGCATCGCTTGAGGTGATCGACGGGATTCCTTACGTGCCGATCGATGTGTTCGGTATGTTTTCACGTATCGAGCTCAGTATCGATGCCAGACGGGGAGAATTTATGCTTTATAACCGTGTAAGCGGCGCGTATATCTCTATCCTGTACAGCGAGAAAATCGCTACCGTCAACGGCGTGGAGGAGGTGTATCTGAATCTGTATAAGCTCCACGGCGGATACTACTATGTACCGGCGGAGTATTTCTGCTCTGTGCTGAGCTTGCAGTATGAAATTGTCGCATCCGCTGCGGCACCGTACGGGAAAACGGTACGCCTGAGCGACGGCGGACAGACGAAAACGATCGGCGAGCTGCTCGCGATTTATGAGCCTGGCTCGGGTGATTCCACGGATACGCCGCCTGTCACCGAGCGTCCGCCTGTCTCTTCGGGGACGGATACAACGGAGCGCACGGTCTATCTGACCTTCAATACGCTTCACGAGGAAAACATGTACACGATTCTCAAAGCACTGCATACAACAGGGGTACAGGCGACGTTCTTTGTCACGCAGGCGGAGATCGAACAGTATCCCACGCTGATCTGCGCCGCCGTGGCGGACGGGCACACAATCGCGCTGACGTGCGCGGAGACAAGCGGTGCGGAGGATTTTCTCGGCATCATGCGCGAGGCGAATGAACGCTTGTACGCTTTCGCAAAAATCACCACCCGCATCGTGCAGCTTCCCGGCGGAGTAGAGAAATCCGGCTTCACCGAGGCGGACGTGGAAAAAATTCTTGCCGCCGGATACGTTTTGTGGGATTATACCTACGATGTCCCCGACAGCAGAGGCTACGCCGCCGCCAATGTTAAAGTGAGAACGCTCCAGGCGATTCGGGATCGGGAAATAAATGTGTTGCGCATGAGCACGAACGATACCGTTGTGAAGATTCTGCCGGAGCTTCTGATTGAATTTGCCGTGAATGAAAATTACCGCGTCTGCCCGATCACTGCCGCCATGGCAGAGGTGCGCGGCAGTACCGAAGGATAAAACAGGAGTACAGTATGGAGAATACGGAAACGAAAAAGAAAATCCTTATTGTGGAGGATGAACGGAATATCGCCGAGGTGCTGAAGTACAATCTCGTCAAGGCGGGATACGAGGCGGAGGTTGCCTCCGACGGCGGCCGCGGTCTGGAGCGTGCTGTGTCGGGCGAGTTTGATCTGATTCTGCTGGACATCATGCTGCCCGTCATGAACGGATTTGACGTGTGCGCGCACGTGCGCCGCGTCAGTCAGGTGCCGATCATTTTTGTCACCGCCCGTGAGGAGGAGAAGGACAAAATTTTCGGTCTCGATACGGGCGCGGACGATTACGTGACGAAGCCGTTTTCGTTCAAGGAGCTGCTTGCACGCATCCGCGTGAATATCCGCCGCACGTCAAGCGAGGTTGTCACGGAGAAAAAGGCGGAGTCAAGCGAGCCCGTCACCATCGGCGAGCTCACGATCGACAGCGAACGGTATCTTGTCACGAAAAACGGCGAGCCGCTTGAGCTGTCCAAAAAGGACTACGATTTCCTTGCGTTCCTCGCCGCCAATCTCGGCGTGGCGTTCTCGCGCGAACAGCTGCTTGAGGAAGTGTGGGGATACGAGGGCTACTACGGCGACATCCGCAACGTGGACGTGACGGTGTGCCGTTTGCGCAACAAGATTGAGGCGGATCCGTCCAAGCCGGAATATCTGATGACCAAACGGGGCATCGGGTACTACCTCAGAAAACCGTAACGGGGCACTCATATGTTCAAAAGTCTGTATTTCAAGATCGTTCTGATTCTGCTTGTCTTTATTCTGGCGATCATGTGCGTCGTCAGCACCGTTCTTCTGAACGGCGTTTCCACGTATTACACGAACGCGTTCATGCAGCAGATGGACGAGCAGTTCTCTCCGGCGTCCTCCTTGTACGGGGAGCTTGTCGGTGCGCTTACCGCCGAGAATTTTGCCGCAGAGCAGAAAACGATCCTCGGTGCGTACGCGAGCGTGCTCGGCATCGATCAGTACCGCAACTATTACGTGCTCGATATGGACGGAGAAATGCTGGCAGGCTCGGATGCCGAGCTCGGCGCGTCGCTCATGCTGACGGGCAATATGCTCTCCGCCATGAACCGCGAGACGGAAACCCGCCGCCTCGGCGGATCGCAGTACGCGGACTATGCCGTGTACATGAAAAACGGCGGCACGGAGTGCATCGTCTACGTCAAGGATTCGCTCGGTGAGATGAACGAGCTGAACTGGATGCTGTTTTCCATCATCCTGCAAACGCTGTTTGTCGGTATTCTTATCGCGATTCTGCTTTCCTTCTTCCTCGCAAAGGCGATTACCTCGCCCCTCCAAAGTCTGACGAGAAGCGCACAGCTAATTGCCGCAGGCGAATTTTCGCATGAGATCGATGTCCATTCTTCGGACGAAATCGGTATTCTGACCGACACGTTCAACAACATGAAAAACGTTTTGCAGAATACGCTTCTCGAAATCGACGGCGAAAAAACAAAGCTCGAAACGGTGCTTTCCTGTATCTCCGACGGCATTATCGCTTTCACGGACAGCGGTGCCGTGCTCCATTCCAACGAGAGCGCGACGGAGCTGTTTGCCGCCGAGATGCGGCGCAAATTCTCCATGGAGCGCTTCTTTGAGCTTCTGGATATTCCGCTTGAGAGACAGCAGCGCGGCATCGTTCTGAATGCGGATGTGTCCGCCGTCGAAAAAACGGACGACGGCACGCTCATCTTCCGCGATAAGGTCTACAGCGGACGGGTGTTCGATGTCAGCTTCGGTCGGATTCATTACCTGTCCGAAAACGCGAAGCATATCGGTCTGATCGCCGTTATCCACGACATTACGAGCCGCTTTGAGCTGGATAAATCCCGCCGTGAGTTTGTGGCGAATGTGTCGCATGAGCTTCGTACACCGCTTACGTCCATCAAGGGCGCGTGCGAAACGGTCATCGAGGATCCCGATATGCCTCCGGAGACACGCGAGTATTTTCTCGATATGGCGCTTACCGAGAGCGACCGTATGACGCGTATCGTGTCCGATCTGCTTGTGCTGTCCCGTCTGGATAATAACCGCACACAGTGGAAGGTCGAGACGTTTGATGCGGCGAAATCTGTACAGCGTCTCATTGAGGTCATGCGCGTCGATATTGAGGCGCGCCGTCACACGGTGACGTTTGCGACCGAAGAAAATCTGCCTGCGCTTACGGCGGACAAGGAGAGAGTGGAGCAGGTCGTTATCAACATCCTCTCCAACTCTGTGAAATACACACCCGAGGGCGGCAAAATCGATGTGTCCGTCTCTGCGGCGGATGAGAAAATTATCATCCGTGTCGCGGATAACGGCATCGGCGTGCCCGAGGAAGATCTGGCACATATTTTTGAGCGATTCTACCGTGTGGAGAAGTCCCGTACATCGGAGACGGGCGGTACCGGTCTCGGTCTTGCGATTGCCAAGGAGCTGATCGAGGCGCACGGCGGCACGATCGCCATGGAAAGCACCTACGGCGAGGGAAGTGCGGTCACAATCGTTCTGCCGACGACGGCTCTGTTCGCGCAATCGTAAAATTTTGAAAGAAAGGAGATCCCCCGATGATAAAGCCGAGAGATGTGTGGGCTTTGTGCAAAAGCGAGCGCTTTTTGTCTGTTTCCTTGAACGTGGGGATCTTTGTCCTTTTGTTTCTCGTTTTTCTTCAGTGCGGAATTTTTTTGAACGGCAGCATCAAGACGGACACAGAGGAGGCTGTCCCGTTTGATCTGCGGATGCTCTCCGCCTCCGCACAGGATGCGGTGTATTCGCTGACGCCGTCGCTTTTGCAGCCGGCGGAGATCGCCATTGCCTCGGCGGACGGCACATATGCGGCAGTCAATTCCGCGGCGGTCATCGGGGATCTGTACGCAGAGCTCGCACCTGTTTTGGCGTCGGGCTTTTCCGAAACGCCGGTACGCGCGAGGGAGGAACTCTGGCAGCATACGGTATCCGCTTCCGATTTTATTTATATCCGCTACCGCGAGCCGCTGCCGTATCAGATCATTCATGCATTTGCGGCGGCGGAGACCGGAGAGGCTTCCCGTGTACGGCAGGCGGAGACAGTTTCGGTTTCGGAATTGTGTATTCGGTTTGCCGACGGAGAGACGGTTGTTGTCGTGCGTGGGGAGACGGGTGTGTATTCCTTCCGTGCCGATGCAGAAGTGCTTTTGAGAGATTTTTCCTCATATGCGTCCATGTATCCGGATGTGTTTTATCCCTGTGATTTCACGCACAACTGCGTGATTACGGAGAAGATTTCCTCGCGCGAAATTGCCGTTCAGGAGGGCATCTGCGGCGAAATCATGACGAATGAAGCCCATTTTGAAAAATGGGTGCGCCAATTCCGCTTCAATCCCGACAAGCTGAATTATCACGTGGAGCCCGACGGCACGGCTGTGTACGTGGAATCGCACGGTGTTCTCACCTGTACGTCGGATCGGATTACCTATACGGCGGCGGAGGACGGCGGCGTGAGCGTCAGCGAATTTTGCTCCGTCAAGGGGGACGTGGATGTGTATACGTATCTGCGTGCTGCTTCCGTCTGGATTTCCGAGGTTGCCGCAATGGATGCCCGCTATACGGGCGGAGATGCGTCTTTGTGCCTTACCTCCGTGCAGACGGACGGGGTGTCGCTGACACTTCGCTTTTCTTTGTGTGCGGACAATCTGCCGGTTTTCACCGATGGGGACGACATCGCTTTTTCCATGACGTTCACGGGAGGTAATCTGACGGGAATGGTCTGGCGCACGGTAGCTGTGCAGCGTCAGCTCACGTACTGTGAGGCATTCCTTGAATCGTGGAGTATCCGCCTGTTCGGTACGGATCTTGTGGATCTGGCATATCTTGTCTCTGCGGCGGAGCCGACCGCTTTTGCACAGTGGATCGCATACGAGGGGACGGAGGAATAAGATGGGCTGGAATCGGGTGAAAATTGTCGTGATCGCCGTTTTATGCGCGTTCAATCTGTTTCTGCTCTATATGATAAGAGAGCAGGCTCGTCAGTCGGAGTATCTTCCTGAGCCGTCTGTGGAGAAGATTATTCAGCTGCTCGAAAAGGACGGGATTACGATCGCAGACGGCGCACTCAGCCGCAAAAAGGAGACGGCGGTCATTTACGGCGGCACGCTTGCGGAGGCCTATTTTACGGATACCGCTTCTGCCCTCAGCGGCAGTGAGGTGAGCTTGTCTTTTCCCTCGCCGAACGGTGTCGTGCTTTCCATGGAAAACGGCGATCGCTGTGCGTTTGACGGCGGTTTTCAAATTCGCTATGAAGCATCTGACTTTTCTGAACTCTTGGAGGAGCGGGGCTTTTTCGAAGCGGACTTCATCGCATCCGTTGAGAACGGTGCGCTTGCCGCGCTTTCCTCTCGTGAAGAGAGTCGCCTTTCGGCGACGGTGGAGCGCTTTCTGATGCGTGCAGACGGCATTACGGAGCGCAGTGCTTCGTATCCGATCGGGTACGAGCTGCTGTTTTGCGGACGGGATGAGGCATCCAAGGTGGATTATTTCGTTTGCGTGCAGAGGGTGCGTGATACGCGTGTGACGAATTTGTGTTCGGCATTTGCCGTTTTTGAAGGCGAGGTCATCGGTATGAGCGGAGAATGGTGCTTTGCCGAGATCGAAACGACATATTCTGCACAATTGTACGATCAGATCAATATACTGTACAGTGTGAAGGAGCGCATCATGGCGGAGGGGGATTCCGTTTCGACGGAGATCACGTCTCTTGCTCTTGTGTATGCGGTCTATTATCACGCGGATACGGGGATGTTTTATATGATTCCTGCCTGGAATGTTACAACGGACACAGGCGAAACGTATCTGTTCAACGGTGTGGACGGCACACTTTATACAGAATAATGCTTCTCGAAGTGTGTGTTTGGTGTGCAAAATGACTAAAACTGTGAAAAATATGAAAAAATGAAAAATAGCTCTTCCCATTTGCTGAAAAAGTTGTTATAATATATACGGTACTATGGAGTAGCATGAACTTGAAATTTTCGGCAATTCCCAAAAAACAGATCCGACGGGAAATTTTGCCTACATAATCGAATATACGAAATATATGAATCGAAAGGGAGTCCGCCCTGTGGACGGACATGGCTATAGAATGGAGAAGATCGCCATTCGCGGCGGTAAGCCGCTGTTCGGCAATGTGGAAATCAGCGGTATGAAAAATGCCGCATTGCCCATTATTTATGCCTGTGTTCTGATAAAGAGCAAATGCGTTATTGAGAACGTCCCCGCTGTGCGGGACGTCGCGCTCTCGCTTTCCATCCTCAAGGAGATGGGCGCAGCCGTGCGCATGATTACGAAAAACACGTATGAAATTGACTGTACGAATATAGATATACATGCCGTGCCGTATGAGTTGTTCCGCCAGATGCGGGCATCCTATTACTTGCTCGGTGCCGAGCTTGGTCGCTTCGGGCGTGCGTCCGTCGGCTTCCCCGGCGGCTGCGATTTCGGAGAAAGACCGATCGACCAGCACATCAAGGGCTTTGAGGCGCTCGGCGGCGAGGTGAATATCGAAAACGGCAATATTTCGATCGAAGCGAAGGACGGTCACCTTACGGGAACGAATATTTTCTTCGACCTCGTTTCCGTCGGCGCGACGATCAATATCATGCTTGCCGCCGTCACGGCGGAGGGCACCACCGTTATCGATAACGCGGCGCGTGAGCCGCATATCGTTGACCTTGCGAACTTCCTCAATACCTGCGGAGCGAACATCCGCGGCGCAGGTACGGACATGATAAAAATCAAGGGTGTAAAGAGCCTGTACGGCTGTAACTACGCGATCATCCCCGATATGATTGAGGCAGGCACGTTCATGATTGCCGCAGCAGCCACGAAGGGCTGTGTACGGGTGAACAACGTCATCCCGAAGCATCTTGAGTCGGTGGCGGCAAAACTTGAGGAGATGGGTGTCTCCGTTGAGGAGCTGGATGACGCGGTCGTTGTCAAGGGCACGGATACGATGACGCGCACGAGCGTTAAAACGCATCCGTATCCGGGCTATCCGACCGATATGCATCCGCAGATGACGGTGCTGCTCACGCAGGTGCCGGGCGTCAGTTATATGACCGAAGGCGTGTATGAAAACCGCTTCCGCTACGTTGACGAGCTCAGACGCATGGGCGCACAGATCAAGGTGGACGGCAGAACGGCGATCATCGAGGGCGGCACACCGCTGTCCGCCGCGCCGCTGAAGGCAGTCGATCTCCGTGCAGGTGTCGCGATGATTATCGCAGGACTGATCGCCGAGGGTGAGACGGAGGTTACGGATATTCACCTGATCGAGCGCGGATATGATGACATCGTCGGTAAATTGCGTGCGCTCGGTGCCGATATTCGCCGCACGGTCGTGCCGGATGACGATGCGGTCAAAAAAGCAAATTAAGCAAATTTTCAAAAAGAGGTATAAAACGATGGAAGTAACAAAAAAGAGCATTATCGGTGAAGTTCTGGATGCGGATATGGAAACCGCGCAGTATTTTCTTGCAATCGGTATGCACTGCCTCGGATGCCCTGCATCCCGCGGCGAGAGCATCGAGGACGCTTGTGCTGTGCACGGTACGGATCCCGACGAGCTTGTTGCCAAGCTGAACGCGCACTTCGCAAAGAAAAACTGAGAATGAAAGAAAGCGGCGGGAAAACTCCCGCCGTTTTGCTTACGGTATGCATATGGATTTGAAAAATCTGCCCGTTTTGGATGCGCGTCTTGCGCTGGCATCATCGTTTGTGCGAAAAGGCGGCATCGTTGCCGACGTCGGTACGGATCACGCGTATCTGCCGATTTTTTTGCTTCTCACCGACGTTTGCCCACGCGCACTTGCGTCCGATATTAACGAAGGACCGCTTGCGAGTGCCAGAGAGCACGCGGCGAAATACGGTGTCGCGGACCGTATGGATTTTGTGCTTGCCGACGGCGTTGCCGAGATTGATCTTGAGACCCTCGGTGTTACCGATATTGCTGTCTGCGGCATGGGCGGCGAGATGATCGCGGGCATTCTGAACGACGCACCGTACACGCAAAAAAGCGGCGTGCGTTGTATTCTCCAGCCGATGTCGTCTGTGGAGGATCTCCGTGCGTATCTTGCACGTGCAGGATACGTGATTGAGGACGAACGTCTCGCAGAGGCATCGGGGAGGATCTATACCTGCCTCGCCGTTTCCTATGACGGGCAGGTGCGCACGCCCACACCGACGGAGAGGATTCTCGGCGCGGCGCATATCAGACGGGGCGCGGCTGAAGTGCTGTTTGCGCCGTATCTTCTCAGAGAATACCGCACGGCAGTGAAAAAATGCCGCGGACGGCGCGCCGGAAACCTTGATACCTCGGCGGAGGCGGCGCTTATCGCGGAGCTTGCCAAAATCGCCGCGGAGAACGGCATCGAATTGCCGAAACAAACGACGGAGGAATGAAATGAACGTGCTTGCCCTTTACGAAGCGCTTGACGCGCTGTATCCGCGCGCGCTTTCCTGCCCGTGGGATAACGACGGGCTGATGATCTGTCCCGATCCGAACAGAGAGGTGAAGCGCGTGATGTTCGCGCTGGATGCGACCGAAGCCACTGTCACCGAGGCGATCCGCGCAGGTGCTGACGCGCTGATTACGCATCATCCCATGCTGTTTCGTCCGCTGAAAGCGGTGACGCCCTTCACACTGAGTGGCAGCAGATCGCTGTCTGCGCTGTCCGCTTCTCTCTCCGTGATGTCGTTTCATACCCGACTGGATGCAGGAGACGGCGGCGTGAACGATGTGCTTGTCGCAAAAATCGGGCTGACCGATGTTGAAAAATTCGGGGATGACGAATCGCCCACGCTCGGCAGAATCGGCACTCTTTCCGCACCGATGGCGGCGGAGGATTTTGCGGCGACGGTTCGTGACGCACTCGGCGCGCCGTCTGTCAGACTGACGGGAGATCGTCCCGTTTGCCGTGTCGCCGTTGTCGGCGGTGACGGCAAGGATTTTATTACCCCTGCGATGCTTGCGGGTGCGGATACGCTCGTTACGGGAGACGCGAGCTACAATACCGTGCTCGATGCGGCGGAGGAAGGTATCAACGTGATCGAAGCAGGGCATTACTGCACGGAGGCACCCGTGCTGGCTCCTCTTTCAAAAACCGTACAGGACATTAGCGGCGCGGAGTGCCTGTTTGCGGTGAGCAACCGCACGCGCCAAATCTGAAACACTACGGAGGATTTTATGAAGGTTCTGATGATTAACGGCAGTCCGCATGAAAACGGCTGTACTTTTACCGCGCTGAGCGAGGTATCAAAGCCGCTTTCCGAGGCAGGGATCGATTACGAGATCGTACATATCGGCAAAAAACCGATCGGCGGATGCACGGCGTGCGGCGCGTGCAAAACCTTGAAAAGATGCGCGTTCGATGACGGACTGATCGCGGCGATCGCCGAAAAAATGGCGGCGGCGGACGCGCTCGTTGTCGGCAGTCCCGTGTACTATGCCTCGCCGAACGGCTCACTCATCTGTCTGCTCGATCGCCTTTGGAGAACGGCAGGAGATGCGCTCCGCCATAAGCCGGCGGCGGCAGTTGTGTCGGCGCGCAGGGCAGGTACGACGGCAACGCTTGACGTTTTGTATAAGTATTTCGCCTTCGCGGAGATGCCGATTGTGACCTCGCAGTATTGGAACATGGTACACGGCAGCCGCGCGGAGGACGTCGCGGTAGATGTAGAAGGCGTACAGATCATGCACCGCCTCGGGAAAAACATGGCGTGGATGCTCCGATCGCTGGAAGCCGCACGCAAGGCAGGCATCGAGCCGCCCGAAGCGGAGGCGCGCGTCGCGTTTAGTTATATCCGATAAAACAGACGGCAGGGGAAGCCCTGCCATTTTGTTTTGCAAAAAGAGCGGCAGGTGCCGATTTTTGGTAAAAATCCTCTTGTAATCCACGGTGAAAAGAGGTATAATAAAAGGGTATACTGTTTCAAGCGCAAGAGGTGTAATTATGAAAAAGACGAAGATTGATATTTTTTCCGGATTCCTCGGGGCAGGAAAGACGACGCTGATTAAAAAGCTGCTTGCCGAGGCATACGATAAAGAAAAAATTGTTCTGATCGAGAACGAATTTGGCGAAATCGGCGTGGACAGCGCGTTTTTGGCGGAGGCTGGTATCAAAACGACCGAGATGAACTCCGGCTGTATCTGCTGCAGCCTGGTCGGCGATTTCAGCCGTGCGCTCACGAAGGTGATCGAGGAATACGCGCCCGAGCGGATTCTGATTGAGCCGTCCGGCGTCGGCAAGCTCAGCGACGTCATCCGCGCGGTCGAATCCGTGGACACCGACAAAATGGAGCTGAACGCCGCGATTGCTGTTGTGGATGCGAAGAAATGCAAAATGTACATGAAGAATTTCGGCGAGTTTTTCAACAATCAGATCGAGCACGCCGGATGTATCATTTTGAGCCATACCGCCGGACTTAGCGAGGACAAAATCACCGCAGTGATCGAGCTCATCCGTGCGCACAATCCGGAGGCAGTTCTCGTAACGACCGAGTGGGACGCGCTCACCGGTGCGCAGATTCTCTCCGCCATGGAGCAGAAATCCACGCTTTCGGACGAGCTTGCGCATCTCGCGCATGAGGCGCACCATCATCACGATCATGAGCATCACCATCACGATCACGATGAGCATGACGAGCACTGCGAGTGCGGCTGTCACGATCACGAGCATCACCATCATCACGATCACGATGAGCATGACGAGCACTGCGAGTGCGGCTGCCACGATCACGAACACCACCATCACCATGCCGACGAGGTATTTACAAGCTGGGGACGCGAGACCGCGCGCGTCTATTCCGATGCGGAGATGGAGGCAATCCTCTCATCTCTGGAAAACGAGGCGGAGTACGGCACGGTTCTGCGCGCGAAGGGCATCGTCCCGGGCGGCGATCATTTCATTCATTTCGATTACGTGCCCGGCACACCCGATGTCCGTCACGGTGAGGCATCCGTGATCGGTCGCATCTGCGTAATCGGCGCAAAGCTGAACGAGGAGAATCTCGCAAAGCTGTTCGGACTTGCGTGAATCGGAGGCGCGTATGAAACAAATTCCCGTATATCTGTTCACCGGCTTTCTGGAGGCAGGAAAAACGACGATGCTCCAAAAGGCATTGACCGACACCGAATTTTGCCGTGACGAGAAAACGCTTTTGCTTCTGTGCGAGGAGGGGATCGAGGAGTACGATCCGTCCGCATTTGCTTCCCGTGAGGTGTACCTTGAAACGGTGGAGGACGAAGAAGACCTCACGCCTGAGCTGTTTCTCTTCCTTTCCGAAAAGTACGAATTTACCCGTGTGATTGTCGAGTACAACGGTATGTGGCAGTTGAACAGCCTCTTCCGCGCTCTGCCCGAAGCATGGCTCGTATATCAGGAAATTTTCACCGCGGACGCGACCACGATTCTCTCCTACAACGCGAATATGCGTGCGCTGGTTGTGGACAAGCTCCAGTCGTGCGATCTTGCCGTATTCAACCGCGTCACGGATGATACCGATCTCATGCCGCTGCATAAGCTCGTGCGCGGAATCAGCCGCCGCAGTGATATTGAGTACAACTACACCGACGGACGTGCGGAGGCGGATGAGATTGAGGATCCTCTGCCGTTTGACATAAACGCGGACATCATCGAGATCAAAGACGAGGACTATGCGATCTGGTACCAGGATCTCATGGAGGATATTCTCAAATATGACACGAAAACGGTGCGTTTCAAGGGACTTGTCGCCATTGATGCGAAATTCCCGCCGCGCACGATGGCAATCGGACGGCATGTGATGACGTGCTGTGCGGACGACATCCAGTACGCCGGTCTGATTTGCAAATACAAAAAGGCGGAGACGCTCCGCGCCCGCGATTGGGTGACGCTGACGGCGAAAGTCTCCGTGGAATTTAATAAAATGTACGGCAAGGAAGGTCCGGTTCTTATCGTGACGCAGTGCACCTACGCACAGAAGCCCGATCCCGAGGTTGTTTCCGTATACTGATCGCATCGCAAAGGATAAATCCATGAATACAACGCAGAAGAATCCGAATACCAAACAGAATAAAAATATCCCGATTGAGATCGAGCACAAGTTTCTGATCGCCCGTCCCGATAGGGAAGTCCTCCTTGCCCAGCCGGGGGTGCGCGTGCTTGAAATCGAGCAGGTATATCTTCGCTCGCGTCCGGGTGTGACGGGGCGTGTCCGCCGTATGACGGAGGGGGGCGTTGTCCGCTATTTCCGCACAGAGAAGCGGAGAATCAGCACGATGAGCGCGTACGAGGACGAGCGGGAGATCACCGCCGAGGAGTACAGAAACGCGGTGCGGACGGAGAGTCTGAAGCGGCGCATCATCCGCAAAACGCGCTACAAGATTCCGTACGGGGGATTTGTTTGCGAGATTGACGTGTACCCGTTCTGGCAGGATCGCGCCATCCTCGAAATTGAGGTGGAAAGCGAAGCGGTCGTGCCGAAGATTCCTGAATTTGTCACCGTTTTAAAGGATGTCACGATGGACAGACGGTACAAAAACGCGAGCCTCGCCAAGGAGATTCCGCAGGATGACGGGGAATAAATAAAAAGCAGGGACTGCTGCATCTGAATGCGGCAGTCCCTTTTGTTGGTCTAAGGAAACTCCTCATCCACCGCGTCGCTACGCTTGCGGTCTCCCTTCTCCCACAGGAGAAGGCTTGATTAAATCGCTTTCTCCTCGGCGGTAGGGAAGTTTGTAAGTGCCGGATGTTTCAGACGGATTTCAGCCCTGCCGGAAACATGCCCTTATAGAGCTGTGCAAACCACCGATTCTACCGATGGTCACGATTTTATTCACTCAGCAGCTGCTCAATTTCTTTCCGCCTCTCGCCCGTGTACGCATAGATTGTTGATGCAAACCATTTCGTTTCAAGAAAATCCTCTGCAAACGCATCCATGATCTTTAGTGCGATTCTGAACTGCGAAATCGCTTTCTCGTCTTCGCCTTTTTCCTTCAGCCGCTTGCCTGTGATTATCAGCATGTCGATCAGATCGTCGGCGGAAATGTTCTTCTGCTTCTGCGCCGCCTCGTAGCTGTCCTCTCCTTCCAGAAGAGATGCCATAAGCTCCAGCTTTGTGAAATAGATTTCGGGAATCATTTCAAGTGTGGGCTTGACAAGATCGTTCTGCCCGTTTTCCTTGTAGCATGAGGCAAGAATCCGGCAGGCATCGTATTTGACCGAATCATCCTTGGTGGATGCAATCAGCGTTTTGCAAAGAGAGATCACCTCGTCCGCCCGTGTCTGATAATCCAAGGTGTAAAGCAGATTGTTCAGAATAATGTCGTTTCCCGGGAATCTCTGCAAGCCCTCGCGCAGCATGCGCTCCGATTTCGCCGTGTCGGTGAAGCGGTGTTTGTACGCGTCAGCGCAGATCGCCTCCACTTGCTTTTCCGTTTCGAACAGATTTAAATCGAAAAGCTCGTCTGTGGACACGCCGAAGAAGGATGCGATCGCGGGGATCATGGTTACGTCCGGCATCGTGTTGCCGTTTTCCCATTTGGAAACGGCTTGAAACGATACGCCGAGATAATTGGCGAAAACCTCCTGCGATATATTCCGCCGCTTTCTGAGCGATTTTATTTTTTCTCCAAGTTTCATGGTGGTATTTCCTCCGAATATTCTGGATCAGCGCTTATCCTGTTATCATTATAGCACACCAAAACGAAAAAACAATAACGCATTCGGAGAGAATTTTTCAAACGTAGGTTGAATTTTTGAAAAAGAACGGCGCATCTGCCGAGTGACAGGTGCGCCGAATTTTCTATTACAAAATCAACTGATATGTCTCGATGTGCAGCATTTTTCCGAATTTCAGACCGACCTCGCGGACGGTGCCGCAGTAGACGAAATCGAATTTTTTATGGAGTGCGGCACTTGCCGCATTTTCGGAGGTAATCACGGATACGATCGTGTGAATATCCCCACGCGCCCGCGCTTTTGAAATGATCGCCGCCATGAGGGCGGACGCGATGCCGTGCTGGCGGTAAGCCTCGTCCACATAGATGGAGAGCTCCGTTGTCGTGATGTACGCCTCTTTTTCTCGGTAGCCGGAGAGGGTGGCGTATCCGATCGCCTCGCCGCCGACCTCCGCGGTCAGCGCAAAATGATTGCCCACGGTGTGCGCGTCATACCACGCCTCCCACTCCGCCTCCGTTTTCGGATGCAGATCAAGTGTGGCGGTGCCGCATGTGACTTCGTGATTATAGATCGCCAAAAGACGGGGCAGATCCCGCTTTTCGGTCGGTCGTATCGTCAATGACATAGCCTTTTTCGTTCCTTGTAGTTGTATATTTGGCGGATGTGTAAAATCGGTCGAAATTACGCAAATGCCGAATCAGTCGTCGATCGGTGCAAAACGGAGGACGGTTTGCCCGTTTACGGATACCGTTTCGGTAAACATGGAGGCAGGACGCGCCCAAAGCTGACCGTCGCCGTACTGCGCCTTGTAGATCACCATCTCCTCAAGCGTTTCGCTGTGCTTGCGATGCCGATCACGACGTATTCGTTCCCTTTATAGTGGCGGTATCTGCCGCCGATGCGGATGTCAGCCATGGTGCCCTCCGTATTTTTGTCCTTATATTGTACCATATCGGCGGTGTATGTGCAAGAGGATTTGCAAAAATCCGTCATTCTTTAGCAAATTCACGCAGGATACGCCACGCCTCTGCGAGATCTGCATCCCGAAACCGCGCGTTTGCGGGGCTGGTAGACGGCAGGCAGAGTGCCTCCATGCCCGTGATCGGGTACTGATACCGCCTATAGAGCGCGTCGGCGGTCTTGCCGTTCGTCACGATACGACAGATCGGTGCGCCGTGCAGGATCGGCAGAAGATCGTTCGGCGTGACGTTTTTGATCGATGCGTCAGCACTGCCCGTGATCTCGCACGAGGCGATCACGTCCCACAAAGCGATACGGCGGCGGTGCAGAAAGGCGATTTTCTCCTCGGTGGAGGAGGGAATCTCCGCGCCGAACACGGTGGCAAGCGTGCGCCAGAAGCGATTTTGCGGATGCCCGTAGAAAAAGCCGATCTCACGGGAGCGGACGGACGGAAACGAGCCGAGAATCAGAACACACGCGTCCGCGCTCCAAACGGGCGGAATAGGATGACAGATCATGAAGCCTCCGATGGTGAAATTTCAAAAATCCGATTGACCGCACGGCTCGGATTTGGTATAATGATAAAAAAGCAAAATAAGGGAGAAAACGATGGAAAAACAAATTCTGGATTATACGCTGGACGTGCTTCGCGGGATTTTGTCCGTGGACAGCCCGTCCGGATTTACGGATGCGGCGGCGCAGTACGCGATTGACCGACTGACGGAGATGGGCTATGCCCCGACCTTGACGAAAAAAGGCGGCGTACTCTGCTGCCTCGGCGGTGAGGATGCGGCGGACGCGCTGCTTCTGTCCGCACATATCGATACCCTCGGCGCGATGGTTTCGCAGGTGAAGGGCAACGGCAGACTGAAGCTGACGCCGATCGGCGGCTTCAGCGCGAACAATGCCGAGGCGGAGTGCGTGCGCGTGCATACCATGGACGGCAAGGTGATCGAAGGAACGATCCAGCTTGTGAATGCGTCCGTTCACGTAAACCCGGAATATTCGAAAACGAGCCGATCGTTTGATACGGTGGAATGTGTGCTGGACGAGAATGTTACCTCGGCGGAGGATGTCCGTGCGCTCGGGATCGAAACGGGATGCTTTGTCTGCGCCGATCCGCGCACGGTGATTACGGAGTCGGGATACATCAAGAGCCGTTTCCTGGACGATAAGCTGAGCGCGGCGATCTTACTCGGCTTCGCAAAATATCTGAAGGACGGCTGCATCACGCCGAAACGGCGCATCTATATGCACCTGACGGTGTATGAGGAGCTCGGGCACGGCGCGTCCGCCACGATGCCCGATGGCGTGACGGAGATGCTCGGCATTGATATGGGCTGTGTCGGCGACGGACTTGCCTGCACGGAGCACGAGGTGTCCGTCTGTGTGAAGGATTCCAGCGGTCCGTACAACTACGCGATGACGAATCGGCTCATCACCCTCGCACGGGAGAAAAACATCGCATATGCGGCGGATGTGTATCCGTTTTACAGCTCCGACTGCTCGGCGGCGGTTCGCACGTTTGACGTGAAGGATGCCTTAATCGGTCCGGGCGTATACGCCTCGCACGGCTATGAGCGCTCGCACACCGACGGCGTAAAGAATACGTTCGATCTCCTCTGCGCGTACGCGGAGGTGTAAAAGAAGCGGGGACCGCACGGTTCCCGCTTCTTACAGTTTTTCGACCAGCTTCGGAAAGCGTGCGTCAAAGTTGAAAAATCGGTCGAGGAGCTTGCCGAATGCGTTGATGAGCGTGGCGTTCAAAAGGGTAGCTACCACCGTTCCGATACCGATGCCGACAAAATCGCGCATGAGGAAGAAGGCGAGCGCGAGAGATATGACGAGCATCATGGCATCGTAGGCAAATTTTACCCGACCGACGGGGAGATTGTACCGAGCAGATACTTCCGCTACGGTGAGCTCGTAAATCTCAAGCGGCAGGCTTGTCCGGAAAAACAGCGCGATGGCCAGTGCCGTGATCGACAGACCGAAGGCGAACGCGATGACACGGACGGCGAAGGATTCATACGTGCCGCCGCCGCCCAAAAGAAGGAGCCACCCGTCCAGCGTCAGACCGAACAGAATACCTGTTCCGAAGGAGAGAAGATAGCGGAATTTGAAGCGGCGCACGATCAGGCAGGTCAGAATCAGCCAGAGAAACTGCCAGACGTATTCGGAGACGCCCTGCGTATACCACGGGAGAAATTCGGAGATTTTGCGATGCAGGATATACGCGGGGGCGGCGACCATGGAGAGTCCGAAGTTTGCCTTCGTGCAAAGTGCAACGCCCAGTGCGCACAAAACGATGCCGAGCACCCAGGCGAGCTCATTCATTTTTTCGATTTTTTTCATCCGCGTCAAAGCCTCCGCGTGTGAGTTTTCAATAAAAAAGAACGGCGGGGAGAGCCCCGCACGTTCATCTGTATCGAAGCGCGGTTTTCGGCACACCTCGATTATTTTATCATAAAACGGGGATTCTGTCAAGTTTTACGGCAATCTGTCGGCAGTATCCCACGCGCGGAGACAGTCGTTCAGAAGCGAGCGGTACGTATCAAAATAGCGAAGAAGGGAAGCGTCCGCCGGATGCGTATCGAGATACGATGCCGCCTGTGCAAGCGCGAGACTGTAGTTTCCAATCTGTCTGAGCAGCTGCCGCCTTGTCGGTGTCCCACGCCGCGCGGAGGCAGGCACGCTGTCGCGGCGGAAGATGCCGTCCTCCTCGGCGAAAATGCGGTCTCTCAAATCCCTGTCAATTCGATCGCGCGGGGTGGCGGTATCCGCGTCCTCGCCGTCGATGCCTGAAAATCCCTGCCTGAAAAAGTCGTTTTGTCTGTCCATAGATTCACTCTCCCGTTTGGACGGTCCTTTCGTATGTGCTTTCGCGGTCGTTTTTCGATCGCACTTTAGTATATGCGACTGAATCCGCCTCCGATACAGCATTGCAATCTTCCGAAAAATGTGGTAGAATATAATCAGAACAGTGCAAGGAAGGCGAAAACGATGAAGCACGTAGAGATTTACACGGACGGCTCCTGCCGCAGAAATCCCGGACCGGGCGGCTGGGGCGCGATCCTCGTATACGGAAAGCATGAGCTCTGCCTGTCGGGCGGTGAGGCGCAGACGACGAACAACCGCATGGAGCTGATCTCGGTGATCGAGGCGATCCGAAGACTGAAGGAGCCGTGCGAGATTACGCTTACGTCCGATTCGAAATATGTGATCGACGGGCTCTCAAAGGGATGGGCGGCATCTTGGCGAGCGCGCGGGTGGAAAAAAAGCGACGGCGCAAGGGCACTCAATCCCGATCTGTGGGACGAGCTTTTGAATCTATGCGAGCGGCATACGATTACATACGTTTGGGTAAAAGGACACGCAGGGCATCCGTACAACGAGCGCTGTGACGGGATGGCGCAGGAAGAATCGGGGAAATACGAATGAACGCAATTACATCCTTTCTTACGGAGCACGGCGAGCTTATTTTTCGTTGCCTGCTCGTCTATCTTTCGGTGATCTCGCTTGTTTCCGTGATCGTCACGATTGCGGACAAGCAGTTTTCCAAAAAATCCGGGCACAGGCGCGTGCCGGAAGCCACGCTGCTTCTGTATAGCGCGTTCGGCGGCTCCGTCGCCATGCTGATTACCATGCTTTGTATCCGACACAAGACGCGGCACGTGAAATTCATGCTCGGTATTCCGCTGATTCTCCTGTTTCAGATGATCGTGGCGGTGTGGGTATCCACGCGCTTTGTCTGAGTCACGGGGCAAAAGTAAATATGTGCGTTTCGGCATCCTCAAAGAGAAGCATCTCTTCGGGGATGCTGTTTTTCGTTTTCTCAGAGAGGGTGCCTGCGCTGTCGCGCATGACTGCGGCACGGAGGTACGGGGAGAATTTTGCGTAAATGTTCAGCTTGACGTTCGGACCGTGACTGCCGAACACGATTACGTCCGAGCCTGTCAGATCGGTATGCGTGGGGATTTCGGCGGCGGATGCGCCGATATACGAAAATACGGAGCCGTTTGCGTGCACGGTCAGCGTGACGATCGGATGGGTGGAACGGGCGAGATACCGTTTCTCCCCGGGAATGATTTCGACCGTATCGCCCCAGTATACGCTGTCGTTTTCCCCGTAGAGATGGTACGGAAGCCCCTCCGCCTCACAAAAAGCGGTCAGTGCGGAGAGCGTTTTTGCCTCCTCCTCCGTTTCGGGAGAGGGAAGAATCATCGCGCGGACGTATACGGTGTCAGAAAATCGTTTTACGGCGTTCACATGCTTCGTGTGCAGATGGGTGAGATACAGCGCGGAGATTTCCGTCGCACCGGATTCCGCCGCGGCGGAGTAGGCGGCGGTGAGCGCGGAGTAGGAGCCGTCGGATATGTCGATCAAAAGAAAATCCTTCTGTACGTGCAGAATCACCGCATCGTTTTTTTCTTTGGCAGAGGTGATAATCTGCACGTCATTTCGCGTGACGATATTTGAAGCCGTTGTCGTGACGAAAAAGAGCAGCAGAATGCAGACAGTTCCTCGCAAATGGCGGCGGAGTGATTTTTTATTTTGACACAAAGGCGCTGTCAGAAGTGCGGCGGACAGCGCGGCGGCAAACAGCGGTGCGATCGGCGATTTCAGCGAAAGGGTGGTGCCGGGAAGAGAGGCAAACGCTTCCGCAAGAACGCCGGTAATCGAGCTCAGCCATGTGATCGCCGTGCCGAGAACGGCGGCGATCGGCAAAATCATGCGGAAGAGCAGGTAGAACGGCGTCAGTGTCAGGATGCACGTGATAATCGGTGAAAACAGAATGGAGGCAAGCGGCGTAAACAGCGAGATTTCGCCGAAGTAGTAGCAGAGCATCGGCGAGAGTATGATCTGGATAGCAATCGGCAGAACGAACACGCCGAGTGTTTCGCGGATCGCTTTCCTTTTTGGGGACAGCGGTACGGTGGGTTTCAGCTTTTTGCGGATTCGTTCATACGCGCAAAGTCCCAAAACGGCTGTGACCGATAGCTGGAATCCTACGGAGGAGAACGCGGTGGGATCGATCACGCAGATGAGCAAAGAGGAGATTCCGAGAGATGTGAGTGTATCGGAACGCCTGCCTAAAAAGACCGCCGTGTAGGAAAGCAGCATCATGATGCCTGCACGCAGGACGGACTCCGTCAGTCCGCACAGAAGCATGTAGGCAACAGAGGCAAGGATGAGCAGCGTGGTGCGGAGTTTTCTTTTGCGTAGTACGGTGGTCAGGAGCTTGTCCAGCGCGGAGAGAATAATCGTGAAGTGCATACCGCTGACGGCGAGCAGATGCGAGATGCCGAGCCTGCGGAAATCGCGCGTGAGCGAGTCGGCGAGATTGTCACGGTCGCCCAAAAAGAGAGCTGCGGCAACGGCACTCTCCTTTCGCCCGAGATCGGCGCGCAGCATCCCGATTAAGGATTCGCGCCATGTATCAATGTGGGAGAGAAGATTTGTTTTCGTGTACAGAAGCGCGGTTTTCTCCGTTTCTCCCTGCAAAACGGCACCCAGCGACTGATAGTAGCGACGTTCGGGAAAAGAGCCCGATAATTCGGCAAATGCAGAAAACGTGACGGTGCACTGCACATGATCTCCTCGCACGAAGGTGTCGCTCGGTGTGACGAGAAGGATACGGAAGGAATCGCCGCCTTCGGTGGTGACATCGGCAATATACGCGGTGGAATATGCGGTCGCATAGGATTTTTCGCGGATGCAGGCGGTCACTTCGGCGGAAGTACCGTCCCATTTTTCGATATGCCGATCGAACGCGAGATGCCGATACCCACCGAAGAAGAGAAGCGCGATCAGCGCGGTGCACAGTACCCGTCGGGAAAGCTGCAGGGCGTGCTCAGGCAGACGGCTTCTCAGCGCACGGATCAGAGGCAGCAAAAAAGAAGCGGCAGTAATGGCTGCCGCAGTAATGAATAAGGCTGTACGAGCGGAACGGGTGAGCAGGGAAGCGGCGAAGCCCGTATAGACAAACGTGAGTGCGCACAAAAGAAATCGCCGCTGCCGGAAACGTGTCATGATGCCGCTCCTTTACTCAATTTTTTTGAAAATCGCGACTGTTTTCGCGTGGAAGAACGTGAGATCATATTCGGGATGCTTGGCGCGGAAGTCGTTAAAATCGGTCGTGCCCCAGCGCATGTCGATCACGACGTAATCCGTTTCTTTGTCTGAATACTTATACTCATAGACAAAATCTCTGTTCCAGAGCGCGGGTACCAGATATGTCGTTGCGCATACGCTTGCATCCTCGGGGATAGTGGCAAGCGCTTCCGTGATGATAGTGGAGTTTTCCTTGGTGAGGGTATACGTTTCGATTTTTTCTGTTCTGGGATAGTTGACGGCGGCGAAAAAGAACAAGGACGCACACACGCCGCAGAGCAAGAGCTTTTTCGCGTGCTCACGCTTCATCGTGCTGAGATTGATGACGGTCAGATAGAAGAGAAACGCGACCGTGCCGTAGGTGTACTGGAACTTTATATCGTACTGATATTTATAGTCTGTCATCAGATTCATAAGCACCATCGGAAGAAGCAAAACGACAGAAGACGGCTTTTTGATTGCCGTCGGCAAAAGAGCCATGGGCAAAAGCATGAGAACCAGAAAGGTCAGCTTCTCCGCCGTCAGAATCTGCGTGAACACGTAGGACGGATTTTTCAGAATGTTGAGGATCACGGAGTAGATGGAGCCGCCCTCCTCAAAGATGAAATTGTCGTATCGGTACGTCATGATACCGTGACCGTACACGCTCATCAGATGCGTGACAACGCCGAAATAGATACAGGCGAGGAGAGCGAGCGCAGTGCCGTGCCGCTTGGATTTGTTGGAAAAGAGCAGATACAGCGCGAAAAAGAGCACGTACACGGGCGCGTCCTCCTTCACTGCCATGGTGAGGACGGCAAAAATGTACATCGGGACAGGCTTTTTCGTCTCGGCGAAATAGAACAGCCACAAAAGAAGCACGGTCAGAAAGCAGTTTTCGTGGAAATAGTAAAAATTGTTTGCGATCACCGTCGGGTGCAGAACGAACATTAAAACAACGGCGACCGTTTTGTTATCCGAAAGCCCGAAATGCTTGGCGAGCTTGTACAGCGGAAAGATCGACGAGGCGACCGCGATCGCCTGCACGGCGAGAATCGTTGCCGGATGCGGAAAAATCATGTAAAACGGCAGAGCGATGTACAGAATCGGGGAAAAGTGCACCGCAAAATGGGAGAGAAGCATATCTCTTTCGCAGGTTGTGTACGGGATCAGCGTTTCCGACATATAGTGGTACATCTGCGAGAAAATGCCCGAATCGAACGTGGGAGTTCTGTGTCCCAGCAAATCGAGAATGGTAAGGGAGCCGATAAACAGAGCAAGCAGTGTGCCGAACAGTACACAGAGAATGACTGTGATCGTTTTGCCGGGGGCGGGGAGATGTATTTTTGCAGCGAGAAAGAAAACAAATCCGCCGATAACAAGCGAGGTGACAACGGCGTAATACACGTTTTCCGCCTGCGCGTTCGTGATTACGAACAGTGTAGTCAGAAACGGGAGGAGGATATATCCGTCATGACATTCGCATACGGTCAGGGCAAGGAGGGCGAACACACCGAGGAAGACACCGAGGTAGAGACCCGTATGCATGTCGGTGAAATACTGTGTTTCCGTAAACAAATACGGTGAGACGAGCACCTCGATCAGCGAGGCTGCCGTAAGCGCGGTAATCAGCTTCAGAATAATGCTGTGGTATGTAAGCGAGCGAAGCCTCGCGGTGAAAAATGGCAGCATGGCAATATCCCTTCGTGCATAGAATCCGGTACGGATATAATGATAGCATTTTTTACACAGCTTGTCAATACAAAGAAGCGGCCGCCGTACAGGCAGCCGCTTGTGCTTATTCTTCAAATTCCACCGAGGAGGATTCGGGTACCCACTCATAGCAGGTGGCTTCGATTTCGCGCATCTTTCCGTTTCGGTAGACGATAAAGATAATTTTGTCTCCGACCTCATGCGATTTCAAAACCGCCTTGATGTCATCGTGGGAGGAAATTTCGTTGCCGTCCACGGCGATCACACGGTCACCGATTTCGAATACGTCATCGTTCATGCCGCCCTCCAGACCGACGATATACACGCCGAGGTGCTTGAGCCCGTAGTACAAGGCTTCGGAATAGCTGGTTACGTTGTAGAACGTCACGCCGAGATACGGCTTGCCGCTGACGTAGCCGCTTGTGATGAGCTGTTCGGCAATGCTTACGGCATCGTTTACCGGGATCGCAAAGCCGAGACCTTCAATACCCGTGCCGGAGGATTTGGCGTTGACTACGCCGATCAGCTCGCCTGCCATATTGAACAGTCCGCCGCCCGAGTTGCCCGGGTTGATCGCCGTGTTCGTCTGCAAAAGGTTCATCATTGTGCCGTCCACGTTGATTTCACGGTCGAGCGCACTGATGATGCCGTTTGTGACGGTGCCGCCCAGCTCGCCGAGCGGATTGCCGACGGCGATCACTTCCTCGCCTACGCCCAGCGCATCGCTGTTACCGACGATTACGGCAGGGAGATTCTCCGCCTCAATTTTGAGTACGGCGATGTCCGAATCGGCATCCGAGCCGATAACGGTCGCCTTAAATTCCTCGCCCGTCGTCATGCGAACCGTGATGGTACCGGCAATTTCGCCGTTGTCGTCAACAATGACATGATTGTTCGTCAGAATATAGCCGTCCGCCGAGAGGATGATGCCGGAGCCTGCACCCTGCGTGACGTACTGGAAGTACGAATTTACGAGATGCTCCGTGGTGATCTCCACAACGGATGCCTTGACAAGCTCGGCGACGTTGTAGTACGAGGCAGAGCCGTTATCGGCGGACATGCCGCTTGACGGGGAGGCGGCGGACTGATAAATTACGACCGGATCGCTTGTGTCGGTACCGGAGAGATTCGACTCCTCGTTTACGGAGAGATTGCTTGTGACAAGATACGCCCCGAAAAATCCCGAAGCACAGGAGAGGAGCACCGTGCAGACGCAGATGATTGCGAGTGCGACACGGGAGACGCCCTTCGGCTGCTTTTTCTCCTTTTTCGGCGGTGTAACGGGTGTCGGTGCGGGATTGTACGACGAATACGTATGCGAGGCAGGTGTCGCCTGCGGCTCATCCTCCCAAACATACGAGGCAGGGGACGGTGTGGCCGTCGTTTCGGTAGACGGAGTGGGCGTTTCCGTATCGGCTTTCGCTTCGGGCGGCGTCGCTTCGGTGCTCGCCGCGGGCTCGCTGCTCTCGGAGGATTCGGTGGCAGCGGGCTTTATTGTTTCCTCCGTGGGGGAGGGCTCGGACTGCGGTACGTTTTGCGGATTTTCTCCGTTCAGTCCGTTTCCGTTAAACAGATCGTTGTTCATTCGTTTGCTCCTTTAACTGGATTGCATACCGATTTCGGTTTACGAGCATAGTATACCTCTCCAATGTGATAGTTTTATGAAGAGGCAGAAAATATTGATTGAATGTTCGGAAAACTCAGTCGATGATCGGTGCTTCCACAGTCGGCTCGGCATACGAGGTGAGATCGACCGTTACAAAGAAGCCGCCCACGTTGTCGCCCGAGATCGAATAGACGTTATATCCGAGCGGCAGAAGAATTTCCGTCGTGTCCGCTTCCGTATTGGCAGGGACGTAGTAGACCATGTGTCCCTCGGCGGGGAGATGGAAGCCGTCGCCGGTCGTTGTCGTGCCGTCGGGGGCGATAAAGAGGCGATCCCCGTTCCACGTAAAGGAGTAGAGATACTCCACGTACTGCTCGTAGCAAAGACCGAGATCGGTGACGAGCTGTGCGTGCGGCGTGCCGATATAGCGGTAGTGCCACGGCTCGGCGGCGCATCCTGTCAGATCGCTCATCGCTTCCGTGTAGCGGAGGATGAAGCCGTACTTCGGCGCGTTTTCAATGATCCACGCGCCCATTTCGTGATCGGGGAAGTAGTACTGCCGTCCGTCGATAAAAAGAACCATATCGACAGCGAGACCGGAGTGGTGCTCGCTGTGCCCCGGATTCGCAACGTACATGGCGGCTTTTTCCGCCTCCATGGATGCAACACGGGAAGCCATGATTGCCTCCTGATCCGCATATGTACGGTAGCCGCTGGTGATGAGAAGATCCTTGCAGCCGGTGGCGGTGCTGAAATCGACCATCATTCGGTCAAAAATCGGGAACAGACCGTCGTCGATGGAAAGGGCGGAGCCGCTGAGCTTATAGCAGGGGGATTTGTTGCCGTAGAACACCGTCTGCTTTTCGGAAATATCAAAAGAATACGGGTGCTGTCCGTTTACAAGAATGAGATCGCCGCGCGTGATCTGCGTGTTGTCGAGGATGATGCTCGCGCTGTCGGGCTCAGTCAGTGCGGGCGGCGGTCCTATGAAGGAAAGATCGGTTGTTTCCGTGACGACTGTTTCCGGGGAGGTTTCCGCGGGGATTGTGTCGTACGGATACGTCGCAGTCGGATCGAGCGTGCCCACGCCGGTATCCTCTGCCGGACGTTCCCACTGTGAGGAGATCACAAAAACCGATATGACGATGACGGCGATCAGCACAATCGCACAGATCAGGGCACCCTTGATTGCGGAGGTGCGGCGATAGCGGTCGTTGTTTTTGACGGGGGAGGTGGTGCTTTCGTAAAAATCGCGGTTTGGCATCGAAAATCCTTTCTCCGTTACGGTATAAGCGGCGGAAAACGCAAAGGGGAGAGGTAACCCTCTCCCCTAAGAACGTTCATTGACTGATGGGAATTAAAGCGCGTCTCTTCTGGAGAGATTCATGCGTCCTTTTTCGTCCGTGCCGAGATACTTGACGCGGATCTCGTCGCCGACGTTGCAGACGTCCTCGACCTTTTCGGTGCGCTTGTTGTCGAGCTTGGAGATGTGAACCATGCCCTCCTTGCCCGGAGCAAACTCAACGAATGCGCCGATCGGGATCACGCGGGTAACCTTACCGGTGTAGATCGCACCGACCTCCGGCTCAAATACGATGCCTGCGATGATGTCGCGTGCTGCCTCGATGCCCTTCTGGCTGACGCCGGAGATAAAGATGCTGCCGTCGTCCTCGACGTCGATCTTCGCGCCGGTATCGGCAACGATCTTCTGGATCGTCTTACCCTTCGGACCGATGACCTCACCGATCTTCTCAACGGCGATCTTCATGGAGATCATCTTCGGTGCGAATTCGGAAACCTCCGGACGCGGTGCCGGAATAGCCTTCAGAATGATCTCGTCGATGATGTAATCGCGTCCCTTGTGGGTGACAGCGAGTGCTTCCTTGATGATTTCGGGCGTAAGACCGTCGATCTTCAGATCCATCTGAATGGACGTGATACCCTTGTGGGTACCGGCAACCTTGAAATCCATGTCGCCGTAGAAGTCCTCAAGACCCTGGATGTCGATCATCGTCATCCATCTCTCACCCTCGGTGATCAGACCGCAGGAGATACCGGCAACGGGAGCCTTGATCGGCACACCTGCATCCATCAGAGCGAGCGTGGAGCCGCAGACGGAAGCCTGGGAGGTAGAACCGTTGGAGCTGATAACCTCGGAAACGAGGCGGATCGTGTAGGGGAACTCCTCCGTGGAGGGAAGAACGGGAACGAGCGAACGCTCAGCGAGCGCACCGTGACCGATCTCGCGGCGTCCCGGGCTGCGGGAGGATTTTGCCTCACCGGTGGAGTAGCCGGGCATGTTGTAGTGGTGCATGTAGCGCTTCTCGGTCTCCTCGCTGATGCCGTCGAGCAGCTGTGCGTCGGATACCGGACCGAGGGTAGCAAGCGTCATAACCTGCGTCTGACCGCGGGTGAACATACCGGAGCCGTGTACGCGGTTGAACAGACCGACCTCTGCGGCGAGGGGACGGATCTGATCGAGACGGCGGCCGCCAACGCGCTTGCCGTCGACAAGCAGCCAGCGGCGGACAACGAACTTCTGGAGCTTGTAGAGAATCTCGTCGATGACGGGATGCAGATCGATGTCTCCGCCGTCGAACTCGTTGTAAACGTTTTCGGTGATGACAGTCATGCGCTCGTCGCGGACGTTCTTGTCATCGGTGTCAAGAGCCACGCGGACTGCATCGATGCAGTAGTCCTGGATCTTGTTGTAGAGCTCCTCGTCCACGGTGTGGGCGGGGTAGTCAAACTTCGGCTTGCCGACAGCGGCGACGATTTCATTGATGAAAACGAGCAGCTTCTTGATCTCCTCGTGTGCCTTCATGATGGCGTCGTACATGGTGTCGTCGTCAACTTCGTCTGCGCCTGCCTCGATCATGACCACCTTCTTCTCGGAAGCAGCCACGGTGAGGTCGAGCTTGCTGACAGCGCGCTGTGCGCTGGTCGGATTCATGACGAGACCGTCCTCCTCGGTGAGACCGACGAACATACCGCCGATCGGACCGTTCCACGGAATATCGGAGATGGACAGCGCGATGGACGCACCGATCATGGCAACGATTTCGGGGGAGCAGTCATGGTCAACGGAAAGAACGGTGAGCGCAAGGTTTACGTCGTTGCGCAGATCCTTCGGGAAGAGGGGGCGTATCGGGCGGTCGATCACACGGGCGGTGAGGATCGCCTTCTCGCTCGGACGTCCCTCGCGGCGGTTGTAGCTGCCGGGAACGCGACCGACTGCGTAAAGACGCTCTTCGTAGTCAACGGACAGGGGGAGAAAATCGATGCCGTCGCGCGGACGCTCGGAAGCGGTAGCGCAGCAGAGGACGGCGGTGTCGCCGTAGCGAACGAGGCAGGAGCCGTTGGCAAGACCTGCCATCTTACCGGTCTCAACTACGAGCGGGCGTCCTGCAAACTCGTAGGAGAAGGTCTTGTAGTTCTCAAACATGGTAAATACCAATCCTTTCAAATTTTGCGGAAAAGATACGCCTTCATGTCTCCGCAAAGGCAGGGAGGCGCAGCCGCGCGGATCGCAGGGTTTAGCACTTAAAGAGATACCTGAAATTCAGGCACATCTTTACGGGCTAAGCCAATTGATCCCGTAGCGGCCGGTACGTACAGGGGATTGTCTCCGAAAAAACAAGCTGCGTCACGCTGCAAAAAACAGCCTGCCGCAGCTTGTACTTGCCCGGAGTCGTTTGCCGCAGTGCGGCGGGGAAACGGCAGACGGGGTAACCCGATTCAAAAAGCGGAATTACTTTCTGAGACCGAGCTTCTCGATGATCGCGCGGTAACGCTCGATGTCCGTTTTCTGGAGGTATGCGAGAAGATTACGGCGGTGACCGACCATCTTCAGAAGACCGCGGCGGCTGTGGTGGTCCTTGTGGTTGTTCTTCAGATGCTCGTTCAGGCTGTTGATGCGGTAGGTCAGAACGGCGATCTGCACCTCGGGAGAACCGGTGTCACCCTCGTGGGTCTTGTACTGCTCGATGATCTGCTGCTTGATTTCCTTTTCCATAGTTTCACCTCATAAAAAATATAAATAGTGTATTACGCCAAGCGACTCAGTAAGCGGCGGGTGAAAGCGTTCCGTGAAGAAACCTTTGATCCGCAGACCGAGTTGTCGGCACAACCGCAGATTATTATACCACACTTTCCGGGCTTTGTAAATAGGTGTTTGCCACAATTTTTTGATTATTTCGGATTTTTTTCGTTCAATTTGCCCTTTTTGGTGCGAAAGAGGGCGATTGTGCCGGAGACGGCGAGCATGGTGCCGAAGAGGACGCGCACCGCTTTTTCGGGCAAAAGGAGGGCGGCATACGAGCCGGGGATTGTGCCGATAAGTCCCGCGGCGGCGACGACGGTGATCACGGGGAAGGAGAGACGCCGCTTCTGCACGTGCCAGAGCATGGATGCCCCCGAGGAAAACAGAAAAAAGAGCAGATTGATCCCCTGCGCACGAATCTGCGGCACATCGGCGAGCAGGGTGAGAAAGACGACGAGCAAGCCACCGCTGCCCATGCCCATGCCGCTGAGCACGGCGATCAGAAACGAAATCAGAACGACTGTCAGCATACATCCTCCTACCTGAGAATCATGCTCACGCCCGAGTAAATCACGAGCAGAGCAAACAGCTTTTTCAGAAGGACGGTGTTGATCCGTCCGAGCAGCATCGCGCCGACAAATCCGCCGAGCACGGCAGGCAGGACGAGTGGGGATACGGCGGTGAAATCCATCCGCCCGTCCGCGGCGTAGAGGAAGGCGGAGAGCAGCGTGACAGGCAGGACGCACGCGATCGTTGCCGCAAAATTGTCACGCACTCCGTCGGGGCTTTTGTCCGGATTGAGTGCGCTCAGCGCGTAGATCAGTATGATTCCGCCGCCCGCGCCGAGCAGTCCGTTCAGAAATCCCGCCGCCGCCCCCGTGGCGGCGAGAAGAATCAGCCGCACCTTCGCGCGGCGGCTTACCGTGATCTGCAAAATGATACCTCCGTGATCCGTCAGCGGCAGGATTTCGTCCGGTTTCGCGTGTTTTTTTCTCTTGCGGGATACTTTTTTTGCCGATACCGAAACTATGTTTCCGCTAACCCTTGTTTTTTTTGCAAAAATCTGTTATTATATATAATGGTGTATGTTTTCATGGCGATACGGTGTTACTATGCGCATACCGAAACGGATTCATACATTGATATTTGCGAAGGGAAGGTTCTCCGCGTCAAGCGGAATCGTATAAAATGGCTGATAAGAAAAAAGATACGGGCAAAAAGACCGGCGGCAAAACGTACAAGAAAACGCCGGTGAAACAGTCCGATAAAAAAGACGATGTGAAAAAGAAGCCGGAAAAGCAGCAGGCACGGGAGGAGAAAACACCGAAATCCGGGGAGAAAAAGAAGCGCATGAACGCCCCCGCGGGGTTGCTTTCACAGCTTTTGCCGTTTGTGCTTGGCGTGATCGCCGTGTTCTTTGCGATCTGCCTTCTGGCAAACGGCGTCGGCGTGGTCGGCGCGGCGATCAAAAATGTCCTGTTCGGACTGTTCGCCGGTGCTTCGTACACGCTGCCGCTGTATCTCATTCTGATCGCGGTCATGTGGCGTGCAGACAGCGAAAACGGGGTGCTTTCCTGGAAAATCTGCTGCTGCGGTGTTACGTATCTGCTCACTGCTGTGATTTTGCACTTTTTGGCGGGCGGCGCGGATACGTTCAACGTTGTCGAATTGTACCGAAGCGGCTGTGACCGCATCGGCGGCGGCGCAATCGGCGGTCTGATCGGCGCGGCTTTGATGTTCGCGTTTGATCGCATCCTTTCGTTGGTGCTTTTGTTTGCGCTTTTGTTTGTGTTTGTTCTTCTGATTTTCGGCATCACGCCGCGCGGACTTTGGATTCTGATTTCGTACAAGCATAAGATGCGCAAGGAGCGTCTTGCGCTGGAGCGTGCGGAGGCGGAGGTTGCCGCGGCAGAAAAAGAACGGGCGTCCCGTCCGAAGCCGCGTATTGCGGAGACGACCGGCGTACAGCAAAAGCTCGAGCCGATCGATGAGGAGGACGAGTTTCCTTTGCCGACGGAAAAGCCGAAGCAGTTCTATGATGCTGCGGAGGAAGAGGATTCTGTACCTGCCGCCGCCGATACTGCAAGCGACAGCGAAGGCGTGATTGATGAGAAAATCTTTGACGAGGTCATGCGCCGCACCCGTGCGCGGCTGGAACAAAGCGGTGCCGCCGCACCTGCGGCGGATGAAGATGATCTGCCGTGGGATGAAAATCTGCCTGCGGAAAGAGGACCTGCCGACGTGATGGACGAGGACGATCTCGACCGCATGGCGGAGGATGAGTTGGATCTTGCCGCGATCTTCAGCGATAAGAAGGGGGCGGATCTGTCCGACCGTGTGGCAGGTGAGGATGCTTCGGCGGATGCGGCTTCCGCGGATATGGATATAGAGCTGACCGTCGAGCGCAGAACGCTCACGGAGACGCTCACACAGACGGTGGGTGCCGCCGACCCGATTGCAGAGCCGCCCGTACCCGAATATAAATTTCCTCCGATTGATCTTTTGTCTGCGGACGAATCTCTGAAGGACGAAAACGTCGCGGAGGAGCTGCGCGAGAATGCGGCGCGTCTGGTCGAAACGCTGAAGAATTTCAATGTAAGAACGAAGATCGTGGACGTGTGCCGCGGTCCGACAATCACCCGTTACGAGCTTGCGCCCGAGCCGGGCACCAAGGTGCGCTCGATTGCCAATCTGGTGGACGATATTGCTTTGAATCTTGCTACCTCCGGCGTGCGCTTTGAGCCGTCGATCCCCGGCAAATCCGCCGTCGGTATCGAGGTGCCCAACAAAAATCCCGCGACCGTGCATCTGCGCACGCTTCTGGAGAATCCGCGCTTCGGTGCGGCGAAGAGCCGCCTCAGTGCCGCGCTCGGACAGGACGTTGCCGGTGCGGATGTGTTCCTTGACGTGGCGAAGATGCCGCACTTGCTCATCGCCGGTGCGACCGGTCAGGGTAAATCCGTCTGCATCAACAGCCTGATCGTCAGTCTTTTGTACAAAGCGAAGCCGGACGAGCTCAAATTCATCATGGTCGATCCCAAAAAGGTCGAACTGAACGTCTATAACGGCATTCCGCATCTGTACATGCCTGTAATCAGCGATCCGAAAAAAGCGGCGGGTGCCCTCTCCTGGGCAGTGTCCGAGATGGAGCGCCGATACAGCCTCATCGAGGAGGTCGGCGTGCGCGATCTCAAATCGTACAACGAGATCACGAAGGACGATCCGCAGTACGAATTTTTGCCGCAGTTCGTCATCATTATCGATGAGCTTGCCGATCTCATGATGGTCGCCAAAAACGATGTCGAGGCACCGATCTGCCGTATCGCGCAGAAGGCGCGTGCCGCCGGTATGCATCTGATCATCGGTACGCAGAGACCGTCCGTTGACGTTATCACCGGTCTGATTAAGGCAAACTTCCCCTCGCGTATCTCGTTCCGTGTGTCCCAGCTTGTGGACTCGCGTACGATCATCGACCGCGCCGGTGCGGAATCCCTCGTCGGACGAGGCGATATGCTGTACAGTCCCGTAGGCTCGCACGAGCCGATGCGTGTACAGGGCGCGTTCGTCTCCGACACGGAGGTCGAAAGCGTTGTTGAATTTATTAAGCACAACAACGGGGACGCGGAGTATAACTCCACCGCGATCGCCGAGGTCGAGCGCAATGCTGCTTCGATTGCCGTCGGTAAGAAGGGAACTCCTTCCGCAGACGGAGAGGACGACGGAGAGGATACCGATCCGATGCTCCGTCCTGCGATCGAGCTTGCCGTGGAGAGCGGAAAAATTTCGACGTCACTCATCCAGCGCAGGCTGTCGCTCGGATACGGCCGCGCCGCTAAGCTGATCGATAAAATGGAACAGCTCGGCTACGTCAGCGCACCCGACGGGCAGAAGCCGCGCGAGGTGCTGATTACAAAAGAGCAATTTATGGAGATGGTCCTCCGAGACACCGACTCGTGAGGCAGGAGACAGTATGGGTAAACTGATCGTAATTGAGGGGCTGGACGGCTCCGGCAAGGGCACGCAGAGCGCGCGTCTTGCGGATTATCTGAGGGGGCAGGGGAAGAAGGTTCGGCTGATCGATTTCCCCCGCTATGAGGAGGAGAGCTCCTCTCTTGTGCGGCTGTATCTCGGCGGTGCGCTCGGTTCCTCGCCGGATGACACAAATGCGTATGCCGCGTCGATGCTGTTTGCGGCGGATCGCTACGTCAGCTATAAGACGGACTGGCAAAGAGACATCGACGATCCCGATACGGTCGTGATCGCCAACCGCTATACGACCGCGAACGCATATCATCAGCTTGCCAAGCTCCCCCGTGAAGCGTGGGAGGGCTTCCTTACGTGGCTGTGGGATTTCGAATTTTCCAAAATCGGACTGCCTGCGCCCGATGCCGTGATTGCCCTCACCATGCCGCCGGCCGTATCCCGATCCCTCGTGGAAAAACGGTGCGCGGAGAAGGGCATTGTGAAGGACATCCACGAGGCGGATGACGCGTACCTTCAAAGATGCTACGAGGCACTCGGCTTTGTCGGCGAGCGGATGCACTGGTCTGTGATCGACTGCTCCGACGGGATGGGCATTCTGCCGATTGAGGCGATCGAGGAAAAAATTCACGCCGCACTTTCGCTCTGACTGATTTTTGCGTGCCGTTTTGTGCCATACTGCATATACGGCGGAACAAAACGCAGATCGGATCGTCAACGTATCATAATTACATAAAAAGACAGGAGAGAGAACGATGGGAAACACGATGGTGTACTTATTTTTGGCAGACGGCTTTGAGGAGATCGAAGCACTTACGCCTGCGGATCTGCTTCGTCGCGCCGGAGTAACGGTAACGACGGTCGGTGTGACGGGAAAGATCGCCACCGGCTCCCACGGGATTCCCGTGACCGCCGACGTAACGGCTGCCGAAGCGGAGGCGATGCTTTCGGACGGGATCGCTCCTGCGATGGTGATTCTGCCGGGCGGTATGCCCGGGGCGAAGAATTTAGACGAATCCCCCGCGGTGGAGAAATTTATCACCGCCGCGACCGGGGCGGATGCGTATCTTGCCGCGATCTGCGCCGCACCGATGATTTTAGGCAAGCGAGGAGTTCTTACGGGCAAGCGTGCTGTCTGCTATCCCGGATTTGAGGCGTACCTCGACGGTGCATCGGTTGAAGCCGTGCCGTGCGTCCGTGACGGAAAAATCATCACCGGACGCGCCATGGGCGCGGCGACGGAATTTGCACTCGCGCTCGTTGCCGCTTTGTGCGGTGAGGCGAAGGCAGACGAAATCCGTAAGGGGGTGCTTGCATGAATCCGATCCGTAAACTGAAGGATGAAATCCGTGCGGAGTATTCGGCAAAGCGTGCCGCGATGGATAAAGCGGAGAAGGCACGCCGCGATGAGGCGATCACGAAAGCCGCCCTCTCCCTTGTGAGCTTCCGTTATGCGGAATACGTGCTTCTGTACGCCGCTACCGAGAACGAAATTGATGTTTCGGCAATTGCCAAAGAAGCGCTTGCGCGCGGCAAAAAGATTGCCTATCCGCGTTGCGATAAGGAAACGCATACGATGCAGTACCATATTATAAGCTCGCTTGACGAGCTTACACCGCAGGCGTACGGAATCCTTGAACCGCCTGCGGACGCACCCGTGTACGATCCCGAACGTGACCTCGGCAGTGCGATCTGCTTCGTGCCCGGGCTTGTGTACGATAAAGAGGGATACCGCCTCGGCTACGGCAAGGGCTTTTACGATCGGTATCTGTCCGCCTTTTCGGGCAGTGCCGTCGGGGTTGTGTACAGTGATTACATCCTGCCCACCGTGCCGCGCGGACGTTTTGACGTGTCCGTTACAATTCTCTTAACGGAGAAGGGCGTGCGGATGCCGGGTGGTCATCGGTGAAGGTAAAAAGCGTATTCGCCGCCCCGCTTTTGATGATCGTAGTGCTGGTGATCTTTGGTGCGGTCAGTCTTTTTGATGCGCAGAGATCGGGGGCGGGCACAAGTCCGTATCTCACGCTGACTGTGGTACAGCTGATCGTGTATGCACTGCCGTCCGTTGTCTTCTGCCGACTGCGCGGAAAGGATTTTATTCCCCGTCTCCGCTTTCGCTTTTTCAAGCCGACGCATCTGTTTCTTATGCTGTTTGCCCTTCTTGCGATTCTTACGGGCAGTGCGCTTCTGAATCTCGGTATGATGTCGCTGTTTCCGAATGCGGAATATGCATCCTCGGCGGTCGGTACGGCAGTGAGCGGCGAGGGAACTGTGTATGCGATCCTTGCGCTCTGTATTCTTCCCGCACTGCTTGAGGAATTTCTCTTCCGCAGCATTATCACGGCGGAGTACGAAGCGGTCGGTATACCGTGCGCGGTTCTGATGTCCTCGCTTCTCTTTGCCATGATGCATCTGAGCTTTGAGCGTCTGCCGGCGTGCTTTTTCAGCGGCGTGGTTCTGTCGCTCACGATGTACGCTACCCGATCCGTTATCGCACCGATGCTGGTGCATGCCGCGAATAATATCGTCACCTTGTTTGCGGATCGGTATCTCTACACAGCGGCGGACAGTCTCGGCGAGCGCGGTGTGCTTCTTACATTTATTCTTATGTCCGCTTTGCTTGTATCGCTCCTCTTTTTTGCGATGCTTGCGCAGAATGCGTATACCGTATACGGCGTTACGAACGTGCCCTCTCCGCATGTGCGTGAGAAAAAACGCACAGAGCGCGTCTTGGCGGTCGAAGTGATTACCGCACCGCCGTTTTTGTTTCTGGTTGTTCTTTTTGTGATTTTTACTGCGGTGACGTGACCGATGTCAGTCGCGTTCCCCACTCCCCCCGAAAGGAGATCGTTTTATGAATAATGATGCGAAACCGAATATTCCGCTTGGCGAGGATAACGCGGAGATTCTTGCAGAGAAGCGCCGCCGTGCGGCGGAGGAACATGTGCCGACGGCTGTGAGCGCGGCTCACCTGCGTGCACAGATGCACTCCTCTGCGGCAAAGCCGAGCACACCGCCTGCGGCGAAGCCGAGCGTGCCGCCTGCGGCGAAGCCGAGTGTACCGCCTACGGCGAAGCCGAGCGTACCGTCTGCGAAGAAGCCCGATGCAGTAGATGGCGCAACCCGTGTGACGGATGTCAGCGGCTTGCGTAAGGCAGCACCGCCCGAGGATGCAACGCGCTTAAGCGATGTGCAGAAAAAGCAGGAGTCCGAGGAGCCGAAGAAGAAAAAGAAAAAACGGGAAGAAGAGGATGAAAGCGAGGGCAAAAACGCACTCGTAAGCATCATCAAGGCGATCACCTATATTGTTTCCGTGGTTGTCGTCTCCGTCTTTCTTGCCGTGTTTATCATTCTGGTCGGCAACGATGTCTATGCGTTTGTAAAGCCGGATATGGTGGTGGAGGTCACCATTCCTGAATACGCAACGCTGAACGATATTGCTACCGTGCTTGACGAGAACGGACTGATCGAGTATCCGGCGATTTTCAAAATCTACTCCAATCTGAAAATGACCAAAAAAGAGAAGGAAAACGGCTTTGTGTTCATTGCGGGTACGTATCCCGTATCGCCGATGATGAATTACGACGAGCTGCTTGCCGCTTTCAAGGAGAAGCCTGTGACGGGCACCTCTCGTATCACGATTCCCGAGGGATATACAACGGATCAGATCATCGATCTGCTTGTGTCGAAGGGAATCGGCACGCGCGAGGGATACGTCAACGTGATCAACAATTACGATTTCGATTATTGGTTCATCGATGCGCTGGAGGAAAACGGATGGAAGGACGGACGGTATTACCGTCTGGACGGCTATCTGTTCCCGGATACGTATGAATTTTACAACGATTCCTCCGAGGAGGTTGTCATCGGCAAGCTGCTCCGCCGCTTCAATCAGATTTTTGCGGAGTCGTTCACCGTGCGTGCAAACGATCTCGGCTATACAGTCGATGAAATTCTGACGATTGCCTCCATTGTGGAAAAAGAGGGCGGCTCGCAGTCCGATTTCTTCAATATTTCGTCTGTGTTCCATAACCGCCTGCGCAATCCCGCCTATTATCCGAAGCTGGAGAGCGATGCTACGGTGGTGTATGCGATCTACCACGAAACGGGTGAGCATATCAATCCGACCAAGAGCGATCTCGAATACGAAAGCCCGTACAATACGCACAAGTATTCCGGACTGACGCCCGGCCCGATTGCCAATCCCAGTGCGAGTGCGATCCGCGCCGCACTGTACCCGGCGGATACGAACTATTACTATTTCTACTCCGCTTCGTCCTCCGTGACGCTGTTCGCGTCTACGCTTGACGAGCATCTTGCAAACGTAGCCAAGGGCGCGTCCGGCGCCGTGGAGCAGCCGCAGGAGTAAACAAAAAAGGTGTGCCGTGGGGCACACCTTTTCTCTTACCGTTTTGAATAATCCACGAAGCTGATGTTCAAATCCACATGTGCGTTCGGCACACCGGCGAATCTTCCTGTCGAACTGTACTGCCAGATGTCGAAATCGTAATAGAACGTTGGGATGTCCTTGTATTCCGCATACCAGAAATCAAACGGCTCAATGCGGGAAAGCTCGTAATAGAGGAGCGACACGCTCTGATTGCAGTAGACCATCGGAATGTATCCCGCGCCCTCCACAACGGAGCAGAATACGTTTGCCGCACGGCACAGATTTTCCGTGTCGATGTTGTTGGTGCGTGCGGTGGCGCTGTCAATCGTCTCCCAGTCAAATACGACGGGGAAGGTGACATCGTAATCCTTAATCAGATCGAGCACATACGTTGCTTCCTCGTATGCTTCCTGCGCATTCAGCGCCTGCGAGAAGAAGTATACACCGACCTTGATGCCTGCGTCCAGGGCTCCCTGCATATTCTTGTGGAAATTCGCATCCGTGTTCAGCGTTCCCGTCTCATAGCCGCGGTAGCCTGCGCGGATGAAGGCGAAATACACACCCTCCTCCTTCAATTTTACCCAGTCAATATCGCCCTGATAGACGGAGACATCCACACCGAAATAGTACGGACGGCTCTCGTCCAGATAGTGCATGACACCCTTTTCATCTTTGTAGAAGAGCTCCTGATCGTAGGAGCAGACGGGCAGAGTTTCGTTTACCTCCACGATGTAGGAGGCGGCCTTCAGCCTGCGGACAAATCCGTTCGGCGTGTATTCGAAAATCTTTCCGTAGTGGTTGCAGCTTTTGAAGATGACCGTTTCGTAATCCACGCCCTCGGTCAGGATAATATCGCCGCCGATGTCGAAATACAGAATCTCCACGTCATCCGAGGCAATAATCACGAACTTCGCCAATCCCTCAAACGGACGGTAATTGTACTCGCCCGGCTTGTCGATGTAAGTCGTAATCATGTTGTTCAGGATCGTAATCGCTTCCGCACGGGTGAGCGAATCCGCAGGCAGAAAACAGCCGTTGTCACTGCCGTTCAGAAATCCTGCCGCGGTCATGGCGAGTATGTATCCCTTCGCCCAGTCGGAGATCGCAGCGTAGTCGACGTATTTGTCCGTGTACGCCGAGACATCCTTGCCGTTCGGATCGAATCCGAACGCGCGCGCAATCAGCACGGCAGCCTCCTCGCGTGTTACGTTGTCGTCGGGCAGTGCCATATTTTCACCGTTGCCGAGCATGACACCTGCCGCGCGCAGCTTGGCAATCGCGTCCTCATATTCGTGTCCCTTTGTGTCGTCAAATTTCACCGGCGAGGCGGTTTTGTAGTGCAGAATCCGCGCCAAAAGATCGGCGACCTCGCCGCGCGTGATCTTTTGGTCGGGGCAGAAATTTTTCTCCTCTGCATCCAGTATGCCGAGATTTTTCCACCGACCGATGGCTCCGGCGGCCCAGTGACCGACGGCATCTTCAAAGCCCGGGTGATCGGGCGTTTCCGTAATCGGGCCGGAGGTGGTGATGGAGATTCGTTCCGTTTCAGAGGTCGATACAGAATCCGTCACTTGGGTTCCCCCCTCGGCCGATACGGGCAGAGCGGAGAAGAGAAGGGCGGCTGACAGCACAGCCGACAGAATGTGTTTTCGCATAGTGTCTCCTGTGTAATGAAATGTCGTACTATCATTATACAGGATTTTTTCTGTCGAAAAATGGACGGTTTGTGAATCCTGCGCGAAAATGGCAAGGTATTTTCTGGAAATGCCGAAAATCCGCACGAAGGGACACTTGCGAAACGGCGTGCCGTGTGGTATACTTATTAAAATGAGAAAAAAGAGGTGGCTTTATGAGGGAGCATACGGGGACTGTGGAAATCCGTCCGATTGCGCATATCCGCACGGATTTTTCGGAGAAATTCGGCATACCGCGTCAGAGCGGACTTGTGGAATCGCTTTCAGGGCGTATCGTGTTTGCGCCCGAATACCGCGATCCGTCCGCGTTTCGCGGATTGGAGGCGTTCTCTCACATATGGCTGATCTGGCACTTCAGCGAAGCGGTGCGGGATACGTTTTCGCCGACCGTGCGTCCGCCGCGCCTCGGCGGGAATACGCGTGTCGGCGTGTTTGCGACAAGATCGCCGTTCAGACCGAATCACCTCGCCCTCTCCTGCGTCCGCTTGGAAAGGATCGACTACGATGCCGCGGACGGTCCCGTTTTGTACGTATCGGGGATCGATATGCTCGACGGCACGCCGATTTTTGACGTGAAGCCGTACATTCCCGTCGCAGACTGCCATCCGGAAGCATCGGAAGGGTATACGAAGGAAACGCGCTGTCACGCGCTTGCTGTCGTGTTCGATTGCGGCGGCGAGGATCAGCTTACAAAAGCGGAGAGGGATGCCTTAGTCGGCGTTCTCGCAAACGATCCGCGCCCCGGATATGACGATGATCCGACGAAGGAGTACGGACTGAATTTTTCCCGTTTTGATGTCGGATTTTTCGTGAAGGACGGTACGGTGCACGTCGTGCGCCTGCGCTGTACCGATGATTAAAGTGCGTCCTCCAGCACGTCGGCGAGCGTGCACGGCGTGACCGTGCCGTCCGCGATTTTGCGAAACAGAGATTCTGCCGTGCCGTAGTCTTCCGTGATGTTCTCGATCAGACGGGCATCCGCGCTGTACGGCGCCTCTCCGATCAAAGTGACGGCAACGGAATAGTACGTCCGTTTTGTCAGTACAGTTTCCAAAAGTGTCGTTATCAGCGTAAGCCCTTCGTCCGGCATCCGTATTTCCGTACAAACGGCGCGTGTTTTTTCGGATGCAGTTCGTTGTATCTCAAGCATAGAAACCTCCTTGTTGATTTTGATTCCGCCGAAGCGGAGAGACTGCCGACAACAGTGTATCATATCTTTCCCGTGACGAGGATTCAGAGAAAACGGTGGCGGAAAAGGGTGAAAAAGGGAAGAAAATACCCATGCGCGGCGTGCGTTTTCCCTTTTTGTGGAGGGAAAAGGCGGAAACGGTGCGTTTTTTTGGTGCCGATTCCCATGGATGCGCGAACGTCTCTCCCAAATATCCTCGCGGATTTTTTAATACAGAGGCAAAATATTTGCGGAATTTTTGCGAAAATGTGAAAAAACGGTCGGCGGTATTGAATAAAAGAAGACTTTGTGCTATAATACATTCGGGATCTCTGACAGACAGTCCCGATTTTTTGCAAAAAGCAGGCGATGAAGTATGGAAGTACGGCAGAAATGGAATGTTCTGTATCGTTTTTTTGCTCCGGAGTACATGATTTCACGGGAAATGCGGCAGGATGACGCGTATTCCCCCTCGGGCATGTATCGGAGCTTTGTAAAGATTGCATGGCCGGCACTTGTCGAGTCCGTACTGATGGGACTCGTTACCTTTATCGATTCCATGATGGTCTCCTCGGTCGGTGAGGAGGCAGTTGCCGCCGTCGGTCTGACGAATCAGCCGAGGCTCCTTTTTTATGCGATTTTTCTCTCCATGAGTATCGCCGTCAATGCAATCGTCAGCCGCCGCTTCGGGGAAAAGAGACAGGCGGATGCCAACCGATGCCTTTCAACGGTGCTCCCGATCACGGTCGTCCTTTGCGCCGCTTTGACGGTGCTCGCTTTTGCCGTGGCACGTCCGCTGCTTCTGTTTGCCGGCGCGCAGACGGACACGATCGATCTTGCCGTGCCGTATTTCTGTATTTGCATGGTCGGCATGAACTTCACCGTCTTTTCGCTCATGATTAACGCGGCGCACCGCGCCTGCGGCAATACGCGCATCACGCTTGTCACGAATCTGTGCGCGAACGTTATCAACGTGATTATGAACGCCGTTCTCATTAACGGTCTGTTCTTCTTTCCGGAGCTCGGCGTCACAGGTGCTGCTATCGCTACCATGATCGGCAATCTCTCCACGGCGGTGATTTCGCTTGTGTCCGTGCTCAGAAAGAACGGATACTTGCGCCTCAGCTTCCGCGAGCTTTTGCGTCCGGATTTTTCGCAGCTTTCGCTCATTTGTAGGATCGGCAGCGGCTCTCTTGTGGAGCAGGTTTTCATGCGGCTCGGCTTTTTCTCTTACGCCAAAATTGTCGCAGAGCTCGGTACGATGGAGTTTGCCACGCACCAGATCGTCATGACGATCATTACGCTGTCCTTCACGGTCGGTGACGGACTCAGCGTCGCGGCAGGCGCCTTAGTCGGGCAGAATCTCGGCAAGAAACGGGTGGATTATGCGCTCATTTACAGCCGGATCGGACAGAGAATCGGCATTTGCCTCTCCCTTGTCCTGTCCGTGATTTTTCTGACGGCGGGCGGTCCGCTCATGCGATTGTTCTCCGATGAGGATTGGGTGATCCGCACGGGTATTCATCTTTTGTGGATCGTTGCCTTGACCTCGCCGTTCCAGATCATCCAGGTCGAGTGCCGCGGATGCCTGAACGGGGCAGGGGATACGAAATTCATGGCGGTCGTCTCGTTTGTGTCGATTGCGCTCGTGCGTCCCGTGCTGGCATATGTCCTCTGCTATCCCGCAGGGTTTGGCGTGTACGGCGCATGGATTTCGCTGTTTTTCGATCAGTTTACGCGGTTTGCGCTTGCCATGCTCCGTTTCCGCGGATCGAGTTGGTATAAGAAAAAGGTGTAAGCGATAAAAAGAATGCAGATTTTTTGAAAAAATGAAAAAACGGTGTTGACAAACCGCTTGTCCTGTGCTATAATAGTTGAGCGTTAAGCCATGGAGGCATAGCTCAGTTGGTTAGAGTACTTGCTTGACATGCAAGGGGTCGTAGATTCGAGTTCTACTGTCTCCACCAAAGAAAATCCCGAAAGCATTAGCTTTCGGGATTTTTTATGTACATTGTCCGGATTAGAATCAAGCAGTTTGGGAGTGTCCCTCGGCGGCAAGTCCGATTGCCTCAAGCCCTCGCTTTGTGGCGGCGGACAGAGCGGCTTTCACCTGCGCGGAATTGTCTTTGAATTGTACGCTCATTTGATTACATCCAGTGCTCCCTTGGCGATCTTTGCCGCCTTTTGCATCATGCTGTTTTCATCCAAATACTCCAGCCCCTTTAACGTAATTGCAGTCGAATTAGTTAAGCGAATAATCGGATACGGTGCATTATTCACACTGATGACGTTCACACCGCTGATATATCCGTCATCCACGAGCATTTTTATGATTCGAGACCATTTAGCTTTCGTTATATCGAGCGACTCCGCCTCGATCGGGGAGAAATCCGGCTCATCTATGTCAAGTGACAGTTGCAGAAATCTCAGAATACGGTAGATCAGTTTTGATTCTACGGACATTTATTCCTCCACGATTTCAAAAAAATCAGCAGGATATGCGTATTCTTCATTATAGCCATCGATTACACTTATGATGTTTTCCTTGTTTTTGAAAGCGCTTTGGATTTTATAGGCATCGTATATTTTCCCGATAATCAATCCGTATTTATTTTCTTTAATACATTTAACCTTAATCCGGCCACTCATCGATGTACACATATCCCCCTCTCGTTTTTACTTTGTATTCAACTTTTCCGATGTCCTTGTGTTCATACCAATGTATTTCTATGTTTCGTATTTCACCGTTTTCATCATAAACCTCGTAGATGGCTTTTTCTTTTCGCCATCCTTTGGCATCACATTTGTATGTATCAACAAGCCTATCGATGTCATCTATTTCTCTGCCGGTTTTGCAACCATTTCCCGCCATTGTATGATCTGGCGGATATACAGGTCTTGTTCCTGTTACAAACTCAACCGGAATATCTGTTTCTGGATAATTTACAACCGGGTAAGAGATTGAACGCGCTCCAACTGACCTCGTTATCTTATCACCATACATTATACCACTTCCGCGCGATGGCGTCAACGGATTCGCAGAAGTATTCCCTGAAACCTTCTTGAATCCGAGCACCTTAGCCGCAATCGTGCACCGGCAGTTGTACACGTTCGCTCCATCCGCCGACGGGTCCCCCGGGTACATGATTTTCCCGATCGCGTTCTCGAACGGCTCGTCCACCTCGGCGAGCGCGCCGTCAAGTTCCGCGTGCCAGTGGCGCGTGCGTGCGTCCTTTGTCGCAATCCACCGCCTCTGCATCACGATGCCGTCCTTCTGCGCGCGTATGTAGGAATCCTGCCGCCCCTTGCACTCTGCCGATGTCACCATCGTCCGCGCGTTCCGGATCGCTGCCGTCTCATCCATGCCGACCGTTTTTGCCAGACGTTTGGCGATATCGCCCATGCTTTCGCCCTGCAAAACACCCTGGAGCACCTCTGCGTTCATGTGCTGCGTATTCAAAAGAAACTCCCGAAAGCATTAGCTTTCGGGAGTTTTGGTTATTCTGTTGTCTTTTCGGCAACCCTTGCCGCATCTACCTTTGCCTCACCAAAAATGTAGCCGACTATAGATACTGCTGACGTGACCATGCCGGCGATTTGCGCGTAGTCGTTCTCTTCAATGCCGAACGCCGCCGCAAGCCCGATCACGATGCCGACGATCGCCACCCACAGCTTACGGCTCGACAGCTTCTGTTTCAGTTTCTCCATGTTTTTCTCCTTTTCAAAAATCTCTCTTTACAGCGGATTTAATCTTCTCCCGATTCTCCGCTTTGCTCTTGTTAAAATAAAACCCCAGCACCGTCGCGAACGCCGCCCACGCGGGCGTGATGATCGCCGTTAGATACGGAAGCGCTCCCGTGAATTTCTCCGCGATCGCATACTCCGCTAAACCGACCACCTTCCACGACAGCGCGAAC
>JAZNHT010000060.1:0-3889 GCA_045577175.1 Eubacteriales bacterium | reverse complement strand
GTGTAGTTCAGTGGTAGAATTCCAGCCTTCCAAGCTGGTTATGTGGGTTCGATTCCCATCACTCGCTCCAGTGCCTTTAGCTCAGCAGGATAGAGCAACTGCCTTCTAAGCAGTAGGTCGAGGGTTCGAATCCCCCAAGGCACGTAGCCGGATTCACCCTCTGTTTTCGGCACTATGGTGGTTGTAGCTCAGCTGGTCAGAGCGCCAGGTTGTGGCCCTGGAGGTCGTGGGTTCGAACCCCATCATTCACCCCAGAAAAATCCGGTGCAGAAGCACGGCATTTTCGTTTTCATTAAAAAGGCCGAAGCGGATGCTTCCGCTTTTTCTCTTATGCTCCGACGGCTTCCTTGAGCGCGGCGGCGAGCTGATCGGCACACGAGGTGTTTTTGAATCCGCACGTGTTGCCGGAGAGGATGCGGATGACATCCTCCGCATTCATGCCCTCTACCAGCTTTGCGATTGCCTTCAGATTGCCGTTGCATCCGCCGGTGAAGGCGACATTCTTCACCGTGCCGTCCTCGATTTCAAAGGAGATCTGCGAGGAGCAGGTCCCTTTCGTTTTGTATGTGTACGTCATGATTTTTATCCTTTCTTAATTTACTCTTACGGCTGCGGAGCCGGTGGGATTTCCTTCAGAGAGAAGTTTGCGTTCACAGACGTGAATTTGATGGTGCCGACAGGCGGTACCGTTTCAGCGGTTGCCTTGTACGGACGGGGACGGTCAAATCCGCCGATATTCGCCCGACCGTTTCCGCTGCCGATGTCTATGTTATAATCGGTCAGAGCGATCGGGGAAGTGATGCTTACCTCGCCGTCTGCAGCTTCAATGTCAAGTGTTTTGAATGAAAATTTCTCCGCCGTGATGTCGCAGTGCTCCGCATCAAACATCAGCGTGTTCAGTGCTGTATAGTTTATTTCCAGAATAGCCGTAGGGGCATCAACCGTCAGCGTGGAGGCTTGCAGTTGTGCTGTGGACAGCGTAAGCGATTGTTCTGCCGTTACCGTAATATCGCAGTCGGCAGAGAGAGTGTCAATCTCCAAAGAGCAGTTTGCTCCTTTTACGGAAACGATCTTCAGATTCTCCATGGCAAGGCTGTTTAAGTAAATGTTCACCTGCCGCGTGCCGCTCGGCTTGTTCGGATTGAGAAAATAGCGGATACCGCTGAAGGAGAAGCCGTTGCTCAGATCAAACAGGGATTTGATGTCCACGATTTCATCCAGCGTGATGATTTTTCCTGCGGAGGAGAAGGTGTACATGCCGTCCTGAAAATTCAGAATTTCAATATAGGACTTTTCGCCGCCGCCGATAATGCGGATCTCCGCATCACTGACAACGAGATCGATTTTTGTGATCGCCCGGTCGGAAAAATCCTGTGTTCGTTTCGTACCGCCGTCCTCTGTCGTGTGGAACAGGGCATATCCGTCCGCTTCGGCGGCATTCTGTGCCATCGAACAGGTGATAACGCCGCCGATAATCAGCATGACGGCAACGACAAGAAATACAATAGATGTCGGTTTCACAGCTTATAGCACGCCTCCTTTGCTTTTTTGAATACCTGCCGCAGCTTTTTGCCCGAGAAGCGGAAGAAAACGCCGAGCTTTCGGATGACCCACGGGATAAATCGGATTGCGCAGTTGTAGATAAGGATGCCTGCGAGCATCACACTGCCCGCAATTGTCAGTCCGAGACCGAGCTCGTAGAGACCGGGAGCGATGGAAGATTCGGTGAACAGCTGTACAATGCCGTAAATGATGCCGACAAGGGAGACCGTCGTACCTACGGCAACACCGCCGATCAACGCGGCAAAAAGACCGACAATCAGCGCACAAAGTGCAGTGAATCCGACTGCGAACAGCACATAGTAAGCGGCAAACAGCAAAGCAGTGATCGGGAGCGTGCAGAAGAAGACACTCCAGAATACCGCGCGTCCGCGTGAGGACGGTTGTACCTTGTCCGAGGACGGGGCAGTCGGTTCGTCTGTTTCAGCCGCATCGAAACTTTCGGGAACAGAGGGAGCGTCCTTGGGCACTTCCGGCTCGAACCATTGTGGATCCGGCGCCGCTTTTCCGCCTGTGTATACCTTTATATCCTCGTCTTCATCAAAGGAGAACATGGGTGCTTCCGGCGCAGGTGCGCTTTCAGCGTCGGACAGTTCGGCAGGAGGCGGTGTCGGCGCAGGCTTGGGTGCGGCAGCCGTTCTTTCCGCAGAGGATACCGGCGGCTTGTAATCCTTCAGATCATCCTCAAGCAAATAGTCGAGAGAGAACGTCGGCACATCGTCAGACGGCTTTTCGGAATCGTCTGCCGACAGGGGTGCCGTATCGGATTTTGATTCTTGCGACTGCGCTTTTTCGTCCGGCTCGGCAGGGATGTCGCTTTCGGACGGCTTTTCCTCGGCATCGTGTTTTTTTGCCATCTCTTTGGCGATCGCCTGCACGATTGCTGTCGCTTCGTCCGGATCACGCAGCTGCTCGATTTCCTGTATGTCATCTGCGTTAAAAGTCTGTGATATGGACAGAACGCACTGCTCGGCAAGCTCGGACGGGAAGTCGCGAGCGACCAGTTCGCGGCGCAACAGATCCAAAAACAGCTCTTTCTCCAAAGAAAATCACCTCTTTTCGTGGAATCGGTGGATTTTTTGCCGAAAATATGGTACAATGGTGTACCGTCATATGTAAATGTGACGTTTCGGGGCGTGATTTGTTCCGACAAAATACCGATCTGTATCTATTTTACCAAAAAAGGATGTAAATATCAAGTATGAGAGCAAGAAAAAAGAAGCACGGAAGTAAAAGACTTTCGATTTTAAGTGCGCTTTTATGCCAAAACCCGTCCGATGTCCGTGAAAATCCGCAGTCACCCTTTGAAAAATCCGTGCCGCTTCGGCTGGAGATCGGTTGCGGCAAGGGCGATTTTATCGTCGGTCTTTCCGCACGCGATACGGATTATAACTACTACGCGATGGAGCTGGTGAACGACGTGCTCGTTGCCGCTGTCGAAAAATATGCGTCCTCGCGCGGACTCGGCAAGCTCGGTACGCACGGCGGCTGGGAGGCGCCCGACGGCACGATCTACCGCGAAATGTGGGACATTCCGCTTGCCGACCGCGGCAACGTCCGCTTTCTGAACGGGGACGCCAAAACGCTGTGCGAGTTCTTTCCCGACGGCACGTTTGATACGATCTATGCAAATTTCAGCGATCCGTGGCCGAAGAAGGGATACGAGGATCGCAGACTGACTGCGCCTGCTTTTCTTGATCTGTATGCACGCCTTTTGAAGAACGGCGGTACCTTCTGCTTCAAAACGGACAACGTCGGCCTGTTTGAGTATTCGCTCGAAACGGTACGCGCCTCGAAATTCGAGATCACGTTTGAAACGTGGGATCTGCATGCGTCCGAGCGTGCGTCGACGAACATTATGACGGAGTACGAGCGCAATTTCTCCTCGCAGGGGATGAAAATCCACTGCCTCGAGGCTGCGATAAAAAAATAAGGAAACGATGGGGGAGACTTTTTGCAAAAAGTCTCCCCCAAACCCCCACCAAAAACTTCATACAAAAAACAGAGCATTAGAGCAGTACTCTAAAGGACAGTTTTGAGGAATACGGTATATCTCGAAAGAGGTATGCCGTATTTTGCATTTGTGTCCACAAATGCAGTGCTTGTCAGGAAAAATGACAAGGCATAGATGAACGTAAAAAGGCTCCCTCCGGGAGGGAGCTGGCGCCGTGGGCGACTGAGGGAGAATGCGTTAGAATAAAGTTAGCACAAGCCTAAAGTCACGCGGGCTCCTTCCGTCACGCTATCGCGTGCCACCTTCCTCCCGGAGGAAGGCTATTTTACTTTCCGCGCTATATACAAGGAGGACAGAGAACGCAAAGCGTCCTCT
>JAZNHT010000059.1:0-58665 GCA_045577175.1 Eubacteriales bacterium | reverse complement strand
CACGCGATAGCGTGACGGAAGGAGCCCGCGTGATTTTAGGCTTGTGCTAACTTTATTCTAACGCATTCTCCCTCAGTCGCCTACGGCACCGGCTCCCTCCCGGAGGGAGCCACGTTCATCTATGCCTTGTCATTTTTCCTGCAAGCCAAAATACGGCATACCTCTTTCGAGATATACCGTATTCCTCAAAACTGTCCTTTAGAGAACTGCTCTAATAGGGAGGACTTTTTCTCACTTAGTAATCTCGTCAAACGCACGGATCCATCTCTCGGCGATACGCTGGTGACCTGCCTCAGTCGGATGCACGCCGTCCCACAGCCAGTAGTCCGCCGGTGCTTCCTTTACGGCATCGTCAAACATATCCTGCAAGGGGAGGAAATACGCGCCGACTTTCTCCGCAACGCGGCGTGCGGCAGCGGCACGCTTCTCCGTCTCCGCACGGAACAGCGCGTATTTGTCCGTGCCGTCCTCAAGCACGCCCGTCGTGCTCGATGCAGGCAGAACGAACGGCTCCATGATCATCAATTTCAGATTCGGCAGTGCCGCCTTGATCTCCTCAACGTACATGGTGTAGATTTTCTCAAACTTCTCCGCATCCACGCCGTTCTGCCAGTTGATCTCGTGCCAGACATCGTTGACGCCGACCAGAATGCTCATAAAATCGGGCGCAAGGTTGATCGTATCCGCTTTGATGCGCGCGTACAGATCGACGATGCGGTTGCCGCTGATGCCGCGGTTGACAAACGTGTGCTTCTGCGGATCGCGGCTTGCAAGCATTCCTTTGACAAGATGCGGATAGCCCACACCGAGCTCCGTGTTGTTCATATTCGGACGCATACGATCTGCGTCTGTGATGGAATCTCCCTGAAATAAAATGTGCATGATATTTCTCCTTATTTTACGCGGTTTTCCCGCAAGATTTTTGATTACATCGTGTCAAACACGCTCTGCGCAAGTCGCACGGCTTCCATCGCATCGGCTCCGTACGCGTCCGCACCGATTCGCTCGGCGTATTCCTTCGTGAGAACGGCACCGCCGACGATTGTTTTGCAGAACGGTGCTTTCTCCTTCAGCTGTCGGACCGTCTCCTCCATGGCAGGCACCGTCGTCGTCATGAGTGCGGACAGTGCGACCAGCGGTGCACGGTGCAGAAGCACGGCATCCACAACCGTCTCCGGCGCGACATCCCGTCCGAGATCGATCACGCGGAATCCGTAATTCTCCATGAGCAGCTTAACGATGTTTTTGCCGATGTCGTGAATATCTCCCTGCACCGTTGCGAGAATGACCGTGCGGCTTTCGTCCGCACTGCCGCCCTGCATATGCGATTTGATACATTCAAACGCGGCCTTTGCCGCCTCGGCACTCATGAGCAGCTGCGGCAGGTACACCGTTTTCGCCTCAAATCCCTTGCCTACGCTGTCCAGCGCGGGGATGATCTCCTCATTGACGATCGTAAGCGGCTCGGTCGTCTCCAAAAGTTTTTCCGTGACCGCCTGCGCCTGCTGCGTCAGTCCCTTGACGACCGCTTTTCTGAGCGGATGCGCGTCATCTGTCGGGATGTCCGCCGTCTGTACGGCAGGGGCGGCAGGCGTACTCTCCGTGGGAAGCGCAGACGCAAACGCGATGTACTCCGCGCAGTTTTCGTCCAGTCCGTGCAGAACCTTGTATGCGTGGTACGCCTTCATCATTTCTGTTGAGTTCGGATTCATGATCGCCGCGGACAGCCCGTTTTCCAAAGCGGCGGTGAAGAAGGACGCATTGACGGTATCACGCGACGGGAGTCCGAATGAAACATTGGAAACCCCGAGGGAGGTATGACAGCCGAGCTCCTCACGGATCCGTCTGAGCGCACCGAGCGTCACAAGTGCCGCGTTCGGATCGGCGCTGACCGTCATGGCGAGTGTATCGAAAATCAGATTCTTTTTGGAGATACCGTACTGTGCCGCCGTCCTGACGATGCGCTTTGCGATTTCAAATCTGCCCTCGACGCTTGCGGGGATGCCGTTTTCGTCCAGTGTCAGCGCGACGACAAGACCGCCGTACTTTTTGACAAGCGGAAAGACTGCGTGCATACTCTCCGCCTTGCCGTTTACGGAATTGACCATCGCCTTGCCGTTGTAGAGGCGCAGAGCGCGCTCCATCGCGGCGGCATCTGCGGTGTCGATCTGCAAAGGCAGGTCAAGAATCGCCTGCAATTCGGTCACGCACCGGCAAAGCATATCTCCCTCATCAATTTCGGGCAGTCCTACGTTGACGTCGAGAATCTGCACGCCGCACTCCTCCTGGGAGATGCCCTGCTCAAGGATATACGGAATATCGCCGTCCTTCAGCGCCTGCTTCAGTCGCTTTTTGCCTGTCGGATTGATTCTCTCGCCGATAAGGATCGGGGATGCGCCGAACTCAACGCTGTGCGTATAGGACGAAACACAGGTGATATTTTTCTCCGTCAGCGGCACAGGTGTGATACCGCGGAGCTTTTCCGCAAGTTTGGCAATATACACGGGCGTGGTACCGCAGCATCCGCCGACAATGCGCACGCCCCGTCTCACCTGATCGGCGACCTCCTCGGCGTACTCATCGGGCGTTACGTCGTAGATGGTCGCACCGCCCTCACTGCGCGGAAGCCCCGCATTCGGCTGCATCATCACGGGCACGGAGGCACAAAGGATAAGCTCCTCCGCCACCTCTCGAAGCTGAGCAGGGCCGAGCGAGCAGTTCGCACCGATCGCGTCAACACCGAGTCCTTCAAGCATGGCGACCATCGCCGACGGCGACGCGCCCGTCATCAGCTTCCCCTGTGCGTCGTACACGTTCGTGACAAACACGGGAAGATTCGTATTCTCTTTCACGGCAAGGACTGCCGCCTTGGTTTCATAGCTGTCGTTCATCGTCTCGATAAGAATCACGTCCGCGCCGTATTTCTCGGCAAGGATCGCGTTTTCACGGAAGACTGCGACCGCCTCCTCAAAATCGAAATCGCCGTACGGCTTCAGAAGCCGTCCCGTCGGTCCCATATCGAACGCGACAAACGCCTCCCCTTCGCCGTAGACCTGCGCACGCGCCCATTTTGCGTGCGACATCGCCGCTTCCACGATCTCCTCCAGCGCATCCGCGGAAAATTTTAGGCAGTTCGCACCGAACGTATTCGTTGTCACCACACGGCTTCCCGCCGCATAATACTGCATATGCACACGGCGGATCACGTCGGGATGCGTCAGATTCCATGTTTCGGGCAGCTCACCTGCGGCGAGCCCCTCCTTTTGCAGAAGCGTACCCATACCGCCGTCAAAAACGAGGATATTGTCCTTCAGAAATTCGAGTATATTCACATCCGTTCTCCTCTCATTTCATACCGATAAACGCCGTGACCGATTTCGACGGCGACATCATACATCCGTCCGTCAGCGACAGTCCGATCCGTCTGGGACAGTCGAGCACGGTGAAGATCGTCCTTTGTGTCTCCAGCGGCAAATCGCCGTAGCCAGGGCTGAAACGCGCACGGATTTCCCTGCCCTGTGCCGAAGCATACCGACACACCTCGGATTCAAACGTATCGCACAGAGCCTCAATCCGCTCCGTGCCGATGGCGTCCATAAAAAGCGCTCGGACGGGGGAGCGTACCGCCGCTTTCTGCATCTCTCGCTCTGCCGCGACACCGACCGTCGCCGCAAACAGAATCACTTTTGTACATCCGTCCAGATGGCGTGCAAGATCCGCCGAGCGCATCTCTCCGAAGGAAAAGCGGCACGCGCCGTTCTCTGTCCGCACAAGGGATTCCGTATAGCAGACGTTGTATGTAAACAAATCGCGCACGAGATCGGCACACTGTCTGAGCACGCCGAGCGTTCCTGCATCCGCTTTCGGGCAGCGTGCATAGCGAAGCACATCCGCTTCCGAAATCGGCGGCGGCGAGAATGTTTTGACAAAAACCGTACTCATGCTTTCGCGAGGATCGCGGACACGTTCGCCTGAATTTTCTCGGCAACGTCCGGCTGATTCATGGAATACACGTGCACGTTCGTGATGCCGTTGGCGTACAGATCGATAATCTGATCCGTCGCGTAGGCGATACCCGCCTGCTTCATGGCATCGGGATCACTGCCGAAGCGATCGACCAGGCTGACAAACCGATGCGGCATAAACGAGCCGGAGAGCTTTACTGCCCGTGCGACCTGCGTGGCGCGAGTGATCGGCATGATGCCGGCGACGACCGGCACGGTGATACCTGCCTCACGGATTTTGTAAAGGAAGCTGTACAGGAGATTATTATCGAAAAACATCTGCGTCGTGAGAAAATCGACGCCTGCATCCACTTTTTCCTTCAGATGTTTTATATCCTCCTTCTGATCGGCGCTTTCGGGATGCACCTCGGGATAACACGCGCCGCCGATGCAGAAATCCGCCGAGCTTTCCTTCAGATCGCGGATCAGATCGACCGCATAGCGGTACGCCCAGCGGCTGCGATCCGTCCCCTCCATCTCGGGCGTCAGATCGCCGCGCAGTGCCATCACGTTTTCAATTCCTGCCGCTTTCATCGCCTCAATCCGATCGCGCACGCTCTCCTTTGTGGAGGAAACGCACGTCAGATGCGCGAGCATCGGCACACCGAACGCTTTTTTGATGTCCTTGGCGATGTCGAGCGTGTATTTGCTCGTGCCCCCGCCGGCACCGTACGTAACACTCATAAAAGACGGGCGCAGTGCGGCAATCTCGCGCACGGCGCTCTGCACGCTGTCAAACGCGCTCTCCGTTTTGGGAGGAAACACCTCAAACGACATCGCAGGCACACCTGCTCTCAGAATCTCTTTGATCTTCATGGAAAACACCTCCGTACCAACTGATGGTATTGTAGCACAGAATTGCCTGTAAATCAAGTATACGGCGCAAATTTATCCCGTGTTTTTTCCACACGAAGAAATGGAAAAAAGCAACATGCAGTGTTTTTCCGCGAGAAAAACCTCATTCCTTCACACCGCTGTCAAAAGTGAAATCATCTCCGCTTTTTTGATTGATTTGCACATTTTTTCGTTTTTCGATCATTTTTTTACAGAAAAGGGATTGACAAGCGTTAGAAAATCCAGTATACTATAGCCGTGAAAATTTTATGTAAAAAATCACACAAAGGAGAATACCATGAAAAGAATCCTCTCTCTTCTGCTGGCAATGCTGATGCTCGTTTCCGTGCTCGCTGCCTGCAACAACACGGAGCAACCCCCGGTAAGCACCGGCGACGGCACCTCCGACACGCCCCCCTCCAATCAGCCCGGTGACACCACGCCCGGCGATTCCTCGGACAACACAACCGCACCCGAATCGACCGAGAAAACGACGCATGATGTCCCTGTCGATGAGCTCGATTTCGAAAATGAAGAATTTTACGCCGTTGCCTTTGACTGGCAGGGATATCCGCACTACTTCTTCGCGGATGAAGAGTCTTCCGACCCGATGGAGGCAGCTATTTACAACCGCCGCCGCACCATCGAGGACGCACTCAACGTCACGATGAAGCATTATCTGTATCCCTCCTATGCCGCGATGAACAGCGCAATCAGCCAGGACGCAAACGTCGGTGAAACTGCGATCGACATGGCACTTCTGCACTGCATTACCGGTGTTGCCAATTTCTCCGCCAGCGGCTACCTGTACGAGATCGATATGCTTCCGTACATCGATCTGACCGCACCGTGGTGGAACGCGGAGCAGATGGAAGGTCTCCGTTTGGGCAGCCACTGCTTCTTCGGTGTAAACGATTTCATGATTCCCTGCCCGTATGTCATCTACTTCAACAAGGAGATGGTCGAGGACATGGACGGCATGGACGATCCGTATCAGCTCGTTCTGGATCAGAAGTGGACGTTCGACGTCTTTGAGCAGATGGCACGTGCCGCTACGCAGGATCTGAACACCGACGGCGTATACGATTATGAAAACGACTCCTTCGGCGTTGCCGTACACGACGACTCCGACTACACGAGCTTCCTCACCGCATTCGATCAGGCGATCGCCGCAAAGGGCGCGGATGACAGACTTGTTGTCGCACTCAACACCGAAAAAACGGTTGATATTTTCGAAAGATTCGCCGATATGGCGGCAGCCGACGTTTTCTATCCCGATGCATCGATCCTGAAGGATCAGATCACGCTGGACTCCGGCCGTCTCCTGTTCTACTTCGCACCGATCTCCGCGGCTGAGCAGCTGCGCGACTGCGAGGTTGACTTCGGTCTGCTTCCCTATCCGAAATACGACGAAGCACAGGAAAACTACAAGACGCTGGACTGGGGCGGACTGATGTGTGTTCCCTCCGCAATCTCCAACCCCAAGCTGGTAGGTGCTGTGCTTGAGCTTCTCGCGTTTGAGAGCGAAAAAGAAGTCATCCCCACCTACTATAATACCGTTCTTGACGGTCAGCTTGCACAGGATCCCGAGTCCGTTAAGATGCTCGACATCCTGTTTGAGACGATCTGCTATGAGCCTGCTCTGAACTACTGGGGACTGGACGGTGCTATGCTGAAGCTGTGCTTCGGTCTCGCACATGAGGCAGTCAACAAGGAGAACGCCAACTTCTCGTCTTACTATGCCGAGTTCGGTGCTCCCGCACAGAAGAAGATCGACGACTACTACGATACCCTCGCACTGATTGAGGATCTCTACGGCTAAGCTTTCTCTCTTTTTTCGAAACCCGGCACCGCGCAGGCGGTGTCGGGTTTCTTTATTGGTTCGCACGATAGTGCAATTAAATCGGAAAATAGTTCACTCCATTCGTGCAAAAAATATAGTATAATAGTGGTGTGCATAGAGTTTGTGTACAAAATCACCGTAAAAGAGGTACAACACGTGAAAAAAATTCTCTCTCTCCTGCTGGCAATGCTGATGCTCATTTCCGTGCTCGCCGCCTGCAACAACACGGAGACGCCCCAGGTAAGCACCGGCGATGACACCTCTCCTGACACGCCCGCTGTTTCCGGTGATCCGTCTGCGGATACTTCGAATGACACCGCGCCCGAATCCACCGAAAAAACGATGCACGAGGTTCCCGTTGACACGCTCAACTTCGCAAACGAAGAGTTTCTCTACGTCGCAATTGATTGGCAGGGGTATCCGCATTACTTCTACGCCGAGGAAGAATCCTCCGACCCGATGGATGCGGCTCTTTACAACAGACAGCGCACAATCGAGGAAGCAATCGGTGTAAAGATTTCTTACTATATGTACCCGGATTATTTCAAGCTGAAGGATGCCATCGATCAGGATGTCAACATGGGGGCAACCAACATTGATATGGCACTGATCCACTGTATTGACAGCGTTGCCGCATTCACCTCCGGCGGTTATCTGTATCCGTTTGAGGAGCTGCCGTACATTGACGTAAACGCTCCGTGGTGGAATAAAGAGCAGACCGACGGTCTCCGCCTCGGTCAGATGACATACTTCGGCGTGAACGATTTCATGATTCCCTGCCCGTATGTCATCTTCTTCAACAAAGAAATGGTTGAGGATATGGGGATGGACGACCCGTACCGGCTCGTTCTCGATCAGAAATGGACGCTTGACATCTTTGAGGAAATGGCACGCGCCGCTACGCAGGATTTGAACACGGACGGTGCTTTCACTTACGATTTTGATGCCTATGGCATTGCCGCGCACGATGACTCCGACCACTGCTCCTTCATTACCGCTGCCGATCAGCCCTTCACAGAGAAGGATGAGGACGGTGCGATCACGCTTGCTTTCAACACCGAAAAGACCGTTGATATTTTCGAGCGTTTCGCTGACATGGCAAGTGCCGACGTATTTTATCCCGACCGCATGGTTCAGTCCACAAGACTCACGCTGGACTCAAACCGTCTGCTGTTCTACCTCGCACCGATTTCCGAGGCGGAAACCATGCGCGATTATGACGTAGAAGTCGGTATCCTTCCGTACCCCAAGTACAACGAGGAGCAGGAAGATTACAAGACGCTTGACTGGGGCGGACTGATGTGCGTTCCCTCTGTAATCTCCAACGAAAACCTGACCGGTGCCGTAATTGAGCTTCTTGCGTTTGAAAGCGGCAAGGAAGTCATCCCCGCGTACTATGACAAGGTTCTTGACGGTCAGCTCGCACAGGATCCGCAGTCTGTTAAGATGCTCGACATCATCTTTGATACGATCTGTTACGAGCCTGCTCTCAACTACTGGGGCTTCAGCGGTGCTATGGGCAACCTGTTCTTCGCTCTGCCGCAGCAGGCAATCGCCAAAGAGAACGCAAACTTTGCTTCTTTCTATGCGGAAAAATCCGAAGCCGCACAGATGGTCATCAATGATTACCTGAGCGGTCTTGCGTTGGCGGAAGAATTTTACAGCTAATCTCTCTCTTTCTTTTGAATCCCGATACCGTTTTGCGGTATCGGGATTCTTTGCACTCCCACGTGCTTCTTGACATTCGGTGCGGAATATGGTATCATTTTAATAAGTGTTTTTTTGATTATTATTTAATGATAGGAGATACACAAATGGAATGTAAGATGAGACATGAAATGGACAGCGCATATCAGTGGGATTTCACCCACATTTTTGCATCGAAGGAGGCGTGGGAGGCAGCTTACGCCGAGGCGCAGGCGGCTGTACAGTCGCTCAGCACCGTTCCCGGCACGCTCGGCACCTCCGCCGCTTCTCTGAAAGCCGGTCTGGACGCCGTCTACGGCGCGGCTGAGAAGGCACAGCTCGTATCCCTCTACGCTTTTCTGCACAAGAGCGGCGACAACGGCAACGCCGATTATCAGACGATGGAAGGACGCGCCATGCAGCTTGGCATCGCGCTCTCCTCGGCGCTCGCGTTCATGGAGCCGGAGATTCTCACCATCGACCGCGACACGCTTACCGAATGGATGAAATCCGACGAGCTTTCCGGCTACCGCCATATCCTTGACGATATAGTGCGCGGTGCGGCGCACGTCCTCGATACGGAAAAGGAGCAGATGCTTGCCCTCCTCGGTGACGCGGCATCCTCTCCGCGCAAATGCTTTGATATGCTTGAAAGCGTGGACATGACCTTCCCGGCGATCCACGACGAAAACGGAAACGAAATTCCGCTGACGCACGGCAGCTACGGCGTGTATCTCCACAGCAGAAACGCCGCTGTCCGCAAGGAAGCATACGAGACGTATTTCAAGGAATTTGGCAAGTACATCAACACGCTTGCCGCCATGTACGCAGGTTCCGTCAAGTTTGACACGTTCTATGCACGCGTGCGCAAGCACAATTCCGCCTGCGAAGCGGCGCTCTTCGGCAGCAACGTGCCGGTATCGGTCTACGACAGCCTGACGGAGGCGATCCACGGCGGTCTGCCGACCATGAAGCGCTACCTCGCCCTGCGCAAAAAAGTCCTCGGCACGGACAGTCTGAACATGTATGATCTCTACTGCCCGATGGTGGACGATGTGGAGTTCCACGTTCCGTTTGCCGACGGCATGGATCTCGTCCGCAAGGCAACGGCTCCGCTCGGCGCGCGCTACAAGGAGCTGCTCGACATGGCAAAGGCAAATCACTGGATGGACGTTTACGAAAACAAGGGCAAGACGACGGGCGCATTCTCCTGCGGCGTACACGGTGTGCATCCGTATGTGCTTCTGAACTACACAGACACGCTTGAGGACGCGTACACGCTCGCACATGAGCTCGGTCACGCCATGCACTCCTACCTCTCCTCCGAGAAGCAGGATTTCGCCAACCACCGCTACCGCATCCTTGTCGCCGAGGTCGCTTCGACGGTGAACGAGGTTCTTCTGACGAAGTATCTCCTCAGTGTGGAGACGGACAAGGCACGCCGCGCGTTCATTCTGAATCACTTCCTTGAAGGATTCCGCACGACGGTATTCCGCCAGACGCTCTTTGCCGAATTTGAGCGCAAGGCACACGATGCGTACATGGCAGGTCAGCCTTTGACTGCGCAGTACTTGAACGGTCTGTACCGCGAGCTCAATCTCCAGTATTACGACGGCGCGGATGTCGGCGAGCTGCACGATATTGAATGGGCACGCATTCCGCATTTCTACAACGCATTCTACGTCTATCAGTACGCGACCGGCTTCTGCTCCGCTGTCGCGATTGCGGATCGCATCATCAAGACAGGTGACGCGTCCGACTATCTCAAGTTCCTCGCAACGGGCGGCAGTGATTACCCGATCGAGGAGCTGAAGATCGCAGGTGTGGATCTGACCTCTCCCGACACCGTCGCAAATGCCCTCCGGGTATTCGACGAGACGCTTACCGAGCTGGAAGATCTCCTTGCGTAACGCTCACTTTTCCCCAAAGGAGGTGGATGTATGATCTTCGGACGTCACATCAACCGCTATTATCTCAAATTTGCGCCGATGCTTCTCTTCGGTGTGATCGCGCTCATCGTGGTGGACTACATGCAGCTCGTCATCCCCGAGCTGTACCGCATGGTCATCAACGGTGTAAAGGACGGCTTTGTTGTCACAGACGGAGGCACCGTCCCGTTTGATCTTAACTTCGTTTTGGACGAAATCTGCCGCCCGATGCTCTATATCATCGTGGCGATGGTATTCGGCCGTTTTCTGTGGCGCGTCTGCTTTTTCGGCGCCGGCATCCGTCTGGAAACGGAGCTGCGCGGCAAAATGTTCGACCGCTGCAAGGACCTTTCCCAGGAATACTACCAGGTGAACAAGGTCGGCAATCTCATGTCGTTCTTCACCAACGATCTCGACACGGTGCAGGAGTGCTTCAGCTGGGGTATTCTCATGCTGTTTGATGCCTTGATGCTCGGCGTGCTCGCTGTGCTCAAGATGGCGCAGATGCACGCCTCCCTCACCCTGCTCTGTCTGATTCCGATGTCGCTTCTGCTCGTTTCGTCCCTCATCGTCGGCAAATATCTGACAGACAAATGGGACAAGCGGCAGGCGGCATTCTCCGCCCTCTCCGATTTTTCGCAGGAGACGTTTGCGGGCATCGCCGTTATCAAGGCATTCGTGAAGGAAACGCACGAGCTGCTCAAGTTCCGCAAGCTGAGCCGCACAAACGAGGACACAAACGTGGAGTACACCCGTCTGTCCGTGCTTCTGAACGTATCGCTCACCTTGTTTATCGAATCCGTGGTGTGCGTCATCATCGGCTACGGCGGATACCTCGTGTACACGGGTATTTTTGATGCCGGACAGCTTGTCGAGTTCATCGGCTATTTCAACACGATCATCTGGCCCGTCATGGCGATCTCCGAGCTGATCGGTATGACCGCACAGGGCAAGGCCTCGCTCAACCGAATCAGCGAGCTTCTGGATGCAGAGCCTGCCGTGACCGACCGCGCGGACGTAAAAGAGCCCGAGACGATCCGCGGCGATATTGATTTCAAAAACCTCACGTTCACCTATCCCGACGGTGACGTACCTGTGCTGACGGACGTATCCTTCTCGATCAAGGCGGGGGAGAATGTAGGCATCATCGGCCGCACGGGATCGGGCAAAACGACCGTGGTGGATCTGATTTTGCGCACGTACAACGTCCCCGACGGCACGCTCTTTATCGACGGGCATGACGTCAACACGATCCCGATCAAAACGGTGCGCGATGCCGCCGCCTACGTCCCGCAGGACAACTTCCTCTTCAGCGACACGATTGAAAACAATATCTCCTTCGCCACGGACAACGGCACGTCGGAGGACGTGATCTCCGCCGCAAAAATGGCGGACGTGCACGACAACATTGACGAATTTCCCGAAAAATATCAGAGCGTGCTCGGCGAGCGCGGCGTAACCGTCTCCGGCGGTCAGAAGCAGCGCATCTCCATCGCCCGTGCGCTGATGAAAAATGCGGCAATTCTGATTCTGGACGACTCCGTATCCGCAGTGGACGTGAAAACGGAGAAGGCGATTCTTGAAAACCTCCGCACACTCCGCAAGGGCAAGACGACGATCCTCATCGCACACCGTATCAGCACGATTGAGCAGATGGACAAGATCATCTTCATCGATGACGGAAAAATTGCCGCGGTAGGCACGCACGAGGGCTTGTACGAAAGCAATGCGGACTACCGCACCATGGTCGATCTGCAAAAGCTGGACGATGCCGAGGATGCTCCCGAAAAGGAGGTGATCGCGCATGCATGAGTTTTATCCGATTCTGTTCGTCGGCGCGATCATCGGCGTGTTCGCCGTCGTATTTATCATCGCCTTCGTGACAATGAAGGACAAAAAAGAGGCGATCGGCTTCGACCGCCATATGTCGGACGGCGAGATCATCCGCCGACTGCTCGTGTACGCAAAGCCGTTCACGGGACGCTTCGTTTTCGTTTTCTTCCTTATGCTCCTGTCCATCGTGCATGAGATCATCTCGCCCTTGATTATCGGCGATCTCGTCAGTACTATCGGCAGTGAGGAGGGCTTTACGCTTCCCTATCTGTATCACTCCATATTCGCGTATGCGGCGATCCTTGCCGTCTCTTTGATTTGCACCTATGTTGAATCACTCATTCTCCAGAAAACGGGACAGCGCATTGTCTCCAACATCCGCGAGGATCTCTTCAGACATATCGAATATCTCTCGCACAATCAGCTGAACAAAACTCCCGTCGGCACGCTTGTCACGCGCGTCACGAATGACACAAACGCGATCTCGGTGACCTTCACCAACATTCTGGTAAACCTCATCAAAAACTGCTTCATCATCTTCGGCGTGCTGACAGCCATGCTGCTTCTGAACTACATGCTGACGTTGATGGTGCTCTGCTTTGTGCCGTTTGTCGTTCTGTTTACGGTCATATTCCGCAAATTCTCCCGACGGGCGCATCGCCGCGTGAAGGACGGCACGACGAACATCAATATTTTCCTCTCCGAGAATCTTTCCGGCATGAAGATTATCCAGATCTTCAACCGCGAGGAGAGAAAGAAGGGCGAATTTGACGAAAGAAACCGCACGCTCGGCAAAGCCAAATACGGGCAGATGTTCGTCTTCGGCATTTTCCGCCCGATGGTGTACATGCTGTACATCTCCTCGATTCTCTGCCTGTTCTACCTCGGCGCACGCGGATACATCAACAACGTCGTGTTCCTCGGGCAGGTGATCGAAAGCGGTGTCATCGTATCGTTTTACACGTACATTTCGAAATTCTTCAACCCGATCCAGAATCTCGCCGAGCAGTTCAACCGTTTGCAGGCGACGTTCGCCTCGGCGGAAAAGATTTTCACCATCTTTGACATTCAGCCGGAGCTGACGGACGAGCCGGACGCGATCGATCTCGATCATATCGAGGGCAATATCGAGTTCAAAAACGTGTGGTTCTCCTATCTCCCCGATGAGTGGGTGCTGAAGGACGTGTCGTTTACGGTGAACGCAGGCGACACCGTTGCCTTTGTCGGCTCAACCGGCTCGGGCAAAACGACGATTCTCTCCCTCATCTGCCGTAACTATGACATCCAGAAGGGACAGATTCTGATCGACGGCATCGATATAAAGAAGATCAAAATCGCCTCCCTGCGCCGCCATTTCGGACAGATGCTGCAGGATGTGTTCCTCTTCTCGGGCACGATCCGCGAAAACATCACGCTCGGACTGGAAAACGTCACGGATGAGGAGGTCATGGCAGCCTGCCGCTATGTGAATGCGGATTCGTTTATCGACAAGCTAAGCGGCAAGCTCGATGAGGAAGTCAGAGAGCGCGGCAACAACTTCTCCGCCGGGCAGAGACAGCTGATCTCCTTTGCGCGGACGATTCTGCACAAGCCCGCCGTGATGATTCTCGACGAGGCTACGGCGAACATCGACACGGAGACGGAGATTCTGATCCAGGATTCGCTCGAAAAGATGATGAACATCGGCACGATGCTGATGGTTGCACACCGTCTCTCCACGATCCAGCACGCAGACAAAATTATCGTGCTCTCTCACGGTAAGATCGTCGAGGAAGGCACGCACCAGGAGCTTCTCCGCAAGGAAGGAAGCTACCACAAGCTCTACACGCTCCAGTATCACAAGGAGCAGCTCAGCAAACGGTAAAGAACTCCCCTCGGGTGTGAACCGAGGGGAGTTTTCTTGTATTTTGTCGATCAAAACGGTGCTTTTGTGCAAAATTGGATATTATTACCAAATATACAGATGCAACTTTGTTACATTTTTTGGTAATTCCCGTCTTGAAATCCGCATGAATTTATGGTAAAATATGGTTACAAAAGTAAAACATGGAGATGGAGACAGAAATACTATGGAAATTGCAGCAAAAATACTCATTGCAGACGAAAATGCCGAAACGCGCAGAAGCTGCCGCGATGCACTGAGAGGCGCGGGATACAACCGAATCGAGGAAGCGGCCAACGGCGAGGAAGCGCTGACAGCGATCGAGCGCACTCATCCGGACGTGGTGATCGCGGACGTGTGGCTGTCCAAGCTGGACGGAATCGGGCTGATCCGCAAGGCTTCCGCCCTCAGATACGAGCCGGACCGCGCCCCGATTTTCATCGTCGCGTCGATGGTGTCGAATCAGAACATTTTCGTGGAGGCGAGCCGCAGCGGTGCCGCGCTCTGCCTGCCGAAGCCGATCGATTACAAAAGCCTCGCGGATCACATCCGCACGCTTCTGACAAACCGCGCCGCCTCTACGATTCAGGTGACGGCGGAGTTCAATCAGCCCGACATCGAGTCACAAGTCACGAAGATCATCCACCAGATCGGTGTACCCGCGCACATCAAGGGCTACCAGTATCTTCGCACCGCAATCATGATGACCGTACACGACTGTGACATCATCAACTCCGTAACGAAGGTGCTCTACCCTTCCGTGGCGAAAAAATACTCCACCACGCCCTCACGCGTGGAGCGCGCCATCCGCCATGCGATTGAGGTCGCGTGGGATCGCGGCGACATCGACATACTGAACGCCTTCTTCGGGTATACGGTTCAAAACACGCGCGGCAAGCCGACAAATTCGGAATTTATCGCCATGATCGCGGACAGTCTCCGTCTCAAATATAAAATCCACTAATTTGCCCACGGGCGGCGGCACGGCTTTCACGCTGTGCCGTTTTATTTTTTGCTTCCAATTCCCTTGTCGGCAATAGAAAAAAGCCTCCCTTGTGTAAAGGGAGGTGCCCCACAGGGGCGGAGGGATTGTCAATATTGAGTACAGCTACCCCTCTCCGTCAGACCATCGGTCTGCCACCTCTCCCTTAGGGAGAGGCTTTGGCGGGGTCAACATCGCATGAAGAGCACAAAAGGTAATTGATAGTTATTTTTTGCGGATTTCCTCCCCGTCGAGGACGAGCTTGACCGTTCCCTCAAGATCGGTCCGATAAACTGCCGAAACGCCTGCCTCGAAAAGACGGTCGAGCACATCGGGATCGGGATGTCCGTAACTATTATTCTCGCCGCAGCTGATGATCGCATATTCGGGCGACACGGCGTACAGATACGTAAGCAAAGACGAGCCGTCCGAGCCGTGATGCCCGACCTTCAGAATATCCGCATCGAGCGCACCGCCCGGATTGTCTCCGTACCGCGCAAGCTGGAGCCGCTCACTCTGTGCACCGGCATCTCCCGTAAACAGTGCGGACACATCCCCGTACTGCAAACGGATGACCGCACTGTTTTCGTTTTCATCCTTCGTATCGCTGTACGGCATCAGAAACGTAAGCTCCGCACCGCCAAGCGGAAACGACATATCCGCCGCGGCGTAAAGAAGCTCGGCTCTCTCCGCCTCCGCAGCGGCGAGGAATTTTTCATAAATCCCCGAATCCGATACGTCTGCCGGAAGAATGATTGTCTCGACATCCATCCGCTCCAATATGTACGAGGCACCGCCCATGTGATCGTCATGCGGATGCGTGATAATCAGGCAGGAAAGCGTTTGTCCGTATCCCGCTACCGTGTGATAGAGCGTCGGTGCCGCATCCGCCGTACCTGCATCGATGAGGATATTTCCCTCCTCCGTGATGATAAACGCGGCATCACCCTGCCCGACGTCCACAAACCAAAGCTCGACCGTTCCTTCGGGAAGCGTGCGGCGATTCTGTGCAAATACGCACACGAGAATGACCGTGCACACCAAAAGAGCCGCCAAAAGAACGATACACCATCTTCTGCCGAGACGGCAGAAGCAAATTTTTGTCATAGAGTTCACCTCACAGAATCAGATTCAAAAAACAGGTGCCGCGATCCGCACGGCAAGACGGCGGCAGAGCGGCGCGGCAAGCGCACACAGTCCCAGCCACAAAACGCTGTATAGCAGGCACACCTGCCCGCAGAGATTCAAAGGAACGTTTGAATAATCCCACACCCTCCACCCAAGCCACAGATTCACAATACATCCGGCGGCAAATTCAAGCAGAGTGATCGCGCATGCACCGTAAAGGCACCGCAGAAAAAACGGCAGGTGTACAGCATAAACGTGCAGAAAATACAGAACGGCAAAGCAGGCACCGCCCGTAAGTGTCATCGTCCAATGCGTATAGCCGCGCCACAGAATTTCAATCATATTGTACACTGCGCCGCCGATCCAGAACACAGTGGAAAACTCGAAAAACCGTTTCAAAAAATCACCTCTGTACTGTTTTTGACACGTAAGAGGTGATTTATGCGTGCAGGATAAATTTTACGGGTTACTTCTGTACCGCTGCTCGCCCCACCAAAGAGGGATGAGTTCACCAAGTCTGACCGTTTCCCGTGCGACGAAATCAGTCATGATCTCCATATCGCGGTTCTGATCGGAAAGCTGGAGAAAGAACTCACGGCACGCGCCGCAGGGCATCCCGCTCTCTCCGCCGTCCGGAGCCGTATCCCGAAACGCAATCAAGCGTCTGACGACGGTCTGACCGCTGTTCACAAGCATATTGAGCGCGGCAACACGCTCCGCGCAGAGATTCAAAACACCGCTGCAGCTTTCGACGCAGAAGCCGGTGTAAATTTCGCCGTTCTCAGCCTCCAGCGCACAAACAACGTGATACGCGCTGACGAACGGAGAGACATCCTCGGGATGGTACAGCGCGGCGGCTTTTTCATATAAGGTCTGCCAGATGTCCATAATTCTGCTCCTCCCCTGAGATTTCACGCTCGATTGAGGGAGGCTTCCTCACTCGAAAGCATAGCGAAAAACGTATTTCCGTCGGCAATATAAATCCCATCGTAGAACATACCCGTCGTATACTCTCTGCACTTTTGCAGATTATCCGTAGGACGATCGGTCAAGCGAAACGGCGGCGGCGTAAACAGCCACACAAATGCCGCATCCTTATGGCGCTGCTCCGCGTCAAAGCGAAAATCCATACAGTGGTACATACGGCGAAAATTGAGACAGAAGGTCATACGCATCATAACCACCCAACGGGCGCAAAACCACTGTTCCGTACCCGTGAGCGCGTACTGCATGCCGGGGTAATAATGCCCCACTAACTTCACAGCAAACAGCTCACCCGATTTCGCACGCACGAAAAAACTCGTTTTTCCCGAAATCGGAATCAGCCACCACAGCGGATAGCATCCCTCGATCTCGCAGCCGCTTTTTTTGATACGAAGGAGAAAGCGGATGCGGCGAACCAAAAAGATAAGCATATCCTTCACTTCCATTGCGGCAAAAACCGCAAGCACAGCAGTAAGAATCCAGATATACGCTTTGGGATACAGAAAAATCTCACGCATGACACATTCTCCTTTACTATTTGATTTTTTATGAATCAGTGCTTCTTACAGGGATCGCTCTGCCCTTCCTTGAGTTCACTCACCAGCGTATCCGCGCGCTTTTTAATCATCGCGGCGTAGTACGACATCATGATAATCTCAAGTGCCGCGTGCAGTCTCTCCTTCGCGCCCGGGAATTTTTCCTCATAATCCTTCGTGCACTCGTCAATCAGCCCGGCAAGCGTCTCGCGCGTGACCTCGACGTGCCCGACGAGCGAATCGACAAGACGGCAGATATAGCCGTACATTCTCGATTCGGGGATAATGTCGTCCTCCACCGTTTCCGCGTCTCCGTTCACATATGTGAGCAAAAACGAAATATCGCAAAGCTGCATCGTATCGCGCATCATATTGATAATGAGAATCCGCGCAAGCTGATCGCGGTTGTACATCTTATTTTTCGGATTCACCACCCAGCCGCGCTTCAGCCAGTTCTGCAAAGTAGATCCGTCCAGCCCGGCGATATCGCGAATCTGCGCCAGCATGATCCCCTTGGAAATATAGAAAATCTTATCGAGAAACTCCTCCCCCGTAACATTCCCCATCTGCTCACGGTCGAGAATCGTGCCGGGAATCTGCTTCAGTTCAATGCCGAAATCCATCTTTGTTCTCCTTCTGCATAATATATATACATTATATCACATGGTCGCGCGATTGTCAATTGTATTCTTTTGAAAACGCAGGCTTCAACTTTTCTCCGAGAATTTTCCGCCATGTATTTATTTTACCGCCGAAATGTGCTATAATAGACATAAGAATGCACACTCACACTACATACGATAGATAAGGAATAACGATATGTGCGGATTTGTCGGATTTACAGGACCGCGTCCCGACCGCGGTGAGATCATCAAAAGAATGGCGGATAAGATCATCCACCGCGGTCCCGATATGGAGGGATACCACCTCGGGGATGACGCAGACGGCGTTACGCTCGGTTTCCGCCGCCTCAGCATCATTGACCTCTCCGACGGTGCACAGCCGATGTACAACGAGGACGGCTCCGTCGTAATCGTTTTCAACGGCGAGATCTACAACTATATGGATCTGCGCGATAAATTGATTGCCGCAGGTCACATCTTCAAAACGCGGTGCGATACGGAGGTACTGATCCACGGTTGGGAGGAATACGGCGAGAAGCTGATCCCGAAGCTGCGCGGCATGTTCGCATTTCTGATTTGGGACAGCCGCAAAAAAACGCTGATCGGCGCGCGCGACTGCTTCGGCATAAAGCCGTTTTACTACTCCCCCCTGCCGGACGGAAATTATCTGTTCGGCTCTGAGATTAAGAGTTTCCTCTGCCATCCCGATTTCCGCCGCGAGGTGAATCCCGAGGCACTGCGCCCGTATCTGACGTTTCAGTATTCCGCGACGGAGGAGACGTTTTTCAAGGGCACGTTCAAGCTGCCCGCCGCGCACTATTTTATCCTGAAGGACGGCAAGATGGACATCCGCCGCTATTGGGATGTCGATTTCACAAAAAAGACGAATCTTTCCTTTGATGAATCCGCCGAGGCAATCGATGCCGCCGTGCGTGAATCGGTGGCGGCGCATCGGATCAGCGACGTTCCCGTCGGCTCGTTCCTTTCGGGCGGTGTGGATTCCAGCTACATCACCGCCGCGCTGATGCCCGAAAACACGTTCTCCGTCGGCTTCGGCGAGAAGAAATTTGACGAAACGACCGAGGCAAAGGAATTGTCCGATCTTCTGAAAATCAAAAACTTCCGCGATGAGCTGACAGCTGAGGAGTGCATGGAAGCGTTTGCGACGATCCAGTATCACATGGACGAGCCGCAGTCGAATCCGTCCTCCGTGCCGCTGTTTTTCCTCGCAAAGCTGGCGCGAGAGCACGTCACTGTCGTCCTCTCCGGCGAAGGCGCGGACGAGATCTACGGCGGATATGAATGGTATGATGAAACGCCGCTGATGCGCAAATACAAGAAGATCCCTGCACCGCTTCGTCGGGCGGCGGCTTCCGTAGCAGGCGCTCTCCCTTATTTCAAGGGACACGATTTCATCATCAAGGGCAGCGGACGCCCCGAGGATTATTTCATCGGACAGGCCCTCGTCTGGGGTGAAAAAGAGGCGTACGATCTCCTGAAACCGAAATACAAGGTCGGTCCTGCGGCGCGCGAGGTAACTGCCCCGATCTACGACCGCGTAAAGGATCTGACGGAACTTGAGAAAAAGCAGTATCTGGACATTAATCTCTGGCTGCCGGGCGACATTCTTTTGAAAGCGGACAAGATGAGCATGGCGCACTCGCTGGAGCTTCGCGTGCCGTATCTCGACCGCGAGATCATGGCACAGGCACAGACCCTGCCCGCATCCTACAAAATCACGCCCGAAAACACGAAATACGTCCTGCGTGCGGCGGCGAACAAGACGCTCCCCGACGCGTGGGCAAACCGCACGAAGAAGGGCTTTCCCGTACCGATCCGTCACTGGCTGGCGGATGAGAAATATTACGGCTCCGTCCGCGAGATGCTCGTCTCCGATACGGCGGCAGAGTATTTCGACACGGATGCGCTCGCCCGACTCATAGACGATCATAAGGCGGGCAAAGCGAATAACGGTCGAAAAATCTGGACGGTATACACGTTCCTCACGTGGCACAAGGCATTTTTCGGCATTTGACAAAATTGGAGGATTCCCATGAACAAACAACTGATTCCGGTACTGCTCGGTGCCGATCTGAACTGCTATAATGTCGCACGTGCGTTTCATGAGGCGTACGGCGTCATCTCCTACGCCTTCGGCAGATATGCGATCTCTGCGACGAAATATTCGCGCATCGTGCACTTTACCGCCGTGCCCGATATGGAGGATGAAGCGGTACTCCTCAAGACGCTGACCGATTTCGCTGACGCACATCCCGATGCGAAGCTCGTGCTGTTCGCCTGCACGGATGATTATGCGGCGATGATGATACGCCTGAAGGACAAGCTTCCGCGCTATATTGCCCCCTGCCCGCCCGCCCATCTGCTCGATTCGATCTCGAAAAAGGCGGAGTTTTACGACATCTGCCAAAAATACAGCATCCCCTATCCGGCGACGTTTGTGCTGAGTGAAGCTGCCGAGGCAGTCGATCTCACCGAGGAGAAGCTCGGCTTTGCGTACCCGATCGTCGTCAAGCCGTCCTCCAGTGTCGATTACTGGAAGCATCCGTTTGACGGGATGAAGAAGGTGTATTTCGCCGCTACGCCCGATGAAGCGGCAGCCATCGTCCGCGAAATCTACAGCGCAGGCTATCCCGAGAAGATGATTTTGCAGGAAACGATCCCCGGCGGTGACGCGCACATGCGCGTACTGACCGCATTTTCCGATAAAAACGGCAAGGTGCGCGCGATGTGCCTCGGGCACACGATGATTGAGGAGCACACCCCGAAGGGACTCGGAAACCACGCCGCGATCGTCACCGAGCCGATTGAAACGCTTCCCTTCGCGGACAAAATCCGTGCGATGCTTGAAGACCTCGGCTACACGGGATTCTCCAATTTCGACATCAAATTCACGGGCAAGGACGGCGATTTCCGCACGTTCGAGATCAATCTCCGCCAGGGACGCAGCAATTTTTATGTGACATCCTCGGGTATCAATGTCGCCCGTCTTGCCGCCGAGGTGTACGAATCGGACGGAAACGACTGCATTTTCCCGAAAAAATCGCATTTCTGGCATCTTGTTCCGCGCTCTGTTGCATATACATACACAGAGGACGCCGAGCTCGTTGCGACAGCAAAGGCACTTGCCAAAAACGGAGAGGATACGTCCTCCCTTCTCTACAAGCCGGATCTCATGTGGAATCCGATGCGTCTGATCTGCGTTCTGGAGGTACTCCGCCGTCAGAAGCAGAAGTTCAAAAAATACTACCCGAAGAAACCCTGACATATATTAGACAATCGCCGAAAGGACTGCCGATATGCTGCTGAGCGAACTGATCCGCGTGATCCCCGTTGAAGAGACAGCCGTTCCCGACACGGAAATCGGGCGCATTGAATATAACTCCCGAAAAGCGGATGTGAATTGCCTGTTCGTCTGTCTTGTCGGTGCGCGCGCAGACGGGCACGACTACGCAATGCACGCCTACCGAAACGGATGCCGTGCGTTCCTCGTCTCAAAGAAAACTCAGTTGCCCGAGGATGCAATCACCGTGACAACAGACGATACCCGTGCGGCTCTTTCCGCGCTCAGCGCGGCGTTTTACGGCTATCCTGCCGAGAAGCTCACGCTGATCGGTGTGACGGGAACGAAGGGAAAAACAACGACTTCCCTGCTCATCAGCGCAATTTTGAACGGCGCGGGACTGCCGTGCGCTTACATCGGCGGCAACGGCGTGATCTGGAACGGACACCGCATCGAAACGGTGAACACCACGCCCGAAAGCCGCGATCTGCACGGATTTTTCGCACAGATGGTGCGCGACGGAATCCGCTACGTTGCGATGGAGGTTTCCTCGCAGGCGCTGGCGCATCACCGCGTGGACGGACTGCCGTTTGACACCGTCGTGTTCACAAATCTGTCCCCCGATCACATCGGCGAGGGCGAGCATCCGAATTTCGAGCACTACGCCGCGAGCAAAGCGCGTCTGTTCACCGAATACGGTGCAAAGCACGCGGTCTACAACGCAGACGATCCGCAGTGGCCGGATATTTTAGGCAATTGTAAATCAGAGAAAATCAGCTGCGGTATTTTCTCCGACGCGGATTACACGGCATCGGAGATCACGCCGTACCGCGACCGCACAACGCTCGGCATCCGCTTTGATGCAAAGACACCGCACGGCAGCGGCAAAATCACCGTATGCTCCCCCGGCACGTTCTCCGTGCAGAATGCGCTGGAGGCAATCGCCGTGGCATCCGTGTACGGTGTGAGCGTCGCTGCGTGCGCCCGTGTGCTTTCCAAAACGCCCGTCCTCGGTCGGTTTGAGATCGTCGAGGGCATCCCCGGGCGGACGTTCATCATTGATTACGCGCATAACGGCATGAGCCTGTCACATGCGCTGACCGCTTTGCGTGAGTATGCACCGCACAGGCTGATCTGTGTGTTCGGATCGGTCGGCGGACGGACGCAGGAACGCCGCCGCGAGCTTGGCGAAGCCGCATCTGCGCTCGCCGATTCCTGCATCGTAACGTCCGACAACCCCGATTTTGAAGACCCGGACGCGATCATCGAGGAGATTCTCTCGCACATGCATCCCGCCTGTCCGCGCATCGCTTTTGCGGATCGGGAAACGGCAATACGGCACGCCGTGCGCCTCTCTGAAGACGGGGACATCGTGCTGTTTGCCGGCAAGGGACACGAGACGTTCCAGCTGATTGAGGGCAAGAAGGTGCCGTTCTCCGAAAGAGAGATCATTCTGAACGAGTGCGCGATCCTGCTTGACGAAATCGAATAAAACAACCGCGGTACGCTCGTACCGCGGTCTTTTTATGCATTTGCAGAATTTGTAAGCTTTCCTTTTCGGTACAGGTGCCAAATCACGCCGAACAGAACCGTGCCGATAAGCGGAAAGAGTGCCGCCATGAGCATCCCCGCACGCATGGCGATCTGCTCCGCCGTAACGCCGAGCGTCTCTGCCAGACGGATCGCCGATTCATTGACCATCACGGCATCCGTAACGACACCGATGATCTGTGAGGAGATCGCAACACCGCTGTCACCGCCTGCCGCCATCAGCGCGTAAATGAACACACCGCCCGTTGGGAACACCTCCGGCGCGACGATCAGCATACCGGGCCAGAGCATCGACACACAGAATCCCGTGAGCGCACAGGCGACCAGACCGAGAATCGCGTTTCCGGACAGCGCACAGGTCAGATAACAGACCGCTGCACCCAAAGCACCGGCAAACAGGAACCCGTGAATATTCCTGCCGTATTTTCCGTAAAGAGAGCGTCCGAGTCCGAGCATCGCGGAAAAGAACGCGACGCCGAATATATCGCCCCACACCTTCGGAATGGAGAGCGACATTTCCAGATAACCCGAGCACCACTGTCCCATGCAGCACTCCGCCGCGCCGCCGCAGAAGATCGCGAACACGCAGAGCCACAGCCGCGGCTTTTTGAAATAGGAAAGAACGGAAGAAACTTTCTCGGCTGTTTTCATTTCGGGCAGCTTGGACGTAGTGAAAAAGATAACCGACATCAGCGGTGCGAGAAGAAACGCTGAAATCAGCCACGGCCAGTGCTCCCTGCCGAAAAGCGAAAGAAACACCGTCGCAAAAATCGCCACGAAGACGACGCCCCACGCATAGACGGAGTGGAGCTTGCTCATCTCCCGTTCGGGATCATCACTCGGCAGTGCCGCGATCACCGGTGAGATAAGCACCTCGCCAAGTCCCGCGGATGCGGAGAAAATAACCGTCCCCAACGCCAGCCCGATATACACATTCCCCGGAAACAAAACGGGAGAGAGTGCATACAGAAGCAGCCCCACGATCGTCAGAACAGGCATCGTTCTGAGGCTCATATGGATGTTGATTTTATGCGAGAAAAAGGAAAACAAAAGATCGACCGACAGCTGGGTAAAAAAGTTGACCAGCACAAGCAGTCCGAGCAGAGAGTACGAAACGCCGTACATCTCACGGAAGCTTAAAAACAGAATCGGCGAGAGCGTGGAGACGACCGCCATCGACAGGTTGCCGCCATAGCACGCCCATTTGACACGGGCAGTATTTTGCACAAGAGATTTCCTCCAAAACAGTATGCGCCAATTATATCACACACGCCGTACAATTGCAAGAAAAAACGTGTGCCGAGGGCTGATTTTGCAAAAAAGTGTGCTATGTTTCAAAGAAAATACGTTTTGTTGAAATAATTTGTCTTTTCTATCGGCAAAAAATCGTGTATAATAATAGTGAAGAAGTCTAAAATGGAGGCGTGTATGAGCAAACGGATCACCATCGACGATATTGCGAAAAAATTGAATATCTCGCGCTCCCTTGTCTCCAAGGCACTGAACGACAGCTACGGTGTCAACGTGCAGACGAAAACGCGCATTCGCTACACCGCTTTGGAGATGGGGTACGATTTTCAGAAAATCAAGCGCAACCGCTCTGTCGAAACGGGCGAGATCGGCGTACTGATCGGCAACATCAACGCCCTCTCCGCCGAGGATTTCTATTTCAATCTACTCGAAGCGCTCGACAAGGAGTGCGCCGAACGCTCCCTCGCGCTCTCCACGCATCTGATCAGCGAATTTACCGCGGGTACGCTTGAAAACGCAAGCCGATCCAGCCTGAAGCTGCGCGGACATCTGCTTCTGTGCGGCAGTCCCAAGGATGCTGTCGTGCTTGCCTCCTACGGCATCCCGTTCGTCGCCGTTGATTTTCTCCGCTCCTCTCCGCGAGTCAATCGCGTAGGCGTTGACTACTACCAGGGAGGATGCGATGCCGTTTCCCATTTCCTCGGATACGGGCACAAAAAAATCGGCTTCGTCGGTGCCGCCATCCGCTCGGGCAATTTCAACATTCTGTATAGCGGATACTGCTACGCGATGCGGCAGGCGGGCATTACCGATTTTGAACGGTACTGCTCGATCGGTGATCCCGAGCCCGAAGACGGTGCACCGCTGAATGAAAAGGAAGTGTACACAATTTTGCAGGCAGAGGACAGACCGACCGCAATCCTCTGTGCGACGGACACCGTTGCCGCGCGCCTGTACGGCATGTGTGCCGAAATGGGAATCCGTATCCCCGAGGATCTCTCCGTTATCGGCTTTGACAATCAGCCGATCTGCAAGCTGCTCTCCCCCGCACTCACCAGTGTCGATTACGATGTGCATCAGGTCGCGCGCCATGCGGTCAGTATTCTTGAGACCGCCATGCGCTATCCGAACGCCTCCACCTGTGCCATCACGGTGGACACACGCGTCATCAAACGGGACTCCGTTCAAGTGCCGAAAGACACAGACTCTCTCGGCTGAAATACATTTTTTCCAAGAAAGGATTCACACCATGCTCGCAAATGTCGCTGAAGTCAAAATCACTCCCAATTTTCCCGCTTTTATGGCAGGATTCCCCTCTCCCCTTGACCGTTTCGCCACAGGCGTACACGACGATCTCTGGGCACACTGCTTCTATCTGAAAACGAACGCAGGCGAGGAGTTCGCCATCGTTACGATGGATCTTCTCTATTACAGCAAAATGCGCGTCAAGACCATGCGCGCGCAGATCGAAGCACGCACCGGTATCCCTGCCGACAACGTAAGCATCTACTGCACGCACACGCACTCCGCCCCCATGCCGATCGCATTCCGTTCCGTAACCGACGAGCGCAATATGCTCTATCCCGAATATCTGAACAAGATTGAGGTGGACGTTGCCAACGCATTCGCCCAGGCGAAGAAAGAGGCGTTCCCCGCAAAGATCGGCTCCGGCAAGGGATACTGCGGCAAGGAGCAGGGCGTCGGCGGCAACAGACGTGACCCGAACGGTCCGTGTGATCCGAACGTATGGGTTACTGCCATCCGCGATCTCGATGACAACGTGCGCGGTGCCATCGTACGCTATTCTCTGCATCCGACCTTCCGCGGTGCGGACAACACGCTTATCTCCTGCGACTATCCGCACTATCTGTACGAGACGATCAAGGCGGCGCATCCGGGTGCCGTCGTGGGCTTCCAGAACGGTACGTCGGGAGATCAGTCCTCCCGTCACTTCCGCACGGGCACAACGTTTGAGGAGGCAGAGCGCGTCGGCTCCACGATTGCCAAGGAAGCACTGCGCGTCATCGACGAGATCAAGTACAACGAAAATCCCGTTATCAAGTTCCTCAAGACCGAATACATGCCCGAGCTGAGAAAGATTCTCCCCTACGAGGAGGCACGCGCTGCCGCTGAGAAGGCTGCCGCTGATCTGAAAAACGCTCGTGAAACAGGTGTTTCCGAGGCAGAATGCCGCACGCTGGAATGCACCACGTTCGGCGCAAACATGATGCTCAACTACGCCAAGATCGGCGCAGACGTCATATACGGTCAGAACGGCGAGCATCCGTTTGAGGTTTCTCTGCTCGTTATCGACGATCTCCGTATGCTCGGAAATCCTGCCGAAATGTTCGTCAAGTACATGCTGAAAATGTACGAAATGTCTCCGTTTGAGAAAACGTACATCACCTGCTGTGCAAACGGACGCGGCAGAGGCTACATTTGTCCTCCCGAGGCACATGCAGAGGGCGGATACGAGGCACTCGGCTCGATCTACACCGAGAACAACGGTGACATGATCCTCGACGTCATGATGGATCTGCTGGAGAAATCCAAGAATATCTGAGAGGTACAGTATGAAGGCCGGTATCTCCGAAGTAAAAATCACTCCCGATTTCCCCGTCCTGATGGACGGATTCCCGGAACCGATCGACCGTTTTGCCCGTGGCGTGCACGACGATCTCCGGGCGCACTGCTTCTATATTGAAAACGGCGGTGAGGAGTATGCCATCGTCACGATGGATATTCTCTTCTACACCAAGCCGCGTGTGAATGTTCTCCGTGCAAAAATCGAGGCGCGCACGGGCATCCCCGGCGAGAACTGCCTCATTGCCTGCACGCACACGCACTCCGGTCCTGTCACGAGAACGAATCCGCTGAACCGCACGGCAGACGAGCGCGAGCTTATGTACCCCGATTACATAGAGGAAATCGACCGCCGTGTGGTGAACGCACTGCTTGAAGCAAAAACGAACGCATTCCCTGCCGAGATCGGTGTAGGCAAAGGTTACTGCGGCAAGGAACAGGGTGTCGGCGGCAACCGGCGTGACCGCGACGGCATCGCCGATCCTGCCGTGTGGGTGCTCGGCATCCGCGATCTCGACGGCAATCCGCGCGGCGCCATCGTCCGCTACTCTCTGCACCCTACCGTGCTCGGTCAGGACAACGATCTCATCACCTGCGATTTCCCGCATTATCTGTACACCGAGGTCAAGGACAAATATCCGCAGATGGGTGTCGGCTTCCAGAACGGCACGTCGGGCGACCAGTCCACGCGTCATTTCCGCACGGGTACGACATTTGAGGAGTGCGAGCGCATCGGACGCACGATCGGCAAGGAAGTTGTCCGCGTGATCGAAACGATGGAGTACAACGCCAACCCGACGATCAAGCTCACGAAAACGACCGCATTCCCGGAAAGAAAAGAGATTCCCTCCTACGATGTCGCGCTGGCGGCAGTTGAGAAAGCCCGTAACGATCTCAACGAAGCAAGAGAAAGCGGCAAACCCGTACCGTTCGTTCGCACGCTCGAATGCACGCTGATCGGTGCGGAGGCAATGCTCGGCTTCGCCAAATCGGGGCAGGAAGTCACCTACGCCATGAACGCCAACCACCCGTTTGAGATCGATCTGCTCGCCATCGATGACGCGCGGATTCTGATGATCTCCACGGAGATGTTCGCGGAGTACAGCCTCCGTCTGTATGAGGCATCCCCGTTTGAAAAAACGTATCTGTGCACCTGCGTCGGCGGTCTTTCCCTCGGCTATGTTTGTCCGCAGTCCGCCCACGACGAAGGCGGCTACGAGGCGCTTGTCTCAATCTACACGGGCAAAACGGGCGAGATCATCATGGACGCGATGCTCGATCTGCTTGAAAAATCGAAGTGAGGCACACCATGCTTGCAGGAATTTGTGAAGTAAAAATCACCCCCGATTTCCCTGCTTTGATGGCAGGATTCCCCGAGCCGAAGGATCGCTTTGCAAAGGGCGTGCACGACGACTTATACGCGCACTGCTTCTATCTTGAAAGCAGGGGGGAGGAGTACGTCTTTGTGACGATGGATCTCCTCCACTTCCGCAAGACAAGAGTCGCCGTCATGCGTGCAAAAATCGAAGCGCTGACCGGCATCCCAGGCGAGCACTGTTTCATCTCCTGTACGCACACCCATTCCGGTCCGATTGCAAGCTGCAATCCGTTCGTTCTCGATGACGAGCGCACGATGCTGTATCCGTCATACATCGAATCGGTGGAAACAAAGGCAGCGGAGGCGGTTAAGGCAGCAAAAAAGAACGCCTTCCCCGCAAAAATCGGTGTCGGGAAAGGACATTGCGGTGCGGAGCAGAACGTCGGCGGCAACCGCCGTGACAAAAACGGTCCGTGCGATCCTGCCGTATGGATGCTTGCGATTGCGGACACCGACGGAAATCCAAAGGGCGCGATCGTGCGCTACTCTTTGCACCCGACCTTCCTCGGCGCGGACAACGACCTCATCACCTGCGATTTTCCGCACTATCTGTACAAAACGGTCAAGGAAAAATACCCCTCCATGGGCGTCGGCTTCCAGAACGGCACATCGGGCGATCAGTCGCCGCGCCACTTCCGTTCGGGATGTACGTTTGAGGAGGCGGAGAGAGTCGGCTGTGCGATCGGACGCGAAGCTCTGCGAGTGCTCGGTACAATTGAGTACAAGGACGATCCCGTTCTGAAATCGTGGAAGGCATACGTCTCCCCGACGATGAAGGATATTCCGAGCTACGAGGATGCGCTTGCATCGGCAAAAAAAGCGCACGCGGATCTTGACGAAGCGCGCGCGCAGGGCAAGCCCGCACCATTCGTCCGCACGCTCGAATGCACTGTGATCGGCACGGAATTCATGCTTGATTACGCAAAAATCGGCAAGGAGACCGTATACAGCCAAAACGGCGAGCATCCGTTTGAAATCTTCCTCTTCGGCATCGACGACATCCGCATCGTCGGACTTCCTACGGAGACGTTCGTCGAGTACGGTCTGCGCGTGTACGATTTCTCTCCGTTTGAGAACACGTACGTCGTCACCTGCGCAAACGGGCACGACCGCAGCTACGTCTGCCCTGCCGAGGCGCATGAGGAGGGCGGATACGAAGCACTCTGCTCCCTGCTCACCCCCAAAACCGGCGAGGACATCCTTGCCGCTGTCAAGAATCTTCTGGAGCAATCCAAAGAGATATAACATCAAAAATTATTTAAGGAGGCACATACAATGAGCGAATTTACCTTTACCCCCCAGGATTGGGTCCCGTTTAAGGACAAAGAAATCATGGACCGACTCAGCAAAATGACCGTTGAGGAGATCGAGAAGCATCCGAATCCGGACGTACATATCAAGGTTATGGACTTCGGTGCGATCGCTATCGCCGAAAAGGCAATGCTGATCAAGGAATCCATGGAGCAGAACAAGAAATTCTCTACCATCTTCGGCAACCCGAATCCGATTCCGCACGGGCAGCTCGCCGAGATCATCAACCGCAACCGTATCAGCTGCAAAAACTGCGTATTCGTAACGATGGACGAGTGGGCTGACGAGGACGGCAACGTCGCGCCGACCACCTATCAGTCCGGCTTCACCTACTCTTTCCTCAAGTACTTCATCGGCAAGATCGATCCCGAGCTCCGTCCGCTGGAGGAGAACGTCCTCTACCCGACGACGGAAAATATCAGCTACTACTCCGATCTGATCGACGAAAAGACGGACGGCGGTATCGATTACTTCACCGCAGGCCCCGGCTGGGCAGGTCACATCGCATTCATCGATCCGTGCCCGGAGCTCATTCACATCGAGGGTGACCGCTTCAACTCCCAGGCAGAGATCGACGAGTACCTCCAGCAGCCCGCACAGATCGTAACGCTCCATCCGCTGACGATCGCGCAGAACTCCCTGCACGGCGTATTCGGTCAGTCCGGTGCGTGCGGCTGGGTTCCGCCGAAGGCTGCTACGGTCGGTCCGCGTGACGTTCTGCACGCCAAGAAGCGCGTAGAGCAGCACGGTCTGACCACCGGCGGTTCCTTCTCCTCCTGGCAGAGAATGACCTCCCGTCTCATCACGCACGGTCCCGTTACGCCCTACGTTCCGGGCTCCATCTTCCAGGTTCTCCCGACCGACATCCTCATCTCCCCCGCAGTTGCCGCTCCGTTCGGCGTCATGGAGACTGTCGGTTACTGATAAAGGAGGAAATCCGTCATGATTTCATGCACCGAATTTATTCCTTCGTACAGTGAGCTGTTCTCCTATCTGGATGAGCATTACGGCTATGAAGAGGTACAGCGCTTCTGGACGTACCTCTTTGCGCCGACCGGCAAGGGCATTCCGCTGATCAATTTTTTGAAGAAGGACGGTCTGCGCGGTGCTTGGGACTACTGGTGCGGCACTTTGAAAGAGGAAGCTGCTGACTGCACCCGCTACTTTAACGAAAAAGAAGGCTGGATCCGTGCCCGTATGCACTACTGCCCTTCCAAGGGACGTCTTCTCGAGCTGGAAAAGGAGCTGGGCATTAAGCCGTATCCGCACTACTGCGACCACTGCGATTATTATCGCGCCGCTTTGGAGATGGAAGGCTTCTGCACGATCAGAGACCATCTTGACGTGGACAAAGCATCCTGTAACTCGATGATATACGATCCGAAAGTATTCAAAGGAATCATGACCATGGACGATGATGTCGAAATTCTGGAGTGCAATTCCAAAAATCTTGAATACTTCCACCCCGATTTCCACAGCAGTCTGAACATGGGACTCGCATACGTGGGCGACAAGTTCGGCGAGGAGGTTCTCGTGGACTACCTTACCAGATACACGAAAAACGTGTACGCGAAGGTGATCGCCGCCGCGAAAACGGAAGGTCTTGCCGCCATTGAGGCAAACATTCTCGGCACATACGAAAAGGAAAAGGCAACGGACGCCGTCAAGACGGAGCTTTCCGCGGACGGTCTGACCGTTACCGTATCCTACTGCCCTGCCGTCAAGCATCTGCGCAAGACGGGACGCGACGTGACGAAGTGGTACTCCCACTCCACCACAGTCGTAATGTCCGTGCTCGCAGAGGCGGCCGGCTACAAATTCACCATGGATTCGTACAACGAGGCGACGGGCGCCGCGCAGTACCGCTTCCACAAATAACCCTCTCCTTCTCTCTCTTCGATCAAAATACGAAAACGGCACCGAAAAATCGGTGCCGTTTTACTTTTCACAAAAAAATGCGTTTCGTTTTTCAAATTTTTTCCTTTTTCGGCGCAATTTCCTCTTGCAGTATACAGCGTTTTTTGATATAATAATAAAATAAAAGATCAAAACTTCATATAAATCAGGAGGCTTCACTATGAAACAAGATATGATTGTTATTCTCGATCTGGGCAGCGAGGAAAATGCACGCCTTGCCCGCGAAATCCGCGCGATCGGTGTATACAGCGAAATTTATCCGCACGATATAACGAAGACTGAGCTTGCCGCTCTGCCGAACGTCAAGGGCATCATTCTGAACGGCGGCGTAAACCGCGTTGTGGACGGCGTTGAGATCGACGTTGCCGATGAAGTGCGCGCCTTCGGCGTTCCCGTGATCGAGGTCGATCACAAGGGCACGGCACCGTGGCCTGCCGATGAGGATGCTCGCAAGGCAGCCATCTCCGATTTCGTATTCGGCAAATGCGGTGCAGAGGCAAACTGGAATATGGAAAACTTCATCGCCGATCAGGTGGATCTCATCCGCAAGCAGGTCGGGGATAAAAAGGTTCTGCTCGCGCTCAGCGGCGGTGTTGACTCCTCCGTTGTTGCCGCACTGCTCATCCGCGCCATCGGCAAGCAGCTCACCTGCGTACACGTCAACCACGGTCTGCTCCGCAAGGGCGAGCCGGAGGAGGTTGTCTCCGTATTCCGCGACGAAATGGACGCAAACCTCGTCTACGTAGACGCAATCGACCGTTTTCTTGACAAGCTCGCAGGCGTTGAGGAGCCGGAAAACAAGAGAAAAATCATCGGTGCGGAGTTCATCCGCGTATTTGAGGAAGAGGCGCGCAAGCTCGAGGGCATCGAATTTTTGGCACAGGGTACGATTTACCCCGACATCATTGAGTCCGGCACGAAGACGGTCAAGGCGGTCAAGAGCCATCACAACGTCGGCGGTCTGCCTGAGGATTTGCAGTTTGATCTCGTCGAGCCTTTGAAGATGCTCTTTAAGGACGAAGTCCGTGCGTGCGGTAAGGCCCTCGGTCTGCCCGACAGCATGGTCTACCGTCAGCCGTTCCCGGGTCCCGGTCTCGGTGTTCGCTGTCTCGGTGCAATCACCCGTGACAGACTGGAAGCGGTACGCGAATCCGACGCGATCCTGCGTGAGGAATTTGCAAATGCAGGCCTTGCCGGCAAGGTATGGCAGTACTTCACCGTCGTTCCGGATTTCAAATCGGTCGGTGTCCGTGACGGTATGCGTACCTACGATTGGCCGGTCATCCTGCGCGCCGTGAACACGGTTGACGCGATGACTGCAACGATCGAGGAGGTTCCCTTCTCCGTCCTTTCGAAAATCACCGCCCGTATCACCGCCGAGGTCAAGGGCGTGAACCGCGTTCTGTACGATCTCACACCCAAGCCGAGCGGCACGATTGAATGGGAATAAAGGACAGCTCCCCGATAAATTTACTTTACCCTCTTTGCTAAAAAGGCCACATGGCTCAAAACGCAAATGTTGCCTGAAAATATAAATTATTCTACGGAGGCTAAGCTTTATGAGTCAAAAAACTGCTTGGAAAAAATATTATTGCAACGCCATTTTGCGGTCATACGTAAAAAAAGTACGCATAAAACTTTTCAAAAAGAATACGTCTTTTGTTCCCCGACAAGTTAATCGTCGTTTGATGGATTTGGAGAGCACACAGGATGCAATCCGCCGAATTATTACAGACGGAAAACCTGCCATGATTTCACGGTTCGGCTCAAACGAAGCTCACTGTACCGCTATAGGCATCGGTATACACTTGGAAAAAGCGAAACACTTTCCAGAAGCTCTGTTAAACCGCATGTACCTGAACGCCGGTGTCTTCCCTTATGGCGAAAGAATGGCACTGCGTTTCAGTGAAATATCCGCAGAAGCAGCATCCGAGGTAGATCTGCTTGGATGGTGGTCCACTTTTATGCAGGATTATTTGGCCATTGAAGTTTGCAAGCAAGATGTACAGTTGTGCAAACTCGCATCTTTGGAACCCTATTACAGCGAAACCCCTTGGTCCGTTGCGCTGAAAGGAAAAAAAGTATTAGTCATCCATCCGTTCAAAGAAACCATCGAACAGCAATACAAAAAACGTACTCTCCTGTTCAAAAACCCGGATATGCTTCCTGAGTTTGATTTGACGGTCATGCAAGCAGTACAAACTATTGCCGGACAAAAAGACGAACGCTTTGAAAACTGGGAGCAAGCACTTTACTATATGTATGAAGAAGCAATGCAGTACGATTTTGAAATTGCTATCATTGGTTGCGGTGCGTACGGAATGCCTCTTGCAGCAATGCTCAAAAAGGCAGGAAAAATCGCCATTCATTTAGGCGGCGCGACACAGTTACTGTTTGGAATTAAAGGTTCTCGCTGGGACAACAATCTCGGAAAAACTTTATATAACGAGCATTGGGTACGTCCCCTGGAATCGGAAGTGCCGGCTTCAGCAAAAAAGGTAGAAAACGGCTGTTATTGGTAATACATCGTTTATGCGACTTGAATAATCTCGTTCATCCATCACAAATCAACTGCGGAGACGACACATGAATAAAAGAGTCAACAAAATCTTCTATATATCGGTGCACGTTCTGGAATACGTCATTGCCATATTGACGATGGTCGTTCTCGTCGGCATGTTAGGCTTTGAGATTTACAAAATGATTACGGTGGAGGGGTATTTCTCCTCTGCCGATACATATCTCCAGAACATACTGACCATTGTAGTCGGGCTGGAGTTTGTGCGAATGCTCATCAACCTCACCCCCGCGAACACCCTCGAGGTGCTGATCGTGGCAATCGCCCGTCAGGTCATCGTGAATCACGAAAGCGACTTAAGCAACATTGTCTGCGTTTTGTGCATAGGCGGTCTGTTCGCCATCCGCAGATTCCTCATTTCCAAAAATGATTTCAAAAAAGAGCTTTCCGAGGACGGCACCGACGAAGCAGCATAACCGAAAGCGAGGAGCGCACTATGACAAACCGCGAAGCAAACGGATACAGAAGCATTCCCCTCTCCAACACGCACATCCACCTCATCTATCCGAAGGAGGCGGACACGACCGTTTCCATCTTCCGCAATTTTCTCAAGTACTTTGAGTACGAAAGCATGACGCTCTGCGCGATGACCCGAAGCGGACACCGTGTTTTTGATCCTACCAACAATCTGAAAGCCCTCTACTGCAAATCCGTGCTGAACGCCGAGCGCGCAAACAGCATCTACGTATACGGAAGCACCGTCCATTTTTACGATGAACGCGACACCGCAGACTGCTATCTCCGACAGGTCAAAGAGCTTTACGACATGGGTGCGGACGGCTACAAGCTGCTCGACGGCAAGCCGGAATTTCGCAAAAATCTCGGAAAGCCTTTGTGCGATCCCATTTTTGATCCCATGTATTCCTTCATTGAGGAAAAAGGGATGCCGGTCAAAATGCATCTCGGCGATCCGGCGTATTTCTGGGGTCCCAAAGAGAACCTCACGCCTTATGAAATCTCCCGCGGCTGGTACTACGGCGACGGCACGTTTCCGTCCCGCGAGGCACTGTACGATGAGGTGTACGAAATCCTTACGAAATTCCCGAAGCTGAAGCTGTGCCTGGCGCATTTCGGCTTCATGGACGACGATCTCGCGCGTGCCACGGACTTTTTCAAGCGGTTTGAAAACGCCTCGCTCGATTTGACGCCGCACAGCTCCATGTTCGTGCGCTTCAGAGAGCGGCGCGAGGAGTGGCTTCCCTTCTTTGAACGCTATGCGAACCGCATCTTCTTCGGCTCCGATACATACAATTATATTTCGGTTTTCGACACTGACGGCACCTACGAGCACTCAGGCGATCTTGCCAATGTCGTGCGCCGTATGCTCGAATACCCCGAAGAGCACACGGTTGAGCATCCGGATTTGGGAACGATGGTGCCCATCGACCTCCCCGACCGGGTGCTGGAGAAGATCTACTTTAAAAACCAGCGCAATCTTTTGGGAGACGCCCGTCCGCTTCATGCGGAGAAAATCGTCGTATCGGCAAAGAAGCTGGTGGGCGATATTGAAAACGGCGCATGCGTCTTTTCCCCCGAGGAGGAAAAGGTGCTGGAGCTTGCCAATCTCGACACGATCATCAAGTATTTCCAAAAGAGATAAATCGTCTCTGCCTCCTCGCTCCTCGAGACTTTTTTCATCGGGAATTTTATGAAAACTGTCAACATCATGCTGAAGCCCGCGTCATCGCTGTGCAATATGCGGTGCAAATACTGCTTCTACGCGGACGTATCCGCCGCGCGGAATATTCCGTCGTACGGGATAATGTCCGCCGAGACAGTGGAGGCGTTGCTGAAACGTCTCGCCGCAGAATTTTCTCGCGGTGACCGCATCGGAATTGCCTTTCAGGGCGGTGAGCCGACGCTCGCCGGACTTTCCTTTTTCCGCGATTTTGTGGAAAAGGCATCCTCGATTCTCCAAGCAGACGTATCCTACGCCTTGCAGACAAACGGACTCCTCCTCGATGACGAGTGGCGCGCATTTCTGAAGGAGCACCGCTTCCTCGTGGGACTCTCGCTCGATCTTCTGCCCGAAATACACGATTCGGTACGCGTGGATTCTGCCGGAGACGGCACGTACAAACGCGTGACGGAATCCCTCGCCCTTTTGAAGAAGCACGGCATTGACTGTAACGTGCTTTGCACGCTCACAAACACCGCCGCACGCCATCCGAAGCAAATCTGGAATCAGCTTGTGCGGCTCGGCATCGACTACATGCAATTCACGCCGTGCCTCGGTAAGCCGGACGGCACGCCGTCGAATCACGCGCTGACGCCGCGGCGTTTCGCGTCCTTCTACAAGCAGCTTTTTACCTGCTGGTACGAAGATTTCCAAAAAGGAAACCGGCGAAGCGTCAAATTCTTTGACGATATTGTGAATCAGATCATTTTAGGTCGTCCCACGCAGTGCGGCATGGACGGCGCGTGTCAGCCACAGCTTGTAATCGAAGCGGACGGGAGTGCATATCCCTGCGATTTCTACTGTCTGGACAAGTACAAGCTCGGGAATATCACCGAACAGACGGTGTCGGCACTTCTTGCCTCCGACGCTCTCACATCCTTTATAAAGCGTCCGCATGAGACTCCCGCGCTTTGCGACGGATGCCCGTACTACCGTTTCTGCGGCGGAAACTGCAAACGTATGCAGTGTGAAATCTGCTGCTCGGGTGCGGACAGCTATTGCGGTTACCGCGATTTTCTCGATTCGCGCGGAGCGATACTTGCACACCTTGCCGATACCTCTCTGCGTGCGTACCGTACGCAATCGATGAACCGATAAGGAGCAACATCATGCCTTCTCTCTCTCAAAAGCAAAACGTAGTGATGATTATTTGCGATCAGCTGCGCCCCGATTTTCTTACCGCCTACGGCGCGGACTTTATCCCCACGCCGAACATCGATGCGTTGGCGGCGGACGGCGTGGTGTTCGAAAACGCCATCACCGCATCGACCGTGTGCGCACCTGCGCGCATGTCCTTTCTCACGGGCGAATTTGTATCGGGACACGACGCATGGACGAACAACATCCCTGCCAAAGACTCCGCAGTCTTTCTCCCCGAGCGGCTGAACAGCGTCGGATACATGACGGCGGCTGTCGGAAATTTTGACCATGCGCCCCTCGGCAACACGTTCGGGTATCAGTACACGAAGCTCAGCCTGGACGGTGCACCCGGCTGTCAGTTCACAAAAGAGCTGAAGGAAAAGCATCCCGATGCAACCGGACCGTTTATGAAGGATGAACACGGTCGTTTCAAATACGGCGAGGCGGAGTTTTACGATCGCTGGAGTGCGGACTGCGCGACGGATTTCATAGAAAGTTATACCAAGACGGGCAAAGCCCCCGACGGCACCGCACCGCAGACGGAGAACGCCCCGTTTTTCCTCTACTGCGGATTTCTCTCGCCGCATCATCCGCTGATTCCGCCGACCGAGGTTGCCGGAACGGTCGATCCCGAAAAGCTCCCGCCGATTCTGGTGCAACAGCGTCCGAACGAGGATATTCCCTCCGTGGAGCTGTATCGGCGCACGCTTTTGAATCCGCCGGAGGTGCTTGCCGATCCGAGCTCCGTCATGGATGTCTGGAACAAAGAGCGCCTGCTCTACGCGGAGCTGATTGTGGAAATAGACACGCTTGTCGGGCGGATTGTGAAATCCCTCAAGGATAACGGCATCTATGAAAATACGACAATTATTTTCACCGCCGATCACGGCAGTGTGGACAACGACTATGCGGTCAAGACCAAAGGACCGTGGCCGTATCATTCACAGCTCTTTATCCCGATGATTATCGCCAACAGCCCACGGCTGAAAGCAGGCACCCGATCGGATGCGCTCTGCGGCAATCTGGACGTCGGTGCAACTGTGCTGGATATTGCAGGGGATCCGAAAGCGTTCGGCGTGTCGCGCTCCATGATCGCTTTAGCGGAGGGCTCCGTCCCCGAACGTGAGGTCAACATGAGCGAATTTTGCGACAGCTGTAAGACGCTCGTGGACAAGCGGTACACGTTCACATACTACCCATTCACGGGACGGACGTGCCTGTTTGACCGATTGAATGATCCCGAGGAACGCGTGAATCTCGGCGGACGTCCCGAATACGCAGAGCTTGAGCGAAAATTCCTCATGCACACCGTGGATTTCATGATTCTATCAAAAGGCGTGCGCATCGAGGCGCACGATCTCACGCCGGACGTACAGGAGGGGCTTGTAAAAAAGCACCCGTCCTACCTCGATACGTTCGATATAGCGTACCCGATCGCCAATATGGGGGGAATCGAACGGCTCAGGCGTGCCGGACTCTCCGATACCTACAACGACTTCTGCAAGGAACGGAAAATCAAGGCGCATTACGGGGTGTATTTCGAACCCAAAAAGTAACCGTCCTCCATCAACTGTGTAAAATTTTCCATAAAATATAAAGGAGAACCTCACCATGCAATTACTCGCTTTTATCCTCTACTTTGTCCTGATACTCGGTGTCGGACTGTACTTCTTCTTCCGCTCCAAGGACGGCGGTGAGAAGGACTACTTCCTCGGCGGCCGTTCTATGGGACCGTGGGTCACCGCCATGAGCGCACAGGCATCGGATATGTCCGGCTGGCTTTTGATGGGCTTCCCCGGCAGTATCCTCGCATTCGGTATGGGCAAGGTCTGGATCGGTATCGGTCTGGCACTCGGTACCGCCGCAAACTGAATTATCGTGGCTACACGGCTTCGCCGTTTCTCCCGCGCATCCGGAGATTCCATCACACTGCCGCAGTATCTGACAAACCGTTTCGCGTCCCAAAGCTCGATTCTGAAAATCGTCTGCTCCGTCATCTTTCTGGTAAGTTTTACCGTGTACGTAGCCTCCGGCTTCGTCGCAGGCAAGAGCGTCATGGTGGCTGTCATTCCGTGGTTTGCGGACAAAGAGATGCTCGCCATGGGTATTTTTGCTCTCCTGATTCTCATCTACACCTTCCTCGGCGGCTATAAAGCCGTCTGCTGGACCGACTTTTTCCAGGGACTTATGATGCTGGTCGCACTGCTCGCTGTGCCGATCGTAATGTCGCTGGGCAACTTCGACGCTTCCTTCTCAAGCGCATTTGCCGATGGCGTCTCCGCCTTTGAAGCGAATCCGTTCACAGCGAAGTGGCAGGATATTGTAACCGGTCTTTCCTGGGGTCTCGGCTACTTCGGTATGCCCCATATCATCGTTCGTTTCATGGGTATCGGCAAGCCGTCGCAGGTCAAAAAGGCTGCCACAGTTGCGATTGTCTGGGTTATCCTCACGCTGGGTGCCGCTATATTCATCGCCGTATTCGGCAGAACATTCCTGCTTACCGACGGCAGTGCTCTTGCAGAAAAGCTCCTCGTTACCGGCTCGCAGGAAAAAATCTTCATCACCCTGGCACAGGATATTTTCCCGCCCGTCATCGCCGGTCTCCTTCTTGCCGCTATCGTAGCTGCGGCTATGTCCACCGCCGATTCGCAGCTTCTGGTCGCTTCCTCTTCCTTCACGAGCGATCTGTACAAGCCGCTTATCCGCAAAAACAAAGCGTCTGACAAAGAAATCCTCTGGATCGGACGTATCGTGGTTGCCGTCGTCAGCGTAGTCGCCTTCTTTATCGCCGCCAGCGGTACGAGCTGGGCAAGCAGTATCATGAGCATGGTCGAAAATGCATGGGGTCTCTTCGGCGCCGCATTCGGTCCTGTCGTTCTGCTCTCCCTCTTCTGGCGCCGCATGAATTACGCAGGTGCCTGCGCCGGTATCATCATCGGTGCCGTTGTGGATATTGCATGGCTTCTGTGCTTTACGAACACGATCATGGAGCCGATCGTAGCCGCTACCGGCGTTTATGAAATTCTCCCGGGCTTTGTTGCAGGCATGATCGCGACCGTCGTCGTCTCCCTCTGCACGAAAGCACCGTCCGCTGAGGTAAACGCCATTTTCGAAAGCGCTACGGACAAATCCCTGGACGATTAATCATCCGCTATATAAGAGAGCCTCCCTTTTCGGGCGGCTCTCTTTTTTTGCCAAACACAGCAATCACGCACAAAAAATCAGCAATATTATGGCGGAAAACGAAAGAACCGTGTGGTATAATTAAAAAAATCACAAAAGGAGCGCGCGCATGAGAATCCTTACGCTGGACGTTGGCGGAACAAATATCAAATCCGCGGTAATCGACGATGGCAACCGTCTGACGACGGAACGGACAACACCGACTCTCCCCTCAAAAGAAGCGGCGCAGGCATCGCTTCTGCAAAGCGCCATTGCCGTCGCCAAAACGTACACAGATTACGATATTCTGAGCGTATCCATGACGGGACAGATCGAAAAAAAAACGCAGTCGCTGCTCTTCGATTACAACCGCAAGGAGCACACGGACTCGCAGGGCTTCCCCGTCGGAGCCCTTCTGCGCGAGGCGGTCGGACGCCCTGTGTATCTTATAAATGATGCAAACGCCGCCGCGCTCGGTGAAGCATATTTCGGCGCAGGACGTGGATTTCCGGATTTCCTCTGTCTCACCTACGGTACAGGCGTCGGCGGCGGCATCGTACAAAACGGACAGCTTTTGACCGGTGCATGGGGCATCGCGGGAGAATTTGGACACATTGTAACCCACGCCGGCGGCAAACTCTGCGGATGCGGATACCGTGGCTGTTACGAACGGTACGCATCCACCAAAGCACTCTTGACGGCGGCAAAAAAGATCTGCCCCACACTGGAAAACGCACATCAGCTCTTTGAGGCGGCGGAAGCAGATGCAGCTCTTAGACGCGTGATTCACGCCTGGGAGCGCGAAATCGTGGAAGGTCTCTGCACCCTGACATATATCTTCAATCCGTCGTGCTTCATTCTCGGCGGCGGCGTGATGGAACGGGAGGACGTGCTTCATAGGGTACGCGAACGCTTTTTCAAGCGCGTAATCCGCACGTTCGGAAACGTTCAGATTCTGAAAGCACAGCTCGGCAACCGCGCGGGCATGTACGGCGCGGCTGTCTACGCACGCATGATGACACAAACCAATTCGTAAAACGGAGGATATACCAATGACAAAACAGGAGATTCTTACAAAAATCAAAGGAAAGTTGATTGTATCCTGTCAGGCACTTGAGCATGAGCCTCTGCACAGCAGCTTCATTATGGGGCGCATGGCGTATGCCGCTTATCTCGGCGGTGCAGCGGGCATCCGTGCCAATTCTGTTGCAGATATTCAGGAGATCAAAAAAAACGTGGATTTGCCGATCATCGGCATCATCAAACAAACGTATGAAGGCAGTGACGTTATGATCACGCCTACCATGAAGGAAGTGGATGCGCTGGTCAAAGAAGGGGTTGCCATCATCGCAATGGATGCAACGGCAAGAGCACGCCCTGACGGAAAAACGCTCCGCGAATCCTTTTCTGAAATCCGTACTAAGTACCCGAATCAGGTATTTATGGCAGACTGCGCAACATACGAGGATGCCGTAACGGCACAGGAGATCGGCTTTGATCTGATCGGAACGACCGCAAACGGCTACACGGAGGACACCAAGCACACACCGCCGCCGAATTTTGATTTCATGCGCAAGCTGGTTGAAACGCTCAAAGCGCCGATCATCGCAGAGGGCGGTATTTTCTCGCCTGAGCAACTCCGTCTGGCGATGGATCAGGGCGTACACGCCTGTGTAGTCGGCTCGGCGATCACCCGTCCGATGGAGATCACCAAACGCTACGTTGCTGTACTGAAATGACGGAAAGCATAGCTGCAAAACGAGTCTGGACAGCGAACGGCTGGCTGGAAAATGCACGCGTACACATCCGCGGCAGCGTGATTACAAAAATCGACAGAGATATTCCTGCGGACGAATGCTCCGCCGCATTTCTCATCCCGGGCATGATAGAACTGCACACGCACGGCTCACTCGGCTATGACGTATCTGCGCCGGATTCCGAAAAAAATGCAGACTGGCTCCGCCGTCTCGCGCAGCACGGCGTGACCGGTGTCCTGCCGACCACGGCCAGCCATGCGCCGGCAGATTTACAGCGTGCGATCTCGTTTTATAACGGGATCATGTGCCGCCCGATCGAAAGCGGTGCCAAAATTCTCGGCGTGCACATGGAAGGTCCTTTTCTGAACAAAGCGAAAAAAGGCGGCATGATCGAAGAGCATATTTTGGCACCGTCGGTGGAGTCTTTTCGGCAGATCGTCGGTGCATACGAAAGCACGGTGAAACAAATCACGCTTGCCCCGGAGGAGGATGGTGCAATTGCGCTGATCCGCTATCTCAAAGAGCACGGCATCCGCGTAAATGCGGGGCACAGCAATGCGACGGCGGAGGAAATGCGCCGTGCGATCGATGCCGGTCTGGACGGCGTAACCCATTTCTTCAACGCAGCACATCCGATCCTGCACCGCGATCCCGGATTTCTGACGGAGGCACTTTTGAATGACGGCGTGTTCTGCGAGGCGGTGTGCGATCTGGTGCACATCGCACCCGAAATGATCCGTCTGCTTATAAAGTGCGCAGGGGCAAAGCGCATGATCGCCGTCACCGATTCGGTTTTTGAAACAGGGCTTCCCGACGGTGTATACGGCGACCGCATTGTCACGGACGGATCGCCGCGGCTTTTCGACGGCACGCTGACCGGCGGACGGTATCTCACGGATGACTGCGCACGGGCACTCATCGGTATCGGTATCGATCCGTGGAACGTTTTCTGTATGACGTCGCACACGCCGGCTTTGCGCCTCGGGCTTACAAACGCGGGCGACATCGCCCCGGGGTACACAGCAGATCTTGTGGAAATGGATGAAAGCTATCGTGTGCTTCGCACCGTAATCGATGGAAAATAAAATGCAGGGGGACGCTTCCTTATCGAAACCGTCTCCCTTTTTTTATTCCCGTTGCTTTTTTGTACGCGATATGATATACTGAATACACCAAGTTCAAAAAAGGAGCGCACAAATGTCTGTATCCACCATTTACCGCCAGATCGGACGGGATCCGCGCTACAAGCTGTGGCACGCACCGACCACGCATCTGATCCTGTACATGAACGCGGACGGCGGAAGCATTGTGTTCGACGATGCCGTCTACGAAATCAAAAAAGGCGGCATCTTTTTTATCGCGAAAGGATGCTATCATTACACCGTCCCCGCTCATCCCAAGACATATGTGCGCAGCAAGATGGCGTGCTCGGACGAGGTGCTTTTCCAAACCACAGAGCTTCTCAAAGAAAGGCTGGTGGATAAGGCACCCGTACACCGCTTCACAGAACTGTCCGTCGTGCACGCACAGATTCCAGACGCGATGCAGGCGGAGGTTGACACGCTTTTTTCCACCCCATCCGTGGACAAAGAAGCACACGCGCAGTGCTTATACATTGGAAATCTACTCAAAATTCTGACATACATCGACGCGTATGCAATTGAAACAAAGCCGCGCCCCGTCGGGTTTATCGCACAGGCAATCCGCTATATCAGCGAGCACATCCGCGAGAATATCACAATCGAACAAATCTGCACGGAAGTTCGCATCAGCAAATACCACCTGTGTCGGGAGTTCAAAAAAGTAATGAAGGTTACCATCATGGAGTACATTCTGAAAACGCGGCTGATTCTTTCCGAAAACATGCTCGTGAACGAAAATCTGTCTGTAGGCGAGATCAGCGAAGCGTGCGGCTTCAGCAGCATATCCTACTTTTCCGCCACGTTCAAAAAACACACGGGGAAAACCCCTCTCCGGTATCGAAAAGAGAACCGCACTCACTGAAAAAAAGAGGCAGAAGCAATCGCTTCCGCCTCTTTTCGTTTGTGTTACATCGCCGCGCGGCATCTTTCCAGCCATGCGAGAGTCGCTTCGTTGCACCAATTTTCGGGATGCTCACTTAAGAGCTTGTACGCATAATCGCACGTTTCCTTCATGTCAATACAGCGGATGTCGGCGTTTCCGCACTGTGCGTGGCGGATAAGTCCTGCCTTCTCGTACTCCTCATCCATGCGGATGCCGTCGTACATCGGCCAGATTTCCTTGCCTGTGAAATGCCCGAACGTGGCAACCTCGTTTCGCAAAGCGAGGCGCTTCGCCGGATCGGGAACGAGCGACAAAACGTGCTCCGCATACCGACCCTCCACAACGTGCTTCATCGTATTGAATCGGGTAGATACGCCGATAAAGCAGGTTTTGGTGCCCATGCCGTACATCTTCACCCACGGCGAGGAATCCGCAAACGCGAACTCACCGAACGGGCAGAGGTGCGGTCCTCTCGCCTTGTGCTCAAACGTAAGGTGGTACGCATACTTACCGCGGGCGGCAACGGAGTGCGTCTCCTGATTGCTTCGGTACACCATCGGCAGCTTGCGGAAATACTCCGTCAGATAGCCGACGTTCGACGGCTTATCCATATACCACGTCTTGTAGGAGTTTAAGAAGTCGACCTGCGACAGCGTCGGCATGACGAGCGTGCCGTCCCGTCCGATCAGGCTCTCGATACCGTCGATAACCGTATCGGGACCGTTTTCCAGCTCGCCGAGGCTTTTGAGCGAAGAATGCACCAGCACAATATTGCCGGGCGCGATCCCGAGGGAGGCAAATGCCTCGCGCACATCATTTTTTGTTACCATATTTGCATCTCACAATCCGAGAAGTTTTTCCGCGTTTTCATACGCAATCTTTCGGAATACGATCTCGCTGATCTTGCCCGTTTCCTTCCACGAGATAAGCAGCTCGTCAAGCCCGACGTACATATCGGGCGCCGTAAAGTCCGTACCGAAGAACAACCGATCTTGAAATTCGGTCAAAAAGCGCGGACCGTAGCTTTCGTCTCTGGCAAGTGCGTTCAGTGCCGTACAGTCGGAGAGATCGCCGTAGAGATTTCCGTATTTCCGGAACAGCTTCGGCACGGTGCCTTCTTCCTCAACCGGTCCCTTCGGCAGGCGAACGTGAAAACCGAACTTATACCCCCAAAAGCATCCGCGCTCGGCGACTGTGTTCAGCTTGGCAATCTCGTTCCAGAACACGGGACCGTGACCGAATATTTTCAAAGTCGGGTGATCCTGCAACGTGTACTCAAGCTGCGGCAGTCCCGGATCGTCGTACAGACCGAAGTCGTGACTCTTCTGAATCGATCCGTCATACACGATCGGCATGTCCTCTTTGGCGGCGGCGCGAAACAGATTCTGTACCATCGGATCCCACAGCTCCAAGTTCGGCATGACCTCGCCGACGCCCTTGCATCCCTTTTCCTTGTAGTAATGCAAAACCTCGTCAAGCGGTGCATCCGCAGAGTTCGTGATCGCACGCGGATCGACGTTGCAGTAGGGCACAAATCGGTCGGGATGGGTTTCGGCGATCTCAAGAATATCCTCCACCGCCTGCGGCAGATAAATCTCGGGATTGACAATCGGCAAAAGCACGCCGCAGTCTATCTTCATTTCATCGTAACGCTTGAGAAGCTCCTTCGTGTCACAGAAATTGACTGTGTGGGGTACTCTGGCTTTGATGCGGTACACGTGTGCGTGAATGTCAATAAACATAAAGCCACCTCATTTCAGAACGGCTGCGCCGCCTCTGTTAAGCACATTATAAACAATCGGTCATCCGTTGTCAAGTGCTTCGGAAAATGATGCAAAAAGAGCGCAAAATCGTGCAATCAAAACGACAGCTCTTTCATAAGAAAGCGGAGCGATGCCACGGCATCGGTAAGCCGCGCCTCGCCGATCTCCTCGCCGTTTTTCGCGCGCTCGCAGAAGTAGGAAAGCTCGTTGTAATATCCGCCGAGATCGGTGATATTGCCGCTTGCACTTCCCTTCGTATATGCCGTGCCCGCAAGCACCTGCTTCTCGATCGCTACTTCGTGTGCGCCGTTTTCATCGTACATCATGAGCTTGCCGCCTGCGTATTCGACCGCCGCCTTCTCAAACGCGACGCGGAACGTTGCCTCAAACGGATGAGACGCAGGCAGATCCCACGTGCCCTCCACGCCGACGGCAAATCCGTCGTACTGCATGAGCGTATTGATGTAGGAATTGGGCTCCCCGATCGTGTTGGTTACTGTATAGAATTTTTTCGGTTCACCGAAGAGAGAGAGAATGAAATCCACGTCATGGATATGGAGATCCTGACCGCAGCCGCCCGAGAGCGTCGGATTTCTGAGCCAGTTGTTATGTCCCCAATCGGGACGGGAGCTGATGCGGCGGAAATTCGCGTTGACTACCTCGCCGTACACGCCGCTTTGCACCATTTTTCGGAGTGCCACATACTCATCCCAGAAGCGGATGACCTGTCCGACCTGCACACGTGCGCCCGTCTCACGGCTTTTTTCGATAAGAGCCTCGCCCTCTTTGACCGTCAGAGCGACCGGCTTTTCGATAAAAACGTACTTCGCGTGCTCCATCGCCAGCATCCCGTACTCCGCGTGCAAAAACGTCGGCAGGCAAATATCGATGACGTCGAGCTCCGCGTTTTCGATCATTTCCTTTGCATCCTCGTAGATCACGGCATTCGTCTGCGCCACGGCAGCCTTTGCCGCATCCGAAACGACACCGGAAACCGCCGCGACTTCGACGCCTTCGATATGCAGATAGCAGTTCAGATGCATGACACCCATGTATCCGCATCCTACAATTCCGATTTTCAGCATAAAGGTCTCCTTTCAGAAAATTTTGAGGAAAGAATTACGCCTTGCCTGCACAGCCGAACAGGCGAATCTTCGTCTTGACCGCCTCTTTGATCTCTTCCACCTTGAGATTGCGGATGTCCAGATATACCAGTCCCTTGTCCAGTCCCGCTTTCATCGCGCGCTCACCGGCACAGCAGAGGTCGGTGAAAATATTCACCTTCGCAATACCGGAAGCGATCGTGTTGCGGAAATCGTCGTCGGAAAGCCCCGATCCGCCGTGCAAAACAAGCGGTGTATCGATCCGCGCACGGATCTCCTTCAGTCTGCCGATATCGAGGCAAGGCTTTGTCTTGTACGCACCGTGCGCCGTGCCAATCGCAACCGCAAGCGCATCCACGCCCGTTGCCTTGACGTACGCATCCGCCTCATCCGGCGTGGTGTACATATCGGAAGCCATACCGTCATCCGTTTCGGCAAGACCGACGTGACCGATCTCGCCCTCAACGGACACACCCATCGAATGGGCGATCTTCACGATCTCGGCAGTCGCACGCAGATTCTCCTCGTAATCGTTGGCGGAGCCGTCGAACATAATGCTCGAAAAGCCGAGCTGCAACGCTTCGATACAGCGATCAAACGTCAGACCGTGATCGTAATGCACGACGACGGGCACCTTCGCTCTCTTTGCGGCGGCAACAAGACCGGGCGCAATCAGCTTCAGATCACCGTACGGCAAAAGCACCTCCGCCGTACCGATAACGATCGGCGAATTGAGCTCCTCCGCCGCAGAAATCGTTGCTTCCAGCATATCGGAATCGGTTGCATTAAACAGACCGACCGCATAATGCTCCTTTTGTGCCTGCTTCAAAACGTCATTCAGATTGACTAACATAATTTCCTCCGTTATACCATCGGCTCATAGCCGTATTTTTCTATCATTTTCCAGATCTCGTCCTTATCGCGCATACCGTCCACCGAGTTTTCGGAAAACAGGTTACAAGCGGCAGCCGCCGCCGCGAAGGAGAGGAGTTTCTTATCCGTAAATCCGTGGTAGATACCGTACAGACTGCCTGCGCAGAACGCGTCACCCGCGCCCACGCTTCCCTTGATCGCCGAACGCGGTATGCCAAGCGACGGAACCACCGTAAAAGAGGAATCCGCACTCAAGCAGAAGCCTGCCTTCTTGCAGTGAACGATCACCTTCTCGCGTACACCGCAATCAAGGGTGAGGCGCATGGCGCGCTCGATGGCGATCACATCCGGCACTCCGTTTTCTTTGTACGGCGAAATTCCCCAGATACTGCAGCACTCGATCTCGTTGAAGATCACGTAATCGCAATATTTCAAAGCCGGCTTGATTTTCTCAGCAAACTTGCCCGTGCTGTCGCTGACCGCATCCACGGACGTTTTGATGCCTCTCGCCTGCACGTCATGCAGAAAGCGTGCCATGACTGTGCCGTACTTATCATCGGGCGCATCAAACGCATCGAGCAGCAGGATGTATCCGATATGCAGAATCCGACAGCGAAGTGCATTCGCATCGATATGAGCAGGGGAAAACTGTGCATTTGCCCCGCGTGCATGGAAGAAAGTACGCTCTCCCGACGGCATGCTCATCACGTCGCTGAACGAGGTCGGCGCATCGGGAGAGATGCTCACGCCCTTCGTATCGATGCCGTACTTTTGCATTTCAGAGACAACGTACTGACCGTATTCGTCATCTCCTACCCTGCCGAGGACGGAAAGGGGCAGTGCCGGATCGATCTTCGCAAGATCGATCGCCGTATTCGGTGCACAGCCGCCAACGGCACGGCTGACAGATGTAATATTGGACAGCATCCCGATTTCGGGGTAGCAGTCGATCGTTTTTACGATATCGGCGAGGACATTGCCCGCCACGGTAATCCCGACTCGTCTCTCCGGCATATCAGTTGCACTCCGCCACGAGGGGACCGGCCAGCTCTTTCAGATAGAACAGTCTGCCGGGCAGCGTGGGAATGAACGTAGACGTGATATGGATATCGGGACCGTAGTGGAGCGTGGTGAGGAAGCTCATGCCCTGCCAGCCCATGCCGCGTCCGAGTGCGCCGTCAGCACCGCCGATGGCGTAATCTGCCTGCAGAAACAGGCTGGGGCCGATCGTGTTCGCCGTGCACGGAACGAGCGTGGTACGGCTCTTGAAGCTGGTGATCGCGTTCTGCTCGATCGTAAGCGGATGAAGCTTTGCGCCGATGCGGTGCGTTGCGCTCTTCCACGCCTCCACGGAATCGTACTCAGTAGCAAACTGCGGCTCCCAGAATGCGATATGGCACATACGTCCGATACCGTATACGAGAACGAGCTTCGCGCCCTCTGCCTTCAGTGCGGCGATCTTACCTGCGTAGGTGGGCAGATTCGTCTTCGTTGCGAAATTGCGCTGGGACTCCGGCACGGTCTTATTCAGCTTGCCGAAAAACGCCGCCTTCATCGAATACTCAAACGATGCGGGATTCGTATTATCCAGCGTATTGCCCTCGCTGTCGGACCACTCGTCCATATTGAACGTATAGACGTGATCGCAGGATACGTCCCACTCATTGAGGAAATATGCTGCCCAGCGGTACATACCCATCGGACCGACGGGAAGAATCATGGCGAGCTTCTGTCCTGCCTCAGCGGTCAATTTCACCTGCATGGCGATCTCGTGTCCCATCAGGGTATCAAAATCAGCAAGCGTCTCGCACTCGACCGGTGTGAAGGCGTCATTCCAGAACGCTTCGCGTGCAACGCCCTTCTCACAGCAGGCATCGATCTTTTCCATATCCCAGCCGACGGGGTAGAAATTTTCCAAGAGGGATCCTTTTACGGTGCTCATGAAGTTCATAACAAAATCTCCTTTTTATATGTAATTTCAGGGAAGAAGTCTCGTGGTTGTTCCTTTGAGATACGCACGGCACTGGCGGAAGCCCTCCGCATACGAAGCTCCGCACTGGTATCCGCGGTAGCGCGAGCAGGTTCTGACCATATCGGCAAAATCAATGCCGTCATGGTCGCGCATCCAGACAAGCTGGCTTGCGTGGCACTCAAGCATCTCGATCTTCAGATCGATCTCGTCACTGATGTCCACAAACTCGTCGGGCACGAAATTCACACCGGCGAGAGTATCCATGTAGTAGATCGGCACGACCTTTGCCGGATCGCCGCCCATCGCGCTAAAACGGTGCGGATAGTCCGTCATATTCGGAAGCGTCGCCGAGAAGCTCGCATCGAACACGAGACGGGAGACCGCGGTGTGATCGGGCATATAGTCGTCGGGGTTGTGCGTGATGATGAAATCGGGATTTGCGTAGCGGATGACGTCGATGATTTTATCGCGTGCCGCCTTGTTGTTGTCGTAAATATCGAGATCGTTGAAGCCTGCGGAGATGACCTCGATTCCGGCGAGCGCGCCTGCCTTTCTCGCCTCCTCGGCGCGGATCAGCGTAAGCTCATCCGGGGGAATAATTACATGACCGAGATTGCCCGTAGACGCGTGGCACACGATGACCTTATCGCCGCGCTTCACGCATTTCGCAAGCGTGCCTGCACAGGCGATCTCCACATCGTCGGGATGACAGCCGATTGCCAAAACATTCATATAAGTAGTCCTTTCCTATTGTGTTATACTCATTTTAATATAAAACTTCGAAAAAATACATTGACAATCAGTTTGAAATGTTATAAAATAGGCTCAACGGGACAGCTTTCCCGAAATCATGACTTTTTGCGGAGGGATTATGGATCAGCAGACAGGCATCCTTCTTTCGGAAGAGATCACGGTAACGAGGCTCATCAGCGCATTTTATTACGATTTTCCCGAGGATTTTGATTACGAGGGCGAAACGCACCCGGGCTGGGAGTTTGTGTACGTCGAAAAGGGACGCGTCGTCGCCCGTGCGGACGATATGACGTACATTTTGAAAAGCGGCGAGATGGTCTGTCATAAGCCTGACGAATTTCACGCACTCAAGCCGTACCAGGGGGAGGCGTCCGTCATCATTTTCTGCTTCCACTGCGAGGGAAGCACGATGACGTATTTCAACAACAAAATCCTGTCGATCAACCAGCGGCAAAAGCAGTATCTGAACGACATTGCGATCAGTGCGCGCTCGCTCCTTTTGCCGAAATCGCCAATCGACATCGTAAAGGATCGGCAGATGGATCGCGCGCCGATGGGTACCGTTATCCACGAGCAGTACATCAAAAACACGATTGAGCTTTTGATTCTCTCCCTTTTGAGCGCACACGCAACCGAGCGAAGCAAGCGAGTCGAATTTTACGAGCAGCATCTCCACCGAAGCTCGCTCGCCGCAGACATCATCGCATATCTGAACGAAAACCTCGCCGAGCCCGTCAGACTGGATGAAATCTCACGGCAATTTTCCTATTCCCTCTCCAGCATCAAGCGCATCTTCAAAGCGGAAACGGGATACAGCATCATCGATTATCTGAACAACCTCCGCCTCGAGAAAGCAAAGGAGCTTCTTTGCACGAAAAACATCTCCGTGGAGGAAATTTCCGAAACACTCGGATACGCAAACATTTATTATTTCTCAAACGTATTCAAGACGAAAGTAGGCAAAAGCCCGACGAAATACCGTGCGGAGATGAAAGGAAGACCGAACGGGTGAACGCTATGAAACAAACTCTCACCACCGCGCTTCTCGCCGTCCTTCTTCTCCTCACCGCCTGCGAAGCTCCGATACTCTCCCCCACAGAGGATTCTCTGCCGGAAACAGAAAAAAACGCAGAAAGCACCGAGAGCACAACGGAAACGGAGTCCGAAACGGAATCCGAAGCCGCCTCCGAACCGCCACAAGAAACCGCCGCAGAAACGGAGCCCGAAACCGCGCCGCCCGTCTCGGGATGTCGCCTTCGCACCTTCACCGTTCCCGCCGCGGACAACCGCAATATGTGCGCGGATCTGACCGGCGAAATCACGGATGACACCGTCACTTTGACAATCTCCGCCCCGACGGATACATACACTCTCCAAAACGCGCACGTTACCCTTGAAACGGATGCCGTATCCGTTTCCTTTTCTGCGGAAAAAGACGGCACGGTGGATCTGACCGCCGCCGATGCGCACTGCACGATCACGGACGCAGACGGTCTTACACGAATCTATAAAATCGTGCTGGCTTACGCACCGTATACAATTCCCGTGCTCTCCGTCACGACATCGGACGGGCAGGAAATCACCGACAAGGAAACATACATCACAGCCACCGTCTCCATCGACACCGCAGGCGTGGACGGGTGGTTTCTCCCCGACGGCTTCACAGCCCTCGCACCTACCGAGGTACAGATCCGCGGTCGCGGCAATTCCACGTGGTCGTGGGAGAAAAAGCCGTACAAGCTGAAATTCGCCGAAAAAACATCCGTGCTCGGATTGACGGAAGCGAAAAAATGGATTCTGCTCGCCAACTACGCCGACTATTCTCTGATGCGGAATTATGTCGCGTTTGAAACCGCAATGGTGCTCTCAGAGGAGCTTTCTCCGTTTTCGCAGATTCCCGTAAATCTGTTCGTAAACGGCGAATACCGCGGTGTCTACTCAATCGGCGAGGATCACGAGGTAAAAGACGGGCGGATCGATTTGGAAAAGGACAACGGGACGGCGGACACGACGTTTTTGCTTGAGATTGGCGGAAAAGAAGATGACGACGTGATGGGACGGACCGCATTTTCGACCGAGCTTGTGCGTTTCTGCTCCATTGAATATCCGGAGGAGAAAGTGCTGACGCAAGCGCAGGCGGATTTCATTATAGACTATTGCCGAAAAGCAGACGAGGCAGTGAAAAATCTCGACGGGTATGAGGAATATCTGGACGTGGATTCGCTGATCGACTGGTTTATCGCAAACGAGCTGTTCTACAATCTGGAATCCTGCTTCCGCCGCAGCTGTTTTCTGACGAAGGAGCCGGACGGCAAGCTGAAGCTCGGACCGATCTGGGATTTTGATCTGGCGATGGGCAATCTGTACAACGATTTCGGCAATTACCGAAATTGGGCGTGCCTATCCCAAGAATACGACTACATTGAGGACAACTGGTTTTGCTATCTTCTGAAAGACGAAGCATTCCGTGCACGGCTGAAGGCAAGATGGAATGAGGTGAAGGACGATCTTCTTCAGACGGCACTCACTGCCGTGGATCAGATGGGCGAGACGCTCGCCCCGCACGCCGCGTATAATTTTACACGGTGGGATACCCTCGGCAGGCGTGCACTGATTGCACAGCCGCTCGGTATCGCGGAGTTGAAAACATATGAAGACAACGTCCGGCATCTCAGAGATTTCATTGAAAATCGCTGGTACTGGATGGATCAGAACATCTGAATAAAAGGGCCGTCTGCCATTCGTTTGCGCAGGCGGTCTTTTTTCAAAAGCTGTGCGCACAGTAATTCACACGCAAATTACTGAATACTTTTCCAAATTTTATCTTTACAAAGCGGTATTTTTATGATAGAATATGTTTGCTATCATATAATAGGCGGAATATCCTCTCGGATATCTGCCGAAAAAATTCACATAGGAGAAAGACTATGAAAAAACGCATTCTCAGCCTGTTACTGGCAGTTATGCTCTGCGTGAGCCTTCTGGCAGTAAACGTCAGCGCAGCCGCGGTCTATGACTACGGTGTGTGCGGCGACAACCTCACATGGACACTGAAAGACGGTGTTCTGACTATCTCCGGCGAAGGCACGATGACCGCTTGGTTCTCCTCTACCAATGCTATGTGGAGTGTCTACAAAAGCGAAATTCATTCCGTTGTAATCGAAGAAGGTGTAACGGACATTGCCGACTACGCCTTCTACACCTGCAGAAATCTGACCTCTGTCAGCATTCCCGAAAGCGTTGTCTCCATCGGAAACTATGCTTTCGCCTTCTGTACCGCACTGGAAAGCCTTGAACTTCCCGCCGGCGTTTCCACTATTCTCAGCTATACATTTTACTACTGCACCGCGCTGAACGAAGTCTCGTTCTCGGAAGGGCTTGTTGAAATCGGTGCCAATGCTTTTGCCTGCACCGCACTTACAGAGGTTACGCTTCCCGCAAGCGTCTCCATCGTCAAGGATCAGGCGTTCGCACAGAATTCTTCTTTGACCGCAGTTACTGTCCTCAACGACAACACCTTATTCGGCGTCGGTGTATTCAATAAAACGGCAGCCGGTATTAAGCTCTACGCCAACAGCGGCTCCTCCGCTGAAGCATACGCAAAGGCAAATAACCTTGGCTATGGCGGTATTCATAGCATCCATACGTTCGGCGATTGGACTGTGACCGAGGACGCAACCTGCACTGAGGCAGGCAGCCGTACGCGCAAGTGCGAAGGCTGTGATGTAACTGAAACGGAAGAAATCGCGGCACTCGGTCACACCGCAGGTGCTGAGGCTGACTGCGAAAACGCACAGGTCTGCACCGTTTGTGATGCCGTACTTGCAGATGCACTCGGTCATACCCCCGGTGCGGAGGCCGACTGCGAAAACGCGCAGGTCTGCACCGTTTGTGATGCCGTGCTTGCAGATGCACTCGGTCACACGCCCGGCGCTGAGGCCGACTGCGAAAACGCACAGGTCTGCACCGTTTGTGATGCCGTACTTGCAGATGCACTCGGTCACACCGCAGGCGATGAGGCTGACTGCGAAAACGCACAGGTCTGCACCGTTTGTGATGCCGTGCTTGCAGATGCACTCGGTCACACGCCCGGCGCTGAGGCTGACTGCGAAAACGCACAGGTCTGCACCGTTTGTGATGCCGTGCTTACAGATGCACTCGGTCACACGCCCGGTGCGGAAGCCGACTGCGAAAACGCACAGGTCTGCACCGTTTGTGATGCCGTACTTGCAGATGCACTCGGTCATACCCCCGGCGATCCCGCTACCTGTACCGAAAATCAGACCTGCACCGTCTGCGGTGAAGTTTTGACAGAAGCAGGTCACACCGCAGGTGCTCCCGCTACCTGTACCGAGGATCAGACCTGTACCGTCTGCGGTGAAGTGCTCGTAGAAGCTACAGGCCACAACCCGGGCGAAGAAGCTACCTGTACCGAGGATCAGATCTGCACGGTCTGTGAGGAGGTTCTTGCAGAGGCGCCCGGTCACGTTCCCGGCGCGGAGGCTACCTGTACGCATGTACAGACCTGTAAAAATTGTGACACCGTTCTCGCTTCGAGAATCCCCCACACGCCCGGCGCGGAAGCTACCTGTACCGAGGATCAGACCTGTACCGTCTGCGGTGAAGTGCTTGTAGAAGCCTACCATATCCCGGGTGAGGCGGCTACCTGCACGAGCACGCAGGATTGCACAAGATGCGGTGCGGTTCTCGCAGAAAAACTTGACCATACCTTCCCTGAAGCCAACATTCAGACAGATCATCCGCACCACTATGTAACCGAGTGCGAGGTATGTCACACGATCCAGTACACACCCAATGCCGAAACGTATCTGCATCCCGGCTGCGCTGATTGCTACCCGTACTTCACGCTTTACGGTGCCGGCATGACGCTCGGCAATGAGCTCGCTCTGAACTTCTTTATTCCGAAGGATGCCATCTACGATGACACCTATTATGCCGTTCTTACCAGATACTATGCGGACGGCAGGGATACGGTTGTGCTGACCGTTCCTTATGCAGAATGGGCAGACTTCGGTACTCTCTACTACGTCACCTACCCCGGTATCGCTGCAAAAGAAATGACGGATACAATCACCGTCGAAATCTACAACGGTGACGGTTTCAACGTCAGCGAACTGTGGACGGACAGCATCACGGGATACCTCATGCGTACGCTTGACAATCCTACCTTCAACGCAGAGCAGAAGACATGGGCAGTGGATGCAATGAACTACGGCGCAGCAGCGCAGGTATATTTCGGTTATAACACCGAAAACCTCGCAAATGCAGCGCTGACCGACGAGCAGAAGGCACTCGCTACGCAGAGCATCGAGATCAGCAGCTCCCGTATCATGACGGAAAAATGTTTCGGTTCCGGTCTCACCCTGGAAAGCAACATCATTCTGAACGTATTCTTTAAGGATATAGAAAACACCGAAGGTATGTATGCAACGGTATTCTACACCAATCATTACGGCGAAAACATAGATATCACCGTATATGCTGACAGCTTCATAAATCTCGGCAATATATTCGGTGCAGAGAATCTGTACGCCGTGCCTGTAAACACCCTGGTAGCGGCTGATGCTTCGCAGCCTGTCACCGTAATCATGTACAATGCAAACAACACTGTTTACGGCAGATGCACGGACAGCGTAGAAGGTTACTGCGCTCGTATGACGACGGGCGATGATCTCTTCACCGCTGTTATGAAATTCACCACCTCCGCCTACGCAATGTTCCACTGATTCACAGGCAAACAAAAACAGTCGGCTTTTGCCGTACGTTTTTCGTATGCTTATTTTAGGCCGGCGTCAAAATCGCAGCGTGCCGTAGAACCAGATCTCGCCCGTGCGCTTGGGCAGCGATACGGTAAAGCCTTTCTCTGTCAGCTCCGCGCCGCTGACGGTGACTGTGCGATCAAATTCGGGCGATTCCAGCTGATACATTCTCGCAGGATCAATCCCGCGCAGATGCGCCGTAAAGGTCTCCTCGGGCGCACACGTATTGCGAATCGCCTGGAACACACCCTCGTTTTTCTCCTCGTTGTGGAACTGGATCGCGTGCCAGCACGTATTCGTGCGGTCGGATTTTTTCAGCACATAAAAATCGCTGTCGAGCATATACGGCACGGCGCGCTGCCAGATCGATCGGAATTTCTTGAAATATGCGCACTCCTCCGTTTTTGCATACTCCCCGTCCGGTGTATTCATACACGCTCTGTGCTCATACCAGAAGGACGGCGAGAAGGCGTTATGCGCCATGTAGTTATCAAATAAGCCGTCATGCACCAAATCGTCGGCGGTAAAGCCGGTATAGTTTCCGTTGATGTCATCCCACGAGAACGCCATCGTGCCGCCGTAAACCAACCAAGTATGTGTGAATGCGGCAGTACACTGATCGATCGGGTGGATTCCGTGCCCGAAATCCGTCTGATGGAGCGAGACGGAGCGACGCATCGTTTCGAGATCACTCCGTCTGCCGCCCGAAGCAACGGAATTGATAAGAAGCCCGGGATTGCGCAGAAGCAGCTCATCCCAGAAACGGAGATACCCCTGATTGTACAAATTCTCCGTGATGCCGAGACGATCCTCCGCATCGTTCTGCAGCCACCAGTTCAAAGGCGCAAAGTTGAAATCCTGCCGATAGATGTCGATGCCGTACTCCTTAATCATGCCGTCGATGTGCGCAATCAGCCAGTCCACGCATTCTGCATTCGACAGATCCATCAGTCCCATATTTTCAAACAGGCGGCGGGTAACGCCGGTCAAACGCACGTGATCCAGCACGGACTCATCCTTCAGACGGATCACAAACCGATCGGGATACTCTCCGAAAATGTGCTTCAGATAGATGCGCTCCGGCTCAAACCAAAGCAGGAATTTCATGCCGTATTTATGACATCTCTCGCCAATCGAGGAAAGTCCGTTCGGGTAGCGGATCGGATCGGGGAAAAGACCGCCCGTGTAGTTCCATGTGATCACGCCCGTGTCCTTATCCCGGCAGGGATACCAACCGGCATCGATCCAGTAAACGTTATTGCCGATTTCGCTCGCCTTGCACTTATCGATGTACGAAAGCTGCTGCACCTCCGAAGAAAGCGTAAAGCAAACGCCCTCTCCGCCGAAACCTGCGGCGCAGATCGGCTCGGGGAGTTGTCCGTTCGGCTTCGGGATCACGTGCGCGATCATAAAACGGCGCCACATGTTGATACCGCGCGCCTCGTCCCCTTCAAACGTCATGACAGTCATGCGTGCGGTGCGCACCTTCTCGCCCGGCTTCAGATAAAAACGCGCATACTGCTGCCGCGCCTTCATCGTAAATCCGCCGTCAGAAAGGAAAAACTCGGAAACCCACTGCCCCGGCCAACCGATCGAAATCGTATAGCCGAAATCCTTGCACAAGACGCGATAGTACGGAAGCGCGCAGTCACTGCCGCGACCGCCGTCGGGATGCTGAGTGAAATACGGATCGGCAGTCAGATCGTGCGTGTACTCGGTATACAGTTCTTGGTCGCAGGTATCGCCGCTATTGTACACGATCACGGGTGACTCGCCCGAAAGCTCCCCGTCCATACCGTGAAAATCGGTGATGATCGGCGTGTTTTTGTCGGATACGTTCTCCAACCAATACGTCCATTCAACCACGGGGAAATCAAGATACTCGACGCACTCCGCGGTCATTTTCACACCGATTTCGGGATTCACCGCCGTGACGGTGTACTCGATGATATTGCTGTCCGCGAACCTCTTGGAAACCGTCGGCGCAAATTCCGACGGGATACCGCGGTACACCTTTTCCCCTGCCGTGTAGGACACGGGCAGCGATGTGAGATCCTTGATAAACGGATGCATGCACGCTCGGATGCGCTGCATATCGGCGGCAGTGGTTTTGGTTGTATGCATGGTTCTCTCCTTTCGAATCGTTTCGCTTGTGTCCAGTATAGCACACTGCGGGTGCGAACGCAAGTAACTTTTTTGACACACATCGGCAGAAATGTCAAAAAAGCACTCTCAAACAACCTCTCAGTCAGCTTCACTGACAGCTCCCCTTACACAGGGGAGCCTACCGCTACGGCGGGATTTCTCAACGGCAAAAGCCTCTTTGGAACCACCAGCTTAGCTGGTGGTTTTCTTTAGACCAAAAAAAGCCGACAGGCTATCCTGTTGAACAAGTCCGTAAAAAACGGACAATTGAAAAAAATGCCCTCCTATGGTAGAATAGAAATATATCTACCATAGGAGGAAATTTTATGCCAAGAGAGTATCGACACATCGAACAGTATGCCAAAGAAATATCGGAACTCC
>JAZNHT010000058.1:0-22371 GCA_045577175.1 Eubacteriales bacterium | reverse complement strand
GCTCTGTCTGTGACGGCACGGTGCTGACATCGCAGATCATCACGGACAAAAAGAACTTGACATGGCAGTGGGGAAATTATGTGGCTGTTCAGGCGAAAGACGGAGCAGTCATCTATTATTGCCACCTTGCCTCACGCGCCGTTAAAAAGGGCGACAAGGTGAAAGCAGGACAGCGTATCGGAATCATGGGGAACACCGGGTATTCCTTCGGAGCGCATCTTCATTTTGAGGTGCGCAGAAACAACAAGGCAATCAATGCTGCGGAATATTTGGGCATCTCCAATAAGACAGGACAGTACGATGTACGCAAGATGAATGCCGAGACATACATTGACGGAATTGTCAAGAAGGTTGGATTTGACAAGCCTGCCGATATTAAGGCGGCGTTGCTCGGAGTGAAGCACGATTATCTCGATGAACTGTATCGCAAAATCTACGAAAGAATGAAATAACGAAGAGAGGGCATCCATTGCGGATGCCCTCTTTTTTGTTTTTTGATATCAAAATTTAGCTCGTTTGCTTTGGATAAAACAAAACACCGGGAAGGGGATTAACCCTCGCCCGGTATTTCGATGACGAATCCGAAACTTTGTTTTATTATGAAGAGGTTCGGATATGCCGTAATTGGTGGGCCATCGGGGACTCGAACCCAGGACCGACCGGTTATGAGCCGGGAGCTCTAACCAACTGAGCTAATGGCCCGCGCACGTGATATTATAGCACACCGCATCTTTTTTGTCAAGATAAAATCACATCCCTCTCGGATTCGCGGCAAATTTTGAAAAAACGCCTTTACTTTTTCGCAAAAATATCATATAATATACTAAACAATCACAATCGGAGGTAACGGCATGACGGAAAAATCTCTGTCCGCAAAGATCACCGAACTCAGAAAGAAATACGGACTCTCTCAAAAGGAACTCGCCGCAAAGCTCGGCATCAATGCGCAGACCGTCTCCCGTTGGGAGCGCGGTTCCACGGTTCCCTCCGCAGAAAGTCTTCTCATGATTACAAAGCATCTGAACGTCCCGTCGGATTATTTTTTCTCCCCGTCGGAAGCCCGCCTGTGCACCCCGACGGCGAACGGCATGGAATCTCTCCGTGAGCTTTACCGCATCGGACGCGGACCGTCCAGCTCACACACGATGGGACCGGAGCGCGCGTGCAAGCTCTTCGGGAAAAAGTACCCGGACGCCGACCGATTCACCGCTGTCCTCTACGGATCGCTTGCGAAAACAGGGCGCGGACACGCGACGGACACCGTTATAAAATCCACGCTTGCACCGATTCCCACGGAGGTCGTATTTGACACCGCAACCGTTGTACCGCATCCGAACACAATGGATCTCAAGGCATACAAGGGCGACACCCTGCTCGGTTCCCAGCGCATTTTCAGCGTGGGCGGCGGTCGGATCGCCACGGAAAGCGGCACGGAGGCGGATGCGCCGATTCTGTATCCGCTGACGAAGTTTTCGGAAATCGCAGAGCACTGTCGACAAAAGCGGATGCGCCTCTGGCAGTACGTTGAGGAAATCGAAGGGCGCGAAATCTGGGACTATCTCACAGACGTATGGGAGACCATGCAGACGGCAATCGAAAACGGACTGCACGCGGACGGCATCCTCCCCGGCGGACTGAACGTACAGAGAAAAGCGCAGTATTTGCACAATCTACAGCACATTGATGAAACGACAGAGACGAGGGAAAACCGTCTCGTCTGCTCATACGCCTTTTCGGTGAGCGAGGAAAATGCCTCCGGCGGCACGATCGTCACCGCACCGACGTGCGGCGCATCGGGCGTGCTCCCTGCCGTTTTGTATTATCAAAGGGACAAGCACCGCTTCAGTGACCGACAGATTCTGCAAGCACTTGCCACGGCAGGGCTGATCGGCAATCTGATAAAAACGAACGCCTCTATTTCCGGCGCGGAATGCGGCTGTCAGGCGGAAGTCGGCAGTGCGTGCGCGATGGCGGCGGCAGCCTTGGCGGAGCTTTTTAATCTCAGCTTTGACAAGATCGAATACGCCGCGGAGATTGCGATCGAGCATCATCTCGGTCTGACGTGCGATCCGATCTGCGGATTGGTACAGATCCCCTGCATCGAGCGAAACGCGGTCGCGGCGATGCGCGCGATCAATGCGGTCAATCTTTCCAGCTTTCTGAGTGACACGCGCAAAATTTCTTTGGACAACGTGATCGTGATTATGAAAGAAACGGGGCTGGATATGTCCCACCGCTACAAGGAAACATCCGAAGCGGGACTGGCGAATATACGGATATAAAAAATGCTGCCCGATGGGCAGCATTTTTTGCTTTATCAGAATATCAGAATCAGTGCCTGCGAAATCAGAACAACCGCGATCAGTGCGATCGGATACGTTGCGGCGTATGCGGCGGCAACATCCTCCGTTTTGGCAACACCGATCAGCGTACCGAGCGCAGGCGTACTCGTCATACCGCCCGTGATCGCGCCGAGGTTATTGAGCAGGCTGAGCTTCAAAACATACTTTGCAAACAGGAAGCCGATCACCATCGGAATGATTGTCATAATGACACCGTACACGAAGTACATCGGATCGAAGTTCGCCACGAAATCCTTACCGCCGGGAACGCCGGCACCGACAAGGAACAAGACGAGTCCAAGCTCGCGGAACAGCTTCAGTGTATGCGTATCGGGCGTGAGACTCAGCTTGCCGATTCTGCCGAAGTGACCGATAACGAGAGCGACAAGCAAGCATCCGCCTGTTGTGGTAAGCGAGAAGCACGTGCCGGAGAATCCGTCACCGCTGAGCGGAATCTTGATCGCACCGACAATTGTTCCGAGAACGGCGGCAATAGAGAACACTGCCATACCGTGTCCGTCAAGCTGAAAAAGTTTGCCTGTCTCTTTCTTCTTCGCACCGGAATCAACCTGTACGAGCTTTGCTCTCTCCTCATCCATATTGGCACGGGAGAGCTTCGGAATTAGCTGTACGAACAAAACGACACCGATAACACCGAAGATGTACGCGATACCGTGTCCGACGGCAACGAGAGACTCATATTCCGCGGCCGCTGTTGCCTTTGCCGCAGAGAATGCGGGCGTGGAGGTGAGCGATCCGGAGAGCAGACCGACGATCATCGCAACAAATCCGTCCTGCGTTTCAATGGATGCACCGTATCCGATAACCTCTCCCATACCGATACAAGCAGTAGCGGAAAGACCGCCTGCGAGAATAATAATAACACCGAGAAGAACATAGGAGGTGAAGTTTTTTTTCATATTCCCGAAGAACTTCGGACCGGCAATAAAGCCTACAGATGTAACAAAGAGGATAAGACCAAGTGCTTCCAGAGACTCGAGCACCTCGCCGAGCACCACTCCTGTGGAGCTGGTTTCAGCAAAGATACTGTCCTTGAAAATTGCACCAAACAGAAGTGCCATAATGAACACACCGGCATCGCCGAGGCAGACGCCTTTGATTGTAATTCTGCCGAATGCATACCCGACAAACAGAATTGCGAATACGCACATAAGCGCAAAGTAAAGCTCTTTCGCCGAAATCAATCCGCCAAGCCATTCCATATCAGTCACCTCTTATTTCAGCTTTTCGTTGCCGTGGGTATATCTGGGCAGAAGTTTCGGAGAAACCGCGTCCGTTTCGATGCCTGCGGCAGCACGTTCTTTGTCAAATGCGTCAATATGGGAGAGCGTAAGCGTACCAACGGTAACGTCCTTGCTCTTCGCGGCGGCATTTTTGCCTGCCGAACGACCGAACACGATAATGTCGAGGAGCGAGTTGCCCATCAGACGGTTGCGTCCGTGGATACCGCCGACCGCCTCACCTGCGACAAACAGATTCTCCACGCCGGTGGACATGCACGTATCGTCAATATCCAATCCGCCGTTCTGGTAGTGCAGTGTCGGATAGACAATGATCGGCTCCTTGCGGATGTCGATGCCGTACTTGCCGAACATACGCATCATGGCGGGTATTCTTCTCTCAATCGTGCCCTCGCCGCCAATTTTTTCAATCATGGGCGTATCAAGCCACACGCCGAGTCCCATGCCGGTCGCCACACCCTTGCCGCGCGTCGTGCACTCACGGATGATCGATGCCGCGGACACGTCGCGCGTCTCCAGCGGATGCATGAAAACCTCGCCGTCGGCGTTGATGAGCTTTGCGCCGAGAGAGCGCACCTTCTCGGTAACGAGCGCGCCGAAAATCTGCTCGGGATACGCCGCACCGGTCGGGTGATACTGGAGCGTATCGGCATAAAGCAGCTTCGCACCGGCACGGTAGCCGAGAACGAGACCGTCCGCGGTCGCGCCGTAGTGATTGGACGTCGGGAAGCCCTGATAGTGCATTCTGCCCGCACCGCCGGTAGCGATAATGACCGTCTTTGCACGGGCGACGAGCAGCTCCTTCGTCTCCATATTCATAAGGACAGTGCCTGCGGCATTGCCCTTTTCGTCCAGAATCAGCTCGATCGCCGCGGTGAAATCGACCACGGGAATTTTGCGGTTGAGCACCTCATCGCGGAGCGTGCGCATGATCTCCGCGCCGGAATAGTCCTTCGCGGCGTGCATACGCTTGCGCGACGTACCGCCGCCGTGCGTCGTAATCATTGTGCCGTCGGGCGCTTTGTCAAACTCAACGCCGAGCTCGTTCAGCCAAAGAATTGCCTCGGGGGCATCGTTTACGAGCTTATAAAGCAGCTCGGGCTTTGCGGCAAAGTGACCGCCGCCGAACGCGTCAAGATAATGCGTAGCGGGGGAATCGTTCGGCTTATCAGCCGCCTGGATACCGCCCTCCGCCATCATCGTGTTCGCGTCACCGATGCGGAGCTTCGTGACGATCATCGTCTTAGCCCCTGCCTCGTCCGCCTCGATTGCCGCGGACGCACCTGCACCGCCGCCGCCGATGATAAGCACATCGACATCGTAATCGGGATTGGCGAGATCAACCGCATCGGAGGTGATACGGCTGTGTGCCTCGAGCATCTCTGCGAGCTCAAGTGGCACCTTCTCACCCTTGTTCGGACCGATCTTCAAGGTTTCAAACTGATCCTGCTTATAGTCGGGATGATATGCGGCGAGAAGGTCTTCCTTCTCCTTTGCCGTCATGCGGGCAGGCTCGTACGCGATATTTTTCTCGCGTGCCGCCTCGACCGCCTTGATAGACTGTTTCAGTGTCTCGGAATACATACCGTCTCCTCCTTATTTCTCGATCTCGCGGTGGTTGTAGAGCTCTTTCATCTCTTCAACCGGCTTCTGCATGAGAGCCTCCAGGAGTTCCTTGAACGTGCCGTCCTTGATTTCCTGCACGCGGTCTGTGAGATGTGCCGTCTTCGGCGCGAGATATTTGCCGTTTATGCGGCGTGCAAGCATAGCCACCTGCGGATGGGAGATTCCTGCGGGACAGCGGGAGGAGCAAACGCCGCACATAACACAGTCGAAGGACTCCTCGGCGCACTTTTCAAACTCGCCTCTCTGCGCGTAGGCGATGTACTGCATAACGTTCAAGTCCTGCGTACAGCTCTTCGTGCAGGCGTTGCAGCCGACGCACGCGTAAATTTCGGGGTACAGCTGCATCATGATCTGCTCGGAAACGGTGACGTTTTCAATATCGAACTCCTTCTTCACAAGCGGGAAGAACGGCAGTGTCGCGATGTACATATCGTTCTCGACCTTCGTCTGGCAGGCGAGACACGTCTTGAGCTCCGTATCACCCTTGATACGGTAGATCGTGGCGCATGCACCGCAGAAGCCGTTACGGCATCCGCATCCGCGCACGAGCTGGTAGCCCGCGTACTCCATTGCGCACATGATCGTGAGATTTTCCGGCACCTCGTATTTCTTGCCGAAAAGATAAATCGTAACCATAGATTCCATATCCGTCGCTCCTTATATCAGTATTCGTCGGGCAAGGTGTCCAATTCGTCACAGCGGAAGACGGGACCGTCCTTGCAGACGTACTTCGCACCTACGTTGCATCGGCCGCATTTGCCGAGCGCGCATTTCATGCGAAGCTCCAAGGTGGTGTAGACCTGCGTTTTGTCAAAGCCGAGCTCCTGCAGTCCGGCGAGCGTGAATTTAATCATGATCGGCGGTCCGCAGAGAACGGCAGTTTTGTTCGTATCGAAGCCGAGCTCCTTGACGTAGTTCGGCACGAATCCAACGTGACCGTCCCAATCGGGCTGCTCGCGGTCGATCGTGAGATACACGTTGATACCGGCATCCTTACACCACTCGTCCACAATCTCTTTATAGTCCACGAGGTCGCCCTTGGAGCGCGAGCCGTACACAATATCGACCTTGCCGTAGCGGTCGCGGTAATGGCGCACGTAGTTGATGACGGAGCGAAGCGGTGCAAGACCGATACCGCCTGCGATAAAGAGCAGATCCCGTCCGGCAAAAGCGGTATCCACGGGGAACGCATTGCCGTACGGACCGCGGATTGTGATCTCTTGACCGACCTCCATATGGTGAAGCCATTCGGTGACGCATCCGCACTTTTTGATGGAAAACTCCATAAACTCCGTATTCGTGGGAGAGGAGGTGATGGAGAAAAGTGCCTCGCCGATACCGGGCATGGAGAGCATCGCACACTGACCGGGCATATGCTCAAACGGCTTTTTGCCCTCGGGAGTGACAACGCGGAACGTCTTGACGTCCGGCGTATCGGTACGGATGTCCGTAACGACGCCGAGAACGGGGATCAAAGGTTCTTTCATACCGATCACTTCGCGTCACCTCCCAGATTTTTCATAACCTTTACGATATTCATTGAGATCGGGCATCTCGTGAGGCATCTGCCGCAGCCGACGCATCCGAACACGCCGTCGTTGTTCTCGGGATAGTACACGAGCTTGTGCATAAATCTCTGGCGGAATCTCTCAAGCTGGGTAAGACGCGGATTGCCGTGCGCCATCTTCGTGAAATCGGAATACATACAAGAATCCCAGCAGCGAAGCCGGATCACGCCGTGCCCGGTGTCAAAATCCTTAATATCGTAGCACTGGCAGGTCGGGCAGACGAACGTGCAGGTACCGCATCCGAGGCATGCCTCGGAAAGGGATGCCCATGCGGGATCATTGAAAAACTCCATCGTCTTGCCGCCGCCGAATTTATCGGCAGTCAGATTGGCAAGCGGCAGCTTTGCGAGACGCTCTTTCGCGGTCGCCTTCTGCACCTCGACAGCATCCGTGTCACATTCCTCGGTGAGATCGGCAAGCACCGCCACAAGCGCGCTTCCCTTCTCGGTCTTTGCTTCCATATACAGCGCATCGTCCGTTTTCCAGCAGACGACATCGCCTGCGGGAGCGGATGCATCGATGCCGAACGTCGCACAGAAGCACGTCTCGGCAGGACGGGTGCACGCCATAGATACGATGATGCCGTGTGCGCGGCGGTTTGCATAGTACGAATCGACCGGCTCGGAGAGGAACACGCTGTCCAGAATATCGAACGAGCGCACGTCGCACGCACGGACGCCGAACACGATGAAATCATCCGCCTCGGTACGGGTGTCAATGATCTCGATCTTCTTGCCGTTCACATTGAACGCCATGAGATTCTCCGTCTGCGGGAAGAAGAAATCCTTCGCACTGCGGACGGTGTTGAGCGCGTCGCTCAGGTGCAGTCCTTTTTGCCACTGTGCGTAGTGCGCACGTCCGTCATCTCCGTCCACGGGAAGATAGAGCGCGGCGTACTCCGCCATTTTTGCAAAAAGCGCGTCCAGATTGGTAAGAGAACATTTACGCATTCGTCTCACCTCTCTTTACAGCCTCGGACGGCTCAAGGTCGCCCGTCATGAAATCCACAAGCGGTGCGCGGGAGCCGACTTTTTCGCCCGCCTGATACTCGCCGTAGAATTCGTCTATATCCTTAATAAACTTGCGGTTGAGCAGGTGAAGCGGAATATGCTGCGGGCAAACGCGGGAGCATTCGCCGCAGTCCGTACACCGTCCTGCGACGTGGAACGCGCGGATGATGTGGAACATCTGCTCTTCAAAACTGTTCGCGGGGGATTTGTTCTCCACGCCGGAGTTCGGATTGTCGAACACGCACTTTTCGCACGTGCAGGCGGGACATACGTCGCGGCACGCGTTACAGCGTATACAGCGGGAAAGTTCGTTCTGCCAGAACGCAAATCTCTCGTCTGGCGTCATCTTCTCAATCGCCGCAACTTCGTCAAAGCGGGCGGAGTCGATCGCGTCGCCGTCCTCGCCGAGCAGTTCGTCATATGCGACGTGCTTTTTCGATTTGCAGCTCTCGCATCTTTCCGCGAGCGCATCGGCACGGGCAACCGTTTTATCGCCATCGTACAGCGTATGTACGGTGACATTCTCGCCGTCCGTATCGATGCCGGTCACGCCCTCGGCGGAGAGCGCACGGATCTTGTGGATATCAAGCATGCCGTCGCACGGGATGCCGATCGCATAGACCTTTTCGCGGTCGAAGCGATGCTCCGTGAGGAGCTGATTGAAGCTGTACGTATCGCACGGCTTCAGGAAAACGAGGACCTTCGTCTCCGTCTTGCGCGTTTCGGCAAGGAGATATTTGGAGAAATTCGCACCGCAGAAATCACCGTATACGAATTCTTTCTCCATCGCGTCCGCATCGGTGAACGCACCGGGCGTAACGTCATAGGTGAACTCACCCGCCTTCCAGCCGAGAACGCGGTCAACCGTGCCGTCGGCAAGAAGCGCCTTCGCGCGGTTTATGAGCATATCACGGTTTACTTTTTGCATCGGAGGTCCTCCAATCTCTTATTCTCACCGAGTGCGGCAACCTGCGCGGCAAATTCGTTCATCGTCGCGGCAAATTTCGCACCCTCAGCGGCGGAAACCCACTCCACTCTCGTGCGCTCTTTCTCGATTCCGAGATAGGACAGCATCGAGAACAGCAGCGCCATGCGGCGGCGGGTGTAGTAGTTACCGGAGGTGTAATGGCAGTCACCCGGGTGACAGCCGCAGAGGATCACGCCGTCCGCACCGCGCTGGAACGCGCGGAGGATGAACATCGGGTTTACGCGGCACGAGCAAGGCACGCGGATGATTTTGATATTATCGGGGTAGTTCAGTCTGTTGTTTCCGGCGAGGTCCGCACCGGCATACGAACACCAGTTGCAGCAGAACGCCACGATTTTCGGCTTATATTCCGTTACTTGCATACAGCGTCCACCTCCGCCATGATTTGTTTATTCGAGAATCCTCTCAGATCCATCGCCCCGGACGGGCACGCGACTGTACAAGCGCCGCATCCCTGGCAGACGGCCTGATTGACCTGTGCCACGCGGCGGATTCTCGTCGTTCTGTCGGGCATACGGAATTCCTTATCCGCATACGTGATCGCACCGTAGGGACAGACGCGCTCACACGTCGAGCATCCGTTGCACATTGTCTCGTCGGACGATGCGACACACGCGTTGCACACGAGTTTGTCCTTCACGAGCAGTCCGATTACCTTTGCCGCTGCGGCCGAAGCCTGCGATACGGTCTCGGGAATATCCTTCGGTCCCTGGCACGCGCCGGAGAGGAACACGCCCGCTGTCGGGCTTTCCACGGGACGGAGTTTCGGATGCGCCTCGGTGAAGAAATCGTTCGTATCCATGCTTGCCGTGAGCATTGTGGCAAGCGGACGCGCGGATTTATCGGGCTCGATGGCGGCGGCAAGCACGACGAGATCGGCATCGATCAGAATCTGCTTGTTCGCGAGAAGATCAGATGCCTGTACGCGGAGCGTATCTCCCGTAGGCGTGACCTTTCCGACCATGCCCTTGATATAGTGCACGCCGTATTCCTCGACGGCACGGCGGTAGAATTCGTCGAAATTCTTACCGGGCGTACGGACGTCGATATAGAAAACGTACACCTCGGTATCGGGATATTTATCGCGGATGAGCATCGCGTGCTTTGCCGTGTACATACAGCAGATCTTCGAGCAGTATTCCTTGCCCTTCGATGCGCCGGCACAGCGCGAGCCTACGCACTGCACGAACACGATCTTATGCGGATGCTTTCCGTCAGAGGGACGGACGAACTGACCGGAGGTCGGACCTGCGGCGTTCATCAGCCGCTCCAGTTCAAGCGAGGTAATAACATCCTTGGACTGGCTGTATGCGAACTCATCAAACGGTTCCATGGAGATCGGGTTGAAGCCCGTTGCGGCGACGATCGCGCCGTACTTTTCCTCCATGATGAGATCCTTCTGCGTGTAGTCGATCGCGCCTGCGGTGCAAACCTTCGCGCACACGCCGCACTTGCCCGTTTTGAGCATCGTGCAGTAGTCCGCATCGATCGTTGCCACCTTCGGGATCGCCTGTGCAAACGGGATATAGATCGCACGGCGGGTGTCCATACCGAGGTTGAACTCGTTCGGCACCTTCTTCTGCGGGCATTTTTCGGTACACAGACCGCATCCCGTGCAGATTTCTTCGTTGACATAGCGCGCCTTGCGCTTGATCGTGACGGAGAAATTGCCGACAAATCCGCGCACGTCCGTGACCTCGCTGTACGAGAGGATGCGGATCTTGTCGTTCTGTGCGGCATCCACCATCTTCGGGGTGAGGATACAAGCCGCGCAGTCGAGCGTCGGGAACGTCTTGTCGATCTGCGCCATCTTGCCGCCGATCGTGGGCTTCATCTCCACGATATCGACCGGGAATCCCGCATCGGCAATATCAAGCGCGGTCTGAATACCTGCGATACCGCCGCCGATGACGAGCGCACGTTTAGTAACGGGGCTTTCGCCGGGGGTAAGCGGCGCGTTCAGATTGACCTTCGCGATGGCGGTACGACCGAGAACGATCGCCTTCTCCGTGCCGATCTCCATATCCTTATGTACCCACGAGCACTGCTCGCGGATGTTTGCGATCTCAACCATGTACGGATTCAGTCCCGCCGCCTCTGCGGTCTTGCGGAACGTCGCTTCGTGCATACGCGGCGAACAGGAGCAGACGACAAATCCGGTAAGATTATGCTCGCGGATCGCGTTTTTGATCATGTCCTGTCCCGCCTGGGAGCACATGTACTGATACTCGGCGGAGAAAACGACGCCGGGCTCATTTCTGAGTGCGTCCGCTACGCGCTTCACGTCAACCGTGCCCGCGATGTTCGTACCGCACCAGCATACAAATACGCCGATTCTTTGCATCTTTTCTCCTCCTTATTTCGTATATTTTCTGAGGGCGCTCACAAGCGCCTGCTGGGGCATATCGTCATCCAGTTTTGCGGGAATATCGTCCGTATGCAGACGGTTGCCGCCCTTCTGACGGATGACGGCGAGGCGCACCGCCTCGACAAGTTTCGCCGGCTCCACACTGCGCGGACAGCGATCCACGCACGCAAAGCAGGTCAGACATTTGTACAGGGATTCGGATTTCATAAGCGGTTCGATATCGCCTGATTCCACCATGTACACAAACTGATGCGGATGGTACTCCATCTCATCATATGAGGGGCACGTTGCGGAGCATTTGCCGCAGCGCATACATTTGAGCGGATTGACGCCGCTTGTGCGCAGAATCTGCTCTTTCAGTCGGTCGTTATGCGTCATGTGCATCCTCCTTCAGACCGAGCGCCTCGGCGAGAAGCTCGGTGAGATAGACGACGGGAACATCGCCCGTGCCGTTTTTCTCGAGATTGTATTTGCACAGCGGACAGGCAGTGACGATCACATCCGCGCCGTGAGACGCGGCATCCGTCATGACCTTGCCGCTGTTTTTCTTTGCGATTGCAGTATCCTCAAGCACGGCGTAGCCGCCGCAGCACTCGTTTCTCTGTGCATAAATGACCGGCTCCGCACCGAGCGCACGGATCAGATCCTCCATAACGGTCGGATTCTCGGGATCGTCCATCTGCATCGTCTGAGACGGGCGCAGAAGCAGGCATCCGTAATACGCGGCGATTTTTTTGCCGGAGAGGGGGTTCTTCACCTTCTCGCGAATGGTATCAAAGCCGATGACATCGCGGAGCAGCTCAAGATAATGGATCGCCTCCGCCTCACCGTGATACTGACCGTCCTTGCCGAGATACAGATTGACGTGACGCGCGAAATCCGCGTCGTTCTTCATCGCGTGATTCGTCTGTTTGATGACGTTATGGCAGGCGGAGCACACCGTCACAAGCGGAGCGGCGTGATCTCTTGCATCCATCAGCGCACGGACGGAGGAGAGCTTCGTGGCGATTTCATCCGCCGCGGTTGTGAATACGCCGCCGCAGCACTGCCAGTTTTCTATCTCTTCCAGCGTAACGCCGAGCTCTTCGGCACAAAGGCGGGCGTATCTGTCCAGATCCTTTGCCTTCGTCTTCAGCGTACAGCCGGGAAAATAACGAACTTTCATGGTTTTACCCTTTCGTTTGGATTTTTTGTCACACCATCTGCTCGGGGTGGAATACCTCGTCAAATTTTTCCGCGGTGAGGAAGCCGAGCGCGACGCACGCCTCCTTCAGAGAGATGTTCTCCTTGAACGCCTTCTTTGCGGTCTTTGCCGCGTTCTCGTATCCGATGTACGGATTGAGCGCGGTGACGAGCATGAGCGAGTTGTGCAGATTGTGGTGCATCTTCTCGCGGTTGGCGGTGATGCCGACAGCGCACTTATTATTGAAGGAAAGGATTGCCTCCGCCATCAGACGCGCGGACTGCAAAAAATTGTAGATGCACACGGGCATGAACACGTTGAGCTCAAAGTTGCCCTGCGATGCCGCCATACCGACAGCGACATCGTTGCCCATGACCTGCACGGCGACCATTGTGACTGCCTCGCACTGCGTCGGGTTGACCTTGCCGGGCATGATGGACGAGCCGGGCTCGTTTTCGGGAATGAAAATTTCGCCGAGACCGTCGCGCGGACCCGAGGCAAGCCAGCGAATATCGTTGGCAATCTTCATCATATCGGCAGCGAGTGCCTTGATCGCGCCGTGCGCGAACACAAGCTCATCCTTGGAAGTGAGCGCATGGAACTTGTTCGCCGCGGTAACAAACGGCTTGCCCGTCATCTTTGCGACCTCAGCGGCGACAGCGGTATCAAAGCCCTTCGGCGCATTCAGTCCCGTACCGACAGCGGTACCGCCGAGCGCGAGCTCGTAGAGCGGCTTTACGGCGAGCTTCAAAAGCTCGACATCTCTCTCAAGAGAGGATCTCCAACCGCTGATTTCCTGCGAAAACGTGATCGGCGTTGCATCCTGCAAATGCGTGCGTCCACTCTTGACAATGCCCTCGTTCTCCTTCTCAAGACGGACAAACGTAGCGATCAGCGTCTCGACGGCGGGGATCAGCTTATCCTCCAGGGCAAGCACGGCGGAGATGTGCATCGCCGTGGGGAACGTATCGTTGGAGGACTGGCTCATGTTAATATCGTCGTTCGGGTGGAGCAGCTTTTCGCCCGCGATCTGATTTCCGCGATTGGCAATAACCTCGTTTGCGTTCATGTTGGACTGCGTACCCGAACCCGTCTGCCATACGACAAGCGGGAAATGATCGTTCAGCGCACCGCTTGTGACCTCATCGCAGGCGGCGGAGATCGCGGCGAGCTTTGCGTCCGTCATCTTCTCCGGCTTGAGTGCGTGATTGGCAAGTGCTGCCGCCTTTTTCAGAATACCGAACGCGTGCGTGATCTCGCGGGGCATCGTCTCAATGCCGACACCGATCTCAAAATTCTCGTGACTGCGCTGTGTCTGTGCCGCCCAAAGACGGTCTGCGGGCACCTTTACCTCGCCCATCGAATCGTGTTCAATGCGATATTCCATGATTTCCTCCGTAATTATGTAAATCAGATTGTAAGCTGGCTGATAACCGATTTGATCGTCTTGGCGCTGTTTCTGAGCTGGACGATCTCATTTCCGGCAAGCGGAAGCATGACCTTACCGATCGCGCCTTCCTCACCGACGATGTTGAGCGTGCTGAGCGCGACATCGGAAATGCCGTACTCGCCGTGCATCATGGTGGAGACAGTCATTGTTGTATCGATACCCGTGAGGATCGTTTTTGCAATATGGCAGACGGACGCGGAAACGGCGTAGAACGTCGCGCCCTTGCGCTCGATGATACGCCCGCCGGAACGGCGGATATACTCCTCAACGCCCTCCGGTGTGAAATCCGGCGTGGGACGGTTGGAGGCGCGGACTGCGGCCTGATACTCCATGACCGGCACGTTGGAGATATTCGTAAGCGACCACGGAACGAACGAGGAATCGCCGTGCTCACCGAGAACGTATGCGTGGATATTGCGCTGGTTGATGTTGAAGCACTCGGACAGGCGCGCACGCAGACGGGCGGTATCGAGAATCGTGCCGGAGCCGATGATCTGGTTCTCCGGCAGACCGGAGCGCTTGAGGAATACATACGTCAGAATATCGACGGGATTGCTGACGATAATGTACTTGGCATTCGGTGCGGCGCGAACGATGTCGGGAATGATCGATTTCGTTATATCGGTATTGACCTGCGCAAGATCCAGGCGCGACTGACCGGGCTTACGCGCAACGCCGCAGGTGAAAATGACGATGTCCGAATCCTTCGCATCCTCATATGTACCGGCATAAATATTGCAAATGCCGCCGTAGGGGGTTCCCTGCTGAATGTCGAGGGCCTCGCCCTGTGCCTTTTCATTCTGTACGTCGATCATGACGATCTCCGACGTGCAGCCCGTAATCATCAAGGTGTACGCGATCGTGGATCCGACGTTGCCGGCTCCGATAATGGTAATCTTGTTCATTCCGTGTCTTCCTTTGTGTGATTTTTGTTAAATTTACGGTATATATTGTCGCTGAGCTTCACCGGCAGGCAATTGCATGCGAGTCGTCAACAAAACAAGTGCCTTCTGCCGAGTTTTCTCCAAAAATATTATACCATACAAAGATCACAATTTCAATCACAAAAATAACATTTCGATACAATATTTATCGATATATTCTTCCATATAATTGAGCGATTTGACGAAAGTTGTGACAGCGGAAAAAGAGTAACATTTTTCACAAAAAATTTCTTGACAAAATTCCGAATATTTTTTGTATTTGGTATTGACAAGTGAGGAATGTTGTGATAAAATAGTTAGGCGATTGCGAGAGCAGTCGAAAAGAGAATATGGCGGAGTAGCTCAGTTGGCCAGAGCATCCGGTTCATACCCGGCAGGTCACCGGTTCAAATCCAGTCTCCGCTACCATTCCGAATACCCCGATTCCATCGGGGTATTCCATTGACCGGCCCGGTGGTCAAGCGGCTAAGACACCGCCCTTTCACGGCGGTAACACGGGTTCGATTCCCGTCCGGGTCACCAAATGTAACAAATCCGAACTATTTCGTAAATCGAAATTGGTTCGGATTTGTTTTTTATTATAATTATTCGAATTAATGCTAATAGAACACCTCCGAGAGGGACCGCTTGGTTACTCTCGGAGGTGTTTTTATTAAACTATCTTATATCCCTCTGCTGTATGCAGAATGGTTACTTCGTTGTTTTCAAACATTTCTTCAAGCTGCCTTAAATGTGACACCAATATCCAGCGGATGTTGAGTGCTGAAAAATGCTTCAACAGATGATACAGTCCTTCTGCGCCTTCGGCGTAGGCGGTGCTTTGGAAAGTTTCGTTGAGGAACACAAGCGAGCCTTCCTTCAAAGTATCAACCATTGCCGCAAGCTCGCGTACCTCTTGCTCAAAGCGTCCTGCATCGTTTCCCTCACAGAATTCCTTTTCTGCTTCTGAAAACTGTGTTGCAAGCTGTGAGAATAGTGTAATCTCTGCTGACTCACACGGAATGGGCAATCCCGCTTGTGCGAGAATTTGCATTGTGCCAATGGAGCGCAAGTACACGGTCTTTCCGCTTCCGTTGTTTCCAAACACCAACAAACCACCGTTATCTTTACCAAGCATAAAATCGTTGGGTATCACAGCGGAAGGAGTGGGCTTTGACATCAGCAGATAAAGGTCATATAGATTTCTGACTTTTATGCTTTGATCTTCCGTGAATGTGGGATAGCGAACAGGCACTTCTTTCCCCGATAAAGCTTGAATATACTTGAGCGAAACATCGTAAAAGATCAATTCACGCCCGATCAAGCCGTATTTTTCAAATATTTGTTCCGAGATTTTTGCGAACGCACCCGAAAGATCGGACAAGGCAGAAATGGCAAGTCTCTCGTACAAACCGTCCTTGTCAGGAGACAAGCGCTGACAGGGATACGCGGTTTCCTCTGCTTTTTTGAAAAGTGAAAAGCCTTTCTTTTTTAGCTCCGGATCTGTCACGTGAATATATCTGTGATCGATCAGCTCATAAGATTCAATACGCCCCTCATCGTTCATGGCAAACTTGAAATCCCAATATCCGCCTGCACTGAAATTCTCATACTTAGAGCAGAAAGTGATCAGTTTGATGAAATCGGGACTTTCATACATTTCCTTGCAAGAGGAATACAGACTTTTTAATCCGTGGGATTTCAATTCATATTTCTCTAAAAGCTCACCATATGCCTTGATGAACAGCAAGGCGCGCTTTAGGCAAAGTGCTTGCGCTTGCAGGATATTTTTAGCTGTTGCGGAAGAAGCAGTGCCCGTTGCGTTCAGCCGATATTCGTCCCTGCCTGCCGTCTTTTGTGTGATCCGCAGTTCCTCAAATCGCGCGGATAGTGACGCAAGCTGTTCAAGCAAAGCGGGATTGTTTTCGAAATCCTTTACAACCGCTTGGCGGTACAGGATTTCATTTTTATCGTTTGTCAGGTCCGACACTACTGAAAGGAAACGCTCACGCTTTTTTACGTCCGCGCAAATATGTGAAAAGGAACGGTCAAGCGAAAGGTGATACAGTATTCTGTCGGAGATCGGTTCTGCATAGTTTTTTCGCTCGTTCAAATACAAAATACTAATTGCCATGACCGCACCTCCTTGCAGCTAAAGAGTCTTTATCAAGGCGATACTTTTTGAGTATATCTGATGCATACGATGACGCACTTCCTTTAGACCTCACAATACGGAAGGTACGCTTGTTAGCATCCGACAAATCTACCTCTGCCGAGAGGACCGGATAATCAAGCGACATAACCTCGTGGAAGTGGGTAACGTACAAACCAAATTGTTTGCTTTCCGCGATTTTTGCAACGGTGTCAGTAAGCAAATCAAATCCACGCTTGTCATCGGTGCCGCTGAAGGTTTCGTTAAAGAACAGAAACGCTGTCTTGTTCTGCGCAATGTTCAACATTTCCTCGGTGCGTTTTCGTTCCTCATCAAGTCTGCCGGTATTGTCAAAACGCTCGTCCCTCGGAAAATGCGAAAGGACGATATCGAACGGATATATTTCAGCTTCCTTTGCAAATACGGGACAGCCAGCAAGAAAGAAGATCAGATTGACTCCGAGTGCGCGGAGATAAGTCGTTTTACCGCCGCCGTTTGCACCAAGCAAAAAACAGAAAGGCTCATATTCGGTGAAATCTGCATCGTTTGGGACGATGCTTTCGCAGTTTTTGGCTAAAAGAGAAACATCGTAAAGTTCTTTTGCTATGTATTGAGGTGTTTGAGAAAGCTTTGCAATACAGTGCGGAACACCGATATGGGTAGCACGCTGTAACAGGCTGTATATCTCCAAAAAGAATTTGATCTCAGAAATATACGAAGTAGGCTCGTAAAAGTCAACATCAGTATATTTGGCAATCTCAGCTTCGATCTGCGCAACCTTGTCCGAATAAAGATGGCAAACTGCATCAGACAAGGAAAGATTGATTTTGGTATTCTGCGGTTTCTTCGCAGGAGCGGCAAATCCAAGGTTCTTGGCACATTCGGAAATGCTGTCGATTTCGCTTACGGCATCATAATCGGGCGTTAGCCAATTCTTATCCGCAAAGGACAAAAGACCTGCACTCATTTCGCGAAGCAGGCTTCTGATCTTATGTGCCGATTCTTTCATTTCAAAAAGCAGATTTCGGGATTTCTCGGATGAATAATAATCTGCCACATCTGTAAATAATGCTCCGAGATCGCGCATCAAAGCCAAAGCGTCACACGAGGTGAGATAGGTTTCAAATAATTCCGCTTGACGGTAATATATATCAAGCGGAATCTTTGCGTCCTTCAACAAATATAAAGCTCTTTCGGTTGCACACAGAGCAGAAAGTGTATTTTCCACGTGTGCCACGTTCTCGCCCTGATCAAGCCGAAGGAACAGCTCGTTGCGGCGCATAATCTCGCTTGACTCACAGGGATGCTGCAATACAGCAATCGATTGAGAGCTCAAGATCTTATCAATTTGTAAATCCGAAAAAAGTGTATTGGGCAACAAAACTTTATTGCTGCTATTTATCAATCGCGGTGCATTAATCATAGAGCACTCTCCAAATCTCCTAAAAGGCGGGGCAAGGAATCAATCTCCATACCGTTTACAATTTCACCAGCGCCTACGGTTACCTCGCCACCGTGATGCGGTTGACGCTTGAACTCCATCGACACGGGATTAACCAAAAGAACGCGCCTTGGAGTTTTGATTTCCCATTCATCCCTGTATTTGTAGCGAAAGTCATAGACAGGCATAGGCTTTGGCTTTCCGTCGATTGGGAAGCGGATACCGCCGCCGTATGAAATCAATGCTATAAAACTACGGATAAAGTATTCGCCGTTTTCTTTCAAAATCAGAATGGACAACCTTCTCGGCATACCAAACAGCTTGACTGCAAACACCTCGTTTGCGGTTTCGATATAAAGGTCGCATTTCTTTGCGTGCTTACTTCCAAGAAACCATAACGGATGTGTTACGTGAATTTTATAGTTTTTGCTTCGACACAGCCTTTTGATCTTGTTCGCGCATTTCAGTCGCTTGAAAAAGCAACGGATATACGGAAAAAACACAATAATGGCTACAATGCCTATCAGTGCATACCAAAATTCCATTTAGCCCTCTTTTCTTTTGTATTCGATAAATATAATCGGATTTTCACCGATCTTCACCGAATACGGCATCATATTCTGTAAAACGACGGCGACAAGCTGTGCTTTTACGTAAGCGTTTACAGCGCCGGCATGGCGGTAGAAGCTGTATTCATCCACATGTTTTGGAACCCGGTTATTTGTTTTGGAAAACAGCCTTTCCAGTTCATTTTTCAGCAGTTCATAATATGCGTCTGCCATTTGCTCAATAGCGGGATGTACCAACGACTCGCTTTCATCGATGGTAAGTGCAGGAATATCCAGCTGTACTTCTCCGTCCTCCCTGCGTTTCATAATGTGCAGCTTTTCAAACTCCGGAATCAGTTCGTACATATATGTCGGTACGGTAGTTCTATCACACGGAAGAAATGCGTCATAGAGCTGCAGAACCGTTGCCGGCGAGCATTTATATTTGAAGTTTCCGTATGCCCAATGAGTATCGCCAAACAAAGACTGCAAATCATACATACGGCAGTTTTCGTTTCCGATATATATTGGACCGGAGCCGTCATATTTATTATCACGCGGCTGTGTATGTTCATACACGGTTGCCGTAGCGAGCCATTTGCCTAAATTGGGTCGGTGCGGCGGCTGTGTGGGTGATGTATCGTCCTTAGGTTTTGTGCGCCACAAAACTTTATTGAGCGCCTGATTCATACAGAAAAGCATAAGTGTAGCTTTCTGTTTATCCGACATTTTTGTGAAAGCGGGACTTCCTGTAAGCGGAGTCAGGTGCTTGCTTGCAATCTCCCATACCTGCGGCGCATATTTTTCTGCAAGCTCTTCCTGCGCCGAAATATCACCGAATGAATCCTCATATCTGATCATAAAGCATCGAGTGTAGACAAGTCCGCGCTCTGTTCTGCCCATCAGATCTCCTTGTACAAGTTTGTCAACCACTTGCTCAATGTACGCAGACGGCATGCCCATGATATCGGCAATCCCTCTGACAGATATGGGATTTTCATACGCCAGAATCAGAATATTTCCTTCGAGATCTGTGTGGAGCAAGGAGAACGGCTCTCCGGATAATCCTTGTGTTCCCCAGATACCAATCGTTACATGTTTGGGTTCATATGAAACATCTGAATACTTTTCCATATTTTCAAGTCCCTCTTTGATCTGGTCGCGTGCTGCGGAAAGGCGAGATAATACCGTTCCGCGCGGGATGACAAGTTCCTTTGAAATCTGATCTACCGTTTGTCCGTGAACGTAGTGGCGTACCGTGACCTCGCGATAAATGCGGATCAATCGACCAATCTCGCGGCGTACCGATTCGTATTCCTCGGTCTTGCGCTCAGCTTCTTCTTTTTCCTCGAATTCGTTGTAGGTCTCGCTGATAGCACCGTCGGTGTATTCTACGTATTCTGACTTGTACTTTTCACGAAGCCATGCATTGTGCTTGTTCTTGAGAACAGCAGACAAAAAGCCTTTTGGGTATTCGATGCTTTCGCCCTTGCTGATTTTCACGCTCAAAACCGTAAGCGTGTCCTGTACCAAGTTATCAATGTCCGGGCAATCGTTATATTGCTTTTCAGCAAGACGATAGAGATATTCCAAAAATTCGCCGCACTGCTTCTCAAAATCCTTGTCAAATCCGATCATAGAGGTTCCTCCTTTCTGCCATCATCGGCTGTTTTCACCCTATTAGTTGCAGAAAAATATGGTTGATTCGCTGTTTTAATAAAATTATATCATAAATTTGTGAATTAGTCTATAACTGCATAGTTGAGAGTAGCTAAACGCTTACTCCCGTCGGTGGTTTCTCTATGATGCCCTTTCGCTTTCCTTTCTCTCCGCCAGCCGCTTCTCCTTCCACTCTTCGAACTCCTTCTTTCCTTCCTCCGACTCACAAAACGCAATAATATCCGGCAGCAGACACCGAGCGATCTCCATACGAATGTGATCGGGAATCGTTGGCGGATTACCTTCGCCATGCTTGTCACGGAGGATATACTGTAGCCGCAGTATGAGCCGTTTGAACCAGCCGCCGTTTATATAAGCCTCCTGTTCAAACCAATGCGCCATAAGTTCCGCTTCCTTACGTTCCGCCTCGGCTTTGCGCTTGGTTATTTCTTTCTGACAATGTTTCCAAGCTTCCAGTTCCTCGCCTTCAAGAAAATAGGAGTGGTCATCGTTCAGTATGGCGATAGCGCGTTTCTTAAATTCCTTCCAGGTCATATACACACCCTTTCTCACATCGAAATATCAAATCCTTCATATTCATCCACGTCAATATCCTCGTCGTCATCGTCCATCCCAATCGCAAGTCCTGCAGCAATACCAACGACAGCACCAAGTGCAGAGCCGGCGTTTCTCGCCTCACGCTCACGTTTTTCTTCCTCGGTTTCGTCAGCGTTTTCGATTATGTTCCCAAGGTCGTGAAGCCCACGCACGCCCATAACAGCAAGACCAATATCGTCGGCAGCGCCGTGAGCGCCAGCCTGAGCCACCATATCGCCTCGTCCCGGATGATACGGCGGTCGATCACTTCGGAGGCTTTCTCGCTCGCTTTCCCAACCTGTTTCATAGCTTCGGTGGAAATCTCTTTGATCACCGTTTCCGCTGCCCGTGTCTGCTCTTGTGCCGCCTTCATCATCTCTTGGGTATACTCGTCTGCGTCCTGCTTCAAACTCGCTCTCTGCTCCTTCAAATCGGCTGACAGCACAATCAAACGCTGCATTGCTTCCATTAGGCGTACCCATTCTTTCTGGCTGATCTGTACCATGGGAATCGTTTCCGCCGGCTCCTCTGATTGAAGTTTCGGCGGTATATTCTTCGCTTTGAGCTTGTCCATATAGCTCTGCCCGGATTCTGAATTCATGTTCCATGTTCTCCTTTCGGTATTTTTCTTCGTGAAGCTTGATGTCGCGCACACGTTTTTCTTTGCCGTCCCCGCTGCGCAAAATGTATGTGATGTACTTCCGCTCGGGAGTCCACAGCATATCGTAGCCGAGCTTTTTCATCTCACGCTTGAACTCCACCTTGCTTTTGCATCTTTTCATGCAGTGGTCGATAGCAACGCATAACTGTATCTTCCAGCTGTTGCCGTTCACTGCGGCGCGATATTCCTTCGGATCGGGACGTGAAGATTTCTTCTTCGGATCGTATTTCTCAAGAACTGACAATCCGTGTGCCATACAAATTTCATCGCTCCGATAACGCAGTTCAGCGAGAAAAAACTTGTTGTTGTGCAACTTGATGCCGCTCTCGAGATCATACGCGCACACAACCAAGTGATTATGAATATGCTCACGGTCAATATGCGTAGCAACTAACACTTCACGATTACCGAAGCTTTTCGCAAACTCCATGCCAATCTCATGTGCTTCCTGTGGCGTAATCTCCTCGCCGATCCTGAACGACTGCACGTAATGATAAAACCGCACGCCGTCCGGCTCGTGTCCGAAGACTTTCTGTGTGGCAAGGAATGACTCATTTGCCAGCTCCGGAATGCAGTTGTAGCCCGAAACGTAT
>JAZNHT010000057.1:0-65526 GCA_045577175.1 Eubacteriales bacterium | reverse complement strand
AAATCATTACCAAGGTTTATCATTGTGAGTAATTTACACTGCTGAAAAGCAGATATACCCATCTCTTTCAGATGGGGTAGCATAACTTTGTTAATACCAGTGTTTCTGAACGCTCTTTGCCCAATGCTTGTTATCTGTTCCACATTCTCAACTGTTCGCAGGTTTCTTGCATCGTTGCAGAACAAATCTGGAACAGATGTGACACCGAACGGGAGCACGATTTTTGTAACACGCGAATTGAAGTAAAACATGCCCTTTTGAAATCCAGTAACAACCGTTGTGCCGATTATTTCGGGAATGACGATCTCCTGCGGCAGCTCGTCAATCTTGCTTCCGTCAACACCAAGACCGTAATCGCTAATTGCGTAGGGATAATCATTGATATCTATCATTGAATACCCGTGCAAAATATCTTCGTAGAACCCGTCAACTATAGCAGTGCTGCCCGCACGCCCACGGTATTCGGGCTTGAGAGAAATCAAGCCGTCATAGTCGATGTCAAAGTATTTCGCATCTGTCGGAGTAACATCACCGATCTCCCCTTTATCTCCCTTTTCACCGTTCTTTACATGTAATTTGCTGCCATCGGAGAAGAGAACAATGTTTACCCCCCCATCAATAGTGGTTTCATCAACACGAACAACTGTCACGGATGTTCCGTTTTCTCCGTCAAAGTAGTCAACCCCCTTGACAGGCGTGTAACCATCCTTCCCGTCCTTGCCCAAAATTGCACTTATACTGCCCTTCAGCAGTCCCGTGTCTGCCACGTTTCCATTGAGTACGTTGCTCATGCTTCCACATCCTTTCCTTCAGGGAACAGCTTGAATACCTTCGCTCCCTCTTCGTCATATCCGATAATAGTCTGCGGTTTGGTGTCGGGATTCAGCTCCACCTCGTACCAATAATCGGTAGGCTTGCTGATCACCTCGCCAAATTTCGTGTCATCTCCGTCAAGGAAAATCTCTACCTGTTCCGTGTCCTCGATAATGGTTACGCTTTTCTCAAGCACAACAGTTCCGCAGTCCTTTTTCCCGAACACCTTGAATCGCACCACATCACCTGCGCGGAAGGTATACGGCGATCCCTGAAATGTAGCCTGTACGTTGAATCCGCCTGCATCACCTCTCGTGCAGTAGATGCTCATGTCATCGTTTACTACAAACAATTCCTCAGTCCTCCTTGAATCTCGGCATATCGCACAGCGAGTTCATGTCGCTGATTGCATCGTCAATCGATTCCACGGGATACGGCGGCATATAGTATCCTCTTTCCTCGTGAAACAGCAGAATGTCACCTTCGTTCAGGTAGATGGTCACATAGCTGTCACTTTTGTATGTGTTGAATCCGTTCGTGCCTTCGTCATGCAGGATCGTTTTGAGCACAAGGGCTTCAAGATACTGCTCAACCTTATCGTTTTTATATGAAAGTTCCGTATCCTTGGTAACTTTGATTCCTTCTTTAAGTTCAATGCTCGGCTGCTCGACAAACAATTCGTGTTTCATGGTTATCTCCTTTTTCTTAAAAGAAATAGGGGAGGCAAAATGCCTCCCCCTTTTATTGGCTATGCGCCATGCATCCCTCTAAAAAGAGGCGTTTGCTGAATTTGGATTACTCCGCAAGCGGAATCTTCACGCACACGATTTCGTCCTGTGCAATGATACGTGCGCCGTAGGTATCAAGACCACGGACATAATCGGAGAAGTAGCTCTCCATGCGCCCTGCCTCTACCTCGTTGATCTGTCCTGCAAAGGCAACAGCCTTGTTGGAACGAACGATACAGTATACATGACTCGCATCTCTGTATACGTTGTTGGTAGATTTGACATCGTAGCCGTCATACTGACCGACAACACCGCGCCTGATAAGCTCATCGTTTGCCGTCTTCAGCTCGATCAGCTCATCCTTGAAGGTCTTGTAGGTGCGCGGATCGATTTCCACGATACCCGAATCATCAAAGTTCTTCTCGCGCAGAGTGATGATCGCCTCATCAATAGCTACCTTGATGTCAGCCTGCTCGTTGGACTCGGCGGTGATTACGGTTACAGCACCCGGCTTGTACGTAGAGTTCTTTGCCTCCTCGTCCGCAGTAGACTGTGCCTTGCCTGCAACGAGTGCGCCGATAAACTTCTCACGGGCAAGGGCAAGGGCCTTCATTGCCTTCTGCTGATACTTCTCAGGAAGACCGGGAACAGACTGCGCCTTGTCCACATCGTTTACACGGAAGTGGAACGCCTTCTGTACATCGATCACGAGATCCTGAGAGTCATCGGTCATCTCATCGTAGTTGATGGGATTCTTGCCCGTGTAGTTGTGAATGATAGGATCGCCTACCGCGAGAATCTTGACGGTCTGTGCGTACTTACAGTCGCCCTCGTACTCACGGGTGCAGTCCTGTACGAGCTTACACTTCTCAAAAAGATCGTCCTGAATCTTCTTCGACCAAACAGTCTGAATAAAATGCGTTACTGCCATAATGTTTGTCCTTTCTTTCTCGGACAGGAAGCATTACCATTTCGTCATGGAATTCGTGACAGCTTTGTAGAGTGCAGGGTTTTTGTCGAAGTCTTCCTTCGTGAATTTCTTTGCCTCTTCATACGAGTAGAAATCTTTCACCCCCGTGTCCGCTGTTTCACTCTTCATGCTTCCCATCGGTTTGATTTCTTTCTTCGGTTTTGTTTTGTTGTAGATATCAAAGATATCCTTGATCGGTGTCTTCGGATTGAATTTACCTGCGAAATCCTGAAATTCTCGGCTGCCCCACACTTCATCTGTCACGCCGATCTTGGCAAGCTCGTTCTTTCGCTCCGTATTCTGCCGATGCTCTGCAAGCACCTTGAAGTATGCCTTGTCACGCGCGGTCATGTTATCCACGCCAAGCTCTGCCAATCGGTCAACCTCTTCGACTACTTCATCGTAACCCGCGTTGATGACCTCAGATGCTTCGGCTCGTGCAAGCACTTCAATATCCTTGTCGCTGTAGCGCGGCTTTTCGGGAATCTTGATACCCTTGCTCTCATAGAATTTCGCGAAGGTGTCGGTCATCTCCTCGACACTTTCCTTGCCTGTGCCAGCCTTCAGCACCTCCTCAAGATTGCCGTACTTGCGGTCATACTCTTTGCGGATTTTTGCTTCACGGCGAGCGAGCTTCTTCCCAAGCACCTCATCCAATTTGGAATTGAATTCCGCCTCTGTGTATACTTTGGGAGTTTCTTCTGTGGTCATCTCCACGTTTTCAGCAACCTGTTCGGTCACAAGGTTTTCGTTCTCGTTCATACGATCGTCCTTCCTATTTTTTAAGCGAGGTTTGCTTCCTCAAATTCCATACAGTTTATCGACATAAATGCTTGGTCACTCTTTTTTATCTCCACTCTTTTTGGTGGGGAATCACCATATAAAAAAGCAACCGTTCGGAATTCCCGAATAGTTGCTTAATTATCAAGCGGGATTGTTATCGAGCGCGGCTTCCTCTTCTATTACCTGCGCTTCCATCGGCATCTGCGGTCCCTGCATCTGCCCTTGCATCATCATGCGCTGGGCATCAGCAATCTGTGATGCCTGTCCGTCAGCATCTTCCATAAGGAATTGCTGCGCTCTCTGCTGCATAAGCTGTGCCTGTGCATTGATCTGAGCAATCTGCATCTGTGTCTTCTTGATATTCTCAATGCCTTCAAGCAAATCCTGCTTCGGTGCAACGGAATCATCAGGAAGTGCTTTCACATACGCCTCAAATTCTGCCGATCTCTGCGGGTTGAAGAATCCGTTCAGAAGGAAGTTCTCCATCGTCTGCTCCATGGCATAGCGGTCATATACGCCCTTGGGAGTCACATCGATCTTTGCCACGGCTTTGAGCTGCTGAAGGACGGTCTGAGGTACATTCACCATCTGAACGTATTCCTCGCCCGTCATAGGATCGGTGACAGTCTTCTCCATGTTGACTCCATCCTCGGAATACACCACAAGGTATTCAAGGTCGATCTTTGCGATATCCTCAATGAAGTTCTTGTAGCTTTCCTTCTGCTCCGTCATAGGAGCTTGCGAAGCCTGCTGTACAGCGAGAATCGCTCTGCCCGATGCGCTTTCGGGATTCACCTGTCCTGTTGCCGTGTCACCTGCGCCTGCAAGCTCTCTCGTCACCATGATAAGGTCTTCCTGAAGCTGCTTGACATCGGGAGACATCTGTGCCGGAGGAATTGTACCCACAATCTTATGCACATCATCCACAGTCTGATCGGTAGCCCAAACGATTCCGCCCACAGTATTGAGTGCCTGCGGATTGGTGATCTTGTTTCTGACAGCAACCTTCTGCGGGAATGCCTGATATTTGACCGTCAGCACCCGTCTGACTTCGGTGCGGTTTACTTCAATCTGATTGGGGATGAGGTATCGTACCTCGCCTTCACCACGCGCTGATCCTTCCTTCTCCTCCCATACGAAGTGTGCAATCGGATAGAGGGAGAGCCCGGTGTCAACATCCTTGGTGATGTCCACCCAACGTGTCGCAACGGAATAGTGTACTGTGCCTTTGTCCTTGTACATCTTGTAGACTACAGTCACCATGCTGTCAAGCTCGTCCTTGGCGGCTTCTCCGCTTTCCTCAAAGTTATCGTCATCACCAACGATATACGATACCTTGTCTTCGCTCATGCCCTCGCTGAGTGCAAACTCAATGGCATTCACAACAGGCATTCTCTTGCGGATCAGAATGTACGGCTGAGACTGGATATCGTCATCGTTCTCGTTGCCGTAGTAGATGTCATTCTTCTTCACGATCTCGTGAACGGGCATCATGTTCTCGCGGTCGAAGTTGACATAGATGATACCCTCGTCATTGATCGCCGCATCCTTGGTTACCCTGCGCCCCTTGTAGTCCATCTTGTCCTTCTCCCACAGACGGCGTATGTATCCGTTGAGCAGATCACAGTATCGCTCTGCTTCCTTCTGAAACTGTCTGTTCTCATAGTTCTGCGAGGAGAAATGCACAGCGTACAGATTATCGTGAATGACGGACACCTTGTACTTGACAATTGGCTTGATGAAGTTCTTCTGTACAGGTTCTACATCTCCGAGCTTTGCACCTTCCCACTGATTGCCGTTATAGAATCGGTAGTTCTTGTCCGTGTCCGTATAGATTCCTACACGCCTGTGATAGTTCCGTCCTTTCTCATACAAGTCCCATATGAGTGTTTCCTTGATTTCGTTCAAATCCATTTAATCACCTGCCCACATCCTTTTGATTTGCGCCCGTGCCGTCATAGCATTCGATATTTCGCATGATCGTGTCAATGCGCTCCTGCTCTGCCTGTGCTTCCTTCTTTGCTTCACGCTTTCGGTACGCCTCAAGTGGGTTTGCAGACGGCAGTTCAATGGATTCCCCTTTGCTTACCGTCTGTCCCACCTTTGCGCCAATCAAAAAACAGCCGATGCACAATGCACCGACCGTGATCGCCAACAGTATTTCCATATATCCTCCTTATACCAACCTTATACCAACCTTATACCACGGTTATCTCTTCGCCGTAATCGTAATGCACTTCGTGTCGCTTCTCCGCTGTGAAGTAATGCTGTGAAGGCATCTCAATAGGCTCGTTTATGAATACAACCTGATCTCGGATGTGATGCGCAATAGCAAGTCCCATCATCATGTCATCGTGTCCGCCCTGTGGGGCTTCTACACGCCCCTTTTCGTTGCGGATGATAGTCAACAGTTCCTCAAGTGTTGCGCGGTCACAGATGGTCTCACAATGCTCACGGACTATCTCAATCAGCTTTGATATGATCGTAGGACGAGTGAGTGATGTGGTCTTGAAACCGAACCGTTTCTCCGTCTTGCCTGTGTACGTGTCCTGTGCTTCGCGTGTATACTGCTTCGGATACCCAAGCCTTTGCAGCTCCATGATAGGGTAGCTGTCAAAGTTCGCCTCAATGCCGATCAGCGCGGTCTTGTAATACACTCCGAGGCAGTACATCTGCCTTGTGTACTGATCCGCATCGAATTGATGTTTCAGAACAGCCACCTGTTCTCCGTTCTTTGCGTTCAGCACATGTCCAGTGAAGTAGTCACTGCCCTCTCCGGCTGTGTCTCCTCCGATACAATACTGCGTCACTTCAGGCGTGTTCGGCATCTGATACAGCTTTATGTATCCGCCTCGGTCATTCACCCACTGTATGTTCGTGATCTTCAGCCCGTCATAGTCATAGGTGAAGTATCCCGTCTTGATCGGCTTCGGAATCGTCTCAAGGCGTTTCTGAATCGCCCTTGCATCAAATACAGTCTTGCCGAGAATACCCCACTTACCGAGGCAGTATACCTCATAGGTGTATTCATCGATCTCCTTCAAATCCTCAAGAGCTTTGCGGTCATCGTCCGTGAGGAACTTGTTGTCCTTATAAGTAGAAAAGCAGACTGTTGCCAGTCCGCTGTCGATGAAATGCTTCTTGATCCAGTGCTGAATATTCACAGGGTTGAAGGAAAGCACGATCTGCTTCTTCGTCTTACCGCCACGGAGACGGACTTTCAATTGGTTTATATCCGCTTCCTGTGTCTCCGTTGCTTCCTCCACCCATATATCCGTAAGCTCACCACTCTCAAACGTGATAGACTTGATCTTTTCAACGTCATCGAGTCCTGCGAACGCTACCTCATTCCCCGTGAGCTTGCATTTGATACGCATATCGCTCTCGTTCACCTTGAAGTGGTCTGACAGATTCCAACTCGATATAACTTGCTTCAGGAGAGGGAATGTGCTTCGTCTGTTTGTATCGCCTGTCTGCCGCACCACAAGCAGATTGCATCGTTCGGGATGTATGAGCTTGTATATGTAACGCTGTGCGATGAAATAGCTCTTGCCAGATGATCCGCCGCCATAGAATACAAGGTATCGGTCAGTGTTGTCGAGGTACGGAAGGTACGCATCGTTGAATACCTTCCTGCTTATCTTAATATTGACATCCATCAGTCATCACTCAACTCTATGCTGATATTGACTGCGTTTGTAACCTCCGCCTGTACCTTCTGAACGTACTCGCCCTGCATCTTGTTCATGATGTCAACAGCCTTTAGCTTGTCCGGTGTACTCTCCTCTTCGCTCATAACAAGCTCTGTGAGCCATTCAAGGCGCTTCTGCGCGGACATAACGCTCGGTGTCATCATCTGATCTCGCAATTCTTCAAGCCTTGCCCTCACCTTGTCATCAGCCATAAGCCTGCTTGCCTTCTCGTGCACGGTCTTGTCTGTCATCCGTGATGTATCGTAAGCGGAGCGATATGCATCCGCCTGCGTCATTCCGTCAATTATGTTCTTCACAAACTGTTCCTGCTTTGCTGTCAGCATATTCGTCCCCCTTTCTTATTTAATAGGCATAGGCGGGGTATCGACTCCCCGCCCCGGAGGTGGTATTTGATGATGCCCTCTCTGATGTATTGAAGAAAGCACCACTGCCTATTTTGGACACAAAAAAGCACCGCCCCCGGTAATGAACAAGTCCAGTAAAAGGCAGTGCTTTTTCGTTTAACACATCTTCGCATTATACATTGTATATCATATTTTAGTCACAATCAATAGGATTTAGTCACACCAAGTCACATTTCTCCTTGCTCAATAATTCTTGCACGTGCTTCACGGCTCGTCCGTGTGTAGTTGTTACCCATGTATATTCCTTGTTCAGTTTTTCGGCAATGGCGGTAAGGCTGATATACTGTATGTATCGCATATGCAGAATGCGGTATTCGGTCGGGCTGTTCAATGCCTCGATCACCCGCACCACCTGCTTCTTCTCCGCAATCAGCCTCTCAACCGCCGCCGCAATCTCATCCTCGATCATGATGCACTTCACCACGGCATCTTCCATCTTAGACGTTGATTTGCTGCTTGACTGCACTCGCTCACCGCCCATGGTAGCCGTGATGCTCAATGCGAGGTCTTTCCATTGCCGCTGCTCGATAAGTTTGTTCTCAACGAGTGCATCGATCTTCTCTACCCTCGCAAGAAACGCCTGTGCATCGCTTTGCTTTTCCAAATTCACCTCCGAAACACTTCAAATCTCTCCGATCGGCGAGACTGTAACAATGGCACACGGCTCCTCGCCGTATCGCTTTTCAGCAGAAACACATCCTACCTGCGCATCATCCTCGTATGCCACACCGTTGAGCGCATCCAAAACGATCTTCAAAACGTTGTCGATGTCCGGCTTCGCAGTTGGAACGATGGAGCCTTCAAGCATGGCGGTGCGCGCTTTCTTGGATGCGCTTTTTGGGATTGCGTAAACCGCTGTTACGCGAACCGAAACACGCTCAGATCTGTCGAAGAATACTCCGCCTGCCGCCTTTTTGTAGAAAAAAGCGGCAAGACGCTCGTATTCTCGCGTCTCCTGCGGTGTGTATGTATGCCCTGCGTAGAATCTTGGTCGCGCCTTTCCGCGAGGCTTCCCGGGAATCACAAATGTAATCTCGTTCAAACTTTCTCCTCCTTTCGTGCCCTGATATTCTGAGTGAGCTGCTTCCATACAGGATGCAGCCACGAACGGTAATCAGCGCATTTTTTGAAGTGGTCCGTGCATCGGGAGGATGCCGCGCACTTGTTGCAGGGATATCCGGGGAATGCCTCCTCCAGGATCTTTCCGGTCTCCTTGGTCTGATCTGCTTTCATGGTTTATCCTCCTCGTCAGTTTTACGACGATACGATCTGCTTACGGCTGCTTCAAAGAACTCCTGCGTATCGAAAGAGGATCCCGATCTGTTGGCAGGCGCACAATCGCGCCTCTCCTGCGGACGGGCAAAAGCACCCTCGCTTTTCTCCCATTTCCGAACAGCAGCCTTCCAGTCCTTCATCGGCGTTCTTCCAATGAGCCAACCGTTTGCGGTGTAATGATCCACGAACTTCTCCGCGTCCACCGTATTTTTTCGTTTTTCGCAGTATGTACGCACCTCGTCCACCGTCGGCGGAACGAACTCTTTCTCTCGCGCGTGCGCGCGTATTACACTCTCGCAAGAGAGTGTAATATATTCTTCTTCTTTTTCTTCTTCTTTTTCTTGGCTTTTTTTGCTTTCGTTTGGTTTCTCTAAAAACCTTTTGGTTTCCGTGGAAACCTTTTGGTTTTTCGGGCGGCCGCCTTTTGACCCGTTTTCACGCAGCGTATGTACTTTTTCGGCATACGCTTCGTGATCCCGGTCGATCTGCACCTTGAATATCGGGAAAACAAACCGCTCGTTTCCGGCAAGATTCGGCGTGACTCCTGTCTCCGCATACTCAGCCATGGCGAGCACAAGACGCCCGATCTCCGTAGGTGACAGAGATGATGTTTTTTCTTTGAAATCGTAGTATATTTTTACGTATCCGAGCGCCATTGTGCCTCGTCCTTTCTTTTTTGTTAAAACGGCATCTCCTCACCGTTGTCAGCCGGCGTAAACTGCGCGGGCTGATACTGCTCGGGCACATACATGCTTGCGTCCGGCTTGACCGCTGCCGATCCGTCGCTTTTCGAATCCACAAAGTGCGCCTCCTCGGCAACAACCTCCGTCGCGTACCGTTTCGCCCCCTGTCCGTCTGTCCACGTCCGCGTCTGCAGATTACCGACAACGCAGATCGAGGATCCTTTCTTGAAATATCGGCAAATAAACTCCGCCGTCCCTCGCCACGCGACCACATTCACGAAATCCGCTTGAACCTCGCCGTCCTTCCCCTTGTGCGGCCGGTTGATCGCGATCGAAAACGATGTAACCGAAATACCGCTCGGCGTGGTCTTCAGCTCCGGATCGGCACACATTCGCCCGCCCAGGATTACTTTGTTTAAGTTAAAGTTTGCCATTTGTTTTTTCCTCCGTCATTTCTTTTACAAGGTCTCTCAAATGTCTTAACACATATTCCCGCCCGTATATGGTGTATTTGCGGTCGAGCCTTTTCTTCAACCTCTCCGCAAATTCTTTGATTGCTTCGGCTCTGGCATCGGCGGTCAGCACAATGTCTGCTTCCCACCCTTTTTTCAATCTCTCTATCTTGGAATAAGCCGACATAAGATTTCTATCCAAATCATCAATCTCTGCCTTTTGGCGGTTGATGAGGTCGAGGGCATCTTTCTGCATATCGCTCCTGCCCATGTTGCAAGATTCTTCATATGAGCAGTTACGGCAATTTATCATTCCATCTTTGGAGCAACACTCCAACGCCTTTATAATCTCGTTATCTGTCACTTCTCCCCACCTCTTTCTTTTTGTGTGCGTGTGTGCTTGGGTCTATCCAAATATGGCGGATAATCTTTGATAGGGTTTAATTCTCTGTGTATGCGTTCATCTTCTTTTAATAATTCAACGATTCGCAACGCAATCCGTCTTGAATTAAGAATGAGTTTTAATTCGCCATCTTCATACACTCCATAATCACAAACAACATCTCTTACCTCATATTCAGCCATCACCCCTCACCGCCTTTCAATAATTCGGATTTTTTAATCATACAAAGGGCATTATTGGGAAACTTAAAATTGCTATTGTTTTCGCATTCCCTTAAATGTTTGCACTCATTACAAATCCCATTTACAACTGCCCATTGTATCGCTCTGCCCTCTGCAATCTTTTCTTCTGAATATGGCTTGTCAAAAATCACCACATTGCTTTTCATTCCTGCTCACCGCCTTTCACATCTATCCACTCGTATTCGCTTTCAAGTTCGCTTGGCATTTCTCTTAATACCTCGTGAAAAGCATATACAGGGCAACTTCTTGAATGTTCTTTGTATTCAAGCCACCAACCGCAACACCTTTCGTTATCCTCGTTCCAACCCACTCTATGACGGACAAAAGCATCCATAATAGCGATCTTTGTGCCTTTGGGAATACTGTGTTCAACACAATATAATTCTATTGCCTGTTCTTTGGTGTATTTTTCTTTTGATACGGCAAAATTATCATATCCACCGAAAAATGTTCCGTAGTCAAATTTGCTCATTCCTCCTCACCGCCTTTCTCGGTTGGGTGGGCTGGCATCAGCCTTTTTCCACACTTGATACAGCGCATAAGCCAAAGGATTACGCACCCATTCAACTTGTTTTGCCATCTCATATTCCGATTCAAGCATCTGTATTGCTTTGTTCAAATTCATTTTCCCTCATCCTCCTTTCTCCATAACTGCAAAAGTCATCTTCATAAACACAACTTTCAAGTCCAACAAGTTCCGCACAATTCCCTTTGTGTTCTTCACCCTCATAAGGCTCAAACCACTTGCACTCCTTGCACCGCACAACTTCCGCCAAGTGAGTCGATTGTTCTTTTTCAATGAGTGACACAAGGATTGATCTTACGTCCGAGAGTGCTTGATTGTATCCCTCACCATAATCTGAAATGTGCCATTCAACCATACCCTTCTTTTTCATCGAAGCCAGTCGGTATAGTAATTGTCTACATTCGGCAACAGTCATTTGGTTTTCCTTTCTCCGTCCATCTTTGCGCCGCATTCAGGGCATTACGGGTAAACCTCTCCGTCCGCCAGTTTTCTTCTTGCTTCGGCAGTACTATCGCAAAAATTAAAATGCGATTTTCCGCACACGGAGCAGGAAAAATACTCGTACTCGGTGAAATACCAGTATCCGTGCCTTACCTCCACCACATCGGCGGCAGGGAGCTTTTGCAAATCTTCGCGTACACCTTCATAACCCCATTCGTGTTCAATGGTATCTATAACCTCATCAAGTTTTACATACTTTTCAGCCATTGTCGTTCTCCTCTTCTTGATCAAATAGGCTAATTTGCTCACATGGTTTTTGCGGAACATCTCTCCAATCAATGCCGATATAATCCAGAACACGCCCCCAGCCGTATCGTTCGCCGGTATCCTCATCTTTCACGCAAGAGTTCATCCAAAACTCCCACTCCTTTTCGTTCTCTTCTCGAAGTCGGTCAAATCTATGTGGTCGTTTTTCTATATGTATGCCAAAACCACACATGGAGCATCCAGTTCGCTGGGCTCTCGTCGTATAAAGAAGTCCATCAGAGTCTCGCTCAATCGTGCCATAGATAGATGGTACAGGCACATTCAAGTCAAGCGCAAGCTGCAAGAGATCCTGACGAGAGAACCGCGCAAACGGACAACTTCTAACAGTGCTTTTCCCAAAATAATTGCACCCGTTTTTTATTAAACCCATCTCTCGTTGTCCATGCTCTGATGCCATAAGTCCGAGGTACGGGAAGCTCACGTTTTCACGAGCCCAAATATCTGCCGGCAATTCTTTCATCCAGTAGCAGCATTCGGACGAAACCTTAAACGGCGCGGTATTACAAATCAAGTCTGGACGATGCTCATTATAAATACCGGCAAACAGTTTCAGCCACTTGTCAGGAAGTTTTATCTTCTCGCTGTGCCCGAAATTACTTTGTTCCCCCATATCACCCGTCATTATTGCGTGAATAAATGTTTGCTTTTCTTGGCCGGGTGTTTGCAGTATTTGTATTTTTCGTGCCTTTTCTTTGCTTATAACTGGAAATCCAAATTCGCGTAATATTTCCACCTTGCTTTTTAGTGGTTTCAAATATACGTCTATTCCTATCTGCTTGTGTACATCCTGTACAGATCTATACTCTAACGAAGATACAGAAACTGACTTGACATCACCGATATATTCTCGAAGAAAATACAGAAGAGTGATAGAGTCTAACCCTCCGACGGATACGTGTACATTCGCTCCATAATCGCAGCATATAATGTCATAAAATTCTTTAGCCACATCAATCGCGTGTCGAATCTTCGAGTCGTACGTCATTGAATTGCACAGGTCGTAATATTCCGGTTTACTCATAGGCACATAAGACGGCGATCGTCTGAAACGCTCGTTCGCGTCTTTCATAATTTCGTCGTATGTCATTTCAAATTGTCCCTCGCATTCATTGATACACACCTCATATAAGCTTAATCTGCCCCTCGGGATCCGGCTGCGCCCACCACGCCTTCTGCTTCGGTTCATCTTTGGCGGCAGGCTTCACCTGATACTGCTTCACACCCATCTTCGGCGCAGGATATCGTACGTCTCTCTCCGAAAGCGTCATTTTCTTCATTGCCGCCTCACGCGGCAGCGCATACCTGCGTATCGGATACAGCGTCCATGCATGCGTGCGCCAGTCGAAGTAGCCCCGGTACGTCGCCATCAGCTCGCACGCCTCATATGCACCGATCACGCATTCGCGGTCCGTCGGATGCCCTTTTATGATTTCGTATTGCATAAAAATCACCCCTCTGCTTCCACGAACTCGCCGTCTTCCAGCGTGTAGAACGTATCAGCCTTGATACGATCACCGTCAACGACTTCCGCTTTCCATGCTTTAATACCGCAATCATTGTAGTTTTCTTCAACGAGAACAAGCACAGCACCAATACCACCTTTTACCCTGCAGCCGTTTCCGCGTGCGCACGCGATTCCTTCTGCGCCAACTGCAGACGTTCCGCGAGAGGTCGCCGCTCCGCCATTGCCTGCCGTAGCCGCTCCGCGATAGCCTGCCGTTGCCGCTCCGCCATTGCCTGCCGTAGCCGCTCCGTATTCGCCTGCCGTTGCCGCTCCGCGATAGCCTGCCGTTGCCGCTCCGCCATTGCCTGCCGTAGCCGCTCCGTATTCGCCTGCCGTTGCCGCTCCGTATTCGCCTGCCGTTGCCGCTCCGTATTCGCCTGCCGTTGCCTGCTTCGGATCGGTATGCTCGGAGGTAGTCCGTGCTTTCACATACTCAAAATGCGCCTTGCAGATGCCGAGAACGTCAAGACGCGCGCCTATCTTGATTTCAGAGGATGCGACTTTCGTATCATCACTATCTTTTGAAATATCTCCACTCTGCTCGACTTCGTGATATACGCTTGTAGCAGGAGCATAGTATCTGAAACAGTCGAGCGGATCTTCGCACGCATGAAATCCGGCATCGCACGCCTTCACTTTGCCATCGTGCTTGTATTCCTCACCTTCTTTATACTGGAATCCTTTGCACGTCATATTCTGGTTAAATCCCTTGTACGTCTTCATGTTTCATTCTCCTTTATTTTGCTTGCCATAACGCTGTATAATCTTTCCAAATTCCTGCTGATCTAAGAAACGAGATAAACTCCGATACAATCTCCTCGGCCGTGCGGCAGTTACGACGTGTATACCGCTCCGTATATACGTCTACGCCGTCGGATACGATATATTCAAACGCAAACGCCTCCGGCGCAATCTTAAGGTATATCGGATGCTGTGAGGAGTCAAGATACTTCCCGGCAAGCTCCGCGCTTCCAAACGATTTGTTTGAAAATTTCACGTCATATATCGTTCCTGCCTTCATTGCATCCAAAACGCCATATAGTAAGATATCCTCTCCGGCAACTCTGATCGGCATCTTCAAACGGATTTGCGTCGGTGCTCCTTTGACGATCTCCGCAACCTTGCAGATTCCTTCCTCCCACTTAGGATGCGGAGTTCGTACTTCGCCACGCGCCTGCTTGTATACCTCGGTTTCGAACGCAATACCGTTCATCATTGATTCCTTCTGCGCGATCGGAACACGGTGAAGCGTGTCAAGAAATTCTTTATATGCTTCATCCTGCGTATCTCCACGGGCTGAAAGCGCATAATTCCACGAATCAAGAAGCGTTTTGGTTATCAGATACGGCATTTTTCTCCTCCGCTTTCACATATCCTCCGGCATCCTTGGAATACTTCAACCCGAGCGCGTCCGTCTTCTCCTTCAAAAGCGACCGTGCTTCCTTCTGGGAGGTCAGTGCGTGCTCCAGACCGCCGATTTTCGCTGCCGCCTCCGTTGCGGACTTCTCATCTTTCACACCGCCGAGAATCTCCGCAACAGCGCTCATCACTGCGTCGTACTGCGCTCGCATCGGTGCGAATGCCTCGTTGTCCGCCTCAATATTTGCGCGTGCCTCATCAAAGAGGCGCGTCAGGAAGTCGTTTGTGTCTGTCGGCTTCAGCGTTGGAATTTCGCGCTGACCTTCGATGCCAAAGCATCCCTTGGCAAAGAATTCGCTTTCCGGCGTAAAGCTGATGACACGGCGGTTCCCGATCATCTGCATGTATCCGCCGAAATCACACGGCTGCCATACGACGTTGCGCACAGCACCTTCGCAGAGAAGTCGCTGGATCGGGTTGCCGTCCTTGTCCTTCTGCTCGTCCGAGTGGAATACGTAGATCACATTCTTGCGCATCACATCGCGGATCTGCGCAGTGAAGCGTTGAAATTCCGATTTAACCGCGCCGAATCCCTTCAGGGACAGCGCACCGTTCTTCTGCCGATTCTGCGCCGGATTCGCTCGCATCGCCCAGTCCTGCAGATACGTCACGAACGCACCGCCTGTGTCAATCACGATCGTCTTGTAGTCCGCGAGAGCAGGGGAGGCGATATCCTCCAAAACTTCCTCGTACGTTTTACACATCATCGTGTCGCGTCGGTGATACGCCTTCACACGGCTGATACCGTGGTCGAAATCGATCAGAATCGGGCTTGGCGCAGAGAGCGCGAGCGTCGTTTTTCCAACACCGGGAGCGGCGTACAGGATCATCGAGAAATTTTTATCGGTAAACGTCATGGTTTCGGGCTTGCAAATCATTTTTATAGCTCCTTTTATTCATCAAATTCAAATGGTTCTTCATCTGCGTCAGGGAGAAGGGCGTTGTCTACGCAGTCACTGCAGTATGCGTCCTCACCGATCAGCGTTACTTCCTCCTCGCACGGGAGACCGCATACGCTGCACAGGTGGGTTTCGTCTTTCTCCTCGGGGTAGCAATCGAACGGAAGGCGAAACCCTTCCAGACAGAATTCGCAAACGATGCCGTTTCTTAATCCGTAGTGCTTTGCGTGCGCCGATCTGAGTCCGCACAAGCTGCACTCATATACTCCTTCCGGATCCTCTTCCGGGCACAACCGCGCTGCTTCGATTCCGGCGAGCACATAATCTGCTGCATCATAACTCATTTTCTTCCCTCCAAGATTCTGCAGATTTCCTGCGGCGTCAGAACACCGAGTTTTTTCGGAGCACGGCATGCGCGAACATATCTTGCCGCATGCACGATAATTCCCGCAGCAGCCGCGGCGAGCTGAATCGCCATGATAACGGCAAATACCACGTTAACCGTGGAAAGTCGAACTCCGGCGAGCAGTGCCATGAGGGCAGGGAACGCGCGCAAATCAATCACGATTGCCGCAAGCATCGCCGTTCCAACTGCGAGCTCCTTCGTCTCGCTTGACAAGTGCTTCGTTTTTTGGTATAATTTCATTGGGTTATTACCTTTGATCGCTTCCGTGCGCTCCACCGCCGGAGGCGATTTTCTTTTTCCTTTCTCTGATTTTTTCACACGAATCATACAGCGGATCCCCCTCGAACGCAAGTTGGATTCCGCGGTCGAGAAGCTCCGCCATCATGTTGTCGGCAACCTTGTCCACGCCCGCAGGATCGATCTCGCCCTTGTCGTATACATCCTCGGATACACCCGCGAGGATCTCCGTGATTCCTTCCACAGCGCGCTTGATCCGCTTCTCACCGAATCCGTACTGATCGCTCAGAACGAGCGCCACCGAGCACACGACCCTTCGCGTCATCTTCCATTTCAAATCGCGCGAATATTCGTCGATCTGCTCCGATATGTACTGCCTCGCCACCTTGTCCAGATCATTCTTCCTCGCCTGCGGCAGATTCGCAGGCCGTATTTTTGCCTTCACGTACCTTCCTCCTTCCTGTATTGATACCGAGCTTGTTCAGACGCGCCTTCACCGAGAATACAGTTCTGCCGAGCGCGTCGGCAATATCTGCAAGGCTCATACCGCTCTCGTAGCATTCGCTGAGAAACGCTTCCTCCTCGACGGTCCACAGGTGTTTTGCCGCGGCTGTACGCACGATCCTGCGCGTCGCACCAACCTTGCACCCGTGCCGTCGAAGTATCTCCTCGATCACCGACTTCGGTACATCGTTCAGTTGAGCCAGGATGTCGATCTGCGTCCTTTTGTGCAGCGATTGCTCGTACATCGTCACGATCAGATCCTCGGGGATCCACGGCTTGTACTTCCCTATTCTCACAGCACTCACCCTCCTTATTTGCTTCGAATCTCATTTCGCCCTGCGCCGATCGATACGGTCCCGCATCTGTTGACGGCGCATCAGATCGTTGATATCGATCCCCCATGCTTCAAAAGCGGCATCGATATTGACGGCGGACGTGTCCATGATGCTCATGCCCTTCTCCCGCATCTTTATCTCTGCCATCTTCTTCAGATGCCCCGCCGTTGTATCGCTCACATGAAAGAGCTCCTTGATGTGAGTCCGCCTGATATTCGGCATATCAAGATACAGATTCACGGCGTCCTCAACGCTATACGGCGGGATCCGCACTCTGCTCATGTCTGTCATTGATTTGTCTCCTTTCTCCCGCTCAGGCGGGATTTTCTTTTTGGTCGGGTGTGTCTGCCGGGCGGAGAAGATCGTCCACAGTGCAGCCGAGCACGTCCGCAAGTTTTGGGAGAAGTTCGGCGCGCGGTGAACAAATACCTTTTTCCCACTGCGATACAGCCCCTTGCGATACATTCATTTTTTTTGCAACCTCGGACTGTGTAAGTCCTCGTTTTTCACGAGCAACACTAATATTCACGATACCGCCTCCTTGTTTTTAATAGTTGCACTATTATAATAGCACACTAAAAGCAGCTTGTCAATAGCAATTCTAATATTTTTTTCAAAAATTCTATTGAAAAATATTAGCCAATCTAATATAATTTATGTGAGGTGATGATATGAATAGAGTACAAGAGTTGCGCAAGAAGAATGGTTACTCGCAACAAAAACTTGCGAAAGTGCTCAACGTGCATCAAACTGCGATTTCTCAATGGGAAACCGGAAGGACAAGCCCAGACATTGAAGTCGCTACGAGTATGGCGCAAATATTTGGTGTTACATTGGAATATTTACTTGGTTTTTCAGATGATGCCGACCTTCAAGGTCATACAACAAAAAAAGGCGTGCGTATCCCTGTATTCGGATACGTCGCCGCCGGTATTCCGATTGACGCAATCGAGGACGTCCTCGACTACGAGGAAATTGCGGAAGAACTCGCCGCAAGCGGCAAGTTTTTTGCACTGCGCATAAAAGGTGACAGTATGGCCCCGCATATTCTTGACGGGGATACCGTTATCGTTCGCCAACAGGAAGACGTTGAGAACGGCGAAACGGCAATCGTCATGGTGAACGGAGATGAGGCTACCTGCAAGCGCGTTATAAAACAAGCAACCGGTATCAGTCTGATTGCAAATAATCCTATGTACGAGCCGAGGGTGTTTTCCAAGCGTGAAATCATGGAGCTGCCCGTTCGCGTGCTCGGCAAGGTAGTGGAATTAAGACGGAGTTTTTGAGGAGCATATATATGTCTATTGCTTTTATTATTTTGCTTCTGTTCACAGCAGAACTGACTTTTCAATGCGGGAGTTTTATTCAACAAGGGTTTAGTCCCTATCCGTTTGGCGCTCCCCTTGTCCTCACGCTTACGCACGGCGTTCTCTTAACACTATGCATTTATTATTTTGGTTGGCTGTTCGGCATCATTGCTTTTCTGCTCCATATGTTTAGCCTCCTTCACTTTTGTTTTACATGGGTTTTCAGCATACCATCGATTCTCTATCTTTCCCACGAAAACCCGCACAGTTCATTTCGTGTATTTAAGCCCCAAAAACTGTCCGTTATTTATCACATCCTACTGTCGTGGGTACTGGTGGCAGACATCCTCTTTATGATTATTTCTTTTTTTACCGTTCCGTTTATGACCGCAAAAACCTACTTTTTTTCCGATACAAAAACTTGGGTAATTCTCATCGTATCTGCACTCATAGGCTTTATACTTCGTACTATCGTTAGCAAAGCTGTGGCGTTCCAAAGCGATATAAAGTAATAAACGAATACATACCGTCAAGGAAGGACAATATAATGACATATTATGAAATACTGGAAATAGCCGAAAATGCCTCTCTTGAAGTAATCACTATGGCGTACAGAGCGCTTTCTGTAAAGTATCATCCTGACAAATTCAAAGAAGATCCGAAATTTGCAAAAGAACACTGGAAGCGACTGAACGCGGCATACCTTGTTCTATCCGATGCGGAACAAAAACAGCAGTACGACGATTTCCTTCGGTGGAAAAGAAGCCAACAACAAGAGACTCCCTCCGAGATTACCGTCGAAAACAACGAACCAAAGCAACCAGCGGAAAAGCCGACTAAATCAATAAAAGGAAAAGGCTCTCCCAGTTTCACAAGAAGCGCAATCACCGTTAGTGTCTTGCTTTCGCTTGCGTTCGTGCTTGAATTACTTATATATAGTGTCGTTAAGGAGTATCCGTTCGGCTATGCGCTTTTTGCGGCATTTGCGGACTTTGTGCTGTTCACTTTCTCGTATACACTTGTACCACTGCTAATTGGCGCAACCAAGAAAACCTTTACAATAAAATTTGTAGAAAATATGTCGTGGATTAACAGCGCAATCGTTATGGTTGTATGGAACGTCATAACCAAGTCACCGGGCACGGGGTGGATGCTGATGATTTTTTACACATTTATCAATAAACATATCGTGATTCAAATGCATCAAAAAATACAGCAGAGAACTCACAGAATACTCATAGCAGGCATAACACTTCTTGTGCTTGCTATGGCATCGGTTTGTTGCCTTTTGAGATTCCATGCAATTTTATATTAATCCACATACTCCAATTAACCATCATACCACACGAAAGGCAGATGATCACCTATTCCCATTTACAAACTGGATGGCAAAAAAGACGGTCTGCAAAAATACCGCGTCATCGTAAGCTATACGGACAGGACGGGTAAATACAAGCAGGTCGCCCGCGTGGTATATGGCAGTAAGGCTGCCGCTGATACAGAAGAAGATCTCCGGCGCCAATACATAAACGAAACGCCCGCCGCTCAGATCACCCTCCGTGAACTGATCGACGAGCAGCTCGCATCAAAAAAGCAGGAAGTCCGAGCGACCTCCTACGATAAATCCAAACAAGTGCTGAATACCCATGTCATCCCGCACATCGGCGATCTCCGCCTGGATCAGCTCACGCCCAAAACGCTTAACAAGTGGAAGCTGAGCATCGGAGAATCCGATCTCACGATCACCATGAAGCGGAACATCTTCAAAGAACTGAACACCGTCTTAAACTGGGCTGTTCGTTTTGAATATATTTCGACGAATCCCTTGAAACAGGTGGGCAATTTCAAAGAGGTGCTATTCGAAAAGCCTGCAGACACACTCCACTATTACACGCCGGAACAGTTTCTCGCTTTTATCTCCGCTGCGGAAATAAGTGCCATCGAAAAAAACGACTGGCGGTATCACACCTTTTTCATGCTGGCATTTTACACCGGGATGCGAAAGGGAGAGATCAATGCCCTGAAATGGTCCGACATCGAGGGGAACATTCTGCACGTTCGCCGCAGTATAGCACAAAAAATAAAAGGCGGTGACATAGAGACACCGCCAAAAAATAAGTCTTCTTATCGTGATCTGCAGATACCGCGCCCGCTTGCCGATGCGCTGGAAGCCCAAAAGCGTCGCCACATGCTTGAACGCAGCTTCTCTGAAGACTTCCGTGTCTGCGGAGGGCAATCAGTTCTCAGAGATTCTTCCGTGGAACACAGAAACACCGCTTACAGCTCCGCCGCAGGACTGCCGCACATACGCATACATGATTTTCGCCATTCCCACGCATCAGTACTTGTGAATGCAGGAATTAACATTCAGGAAATAGCGCGTCGCCTCGGCCATAGTAAGGTAGAAATGACATGGAATACCTATTCTCACCTGTATCCCAAGGAGGAGGAGCGAGCGCTTTCCGTGCTCGATCAGATCTCTCCAAAGCCTCGAAACAATCAATAAAATATTGAAACACCGCATAATTCTTGTTTGATTCTTGTTTGAACACAAAAAAGCGCCGATATTTCGGCGCTTTTTTGTGTTTTGGTGGAGACGAGGGGGCTCGAACCCATGACCTCACGGATGTGAACCGTGCGCTCTGACCAGCTGAGCTACGCCTCCGAATGCTTTTCCATTATAGCACACACGGGCGCGGATTGCAAGAGGTTTTTTCTTTTTTCTCTTGAGAAATCGTCTTATCCAAGGAACAATGCACACCTTTTTTCTCAAAAATCAAGAATAACGGATGCAAAACAAGGGTATTTTTACAAAAAGAACGCAAAACAGCGTTGCATTTTCCGCCGAGGCGTGCTATAATAATCTTTATAAACCGATTACTGTGAGGTTACTATGGATCTGATTAGTGTAAAAGAACTGTTCAAAAACACCGCCGCGTATGCGGACAAAGAAATAACGGTCGGAGGCTGGGTGAGAAACAACCGCGCGTCCAAGGCGTTCGGCTTCCTTGTTGTGAATGACGGCACGTTTTTCGAGCCGGTGCAGATTGTTTACGGCGACGCACTCGCAAACTTCGGTGCGATCTCCAAGCTGAATGTCGGCACCGCCGTCATCGTGAAGGGCACGCTTGTTTTGACCCCCGACGCAAAGCAGCCGTTTGAGATTCAGGCATCCGACGTGACCGTGGAAGGTGCGTCTACGCCGGATTATCCTTTGCAGAAAAAGCGCCACTCGCCCGAATTTCTGCGCACGATCACGCACCTGCGTCCGAGAACGAACCTGTTCCAGGCTGTCTTCCGCGTGCGCTCCATCGCTGCGTTTGCGATCCACAAATTCTTCCAGGAGCGCGGATTTGTGTACGTTCATACCCCGCTGATCACCGGCTCCGACTGCGAAGGCGCGGGTGAGATGTTCCAGGTCACGACGATGGACCCCGCCGCTGTCCCGATGACGGAGGACGGCGCGGTAGATTACGCACAGGATTTCTTCGGCAAGAAGACGAGCCTTACCGTCAGCGGTCAGCTGAACGGCGAGACGTTCGCGATGGCGTTCAAGAACATCTACACGTTCGGTCCGACGTTCCGTGCGGAAAATTCGAACACGACGCGCCATGCGGCTGAGTTCTGGATGATCGAGCCGGAGATCGCCTTTGCCGATCTCGCGGACGACATGGCTCTCGCCGAGGACATGATTAAATACATCATCGCGTACGTTCTGGAGAACGCACCGGAGGAGATGGCATTCTTCAATCAGTTCGTGGACAAGGAGCTTCTTGAGAGACTGAACCACGTCGTCGCAAGCGATTTCGGTCACGTCACCTACACCGAAGCGATCAAACTGCTTGAGGAGCACAACGACGAGTTCGATTACAAGGTCTACTGGGGCTGTGATTTGCAGACGGAGCACGAGCGCTATCTGACCGAGACGATTTTCAAGCGTCCCGTATTTGTCACCGATTATCCGAAGGAGATCAAGGCGTTCTACATGAAGCTGAACGAGGACGGCAAAACAGTCGCGGCTATGGACTGTCTCGTGCCCGGCATCGGCGAGATCATCGGCGGCTCCCAGCGTGAGGACGATTACGACAAGCTCGCCGCGCGCATGGACGAGCTCGGTCTGGAGAAAGAGGCATACGATTTCTACCTCGATCTGCGCAAGTACGGCTCCGCCCGTCACGCAGGCTTCGGTCTCGGCTTTGAAAGATGCGTCATGTACCTCACGGGTGTGTCCAACATCCGCGACGTACTGCCCTTCCCGCGCACCGTCGGCACGTGCGAGCTGTAAGAGAGAATATGGATATAACGGGGGAACCCCTTTTACAAAAGGGGTTCCCCCGTCCCCCCTCCCGAAAACCTTCAGGGCATGAAAGCATCCGTGCCGAACAATATCTGCTGACATATGAAAAACCGTTTTCTGCAAAAAACGGTTTTCTTTTTATACACTTTTGATAGGCAAGGAGATTCACCTGCTCTGCTTTTAGACAAAATACCCAAAATATATTGACAACCAACCGATCTCGTGCTACAATACAACAAAGTGCAAAACGCGCACTTGATTTTACATAAGGAGAGACAGTATGAAAAAATTACTTAGTCTGATGCTCGTGCTTCTGCTTGTGCTTCCGCTTGCCGCCTGCGGTGAGACGAAGCAGCCGGATCCCGTGCTCGCGGGCGACGGAACGGAAGCGGACACGGATGCAGACACGTCCGCCGAAACAGAGCCGGAGACAGCTCCCGAAACGGATGCACAAAGAATGCACAGCGTACCTGTGGATGAGCTCGATTTCGGAGACGAAACGTTCCACGTTGCCGGCTTCGGAAACGGTCCGCATAAAACGTACTTCTTCTGGAACGGAGAGGAATCCTCCGATCCGATGCAATCCGCCATCTACGACCGCCAGATCGCCGTGGAGGAGGCACTCGGTGTCAAGCTGATCCACACCCGCTTTGAACCCTCCTATGTCCCGATGATTCAGGCAATCAACTCCTCTGTCGGCGCAGGCGATGACGATTATCAGTGTGTTCTCATGCACCAGATCGACTCGATTGCCTCGTTTGTCACCAGCGGCACGCTCTATCCGCTGGATATGCTGCCGCACGCAGATCTCACCGCCGACTGGTGGAACGCCGAACAGATGGAGCAGCTTCGCCTCGGTGAGAGCACCTACTACGGCATCAACGATTATCTGATCCCCTCCCCTGCGGTTGTTCTGTTCAATAAAGAAATCGCGGCGGACATTGAAGGAATGCCCGATTTCTACCAGCTTGTCAAGGATTACAAATGGACGCTGGATGCCATGGAATCCGCCGCACGCCTGTTCGTGCAGGATGTAAACAACGACGGCGTATGGGACAGCTCCGACCACTACGGTATCGGCAATCCGCCCACCACGGGACTGTGGACATCCTGCAACCAGCCGATCACGGCAAAGGATGAGGACGGTCGTTTGCAGCTTGTAATCAACACGGAGAAATCCGTAACCATTATGGATACGGTCGCGCGCTGGTCGAACGAGCATATCTGCACGAATCCGAAGAACGGCGAGGCGGATCTGTACCTGCCCACCGGTCAGGTTCTGTTTATGGGCTGTATGCTTTCCTACACGGAAGGGCTCCGCGAATACGACATTGACTACGGTATTCTGCCCGTGCCGATGTTCGATGAAAATCAGGGAGCGTACTACGTTACCGACTGCTCGGGTCCTCTCTGTGTACCGACAACGATCCGCAATCCCGAGCTGGTCGGCGCAACGCTTGAGCTGCTCGCCTTCTACAGCGGCACCGAGGGCGGCGTAAAGGATACGTACTACGACATCGTCTTAGACGGTCAGATTTCGCAGGATCCCGAGACGCCCGAAATGCTCGATTTCATCTTTGACGGCATGTACTACGATCCCGCCATCTGCTACTTCGGCTTCCAAAGCGGCATCTTCAAGCTGTTCTACGCACCGCACTTTGAAGCTAAGGAAAAAGGGCTGTCGAACTTCGCGTCCATGTATGCAGAGAATGAGGTTTCGGCGAACAAGGTGCTCAACGACTTCTACAAATCGCTTGAGATCATGGAATCTCTGAACGAATATCTTCAGTAAAAAATGCAAAACCCTCCGCATTGGCGGAGGGTTTTCGTGTGTCAAAATTATTTCTGCTTCCGGTTTTCCAGGAACGCGGCGCGGTCGAAGCCCTCCGTCGTTTTTTCCTTGATGTCACCTGCTTTGATGAGCGCGATCTTTGTGAGCATCGGTCCGACCAGCTCATACACAAGCACCGCAAACAAAGCGATGTTGCGGACAAGAATACCGATCTCACCCATCTCATTCATAGCGATCGCGGACATGCCGAGCGCAACGCCTGCCTGCGGCAGAAGCGTAATACCGAGGTATTTCTGAATATTCTCATCACAGCCGACCAGCTTGGCACTGAAGAACGTGCCGAAATACTTACCGAGCGAACGGGCGATGATATAGACAATACCGATCACAATGACGGAAACGGACGCGAGAATATCGAGCCGCAACTCCGCACCGCTTAAAACGAAGAACAAAACGAACAGAGGCGCCGTCCACTTGTCCGCACGGTCCATAATATCCGCAGAGAAATCACACATATTGCAAAATACGGTACCGAGCATCATGCAGACGAGCAGGGAGGAAAATCCGATATGCACGCCGCCCACCTCAAACTTAATCATGGAGAGCGCAACCGTCAAAAGCACAAACGTAATCGACAACGACATACGCTTGGAGCCGGAGTGGAACAGCTTCTCGCACAGTGTGAAGAGGTATCCCATCACGAAACCGAGAGTCAGGGAGAGGATTACCTCCAGAATCGGCTCCACGAGGATAGACACGAGACTGATCGTACCGCTCTGCATTGCACGGGCGATACCGAACGAAACGGAGAACACAACGAGACCGACGGCGTCATCCAGCGCAACAATCGGCAAAAGCAGATCGGTCAGCTTGCCCTTCGCCTTATACTGACGGACGACCATCAGCGTTGCAGCCGGTGCAGTCGCCGTTGCAATCGCGCCGAGCACGATCGCGGCAGAGGGCGTGAGCACCTCGGGCATCGCAAGCGACAGACCGAGCAGCGCGGCATCGACGAGCACCGTTGCGGCAATCGCCTGCAAAACACCGATGACGGTCGCCTGCTTGCCGATCGTTTTGAGCTCGGTAATACGGAACTCGTTACCGATGGCGAACGCAATAAATCCGAGCGCAACGTCGCTGAGGAGCTTGAATACGGAGGCATTGGCACCGTCGAAATCTGCCTTTGAGAATCCGAGATGCGTAATACCGTCGATCATGGGAATCCGGAATTCGAGCGCACCGAGAAGGTACGGACCGACGAGCAGTCCTGCCACGAGATATGCGGTAACGGCAGGGAGCTTCAAAAGTTTTGCCGGTCGGGACATAAGCAGTCCGATCAGCATGGCAAACGCGATTGTAACAAGAATCTGCACGGAATACACCTTGTGCCTTTCTTTATTATAATATGTAAATAACCGTTGGGGGAACTCCGTATATTGTACGCTCCGCAGACAGAATTGTCAAGAGAAAATATGGCAAGATTCGAAAATATTTTTGCGCAGAATATGGAGGATTTCACAAAAACGGCTCTGCACGTGCGGGCGGCGGAAAAAATCCGCAAAAAAATCGCACAGTGTACCGAAAATCGGACAGAAAATATGTTATAATAGAAGAAACCAACGAAGGAGGGCGTGCGCATGACGCTGAAGGAGTGCTTTCTCACCGAAAAAATCGACATTTTCGCCTGTTTGCCGATTGAGGCGGTGCCCGTGCGCCTGCCGCGCCTGCTTGACGGCGCACCGTGGGCGAAATCGGTCGTCTTTGCCGCAATCCCGTACTACGTTTCGGGCACGGCGGATGCAAATCTCGCACGGTTTGCCCGCGTGCGGGATTATCACGCCTTTGCGAAACCACTGACGGACAAGCTGACCGCCTGCCTGACGGGAGCGCGTGCCGTCGGCTTTGCCGATCATTCCCCGTTTGATGAAATCGAGGGGGCGTGCCGTGCCGGACTCGGTGTGCGCGGTGACAACGGTCTGCTCATCACGGAGAAATACTCCTCCTTCGTCTTTCTGTACGCGCTCGTCACCGATCTGACCGCGGAAGCTCTGCTTGCTGAAGGAATCCCCCTCGGCGGCGGCGAAGTGAAAGCGTGCATCCGCTGCGGTGCGTGCCGTGCAGTCTGCCCGGGTGGCTGTATCGGCATCGATCGGGCGACGTGCGCCTCCGCGATCAGCCAGAAAAAAGGGGTGCTTACCGAGGCGGAGGCGGACATCCTCCGCAGTTCGCCGTATGCGTGGGGATGCGATGCCTGCCAGGACGTGTGCCCGTACACAAAAGCCGCGACAGCCGCAGGCACAATCGAGACGGAGATTCCGTATTTCCGAAGCCGTGTGCTCGGGCGTGTCACCCCTGCCGCCATCGACGCGATGACGGAGGAAGAATACAAATCCTACGCATTCGGATGGCGCAAAAAGGACGTGCTGATCCGCAATCTCACTCTGCGGGAGGGGAAATCATGAACGAAAAAAATCCGATTCATTTTATCATGGGACGTGCCGGCAGCGGAAAAAGCACCGCCGTTTTGAACGAAATCCGCGCCTCGCTCACAGGCGGACGGCGCGTATTTCTGATCGTGCCGGAGCAGCAGGCGGTCGTATGGGAGAGCCGTGCCGCACGCGCACTCCCCGCGGATGCCGCACTGAGCCTGGAAATCGTCAACTTTACACGGCTTGCGAATCTCGTCGCGCGCACCGTGGGCGGTCTTTCCTACCGCTATATCACAAAGGGCGGCAAAGCCGCGCTCATGTGGAGTGCGCTGCGCACGCTCGCGCCGTCGCTCTCCTTCTACGGCGGAGACAAGCGCATGGATCGCGCGGTGCCTGCCCTGCTTGCCGCCTCCTCCGAAATGAAGCGGGCGGGGGTGCCCCCTGCCGATCTGATGCGTGCCGCAGAGGAGCTTTCCGATGATCCCGCATGTGCGCGCATCAGTGCCCGTGCGCACGATCTCGCCATGCTGACTGCCGCCTACGGCGAGATGCTGCGCGTCTCCTACGACGATGACGAGGACGAGCTTTTCCATCTCGCCGAGCGTCTGAAGGAGACGGATTTCTTTGCAGACAGCGATGTTTTTGTCGATTCGTTTTTCTCCCTCACCCCCGTGGAGAACGAGATTCTGTATCACATATTCCGCCAGGCGCACGGCGTAACGGTGACGTTTGCCTGCCCGAACGGGACGGATGACGAGGTGCATTTTGCCGCACCGCGGAAATTTTTCACCGCCATGCAGCGCGCCGCCGATCGCGCAAATCGCGCGTACACGATCACACACCTGACCGAAAACCGCCGCGCGCACTCGGCATCGCTCTGCCATCTTGAGGCGCATCTGTGGGATTTCACCGCACCGCCGCTTGCCGAAGCGGAGGCGGACAGTGCTGTCCGTGTGCAGATCACTGCCGATCGGTATGCGGAGGCGGAGGCCGCCGCCTGCCGTATCGCCGAGCTTGTCCGCGCAGGGGCAAAATACGGCGACATCGCCGTGATTGCCCGAAAGATCGATCCTTTGCGCGGCATTCTCGACACCGCGCTTGCCAAGCATAAGATCCCGTATTTTCTCTCCGCCCGTGCCGATATTGACAAGCAGCCTGCGGCGCGCCTGATGACGCACGCGCTTGCCGTAGCATCCGGCGGATGGCGCCGTGAGGACGTGCTCCTCGTCGCAAAAACGGGACTTGCCTCCCTCACCGACGACGAATGTGACGCATTTGAAGCCTACACCGAAACGTGGCACATCCGCGGCGAGAAATCGTTTGCAAGTCCGTGGAACATGAATCCGGACGGATACGTTCCAAGCGTATCGGAGCGCGGAAAAAAGGTTCTCGCGCTGGCAAACGATGCAAGAGAAAAGCTGATTTCGCCGCTTTCGGAGTTCTGCGCCGTTTTTCGCGGCGGATCGGCGTCCGTGCCCGATATTTCCCGTGCCATGTATGAGCTTCTCTGCGCCTTTGGCGTATGGGATTCTTTGGACGCACAGGCGAAGACCGCGGCGGAGACGGACAGGCGGAAGGCCGCCGAGCTTACCCAGATGTGGGGCATTCTCATGGATTGTCTGGACACCCTTGCGCGCACGCTGCCCGACAGTCGGGCGGATGCCGCCGCGTACTCTGCCCTGCTTAGACAGGCACTCGCCGCCGCCCACGTCGGCACCATCCCCGGCGGCATTGACGAGGTTATCATCGGTGAGGCAAATCAGGTGCGTCTCGGCGAGGTCGCACACGTAATCCTGCTTGACGCCGTGGAGGGCGAATTTCCCGGCACGCCATCCGATGACGGATTTTTCTCCGATACGGATCGCATCCGCCTGGAGGGGGCGGGGATCGTTCTCGCCGGCACCTCCGACGACCGCATGAAGGAGGAGCTGTTCTGGTTCTACCGCGCGGTATCCTTGCCGCATGAGACGCTGACCGTCCTGCTTCCCGAAAAGGACGGCGCAAAGGTGCTCTTTCCCTCAATGGGCGCGGAGAGAATCCTCGCTTTGCTTCCTCATGTGAAAAAGGAATGTTTTGACGCTTTGCCCCTGCCCGTGAAAATTTTCTCGGAAGCCTCGGCGCGTGCCGCTGTCCGCGAGGCGGATGAAATCACATCCGCTGCCCTCGCCGCGCTCGGCTTTGTGCCGATGCCGCACGCCGATCTGCCGATCGGGGCGGAGGCGGAATCCGTCTCGCCCGAAACGGCGGCAATTCTGTTTCCGCGCGAAATCTCCCTCACGCAGTCGAAGCTGGATACGTTTGTACAGTGCCGCTTCGGCTACTACTGCAAATACATCGCCCGACTGGAGGAGGAAAAATCGGCACAGCTTGCCGCAAACACGGTCGGCACGTTTTTGCACCGCGTTTTTGAGCTGTTTTTCGACCGCTTGGGCGACCGTCCTCTCCCTCTCCCCGAGGAGGAGCTGCGCGTTGTCACGGACGAGCTGGTTGAAACGTGTATAAAAGAAATCATGCCGGAGGCAGGTGTCTCCGCACGAACGGAGTATCTCTTCGCACGGCTGAAAAAATGCGTTCTGCCGATGCTCTCCGCCTTGAGCGCAGAGTTTGCGCAGAGCAAATTCCGTCCTGCCCGCTTTGAGCTGAAAATCGGCACGGAGGTGCCCTCGCTCAAAATTCCGATTGCGGACGGGCGCACCGTCTCCCTCGGCGGCACGGTGGACAGAATGGACACGTGGAACGACGGAGAGAACACCTACGTGCGCGTGGTGGATTACAAAACGGGAAAAAAGGAATTTTCCGAAGCGGACGTATCCATCGGACTGAATGTACAGCTTCTTCTCTATCTGTTCTCGATTGTACATATGCCGGGCGGAGAGGCGAAGGATGCCCTATTCGGAAAAACGGGCGCGCTTTTGCCCGCAGGAGCGATCTACTTCAGTGCCCGTCCGGGCGAGACGAATGCAGATACGTATCTGACGGAGGACGAAGCCGCCCTCCTTGCCGAAAAAACGGTCGCCCGCGACGGTATTCTGCTTGCGGATGAGCGTGTGCTCACCGCGATGGAGACCGATCTCGGCGGCAAGTTTATCCCCGTGACCAAAAAGGCGGACGCCCTGAAGGGCAAAGCTCTGCGCACGGCGGAGGAAATTGCCCAAATCGAGCAGACAATGTGCGAAGCAATCCGCACGCACGGGGAAAGGATGCTCTCGGGCGATGCCGCCACCGCCGATCCGACAGATCCCCAAATCCGCGCGCTTGAGCCGTGCAAATACTGCAAAATGAACGCAATCTGCCGGGCATCTTTTGGGAAAGGAGATTTCTGATATGGCCGCACCGAAATGGACACCTGCCCAGACACGGGCAATCGAATACAAAGGGCAGAATCTCCTTCTGTCCGCCGCAGCGGGCTCGGGTAAGACCGCCACGCTCACCCGACGCATCGTTTCTCTGCTCACCGCGCCGGATTCCACAGCGGAAATCTCCCGTATCTTAGCCGTGACGTATACCCGTGCCGCCGCCGCCGAATTGAAGGAGCGCGTCGGCAAGGCACTGCGCGAAGCAATCGCCGAGTGCGGCGGAAGCAGCCGCCTCTCCCGTCAGCTTTGCGATCTCGGACGGGCACAGATCACGACGATCCACGCCTTCTGTCTGCACACGCTCCGACCGCATTTTGCGGAGCTTTCCCTCCCTGCCGGATTTTCCGTCGCGGAAAGCGCGGAGATCAACTCCCTCTCTGCGGAAATCATGGCGGACACCGTGAGCGATTTTTTTGACGAAGGTGCGGCGGATTTCCTCGCCCTCGCCGATACGCTCGGAAGCGCACGGAATGAAGCCTTTTTGGAAAAAGAGCTTCTCAATCTGGCGGCGAAGCTGAAAGAGCACGGTCTGGACGGCGGCGATCTTTCCCGTCTCGCAGAGAATCTTTCGGCAATGACGCAGTTTTTCGCATCCCCTGCCGGAGCCGGCACAAAAACGCGCGTCCGCCGCTTCGCCGCGCACTACTGCGCGTATTTTTCCGATATATGCGAGGAATTTCTCGCCGATGACGTACTTTCGGTGAAATACTATCCCTCCGCAAAAAACGATCTCGACACGGCAGAGGCGCTCCTTGCCGCCGCAGACGCAGGCGATTACGACCGATGCCGCGCCGTGCTCTATGCGTACACGGCAGTGAATCTCCTCTCCGTTAAGGCCGATCAGAAAACCCCGGTGAGCATCTATTTCCGGGAGGTTCACAAGAAATTCAAAGCGGAAATCGAATCGCTCCGCAATCATTCCTTCCCGATGACGGAGGCGGAAACGAACGAAACCGTCCGCCTGACGGCGGAAATCTCGCAGGCTGCGGCACGGGTACTCGGCGTCTTTTTCGACCGAATCGGTGAGAGAAAGCGCGAGCGCGGCATTGTCGAGTTCGGCGATCTTGAACGGATGACGGCGGCACTTCTCACAAACGCGGACGGATCGCCCACGGATGCCGCACGCGAAATCGCCGCCGCTTACGATTACATTTTCATCGATGAATTTCAGGACACGAACGATGCGCAGGACAGAATTTTCCGCGCGATCTCCGCAGAGGGACGCCGCTTTATGGTCGGCGATATAAAGCAGAGCATCTACCGCTTCCGCGGTGCGGAGCCGGAGGTGTTCGCCGCCTACCGCCGCAAATGGCCGACGCTCGCAGAGGATGACGAAGCCCCGACGGACGCCTCCCACTTCATGCAGGAGAATTTCCGCTGTGACAAGCCGGTTATCGATTTTGTGAATCTCGTCTCGCGCCACCTGTTCACGCGCTGCTCGATCCCGTTCACCGAGGGGGACGAGCTCCGCTTTGCCAAAAAGTGCGAGGAGGGGTACACCCCTGCGCCGATTGAAATCCGCCTCGTCACCAAAAAAGGGGAGGAAACGGAGAGCGAATACGTCGCACGGCGCATAAGTGATCTTCTCGCGCACGGACGGCGCGCCGACGGTGCCCCGATCACGCCGCGCGATATTGCCATTTTGCTGAAATCCCCCAAAACGGATGCAGATGACTTCATATCCGCCCTCACCGCGCGTCAAATCCCCGTGCAGGAGCACGCCGCAGGCGGTCTGTACGAGCAGGCGGAGATTATCTATACCGTCTCGATCCTCCGCGCGCTGAACAATCCCGGGCGGGACATCGATCTCGCCGGTGCGATGCGCGGTCCCGTCTTTGGATTTTCCTTGGACGACATCGTTCGCATCCGCCGCGTTTGTCCGAAGGGATCATTGTGGGATGCCGTGCGGACAGCCGCAGGCTTTCTGCCGCCCGACACGGATGCCGAGAGTGCAGACGATGCTCTCGCCGCACGCTGTCGCGCTTTTGTCGAAGACATCACCGCTTTGCGCGCCGATGCGCGCGGCATGAAGGCGGATGAATTGCTCCTGCGCCTGTACAGAGAAACGGGAATGGAGGAGATCGCCGCCGCAGAGGACGGGCGCGATGCCGCCTCCGTCCGAAAAAATCTGCGCTCGTTTTATGACCTCGCCCGCCGTTTTGAAGCCGGTGCCGGCGGCGGACTGTATCCGTTTCTCCGCCTGGTTGAGGAGGAAATCGAAGCCGGCGAGGACGGCTCGGAGGACGACAAATCAAACAGCGTGCGCGTGATGAGCATCCACCACTCCAAGGGACTGGAATTTCCCGTCTGCTTCCTCTGCCGCGCGGATAAGGGATTCAACCGCAAGGATTCCGACGCGGCGGTGCTGTTTGACACCGCCCTCGGCGCGGTCATGAAGATTGCCGATCCCTCCGGCATCGTGCGCTGTGACACACCGCTGATACGTTCCGTCTCCGCCGCAATCACGGATGCCTCCAAAGAGGAGGAAATGCGCGTTCTGTACGTCGCGCTCACCCGTGCCCGTGAGAGGCTGATCGTCACGGCATCGGTCACAAATCCCGAGGAAATGCTCGGCATGGCGGACATCACGCCCGTCACCCCCTATTTTTCGGAGGAAACGGTGTTCTCCTCCCCTTCGTATCTGAAATGGATTCTGAACGCGCTCTCCGAGGCGAAGCTGAAAGGAGAGGATACCTCCTGCATCTCGCTTTGTGAAGCGGAGGCGTGCGAGGACGAAGATGCCCTGCCCGTCACAGACGGGGCGGAGAAGATCGGCGAAAAGGACGCCGATGCGGCAGAAAAGACAGCACAGGAGCTCCGCACACGCCTGAACTTTGCGTACCCGAGTGCGCATCTTGCCGCGATCCCTGCCAAGCTGACCGTATCCCGACTGTATCCGGGCATTCTCGACGAGGAGGATGTTCCTGCCGCCGCCCCGTCCGTGCGCAACGCACCGCCTGCCTTCCTTTCGGGGAAAACGGAGCTTGAGGCATCCTTCGCCGGCACGGCAACGCACGTCTTTTTGCAGTTTGCGGATTTCGCGCGGCTTTCCGCGCACGGAGCCGAAGCCGAACGGGATCGCCTGCTCGCGGCCGGATTTCTCACGAGGGAGTACGCGGATGCCGTCCGTCTCGACGAGATCGCGCGCTTTACCGAGAGCGATCTGTTCGCACGGCTGAAAAATGCCCGTCGGGTGTGGCGCGAATTTCGCTTCAACGCCGCACTCCCTGCCGCACAGTTTACCGAGGATGATTCCCTCGCCGCCGCGCTTTTAAAGGACGGCGCGGACGTGATCGTGCAGGGCGTCATGGATCTTTTGTTTGAGGATGAGAACGGAAGCATCGTCCTCGCCGACTACAAAACGGATCGGCTGACGGAAAAAGAGCTCGCCACCCCTGCCCTCGCCGCCGAAAAGCTGATCGGACGGTACAAAAATCAGCTTTCCTATTATCGTGCCGCCGCTTCTGCCATGCTCGGTCGGGACGTAGACGCATGCCTCATCTATTCTCTGCCGCTCGGTAACTCCATGACGGTAAAATAAACGAAAATCCCCTTGCAAAAAGAGAAAAAAGGGTGTATACTATATGCAAACAAACAAAGAGGAGTCCCCATGGTCACTTACGAAACGGTACGAAATGACGCGGACATCCGCGCGCTGATTACCCGGGCGGACGAATCCCTGATCGCGCTCGGCTATACGGAGCACAGCTTCGCCCACGTCACCTATGTCGCGGAGACAGCGGGACGGATTCTCACCGCCCTCGGCTACGACGGGCACTACGTCGATCTCGTGAAAATCGCCGGATTTCTCCACGATATAGGCAATCTTGTCAACCGCAAGGAGCACTCGCAGTCCGGCGCGGTCATGGCGTTCACGCTGCTTTCAAAAATGGGGATGCCGTATGACGACATCGCCGTGATTACCACCGCGATCGGCAACCATGACGAGGGAACGGGCGAGCCGGTCAGTCCGCTTGCCGCCGCACTGATCCTTGCCGACAAATGCGACGTGCGCCGCTCTCGCGTGCGGAACCCCGATTTTTCCGCGTCCGACATTCACGACCGCGTGAATTATTCCGTGGAAGAATCCGCACTTTCCATCTCCCCCGAGACGAAGGAGATCACGCTCACCCTCAAAATCGACACGAAATACGGACCCGTGATGGATTATTTTGAAATTTTCCTCTCCCGTATGCTCCTCTGCCGACACGCCGCAATCGCCCTCGGCACCACGTTCAGACTGACTGTCAACAATCAGATTCTTCTGTAAGGAGATTTTTATGGATTTCACTTATCTCGACCGATACCTCGACTCCCTTCTTGACGAGGGCTTCCCCATGTACGACTGCACCGTTCACGTCGGCTATGACGAGGTCTACCGCCGAAAGGGCGGCTTCACCGACGTCGCCTCGCGCAAGACGCACGAAGCGGACACGCGGTATTTTCTCTACTCGTGCTCCAAGCCGATCACGACGTGCGCCGCGCTCACGCTTCTGGAAAAAGGCAAGTTCCGCCTGCACGATCCGATCGATATGTATCTGCCCGAATTTGCGGAGATGAAGGTGCGCGACAGAAAGCCGACCGGCGTGGATTTTCTCAGACCGGCAAAGACGAAGATCACGGTGCGCGATCTGTTCACGATGACGGCAGGCTTCGCCTACAACGTCACCTGCCAGACGATCAAGGATGCCGTCGCGGCGACGGGCGGCAAAGCCCCCACCCGTGAAATCATCCGTGCGTTTGCCAAGGAGCCGCTTTGCTTTGATCCCGGCTCGTACTTCCGGTACAGCATGTGCCACGACGTTCTCGCCGTGCTGTGCGAGGTCGTCTCCGGCGTTCGCTTTGCCGATTACGTCAGCGAAGCCGTTTTCGCTCCGCTCGGGATGAAAAACAGCTTCTTCCACCTCCCGGAGGAGGAAATGAAGGAGACGATGGCAACGCAGTACAGCTACAAGGATGCCGAAAAGAAATCGCACGCCGTGCCGCTTTCCAATTATCTGATTCTCGGGGACGAGTACGACAGCGGCGGTGCCGGCATCATCTCCACCGCGGAGGATTACATCCTCTTTGCCGAGGCGATGGCGAACGGCGGTGTCGGACGGAACGGCGCGCGTATTCTTGCCCCCGCCACGATTGATCTCTGGCGTGCGCCCGCACTGACACCGCAGCAGAAAACGACGTTCGAAGACGATTATTTCTGCGGCTACAGCTACGGTCTCGGTGTCCGCACGATGGAGAATCGCGGCTTCGGCGGCTCCACGGGACCGAACGGCGAGTTCGGCTGGTCGGGCGCGGCAGGCTCCATCGTCTACATCTCCCCGGAGACAAACGTCTCGATTTTCTGCGCCCAGCACATGCTCAATCCGCCGGAGGGACGCGTTCTCCCCGCGCTGAGAAACGTGGCTTTTGCCTGCCTCGGCAGATAAAAACCGCCGATAAGCAGGAAAAACACCGCTTTTTGCGAAAAAATTCCGTAAATTTGAAGCAAAAATCCGAAAAACTATTGCATTTTGCTTTTCGGTGTGCTACAATATTTAGGCATGATAATTTTTTGCACAATTACGGCGGTATTCCGAGACGAACCCGCCGTATTAAAAACGAAACAGCCGTAGACAATCGGCGTGGAGGATTGTATGAATTACGCTCTTGGTATCATTCTTATAGTTGCATCGATCTTTTTGATTATTGCCGTTCTCATGCAGAGCAGCAAGAGTCACCGCCTTTCCGGCACGATCGCCGGCGGTGCTGAGACCTTCTTCGGCAAGACGAAGGGCAGCTCCATTGACAAAAAGCTCTCCAAAATCACGACAGTTGTTGCGATCCTGTTCGTAATCCTTGTCCTGGTTGTATATCTGGTACAGCCGGATTCGAATGTCGATCTCCCCGCAACGGATACTTCTGTAAGCACCGGAGACGGTACGGTCGCTGAAGGTGTTGATCCCACGGAAACGGACACCTCTGCCGAGACCGAGCACGACCACGATCACGATCACGATCATGCAGACACGACGGATCCTGCAGACGTTACCGATCCGTCAGACGTTACCGATCCGGCAGATGTTACCGATCCGGCAGACGCCAACGAAGAGGTTCCTGCGACCTGATCGCCCACATCACTGAGCAAATAAAACTGCGCTTTTGGGAGAGACTACCCAAAAGCGCTTTTTTCAACCGGGAGGCTGTCACGTTCTCCCCAATCCATCCAAAGGAGCACTTACATGTCACACGAAACTCTTCTGAAATGCCGCTTTTCCGACAGCGGACGCGGCTTCGGCTTTGCTATCGTCACCGAAGGGAATGACGTCGGATGCGAGGATCTGTATATCGCCGCCGAGGACACGCGCGGCGCGATGACGGATGACACCGTGCTCGTGCACCGATTCCGCCGCGGCGAGGCAGGCTATACGCGCGGAAACGAGGGCGAGGTCACAAAAATCCTCGAGCGCACCAATTCGGAAATCATCGGCACGTTCACCATGCACGGCGCGCTCGGCACCGTCCGTCCCGACAACGACAAGCTGCACGCGCTTGTGCACGTATCCGGTGCCGATATTGGAGACGCACGCACAGGCGACAAGGTCGCGGTGCGGATTCATTCGTTCCCGAACCGCCGCCGCGGAGATGATACGTTCATCCTTGACGGCTGCGTTACCGCCGTATTCGGCAAGGCGGAGACGCGCGAGGCGAACTACGCCGCGATTCTGCACCGCCACGGCATCCCGACGGAGTTTTCCGACGAGGTAATTTGGGAGGCGGAGGACAGTGCGGCGCGCAAAATCGACACGGACGGACGCACCGATTTCACAGAAATGCCCACGCTCACCATCGACGGCGCGGATGCGAAGGATCTCGACGATGCGATCTCGCTGGAGAAAACCGCGGACGGCTGGCGGTTGTACGTCCACATCGCCGACGTATCGCACTACGTGCCCGAGGGCGGTGCCGTCGACCGCGAGGCATACAAGCGCGGCACCTCCGTCTATTTTGTAGACAAGGTCGTACCGATGCTGCCCGTCGCGCTCTCAAACGGGGCGTGCTCCTTAAACGGCGGCGAGCTCCGATACGCGCTCACCGCGGTCATTGATCTGGACTCCACAGGCAACCCGATCGCGTACGATTTCAAAAAATCCGTCATCCGCTCCGACGTGCGCGGCGTATACAGCGAAGTAAACGATATTTTCGAAAACGGAAACGACTCCCCGCACGCGCAGAAATACGCCGCCGTGCTCCCCATGCTCACCGATATGCACGAGCTGTACGGCATCCTCAAAAGTGCCGCGGACAAGCGCGGTCAGCTCTCCCTTGAGAGCGTGGAGGCGAAATTCATCCTCGACGAAAAGGGCATCCCGACGGATATAGTCGCGCGCACGCGCGGCACAGGCGAGATGATGATTGAGCAGTTCATGCTCGCCGCCAACGTCGCCGCGGCGACCTTCTTAAGCAGTCGCTCCCAGCCGTGCCTCTACCGCATCCACCCCGATCCGATGCCCGAAAGGATGCGCTCCTTTGCGATTTTCGCGCACAATATGGGACTGGATGCCTCCGGCATCGGCGAGGGCGTGCGTCCGCACCGCCTGTCCGAGCTCCTCGCCGAGGCAGAGGAAAAGGGCATCGCCGAGAGCGTCTCGGGCGTGATGCTCCGCTCCCTCTCCAAGGCAAAATACAGCGAAAACGCCGCGCCGCACTACGGTCTTGCGCTGTCTCTGTACGCACACTTCACCTCTCCGATCCGACGCTATCCCGATCTGTTCGTCCACCGCGCCATCACGTCGGTGCTGACCGGATCGCGCCGTCCCGCGCATCCTGCCGAGAGCGCACGCGTCAGCAGTGAAGCGGAGCTTCGCGCCGTCGCCGCGGAGCGCGGCATTGAGGCTCTGTATATGGCGCAGTACGCGTCCTTCCACATCGGCGAGGAGTACGACGCGCAGATCACCTCCGTTTGTTCCTTCGGTGTGTTTGCACGGACGGACAAGCTGTTTGAGGGACTGATCCCGACGGAAGCGTTGTTCGGCAGAGGCGCACGCCCCGATTTCAACGAGGATGCGCACACCCTGCGCGGCTACGCCGGCGGCGAGGTACGCACGTACCGTCTCGGCGATCGGCTCACTGTCCGCGTGGAGAATGCCGACGTCGCCGCCGGACAGATTGATTTCGCCCTTGCAGGCGAAGCAATTTTTGGCACCAAGCCGCGAATGATGCGCACGGAGAAGCCGCACGGCAAAGGAAATCGAAGCGGCGGCAAAAGCGGCAAGAATCCAAAAGGCAAAAAATCCGCACACCGCGGCGGCAAGGGTGCACCGAAATCCCACGGCAAAAAGAAGTCGGGACACGGCAGACACGCCGCCAAGGGCGGAAAATATTCTCGCCGCGGATGATCTCGTTTTCCTGTGTCTTTTCCACAAAACCTATTGATTTTCCCTGCAAAAAAAGGTATAATTAAATAAAGTGAAGATTCCGTAAAAGAAAGGGACTGTCGATGAAAAACAAAATTTTGCTTGTGCTTTTGGCGATCGCGGTGTTTATCCCCTCCATCGTTGCGATTATTTCCTTTAACCGCAATAAAAACGCACCCGTATCGGAGCAGAATGTCCGCGCGTTGGAGATTGCCGATCTCGCAGGGGACAAGTTTTCCTTCACCAAAGAGGACGGCGGTGATCCCGACGGCATGATCGATTTCTTTCTCGAGATGAACAAAGGTGCCGCGAAGGCATCCGCGCTGCCCGATCCGCTTGTCGGCAGCGATTTCTTCAAAGTAACAATGTCCTCCTCGCAAAAGGAGGAGGTATACCAGTACTATTTCTCCACAAACACGCAGGATGCCTATTATCTGACAACGGAGGGCAAGGCGTACAAGATCAGTGCACAGCACGCATCCCAATTCGTAAACAGCAAGTATGCCGCCAGCCTGTATAAAAGTGCATCCGTGCCGGTTTTGTCCGTCTCCGAGCAAGCAACGGTGCTGCCGCAGAGCGCACTGTGGGAGTATAAAAACTCCGAAGGGCAGTTTGTCAGCCGTGACACAAAGACGACCGCCAAAACGCAGAACGTGTCTCTGGAGGGCGGACTTGAGCTGCTTTTCTCGCTGGATCCCGACTACTTCAACGTGAAGATGACCGATTCCTCCACGGGCGCGGTTGTTTTCAACGATGATTACGACAACATCGGCTCGCTGTCCATCAACCAGACGATGCAGCTGAACGTGGAAGTCCTCGCAAAATGGTACGAGGATGCCGCGCGCGACTACCGCGGCGAGCTGCGCTACTCCTTTACATCCGAGATCTCCGCACCTGCCCAGTTCTACCTCGGTGAAACGGAGATTGAAAACGGCATGTTCACCGTCGTTTCCGCGACGAACATTGCCGATCCGTCCAAAATTTCGTTCTCCTCCTCCCCCGACATCGGCTACACGCCGACCTTCTACCTCGACGGCGAGCACGCGATCGCGCTGATTCCGATCCGCGCGGAGCTGGAGGCAGGCGCCTACACGCTGACGTTCAAATACGGCGGCGTAACGAAGGAGCTTTACCTGACTGTCACCCAGCGCACCGTGAAATCGTTCCAGTATAACGTGACAGCGGCGATTGCGAACGCAACGCGCACCGAGGAAACGATCGCAGCCGCACGGGAAACGCTTGCCCCGATTCTGACTGTCGGCGAGGGCACGCAGCTCTGGAGCGGCATCTTCTCCAACCCGGTCAAGCTAAAGCACACGAGCCAGTATGACGGCGTTGTTACGACCGGCTTCGGTCACACGCGCGCGATCACGGCAACCGGCGTCACCTACACGCACGAGGGTGTCGATTACATCACCGCCTCCGGCGCGAAGGTATTTGCTGTAACGTCCGGCAAGGTCGTCTACACGGGCTACACCGCGCTCGGCGGCAACATGATCGTGATTGAGCACGGCTACGGCTTGAAATCGTGGTACGCGCATCTGTCCGAGATCACCGTCTCGGTGGGAGATACGGTCGTAACCGATCAGGAGATCGGTGTCTCCGGCTCAAGCGGATTTACGAATCAGAACGGCGTGCACTACGGCATGAGCGTATTTGACGTAGCGGTTTCCCCGTACCCGATGTGGGATGAGGAAATTAAGATTGTGAAGTAATTGGCAACACGAAAGGCTCCCATGGATGAAAATCCGCGGGAGCCTTTTTATTGTTGCAGGAGGAGGAAACCATCTCAACCTGCCGAATGCAGACGGCATGTCGTATTTGCAAACCGTATTTCAGTCTGCCGTCTGCGCGAGGCTGCTTACGCAGCCTCCGACGGTACGGCGAAATTCACCCTCACCAATCTCCTTGGCTGGCGGCGATTTTTAAGTTTGAGCACTGCCGTATTCAAAGATCTGCATCGCTGTCGATTTCTTCATCGATTTCCTCATCAATTTCTTCATCGATTTCTTCGTCGATTTCTTCGTCGATTTCCGTATATGATTCATTCTCGCTTGTTGCCTTCGGTATAGTTACTGCAACAAAAAAGCAAACAATGAACAAAATATACGGAATCCAAAATCCGATCGTAGTACCGCAATTTTCGAAATCAAAAACCGCATCAAAATCGTTCAGATCGATGTACTTAATCATACTCCATGTCATTGCGGCAATACCGCCCAACGCAGAAACAAGCGAAAAGGTTCGACTTTTATATGCCGCCGCAATCAACATGACAATATCACAAACCGTAGCAAACACCGTGCCTCGGACAGCAACACTGCGCCAGGCATCCTCCGCATCTTCGGCAAGTTCTTGCAAAACGTCAAACAAGCCGTGCCCCCAGGCATCCTCGTCGGGAATAATTCCATCCAACCATCCCGTTGTAAACGGAATCACAATCAGAGAAATCATCATCGCAATTGACAGAAAAACAATCCTACCGTATTTTTGCGTTTTTTCGGTATAAGTACCTTCCATTTTCCTTATCCCTTTCACATTATTAAATATCAAAAATTCTTATCTCCGCTGCCGCTGATATACGGGCAAGCAAATCCCGAAAACAACACTCAAAACAGAAAGGATAAGCAAAAGAACGATTTGAATCTCATGTGTACTGAGCAAGCCTTGGTAACTGTATCCGCTTCCGTTATGGGAATACCATAGCAAATCACTCAGCAAAACGTACAAACCGAAGCCGATACCGCAAAGACCGCCGAGTATGCTGATAAATTCAAAAAAACGTCCCACCGCGTTCAGGTATGTACCAAAATCCGTTTCAAGAATGGAAAAGAAATAGCGATCCTTGGCGTTTACTGTATTGTGCTTTTCGCAAAGATCGGTCGGCTCCAATGCACCGCCGCATTTGACGCAGAATCTGGCTCTGTCGGTATTTTCCGCTCCGCAGTTGTTGCAATTCATATAATTCCTCCTCACTTCACCGTGCGCTGGACAATTATGTTTGACATGCCAATACCACCATTTCCGTTTCCATCAAGTACAATTCTCAATTCTGAAGCACCGGTAATATCAAGTTCTATCGTAAATGGACGAAAATCATTATCGACAAGGCTCAAGTTTTGATAAAGAGCTTTCCCGTCCACATATATACACACCGAAGCTTTGTAGCCTCCATTTCTATTGGAGCGACCATATATTACTGCACTGAATGTATTATAATCCTTGTTAAGATTAAATGTCATATCTTCATCAACATAAAAACCTACATAAAAGCACTTCTCATAATTATTGCCGTAATTGTCCGTATCACTTGCTGTTTTATGAATACTTCCCTTTATCGGCGTCATATCATATACCGACACCGGGGCGAACGTCGTATAATACGCCTTTTTCGCGTTCAGCTCCTCGTTGTCGGGATACTGCTGGAGGGCGGCGTTTACAATATCGAGCGCCTTTGTATAGTCCGTTGCGGGCGTGACAAATGCCGCCTCCGCGCTTTTCAGCGTATAGCTGATATACGTTTTCTCAAACACGGACAGCTTGGAGAGCACCTCCGCATCCTCGGGCAGAATCTCCGCGAGCGCCTTGAGCTGTGCAATCGCCTCTATGTACTTATTCTCCTGCGCAAGTGCGGTCACGGCGTCAAACGTTTCCGTTTTCAGCGTCGCAATGCACCGCTGTGCGCCTGCCTGCGCCTCGGCGTAGTTGGAGTCGCCCTCGATTACGCTCTGATACGCAAGCATGGCATCGGCGTAATTTTGCAGCATTTCGAGATCCTTTGCCTCCAGAAATGCCGCCTTGGACGCGACCGCCTGCTCACCGTAGGCGATCAGCTCGTCATAATTCTCGATGTACAGATCGGTCTCAGAAAGCACCTTATCGACAACGGTGACGGTCTGTTTTACATCCGCCTCTGTCTTCTCGCCGGCAAGAACGCCTGCGTTCAGCCCGGTAAGGATCGCCGCAACCTGCTCCGATGCCGCCGTTTCCAGCGTATAATTGCCGTAGAGGTGTGCGTTGTAGCACTCAATCGCCTTGAGATACTCGCCGCTTGCGATATAGAGCGTGAAATCGGCAACGTAGTCGGGGGCTTCCGTTTCGGGCTCGGTCTCCGCCTCCGTTTCTTTTTCGTCCTCGTCCTCGTCTTCGTCCTCGTCTTCGTCTTCGTCGTCGCGGTCGATTACTTCCTCGTCATCGCGGGAATCGTCCTCGTCGGCCACGTTACACGCCGCCATGCAGGACAGCGCAAGAATCGCCGCGAGAAGCAGTGCCAAAAATCGTTTCATGGGTTTGCCTCCAAATAAAATAGAATAAAATAAAAAAGTGCGCCTACCGAAGCAGGCGCACAAAAAACGCAAACTCCGATAGTCGCCAAACTAACTGAACGTAAATATCTTTTCGCCGACACCCACGTTTCAAGAATTTGCGTTTTTATCAAATTCTATTCAAGGCGTCGCAAAAAAGACATAATTCCCCTTTGACGGCATTACATCTATTTACGTTTATTCAGTTAGTTTGGCAAGTTTATTATACCACGGATTTTGCATCTTTACAACATAAAATCAGTATTTTTGCAAAAAAATCGTCCCGAACAGGTGTCCGGGACGGTTTTCGTCATTTTTTATGCGGTTTTCTCATGGATTTTGCGGTATGCGTGCCCGTTTTTGCCGGACGGTTTCCCTTTTTCTCAATCGGTTTCCGTGTCGGCGCGCCTTTTTTCGGCGGCGCGCTCTTGTGCTGTGTCGGTTTCCCTCCGCCGCCGAGCAGCTCGCGGATCGCGTCCTCGCGTCCGGCTCTCGCAAGTCCCTCGCGGATGAGCGCGTGATTCTCGCGTCTGCGCCACTGAAGCAGTGCGCGCTGGAGCTTCTTCTCGTGATAATCGGTCGGGGTGTAGATCTTCTTCATCGAAAACGGATCAAATCCCGTGTAATACATGACGGTGGACGCCGTGCCCGGTGTCGGGTAGAAATCCTGCACCTGCTCGGGTGCAAGCCCGATCCGCTTCGTATAGAGCGCAAGCTCGATGGCATCGTCAAGCGTACTGCCCGGGTGCGACGACATGAGATACGGCACCAAAAACTGCTTTTTGCCGCACGCTTCGGTGATCTCGCCAAACCGTTTGCGGAAGCGATCGTACACGGCGACGTCCGGCTTGCCCATGTGGGAGAGGACATTCGGCGCGCAGTGCTCGGGAGCGACCTTGAGCTGACCGCTGACGTGATCCCGGACGAGCTTTTGGAAAAACGTCTCATCGGGATCGGCAAGGAGGTAGTCAAAGCGGATACCCGAACGGATGAAGACCTTCTTCACGCCCGGTACGTCCTCGATCGCGCGGAGCAGCTCGACGTACTCGCGGTGATCCGCCCTCAGATTCTTGCAGGGCGTGGGAGCCAAGCACTTGCGATTCGTACAAACGCCGCTTTTGAGCTGTTTTTCGCACGCAGGATGTCGGAAATTCGCCGTCGGACCGCCGACATCGTGGATGTATCCCTTGAAATCGGGCATGGCGGCGATCTGTTTTGCCTCTGTGACACAGCTTTCAATCGAGCGTGAGCGCACGCTTCTTCCCTGATGGAACGCGAGCGCGCAGAAATTGCATCCGCCGAAGCAGCCGCGGTTGTGCGTGATCGAAAATTTGACCTCCGCGATCGCGGGCACGCCGCCCATAGATTCGTACATGGGGTGGTAGGTGCGCGTGTACGGGAGCGCGTAGACGCGGTCAAGCTCCTCGCGCTCCAGCGGCGGCTGGGGCGGATTCTGCACGAGCATCCGATCGTCGTAATACTCGACGATCGCCTTGCCGGATACCGCATCGTTGTTCGCATACTGGACGGCGAACGCCTTCGCATACGCACGCTTGTCCGTTTTCAATTTGTCGTAATCGTACCCGATCGGCGCGCCGTTTTCATCCGTCCCGAGCGCTGTGGGAAAATGCACACTGTCGCCCCGTTTGCCGAGAAACGCGGTGCCGCGCACATCGCGGATCTTTTTGACAGGGATGCCGCGGTCGAGCAGGTGCGCGATGCGCGCAAGCGACGCCTCGCCCATGCCGTAGGAGAGGAGATCCGCCCGTGCATCGACCAGAATCGAGCGGCGAACCTTGTCATCCCAATAATCGTAATGGGCGAATCGGCGCAGAGACGCCTCCAATCCGCCTATGATGATCGGCACGTCGCCGTAGGCTTCGCGGATGCGGTTGCAGTAAACGATCGTGGCACGGTCGGGGCGCAGTCCTGCCTTGCAGCCGGGGGAGTAAAAATCCTCACCGCGCCGTTTTTTAGCAGCGGTGTAGTGCGCGACCATCGAGTCAATATTGCCTGCGGAGACGAGAAATCCGAGGCGCGGACGCCCGAATTTTTTGAAATCCGCGGTGGTACGCCAATCCGGCTGGGGAAGCATGGCGACAAGAAATCCCTCCGCCTGAAGGACGCGCGAAATGATCGCCGGTCCGAAGGACGGATGATCGACGTACGCATCTCCCGTCACGTACACGAAATCGGGCACGTCGCGCCCCTGCGCGCGCACCTCCTCGGGCGTGACCGGCAAAAATGTTGTATCCATAAAAACCTCGTTTCTGCTTGGGAAATGTCACACTCGCTCGACTGTCTGTGGAAAAGTGCGAACGAACGGTTGTTTTTTTGTATTTCCGCACGAAATCGCGCATATATTGTATTCGATCCCGTATTCCGTCCACATATTGTGGGGATATTTCCCAAAGGGTGTGTGTCAAGTTTTCCACAGCTTGTGGAAAACCGTGTGGAAAACCTTTGTTCGTTTTTGGAAATTTGTTGTATATTATTTTCCTTTGCGGAAAACAAGCAGCTTGCCCGTGATGTAGTTCAGGATCACGGTGAGGACTGCGACGGGGATTTTCGCAATCCCCTCGGAGATGGACGCGACATCCACCATCAGCCACAAAAGGAGCGTCTCCACGCCGAAGGAGAACAATCGGGAAAGGACGAAGGAGCAAAACTCGCGCACAAGCGGCAGAAAACCGCGGACATCGCTTTCAAACACCCAGATTTTGTTCGTGATATATGCAAAAATCACCGCGCCGATCCACGAAAGCGTCTGCGACCAAAGATAGTGCATCCCCAGCCAGAGAAATGCGTAATACAGCGCAAAGCTGACGACCGTCGTCGCCACGCCGAAGATGAGATACATCACCGTCTCGCGGTATTTTTGAAAGAGCGCCTTACATTTTTCGATCATGCCTGTCCCTCCTCCCCGAGAATTTCACGGGCGCGATTGAAAAATTCCTCCCGTGCGTACAGGATATTGACCGCGCCTAGAAGCGCGTTCGGCGTCATGCCCGTCGGCAGTCCCAATGAGACAGCGAGACAATCCCGCCGTGCGGCGGCGTCCTCCGCCCCGGTCAGAGCGAGCGTGAACAGATCTGTCTTCGTAATTCCGCCGCGGCGGACGGGCGCATCCGCGTCGGCAAACGGCAGAAACAGCTCGTATAAAAGCGCGTCCTCCATCCCCTCCACGCCGAGCGTGCCTGCCTTCGACGGCGCACTCTTGCGGCGCTCCTTGCCCTTAATTTCGGGGATATACAGATGGATCACCTTCTCCTTCGGCAGTGCGGAGGAGAGGTGCGAGCGAATCATTTTCCCTGCCCCGTCGCTGTCCGTCAGGACGATCACGCCGCGCGGTGCGGCGAGCGCGCGGATGAGCGAGAGCTGCTCCTTTTTGGAAAAGATACCGAAGCCCGCCGTGGTGAGTATCTCCGCCTCAATCACGCCGGAGAGACGCGCCTTATCGTACCGTCCCTCCACGATCACGGGGTACGGGATGTGCAGTTTTTCTCTGTCAGCCATGCGCCTGTCCTTTCCCCGCGCCGAGCGGAATCGTGCAGACGAAGCGCTCCAGCGGAATATAGCCGAGCGACATCGTTTTGGAAAGCTGATCCGCCGCGAGACAGCGGCGCAGTGCGGCGGCAAGGCGCGGACGCCCGAAATCTTTTGCGGATCGGATGTACAAGGACGCCTTGTACTCGTGCATTTTGAGAAGCGACGCGACCTCCGCCTTGTCCGCACCGTCCTCGGCAAGGGCGCACACGGTAAGCAGATCGGACACGACACGGGAGAGCGATGCCAAAATGGCATACGGCTCCTCTTTTCGCTTTTTGTACACGTCCAGTGCGGCGAGCGCGGCGGTGCGATCCCCCGCGAGCATCGCGTTGGCGAGGGCAAAAGCGTCCTCCCTCAGTCCGGGCGAGGTCACGCTCTCGACATCCCCGACAGTGACTGCCGCCTTCCCGTTCGCCTTTGCGTAGCAGATCAGCTTGTCAATCTCACGCGCAAGCGTCGTCATATCCGGCGCACAGCGCACCGTCATGCGGCGGCTTGTCTCCTCGTCGATGAGGATGCCCTCCTCCTCAAAATGGCGGACGATCCAGCGGCGGAGCTTCTCTCCGCTTTGCAGAGGAAATTCGACCGGCGTGAGCACCTTCGTGAGTGCCTTAAACAGCGCAGACGGTCGCTTCGCCGTGCCGGGATCGAGCGTATCGCGCGGCGTGACCATCACGAGAACGGTATCCGGTGCGTCCGTCAGCCGTGCGAGAATCTCCGTGACGGCACTGCGCTCTTTCTCCTTCCACGCGCCTGCGTTCGGCGGCGTGATTTCGATATACTTCATCGGTGCCATCACGGGCGGCGTATCGATCGCGGAGGCGAGGGCGGAAAAATCGCCGTCCTCCAACGTGAGCGTGATGCTGTTGAACGCCGAGAGCCCCTCCGGGCAGTCGGCAAGTGCCGCCTCGCGCATCTTTTGCGCGTAAAAGCGCTTCAGATAATCCTCATCGCCGTAGAAAAGATAGCCACCCGTCACGCCGTTTTTGATTTGGGCGCGAAGTTCTGTTTCCGTCATAGGCAAATCCTCCTCAGTGCGGCAAAACGACCGCCGTCATGCGGATGCGTGTAGCGGTGACCGCACCGATGCGGAGCGAATATTCGGCATAAATCGTACCGCCGGCGGCGGTGACGCTGTTTTCCAGCCGATACGTTCTCGTCGCGATGTCAAGCGGCATCACGGGCGTCAGGTACTGCCCCGTATGAATTTTTCCCGCCTCCAGAACGAGCGCGGAGTTGACCGTTCCCTCGCGGAGAACGCTCAGGATACTGCGATCGCCTGTGAGAAACGTCAATTTTGTGACCGTCCCCTCCATGCCGGAGAGCTCGCTTTCGCGGTACGCAATCGTACAGCGGCCGTCTGCGTCAAAATCCATCGTAGCGACGGTGACAAGCTCAATCGTATCCGTGTCAGAGTCCTCGGGCAGCTCGGGCGCGATCTTCTCCACGGAGGTGAGGATCGCGTCCTCCTCTTCCTTGGTAATATCGGTATCGCCTGCCTGCGGCGGCATATGATCGCCGTAGGTGCGCGTTGTGATTTTCAAAGTAATGCTTTTCATATTCTTCCCTTTACTTCCGACAGTTTTTTCGTTTGATACAGGACATAAGTATACATAATAAATATACCACAAATCGCGCGATTCGTCAAGTGGATCGCGCACGGGAAGGAGGCGCAAGCATGAAACGAAATTTTTTGATACTGCTTTTATGCGTCGCTTTGCTGACTCCTGCCGTACAAGCGGCGGACGTAAGCCTGAACGCGGCGGAGGAAAAACTTCTTACGGAATTTATCCTTGCCGAGGCGGAGGACGCGCCATACGCGGTTCATCTCGCGATGGCGGCGGCGCTTCTGAACAGGCTTACGGATGCACGGTATCCCGACACGGTGAGCACCGTCGTCAGCGCGGCAGGATACAGAGGCGCGCGGCACACGGCATCGTATGATTTGGTACTCTCCGCCGTCCGCACGGCGGCGGCAGGCATGGATATAACAAACGGCGCGACCGCGTGGGCACGCGAAGGCACGGATGAGGGCGCGCGGATACTGGCGACCTTTCGCGCCGCAGGCTGGGTATTCGGCACGGAGGGATAAAAAAAGACCGCCCACAGGCGGTCTTTTCGGAGAAAATCAGCCAAACATATCGCTCAAATCCTCGGTAAGCGCCAAAGCGGCGTACAGATCGTCGATCTGCTTTTGTGCCGAATCCTTGTGCTCTGCGTACAGGGAGGCAAAATTCGATCTGCCCTCCATGTGCGCCTCAAACCACGGTGCATAGAAAATCTTGAACACACTGCCGGACAGCCCGAGATAGGTCATCGCCGGATCGTAGCAGATGTTATCAAGGATAATCTCAATCATACGGGATGCGTCGGGGTCTTGTGCAAGCTGACCGGAGAGCACCTTGTCGTAGAAGACGGGGATCGTCGTCTCGGCACTTTCAAAGGAGAGCAGCTCGATCGTGGCGCCGACCAGCTCCGGATTGCGAACCGTCGTGGGCACCGCCATCAGTCCGCCCCAGTCGAGGCAGCGGTAGTTTTCCTGCTCCTCATCGTATTTCGGATACGGAAGGATACCGTAATTGACATCGCTCTCCATGAGGCTCTTGCTCGGGCTGAGACCGCCGGGGGCGAACAAAACCTGACCGGACGGCATCTTCAGAAGATCGCTCTCCTCGCCGGTGGACGGAACGTGCGAAACGTGCTCGCGCGACCAGACCGCGATCGATTCGATGACGTCGAACGCTTTTTCGGTGCTCATGTCAAACACGAGCCTTCCGTCATCGCCGCGCGTGACGAGGAACTGATTGCTTGCCGACCAGAAATTCAAGTATCCGTTGCCGCCGATACCGTAGATGTCGCTCTCGTCCCACACGCCGTTGTTATCGACGTCACGGGATGCCGCACGCGCCATCTCCTCAAACGCATCGATCGTCCAGTGGTTTTCATAGACGAGGGTATACGGGCTTTCGAGAGACAGATCCTCGATCATATCCTTATTGAACATGAGCGTATTCGGCGTGGGGATCATGTAATCGCTGACGCCGTAATGGTACTTCCGTCCGAGACGGACGGCATCCATCTGCTCAAGATTCCACCAATCCGCGCTGAGATTCACATACGGAAGATCCTCAAACGCAAAGAGCGTGCCGCCCGTTGCGTAGGAAGCGAGACCGGAGATGCAGTGCATCAGCATAAGCTGTACGGCATCGTCGCCCGTACCGACGTTCTGATCGATGGCGGGGTACATATCCCCGTATCCCTTGAACATCGTGTGCGTAAGCGTAACGCCCAGTGCATCCTCCACCGCGCACTTGCGGTAATAGATCGCACTCTCCATCGGGTCGGAGGAATCCTCCTCGGCAAAGAAATAATCGCTGTACGCCTGCCAGTCAAACGCATACACGTGAAATTCTTCGCCGCCGAAATCAAGCTCCGCCACAGGCACGGAATGCGTGCGCTCCGTCACAGGAGGCTCTGTCTCCGCCGCAGTCGTATCGCCGGCTTCGGGCGTATTGTCCGCATCCGTCAAAGCATCGGAATCGCCTGTTGAAATCGGTGCAGGCGGCGTTTCCGTACCGCAGGCAACAAATCCGGACAGAACGAACAGCAGAGCAAGGCTGAGGCAGAGAATTTTTTTCATCGGAATGTTCTCCTTTATGTGGTTATGTCAATATTTTACCAAAATGGCGCACATTTGTCAATATCCTTTTGTCGGCTGTGAACAAAAAAACGCCCGAAGGCGTTTTTTCTTTTATTCCTCCGCGTCACTGATGCCGCGGAATTTTTTGCGGTATGCCGTAGGTGTCATACCCACCGCTTTCTTGAAACTCTTCGTCAGGCTGGACAGCCCGTTGAAGCCTGTCCGATCGGCAATCTCGGCGACGGGGATTCCCGTGTCGCGGAGCAATGTACGCGCCTCGGAGATGCGGAGCGAGTTCATATACGAGTGGACAGTCATGCCCGTCTCGCGCTTGAACACGCGGCAGATGTAGTACTGATTCTTATGCAGTACCTCCGAAATCTCACCAAGCGATACGTTTTCGGGCGCACGTTCGTTGATATAATTCATTATATCCGCGACGATGCCGCAGTACTCCTTCTCGCGCTTGCGATCAAATCCGGTGCAGATATGCAGAATGCGGAACACCTCCGAAAAGGCGAGCAGCTCTTTTTCTTCACGGAATGCGGCTACTGCACGGCAAAACAGCTCGTCCAGCTCTTTTTGCTGAGCCGCAGATGCCTGCCAGAACACCAGTCCGCCCTTCATGAAGCCGCGCACAAAATCATAGATCTGCGTTTTGTCGATAATGATTTTGTTGCGGATATACGGCGTGCCGAGATCCGGGCATATGTAGTGCAGTGTCGCGCCGTCGATCAAAAGGACCGCGCCTTCGGAAAACGCTTCGATTGTTTCACCGACAATCACGTTTCCCGTGCCGGATACAATCTGGATCAGTTCGAGCTCCCGATCGTGCGAATGACTTACGTTCAACAGAGGATGATTGATGCCTTTTTGCTGATACTTGATTTCTGCGTTCACAGTGCTACCTCATTTTCTGAAAAAATATTTCTCTCTCTATCACTGAAATAATACTTTTTCAATGTACAATGTCTCCTGACAATTGTGAATTTGGGTTTGCAATCGGTGAAAAAAAGAAAATGCAAGAACGTTTTTGTCATTTCTTTGCCCGAAAGGGCATCTCACGGAAACACCCCTCCTTCCGCACACGCGGAAGGAGGGGGCGCGAAACGAATCTCAGTCAATATGAGGGGATCAGCCCATCATATCGTTCAGATCCTCGGTAAGTGCGAGAGCCGCATAGAAGTCCTCGATCTGCTTGTTAGCAGCCGCGGAGTGCTCCTGCCAGGTGGAAGCGAACAGGGAGGTTCCCTTCAGGTGAGCGTCGAACCAAGGCTGATAGAACAGCTTGAAAATGGAGCCGGACAGACCGAAGTAGTTAACAGCAGGGTCATAAACGATCGTGTCGAAGATGATGTCGAGCATCTCGGAGGACTTGGGATCCTGTGCGAGCTGACCGTCAAGAACCTTGTCATAGTATGCGGGGATTACAGTCTCACCGGAGTAGTACGCGAGAAGCTCAACAACTGCGCCGACCATCTCGGGATCGCGGATCGTGGTGAGAACGCCCATCAGTCCGCCCCAGTCGAGGTGCATGTAGTCTTCCTGCTCAGCGTTGTACTTGGGGAACGGCAGAATGCCGTAGTTAACCTCACAGTCACGGAGCATCTCGGCGGATGCTACGTTGGAGAGCCAGAAGAGGCACTGATCGGAATCCATGCCGAGGCAGTCCAGACCGTTGCCGGAAACGGAAATCTGCGTGACGTGATCCTTGGACCAGTCAGCGATCAGCTCAAGAACATCGACAGCCTTCTCGGTGTTCAGAACGATCTCGAGATAGCCGTCTTCGTTCTTCGCGCCAACAAACTGATCGGAGGAAGACCAGAAGGAGAGAAGCTCAGAGCCGTCGTAGTAAGAGATACCGTACTGGTCGGCATCGTCCCACGTACCGTTGGTGTCAACGTCGCGGGTTGCGGCACGAGCCATCTCGTCGAACTTGTCGAGCGTCCAGCCGTTGTTCTCAACGAGCGCGTACGGATCCTCAAGGTTCAGCTCATCGAGCATATCCTTGTTGAAGAATACGATGTACGGAGTCGGGATCATGAAATCGTTGACGCCGTAGAAGTAGCTTCTGCCGAGACGGATTGCATCCATCTGCTCAAGATTCCACCAGTCAGCCTCAAGCTGTACATTCGTGAGATCCTCAAGCGGATACAGAGTACCGGTGGAAGCGTAGTTGGAAACGCCGGAGATGCAGTGGATCAGCGCGAGCTGGATAGCATCGTCGCCGGTACCGACGTTCTGATCGATTGCGGGATACATATCGCCGTAGCCGGTGTAGAGCCTGCTGGTGATCTTAACGCCGATCTCTTCCTCGATCATGCTCTTACGGGTGTAGATTGCGCTCTGCATCGGGTCAGAGGAATCTTCATCAGCAAAGAAGTAGTGGGAATATGCCTGCCAGTCAAAGGCAACCATATGGAACTCAGCATTGCCGAAGTCCAGGGCAGAGGTGTCCAGCTTTGCGCTGGCGGGCGTGTCGGTTCCGGGATCGTCGCCGGAATCGGCAGGATCGGTATCGTTGCCGGGATTTGCCGGATCGGTACCGTTGCCGGATACTGCCGGATCGCCGGTGCTTACCGGGGGCTTCTCTTCGTTGTTGCAGGCGACTGCGAGGGGCAGAACGAGCAGCATAGCGAGAAGAAGACAAATGACTTTCTTCATGGGGGGATTTCCTTTCTAAAAATAGTATGTAAGGCAGGCGGGGGTACTCCGCCAGCTTATCACATGAAATTCTACCACAAATTGAGTTTAATGTCAACCGCTTTTGCGTAAATTCTTGACCTTTCGGCACGAAACTTAACGGGAAGTTGAGCAATCCGCGGCAAATTTCGGATACAATGCGCCTCGGACGCAGTACAAGAAAATCAAAATCCCGATCTGAGGTACTATTTGCGCAGTGGCATTTGTTCTGTCAAAGCCTCTCCCCGAGACGCGGAGCATCTCGATGGGAGAGGTGGCACACGAAAGTGTGACGGAGAGGGCACCCTCTCAGTCAGCTTCGCTGACAGCTCCCCTTACACAGGGGAGCCTACCGCTGCGGCGGGTTTTCTCAACGGCAAAAGCCTCTTTGGAACCACCGGCTTAGCCGGTGGTTTTCTTTAGACCAAAAAGACCTCCGCCGACGGCGGAGGTCTGAGACTTATTTCACGATTTTGCAGAATTTTTCGTAATTCTCAAAGAATCCGCTGTGGCGCGGCTTGTACTCGACAACGGAGAACGAATCCGCAATGATGGCGCGTGCCTCGGCGAGATCCTTGATCTCACCGGCGGAAATGAGCTGTACGGCGATATTGCCTGCCGCCGTTGCCTCAATCGGACCTGCGATTACGGGAACGCCGGTCGCGTCCGCCGTCATCTGGCAGAGGAATCCGTCCTTCGTACCGCCGCCGACCATGTGAATCGCGGAGAACGGCTTGCCCGTGCACTTCTTCAGATTCTTGAACGTATACGCATACTTCATCGCGAGGCTCTCATAGATGCAGCGGATAATCTCGCCGTCCGTTTCGGGGACGTACTGCCCGGTCTCGCGGCAGAAATCGCGGATACGCTGAATCTGGTTGCCGGGCGGAGAGAAGCGGGGCTCATCGGGATCAATGAAGCACTGCATCGGCTTCGCCTCGCGCGCAAGTGCCTCCATCTCGGCGTAGGAATACTCCTTGCCGTCGCGTCTGAACTGGCGGCGCGTCTCCTGAATCATCCAAAGACCGATGATGTTGCGGAGGAAATCGGTCGTTCTGCCGTAGCCGGTCTCGTTGGAAACATCCATCTCGACAGCCATATCGCTGACGCACGGTACGTCCAGCTCGGTACCGAAGAGGCTCCACGTGCCGCAGGAGATGTAGACGAAATCCTTATCCTTTGCCGGAACGGCAACGATCGCGCTCTGCGTATCGTGACCGCAGACGGCGGTGATCCACTTCGGCGTGATGCCGAGCTCGTCGCAGATGTCTTTTTTCATCATGCCGATTCTCTCGCCGCTGTCCACCAGGCGCGGCAGGATTGCGGGATCGATGCCGACCTCCTTGAGGAAAGGCAGATTCCACTCCTTCGTGACCGGGTCAAGCATCTGCGTGGTGGATGCGATCGATCTCTCCGCATACACCTCACCTGAGAGGAGGTAGGAGAACAGATCGGGCATGAGCACCATTTTATCCGCGACGGAATACACGTCGGGATCGTTTTTCTTCGTGGCGAGAAGCTGATAGACGCTGTTGAACGCGAGCGTTTGGATACCGGTCTGTCTGTACAGAGGACCGTCGCCGATTTGCTTGCGGACAGCGTCCAGCACGGGCGCGGTGCGCTCGTCGCGGTAGTGATACGGATCGCCGAGGAGGTAGCCGCCCTTCGTGAGCAGACCGAAATCGACGCCCCACGTATCGATACCGATGCTTTCGTAGCCGTATTTTTCCGCCTTGACAAGTCCCTGCTTGATCTCATGGAACAAACGGGGGAGATCCCAGTGGAAGCCTCCGTTTATGTAAACGGGCTCGTTATCGAAGCGATGGACCTCCTCCAGGGTGAGCTTGCCGTTTTCAAGACCGCCGATGATGGCGCGTCCGCTGGATGCACCGAAGTCAAAAGCCAAAACCTTCATACCGTTCTCCTTTTTCGCGTAAGCGATTGTGATAGTTTATTGTAACACACTCGCGGACAAATTTCAACTGCTATCGGGAATTTTTGAAAAATCCCGATTCCCCCCTGTGTTCCCAAGCGAATGTACTCTGTTTTGTAGGGCGGGGGCCTTGTGTCCCGCCGCCTAAAAGAGTCAAAATCATGCAAAACGGCGGGAGCAAGCCCCCGCCCTACAGAAGATTTGTCCGTCCGCGGGCAGTGGGAACACTTTAACGCATTGGCTTTTTGAAAAAAGGGAGGGCACAGCCCTCCCTCTCGTTTATTTTCTCGTAAACCAACGCATCGCATGGCGCGAAAACGTATGCTTCACGCGCATTGTGTACGGATTGTAATAGCGACCGGCAACGTGTCCGTCGCTGCGGACGATCGCCCAGCCGAAATCCCAGTTCCCTTCGGCGTACACCATCGGAATCGCGGGACGCACGCGCACAAACGGACGCGTTTCCGCGACCATGTATCCCGTTTCGCTGTAATAGTAGTGCGGACCTGTCTGAATAAACAGCTCGTGCGCAGGCAGATTTTCCTCGTCCCACAGCCCTTCACAGATGCCCGTGATCGCCACCTTCAGGTCCTGTCCCGCGCTTGACGCCGCATCGAGTGCCTCGGCAGAACCGCGAATCGCGTTTCCGTCCGCATCGTGGGCATAGATTTCCTCCCACTCGTCCTGCACAAGGAATTTGTACGAATAGAAATCGTAGATAAAATTCTGTGAGGGGGCGGCGGCGCACCTATCCTCGGAAAGCGTGTGGTATTTCGCCGTGCCTATATCGCCGTAGTGCGGATCGGGATTTTTTGGCTCGTCGTAGCCGTGGCTGTCCAGATACGGGCGCGCTATCGCCTGCTGTCCGTCCTCATTGTACATAAAGAACGACATGGAGGAACGGTCGCCGAAGCGGTCGGGCAAGGTCACAGGCTGACGGAGTGTCATGATGCCTGCCGCCCATCTGTCCTCAATCAGATACGTTGCGGGGAAATCGGACACCTCGCGGATCATTTCACCATTATCGGATGCCCCGTCGATGTGCTCGTTATGGCGAAATTCCGTGTAGATTCTGAGATCTGCCGCGCGGCGGATCGCATCGCGGAGTGCCTTGGGCGAGCCTTCCGTCACGTTTCTCTGCATATCGAGGGAAAGTGCGCTATACTTTGTCTGTGCCATGCTCTGTCTCCTTTTGATGTAATTTTCTGTATTCATTCGGAGAAACACCCTCCGTCCGAAGGAAAGCCCGACGCATCGCGGAAGCACCGCGGAAGCCTGTCTCCGCAGAAATCTCCTCCACCGTTTTATCCGTACCGGCAAGCAGCGATTTTGCGTGCGCCACAGAACGCTCCACACGGATTTCGTGCAAGGTTTTCCCGTACATGGACTGAATCAGGCGTGTCGTATGCCGCATGGAGTATCCCGTTCTCGCGGAAATATCCGCAAGCGTACAGCGCGGCTCGTTCACCATACATTCGATCACATACGCGGTACTGTTTACGCGGTGCTTACTCTTTATCGGGTTGTCTTTTCCGCCGAATCCGTCAATGTCGGAAAACAGATGGTACACGATTTCCGACAGATGCACCTTGAGGCGGCAGTAAACGTCCGCCGCAAACAAAAACGGCTCCTCCTCAAACGCACGCACGCAGCCGACAAGCGCACGGGATACCGAAAACGGCGTTCCTGCCGCGCCGTCCAAGGCAGCGCGGAAATACGAATACAGTCCGTCCGCCTCCTCTGTCTTTTCCAAAGAAATATGCAGACTGATGAGCGTACAGTCTCCCGTTTTGTCATACGAGTAGTGCTTTGTTCCCGGCTTCAGAATCAGGCATCGGTGCTTTGTAAGCAGCACCGCCTCATCCTCCACCGTAAACGTATAAGCTCCCTCCGTGACGATGTGCATCTCATACGTTTCGTGAGCGTGCAAGGTCGGCATCGCCTGTAAAATCGACGGCTCCGCCCATACCTTATAGATGCCGAGACGCGCTCCGGCATACTCGGAGGCAATCAGCTCCATGTGCATCTGTACCATTTGTCGTCCTCGCTTTCGGGAAGTATTATACCGCACACGCACCGCATGTCAAGACGAAAACGGACACATTTTTGAAAACGTGTCCGTTTTTGCACATTATTTCTCGATATAGGGCGATGTGCTCACGCACGTATCCGCGCCGATCACGGATGTGATCTCGTAATAATAGCCTACTGCCTCAGAGGGAAGCGCGCCTGTGATTTTTCTGTCCGCAAACATCATCGGCAGGATATGCCACGCCTCCGTCATCACGCCGTCGGAATCGGACTCGGGCTGCGTGTACGCAAGCGGCGCGGTGAGCCAGTATGCCTTCGCGCCGGTGATCTGCACTCCGTCGGGATTTTCTACAGTCCCGTCGGGATGCACGACCGGCAGCCGCGCGCCGCCCTTTACAACGGAATCGGCGAACACATACGCTTCGGGACGCACCCACGTCTGCGGATGTCCGTGTCCCATTTCATGCACGGCAGACAGGCGCGTATCGGCGTTGTTTTTGACCGTATGGAGATAGGACAGCACGTTCGAATTGAGTGAAAACGGCGTATCCGCGTTCCAGCAAAGCCAGAGCGTCGGCATCGTGAGCGTATCGAAATTCTGCTCCGCAAGCCAGAGCTCGGGATTGCGCCCTTTGCGGAAATACCGTCCGAGGCGCGTCATCGACTCCGTCTGATACCCCGAGCCGTACACGGGGATGGAGAACGCAAAGCGGTCATCGTAGCCCATGGCGATCGCGGTGATGACACCGCCCCACGAAACGCCCGTGACGCCGATCTTGTCCGCATCCACCTCGGGAAGCGAGCGCAGGATATTCGCCGCAAGGATCGTCTCGGCACAGGCGTGGTACATCCACTGCTCTAAAATCGGCTTGTGCGACTGCCACATGACGTCATTCATCGGCACGGCGGTATAGCCGTTCTCGGCAAATTCGCCTTGCAGGGCGCGCACCCAGCGATCGTTAAAGCCATCGCTTACCCAGTTTTCGTTTTCGGGCATATCGCCTGTTTTGGCAAAATGACCGCAGTTGGACATGGCGATCGCGGCGTATCCGCGCTCTGTCCAGCGGCGCACCCATTCGACGTAAGCGACACCCGATCCGCCGTGCACGAGGACGACGCCGGGCACCTTGTCCGTCACGTTTTCAGGGATACCGAGATACGCAAACGCCTTCGTTTTCTGCCCGGCAAACGGCTCGCACTCATACGCGATCGCTTTGATGCCCTCATATTTGCCTGTCGGATGGAGATTCGGATACTCTTTCCACACGGGCACAGTCGCACGCACTCTTGCAAACGCGTCCGCAAGCGTATCCCTCTCCGCCTGCCCAAGCGTGAGAATTTCCGAAAAATCGCTTATGTAGTACGCGGAAGCCTCCCGAATCTCCTCGGTGAAATCGTCCGCAGAGGCGTCATACACGCCGCACACGGTCACGCCCGTACTCTTTGCCGCGCGGAGTCCGTCAAGATTGTCGTCAAAAAACAGAATCTCCGCCGTCGGCACGCCGAGCTTTTCCGCGACGGCTTTATAGATGTCGGGATTTGACTTCGTCGTACCGAAATCGTCGCACGACCAGATATGATCAAACAGCTCCGTCAGCCCGAGCCGTTTTGCGCACGGATCAAGCGTAATATGCGGCGAGCCGGTCAGAATCGACAGCTTGTGTCCGCGCGCCTTCAATGCCTTGAGCGTTTCGATGACGTTCTCCTTTACGGGGATGCGGTACACATACTCATCCACCATATATTCTGCCATGAGCGCGATGATTTTCTCCTCGGGCAGGCGCATACCCATCTCAATCATGCGGCGGGCGATGCCGACCAGACCGAGAGGCGAGAGCTCCTTCAGAATCGCGCTGTCGCACGCCATTCCCTGCTCGGTCAGAATCCGCCGCATCACACCGGCGAATGTGGGCATGGAATCAATGAGCGTCCCGTCAAAATCAAACAGGAGGCGGCGCATTACAGGTATCCTTTCTCATTCAGATATGCGCGGCTGACGGCGAGAGACGCAAACGGATCGTCGTTCAGGTGGTTCGTATCCTGCTCAACGACTGCCCAGCTCACACCGGCATCCTCACAGGCGTCGAGAATCCCGTCCCAGTAAAGCTGACCGGAGCCGACCTCGCCCATTTTCGGCGTTTTCCAGTCGCCGACCTCGATGCGGTAATCCTTCAGATGCACGACCTCGGCACGCTTGCCGAGCGCACGGATCTCTCGTTCGGGATTTCGTCCGCTGAACTGCACCCAATACGTATCGAGAATAAACGACACGGCATCGGGATCCGTCTCGGCGACCATGCGGTCGAACGAGCAGCCGCCCTCGTGACGCATATATTCATAGGAATGGTTATGGTGACCGAAGCGCATTCCCTCGCTTTTGAGGATGGCGGCGATACGGTTGACCTCCGCAATATAGCGGTCCACATCCTCGCGGCTTCCGCGCGCCCACTCGGGGATACAGCCCATGCCGCAGAGCTCGCTTCCGAGGATGCGGTTATACTCGATCACCCCGGCGAGGTTGTTCTGAAAATCGGCAAAGCCCTTGTGCGTGGTGACGACCTTCAGTCCGTATGCATCGAGCACGGGACGCATATCCTTTGCCTCAAGCGGCGTGCCCGAGATCTGCACCGTGGTATACCCCATCTGTGCGATTTTCTTACAGGTCTCCGCAAAATCCGCGACCGTTTTCGTATGCTCACGCACGGTGAACATCTGAACGCCTATTCTTTTATCCATAAAAATATCCCCCTTTTCGGTTTATACCCATATTATAAAACATTCCTCCGGCGATGTCAATAACAAAAAGGAGGGAGTTTCCTCCCTCCTTTTATCATAGTATCAGACAATCGGCGTTTCGTGATCGATGCAGACTTTATCGAGGCAGTATTTGCCCTCGGTCGGCGCCTCACGGTTCTCCCACTTTCCGTTTGTAAAATCGGGGAAATCGACGCTTGCGCCCGTCCTTATCGACTGCGCAGACAGCGCGCCGATCGCCATCCACGTGACCGTATCGTACGCATCGATCGGCGTGTTCACCTCGCGGCGCACCGCATCGATAAACGCGCGGCACACAAGCCAGTCCATGCCGCCGTGCGCGTCCTTGACCTTGCAGTTTTTGTACTCCTCATAAAGCGGATGCTCGTATTTTTCAAACATCTCCGCCTCGTTGTTTTCAACAGGCTCCTTCATGCCCTCGATGAAGATCACGCGTCTTTCCTCGCTTGACATCGCCTTCGTGCCGCGCACGGAGATGTTGCGACTGTAATACGCACGCGGAAGCGTCGTATCCAGCGTAAGCTGAATCGTCGCGCCATCCGCGCAGGTGATGAGCGTGTTCACAATATCGCCCTGCTTGTACGTATCCGTCGCATACGGACTGTCCTCGCCGAGATGCTCCGCCGCGTACGCCTTCATCCCTGCCGCTTTGGAGGCGACGGAGATGAGCTTCACCATGCGGTTGCCGCGGTTGATCGAAAGAATCTTCGAGATCGGACCGAGCTCGTGCGTGGGATAGTTTTCGCGGTTTTTCTCCCTGTACTGCTTCAGGCGGTAGTGCGGGAACTCCTCTTTATCAAGATCCTTGAAAAGCTCGATTTCGTTCAGATTGTGGTGGTATCCGCCCGTGCAGTGCACAACCTCGCCGAAGATGCCCTTTTTCACCATATGGAGAAGCGTCATCTCACGGTGATCGTAGCAGCAGTTTTCCAGCATCATAAGGGGCATCCCCGTCTCCTCATAGGTGCGGATCAGCTCCCAACACTCATCCAGCGTGTCCGCGCACCCGACCTCCACGGCGGCATATTTGCCCGCGCGCATCGCCTCAATCGCCATCTGCGGACGACCGCTCCAGCCGATCATGATAACGACTGCGTCAATCGTCGGATCGTTTATAATGTCGCTGTACTCCGTTGTAAGGCGCGGTGCGTATCCGCCGTGCTCGATGACGGTGTTCTGCCCGTTTTTCAGTCTCTCCGCGGATTTGTCGCACAGATACACGATCTCCGCCTCAGGCATTTTCGCAAAATGGCGGACGATGCCCTTGCCCCGTCTGCCGAGACCGACGTAACCGATTCTGACTCTTTCTTTCATGATGCATTCTCCTTACGGGAAGTATGTTTTTGTACACTTATTATACGGTGCGAAAGACGAAAACACAATGCATTTTTCGGCACTGAATTTATAATTTTGTACAGTTCTCCGATGTCGCCCGATGTTTTTTTGCCCGATACGCACGCACGATACCGACAATCTGCCGGCAGTACACAAGACTGAGATAGACGGCAATGATCGGAATTGTGCCGAACATATACCAATACGGCACGGTGTAAAGCAGATCGAGCACGGGATTCTCCGAAAAGAGGGAGTACATATAATTAACGCGAACCACATCCCCCGCCCAATCAAGGATCCGGTGCTTCGCACAGTGCGCATTGACCAGAAGATTGATAAAATGCACGCAGGTGTACACCGCGAACGTACTCCCGACCGTGGGAAGGATACAGCGGACGTCCATAACGGCGCGTTTGAGGAGGAACATGAGAACGATCACGCCAAATTCGAGCGTATGCGGCAGGTAATAAAACCAGAACGTGAGGCTTGCGATTTCAAAATTCGCCTGTGCGTCGTTGACAACGAGGGCGAGCAGTGCCCCGAAGCCCCACAGAAGCAGAAGATTGTTCAGAATCTTATTTTTCGTAAAGACGGCGAAGGGCAAAACCATTGCCGTGAGCGAGCAAAGATGGAAAGGCAGATACTCCAGAGGCGATCCCCACATAAAAAGATTGAAGAAAATCGCCGCAATTCCGGCAAAAGAAAGGACGCCGAGTAAGGCAGTCTGCACCTTCTCCGAACGGTGGCGCAGAAAAAAATACAGTCCGACAATCATTCCGGCGGAAAGAAACAGCGACAGGATATGCACAAAACCAAACGATCCCCAAACCATGATGATTCTCCATTCTGTCATGTTGCGTCGAGGCGCAGTTTGATATAGTGTATCACATTATTCACGATTTTGCAATACTTTTGACGCATTTTCGCTACAAACGGAGAAAAACCACCCCGAAGGAGACCTGCGATAGAGCAGGACAGACCTACCGACAGGAAAAGGACGAAGAATTGCAAAAATTCCTCGTCCTTTTTCTTGACAAGCACTGTATTTGCGGACACAAATACATATAGTGAAATGCTTTGCTTTCGCAAAACGTGAAATACTGTGCTGCCGCACATTGTGAAATATCTCGCCTTGCCCGATGTGAAATGAAATTTGCCCACGTCCGCGTAGGCGGACATTTCACATTTGCGGAGCAAATATTTCACCGCGAAGCGATTTCACTTGCCCGAAAGGGAAAATTTCGTTGGCGTACCTGCCTGCGACAGGTACGCCAACGGGTGATTTTTCCGCTTATGCCTTTTCTCCTTTGATGATTACGTCGCCCTCGGCTTCGATATTGCCGCGGCAGTCACCGCACACGGTAACGTTGCCCTCTGCTTCAATATCGCCGCAGCTGCCGCCGACGGTAACGTCTCTCTCCGTTTCGATATGCCCGTGGCAGCTGCCGCCGACGGTAACCTCGTCTTCCGTTTCGATATTGCCGCCGCAGTCGCCGCCGACGGTGACCTCGCCTCCCGTCTCGATGTTTCCGTCCAAGCTGCCGCCGACACTGACATCGCCGTTTGTTTCGATATTGCCGCCGCAGTCGCCGCTCACAGTGACCGCACCGTTTGTTTCGATATGTCCACCGCAGCCACCGTCCACAGTCACACCGCCGTTTGCCTCAATATTGCCGGAGACATCGCCGCCAACGGAAACACCGCCGCAGGCGCTGACGTTTCCCGTCACACGATTTCCCACGGCGACACCTCCGTTCGCTTCAATATTACCGGAGACATCACCACCCACAGAAATGCTGCCGTTTGCCTCGCACTTGCCGTTTACCGATCCTTTCACGGAAAGACTGCAATGCGCGGTCACATCCGCCGCTTCTCCGACGATTTCAAAGGTGAAACGGCTCATGTCCGCCATGCTTTTGAGCAGTTTTCTGCCTTCAAAGACAACGCCGCGGATCACGCCGTCATCCTCCCACGGCAGAAAGATCGTGTTCCCTTCCTCCGATGCCTGAGACGCCCCCTCGCGCTCAAACAGCGAATCGATGGTGCATCCGAACACATCTGCGATTTTAGGCAAAAGCAGAATATCCGGTGCCGTCATATCCGACTCCCACTTGGAAACGGCCTGATTGGAAACGCCGAGCAGCTCGCCGAGCGCACTCTGCGTCAGCCCCTTCTCCCAACGGAGCTCCGCAATTCTTTTTCCGATTGTCATAGTGTACCCTCCATAAAAATCATTTGCAAAACCGATTTTGTGATTTCATTATACAGGACGCGGAACGGTTTGTAAATAGAACAAACGGAGAATCGGCACAAAAAAATTCTCCGTTTGGTTGGAAGCAGAGTCTCCCTTTTTGACAGAAGAAGTCATTTTCCAGACGAAACACGCACTAAGCACATGAAGGATATCCGGAAATAATAAAAGCAGGGCTGTCGCATAGGTGACAGCCCTGTAACTCGTTCGCATGGATCAGCACTACTCAAAACTTGATCTTCGGCAGTTTCCAGCGATACTTGGCAGCAAGCATACGAATCAGAATCGTACATCCAAGGGAAACGAACGTGCCGAGCACGCGGCGATCCAGCCGGACGCTCACTGCATAATAAACAAGACTGCCGATAATCGACGCCACGGCGTAGATATGCCTCGTCAGGATGTATGGTTTTTCATTGACGAGAACATCACGCAAAACGCCGCCGCCGACTCCGGTTAACACACCGAGCGTTAGTGTGAGGATCACGTGCTCCGCGTACCCCGCCCCACACGCGATCTCAACGCCCGTGATGGAGAACGCCGCAAGTCCGAGCGCGTCAAAAAACACATTAATGCTCTCGATTCGCTCGCGCAGGCTTTCGAATTTCTTTCGGTATATGTAAGCGATCGCAAATACTAAAAGTGAGGTTGCAAACGCCACAATCAGAATATACGGACTGAAAAAAATCTGCGGCGGAATCCGCCCGATCAGGAGATCTCTTGTAATACCGCCTCCGATAGCCGTCACACAGCCGACGATCAGCACACCAAACAGATCCAGAGAACATTTGATGGCAACCAGAGAGCCGGAAACCGCAAATGCGATTGTCCCGATCCACTCCATCACATCAATTACGATTTCATTAATCACACAATCACCGCCTTCGGTTTATTATACCACATCTGCCCGGGAAGCGCAAGAAATAATAGCGGGAACTTTTCCCAAAACTGCCCGTCTAAAAGGTAAAACGGAAAGGAGCCGATCAAAATGAAACGATGCCTCAGCCTTTTTTTACTATGCATCCTCCTCTTTCCTTTGGTGGGATGCGCACAGACGCCGCAGGCGGAAAACCTCATGGAGAACGTCACCCCGAATGCACAACGCACCGATACGCCCGCACTCACCGACGTAAGCGATGATGCCGTGACCGATTTTGCCGTACGGCTGTTCAAAGCAAGTCCGGATGACGGAGAAAACACGCTGATCTCTCCGCTGTCCGTCCTCGTTGCGCTGTCGATGACGGCAAACGGCGCGGAGGGCAACACGCTCGCGCAGATGGAAAACGTGCTGGGGATGCCGATTGCGGATTTGAACGGCTGGATCTCAAGCTATATGAAAAATCTTCCCCAAGGGGAAAAATACAAGCTCAGTCTTGCCAATTCGATCTGGTTCACGGAGGACGAGCGCTTCACGGTCCAGGCGGATTTTTTGCAGACAAACGCGGATTACTACGGCGCGGATATCTACCGCGCTCCGTTTAACGAGGAGACCTGCCAAGAGATCAACGCATGGGTGGAAGAACACACGGACGGCATGATCAAGGACATTCTGAACGAGATTCCTGCCGCCGCCGTGATGTATCTCATCAATGCGCTCGCATTTGATGCCGAATGGCAGGAGATTTATTTTGAATCGCAGGTGCGCACGGGCACGTTCACCACGGAAAACGGCACGGAGCAATCCGCCGAGATGATGTATTCGGAGGAAGCGCTGTATCTCAATGACGGAAACGCCGAAGGCTTTATCAAATACTACGCCGGACAGAAATATGCGTTCGCCGCCCTTTTGCCGAATGAGGGAATGACCGTCGCCGAATACGCGTCATCACTCAGCGGCGAAAGCGTGCACGGGCTTCTGACAAACGCGCAGAGCGCGGCGGTCTACACCGCGATCCCGAAATTCGAGACGGAATACGATGTGGAGATGAGCCAAATCCTCGCCGAAATGGGGATGCCGGATGCCTTCGACGGTGCGGCTGCCGATTTCTCCAAGCTCGGACACTCCACAGCCGGCAATATTTTCATAAACCGCGTACTGCACAAGACGTTCATCTGCGTGGACGAACGGGGCACAAAAGCCGGTGCCGCCACCGTGGTGGAAATGACCGATGAATCGGCAAGAGAGGTCATCGATCCGAAGTATGTATACCTCGACCGCCCGTTTTTGTATATGCTTATTGACTGCGAAACGAATCTGCCGTTCTTCATCGGCACGGTAATGACTGTAAACTAAAAATCATAACCACCGGCTAAGCCGGTGGTTTGCTCAGCCCTATAAGGACCTGTTACCGGCAGGGCTGAAAGCCCTCTGAAACATTTGACACTTGCAAACTCGCTCTACCGCCACAGATGTGGCTACTTTTCCGTGACGAAGGGATTATAAAAAAG
>JAZNHT010000056.1:0-20205 GCA_045577175.1 Eubacteriales bacterium | reverse complement strand
CCCCCCGAAAGGAGTCCCCCATGCCGGATCGCGAAAAAGATACCGCCTATATCGTCGCCGATGCCCCGACGGGCGGAACTCCCTCCGCCGCCGAGGTTGTGGCGGATCCTATGACGAAAACGGCGGCGGCGCGCCCGATGTACCCCACCGCCAATTATAAAAACAAGGGCGGCACGCCCCGCGTGCAGGCGATGACGCTCTCCGCATCCGCGACGGAACGGCAGACACCTGCCGCAGAGGGAGACGTCCTTCGCTTAGAATTTGAAAACTCCCTCCTTATTTGCGCAGAGAGCCACCCGTGGCCGCAGAAATACAACTATTACGGCCGTTTTACGGAGGACGCAAACCGCTTTTTCTCCGTGCAGGGCAAGGAGTGTCCGCACGAGCCGTATTTTTCGTATATTCCGCAGTACGCGCAGCTCAATCACGCCCAGCTTTCCTATTATCTCTGGTTTCGCGAAAACGCCCGCCGCGGCGTCTTTCTGGAGGAGATCGACCTGCCGTATTTGTTTCTCTATATCTACGAAATCATAAACCTCCCCCATCGGATCGCACCGGCGGACGGCGCGCGTATGCTTGCAGAGGTGTGGCTGGCATACCGTCGGCGCAAGCCGGAATTGGATCGGTATCTCGCCGAATGGATGTGCGATTACTGCCTTGTCAGGCAGACACCGCTGCCGGAGTCGCTTTACCCCATCGTGCCGGAGATTCTGCCGCGCACGTCTCTGAAGGAGTTCTATATCGCCGAGAGCGAATCGGGCGGTATCACCGCGCGCTCGCTTATCCTCTCCGCGTCCGATTACAGCTACCGCGCAAGCAAATATTACGCCGCGAACAGGGACGCTTTTGAAACGCATATCCCTGCCGCGGTCACATATGCCGCATCTGTGTGCGGCATCGCGCCGAATCCGTCCGAGATGCGCCGTGTGCGCGTCGAGAGGGATGCGTTTTGCGGCTCGCTCTGCGCACAGACGGTCAAGCGCCGCCTGATTGTGGAGTATTGCTCGTTTGCGAGATCGTACAAGCTCCGCGCGCAGATTACCTCGGCGGTCAAAATCGCCGAAAACTGCCTCCGCCGTTCGCTGAAAATCCGCTCCCGACTGAACGTCACGGAGCCGGAGAACGCCCTTTCCGCCGCGATTGCCGCCTATTTTGACAAAAACCTGCCCGGCGAGCGCAGACGGATCGCTGCCGCCGAAGAAGAACGCGCCTATGCGCATCTGTACGATGCACCGAGCACGGGCATTGATTACGGTACGGCGCACACGCTGGAGGCGGATTCGTGGGCGAATACGGAGATTCTCACCGAAGAAATCGCGGAGATCGCGGAGGCGGCACCCGTGCCGGAAAAAGAGCCGGAAACAGTATCGGAAAAAGCACCGCAGCCGACCAAGATCCCGTTTGCGGACGCGCTTGCCGCCGTCCTGGCCGGAGAGCCGCTTGCCGATTGGTGCAAGGCACAGCCGCGCCGCACGAATCCTTTCGAGGTGACGGCAAAATGGAACGAATACGCCGCGGACGTTCTCGGAGACGTTTTGTTTGAGGAGACAGACGGCGAATGGACTATCATTGAAGATTACAAAGAGGAGGCCGCACAGTGGCTGACGGAATGAATACGGAAGTTTCCAAAATCAGTGTACAAAAGGTGCCGAGACGGCTGCTCGGCGCGCTTCTTTCGGGCATCTCGGCAGGGGTTGTTCCCCGTTCGGGTGCACCGTATATTGCCATCGGACGGACGGAGGAAATCCGTGCGCTGTCCGACGATCTCGACCGCGTTGCCGACGGGCAGTCGTCCATGCGGTTTCTCATCGGTCGGTACGGAAGCGGAAAATCGTTTCTGATCCAGCTTATGCGCGCCCGTGCGGCGGAGCTGGGCTTTGCTGTCGCGGATGCGGATCTCTCCCCCGAGAGAAAACTGTCGGGCGAGGGCGGTCTTGCCACCTACCGCGAGCTTGCGCGCAATCTCGCCGTGAAAGCATCCCCCGACGGCGGCGCGTTCGGCGTCATTCTCGAAAGATGGTTTGCCTCCCTCACGGCTGAGATCCCCGATTCGCTCTCGGCGGACGAGTACCGTGCCGCCGCACGCCGCGAGGCTTCGCGCCTGCTCACTCCGTTGACGAAGGAGATCGGCGGACTCGATTACGTCTCCGTGCTTTTGCGTGCGCTGGATGCGTATATCACCGATGACGCGGATGCGTCTGCCGCCTGCCTCGGCTGGCTCCGAGGCGAATACCGCACGAAAACGGAGGCGCGTGCCGCCACGGGACTGCGCGCCGTCGGCGTCATCACCGACGCGAACTGGTATCTCCATTTGCGCCTGCTGTCCGGCTTTGTGCGCGCGATCGGGTACAAGGGACTGGTCGTGTGCATCGACGAGTGCGTGAATCTGTACAAGATCGCCAACCGCATCAGCCGTGAGGCGAATTACGAGAAGATTCTGTCCATGTACAACGATACGTTGCAAGGGGCGTGCGAGGGACTGATGATCGTCCTCGGCGGCACGCCGCGGTTTTTGGAGGATACGAGGCGCGGTCTTTTCAGCTACGAGGCGCTTCGCTCCCGATTGACGGACGGGCGGTTTTCCTCCGTGAATCCCGCCTTGGAGCTGAAAAACACGATGTCCCCCGTCATCCGCCTCCGCCGCCTGTCGGATAACGAGCTGTTTGCGCTTCTTGTGCGCCTCACGGCACTGCATGCGCAGTATTACGGCACGCCCGAGGCGCTCACGGACGCACAGCGCGAGATTTTCCTCAAGGAAGAGCTGTCGCGTGCGCTGGCGGACGAGATGATTACGCCGCGCGAGATCATCCGCGATTTTGTCACGCTGCTCGATCTGATGTACCAGAATCCGACCGTTTCTTTTGAAAATATCGTCGCACAGACGGTGGAGAGCGCCCCGAAGGGGGAGAATCTCACCGAGGAGGTGTCCGCAGACGTGCCCGATGCGCCCGTGACACCGCCGCCTGCCGTTTCGCTGGACGATCTGGACTTCTGATATGAGTATTTACGACCGTTTTGCGCCGTTTGTGCGCGAATTTATCTACCGCCGCGGCTGGCACGCGCTCCATCAAGTACAGGAAATCGCCGCGAGCGTCATTTTTGATACGGAGTACAATCTCCTGATCCCGTCCTCCACCGCGTCGGGCAAAACGGAGGCGGCGTTCTTTCCGATTTTATCCGAAATTTACGAGGAGGATGCCGCAGGTGTCGCCGTTCTCTATATCGCGCCGCTGAAAAGCCTGATCAACGATCAGTTTGCGCGTATCACGGAGCTGACGGAGGAGGCTGGCATCCCCGTGACGCACTGGCACGGCGATGTTGCAAGGTCGCACAAGGAAAAGCTACTCCGCGATCCGCGCGGAATTTTGCAGATCACGCCCGAGTCGCTTGAAAGTATGCTCATGCGGCGCGGAAACGATCTTTCGCGCCTGTTTGCGTCTCTCCGCTATATTGTCATCGACGAGATTCACACCCTCACGGGCACCGATCGCGGCAACCAGATCCTCTGCCTGATTGCACGCCTGTCATCAAAGATCGGACATTCGCCGCGCCGCGTCGGGCTTTCCGCCACGATCGGCGATACGTCTGCGGCGGCGGCATGGCTCGGCTCCGGCAGCGGCAGGGAGACGTATGTCCCCGCTTTGGAGAAGGAAAAGCTCCGCTGGAGAATCGGCATGGAGCATTTCTTCATTGCCGCGCCGTCGGGGGACAAGAGCGATCCGAAAAAGCTCGGTCCTGCGGTGCTGCCGCCGACGATGTTTTCCGAAACGGGCGAGATTCTGCCCGATCCGGGGTATGAGTATATCTACGATGCGACAAAGGGCAGAAAAGCCCTTGTGTTCTCCAATTCCCGTGAGGAGACGGAGTATATCACCGCCTCGCTCAGGCAGATTGCGGAGAGGCGGCACGAGAGGGATGTTTTCCTCATCCACCACGGCAATCTGTCCGCGTCCTTACGCGAGGAGGCGGAGGCAAAAATGAAGGATGACGAGGAAATCGAGGCGGTCACCTGCGCGACGGTCACGATGGAGCTCGGTATCGACATCGGCAAACTGGAGAGAGTCGTGCAGAGCGGCTCGCCGAACAGCGTGTCGTCCTTCCTCCAACGGCTCGGACGAAGCGGACGGCGCGGCGATCCGCCGGAGATGGTGATGGTTTTCCGCGAGGAGGAGCCACTCCCGAACACGCCGTTGCCGCAAATGATCCCGTGGGAGCTTATAAAGGCGATTGCGATCGTCCAGCTCTATACGGAGGAGCGTTTTATCGAGCCGCCGATCGTTCGGAAATGCCCGTACAGCCTGCTTTTCCAGCAGACGCTTGCGATCCTCTCCGCCGACGGCGCGATGGTGCCGAAGGCACTCGGCGAGCGCGTGTTGGCACTGCCGCCGTTCTCTCATATTGATAAAGATGATTACAAGCTGCTCCTTCTCTCCATGGTGAAGGATCAGTATCTGGAGATGACGGAGGAAAAGGAGCTGATGGTCGGGCTTCTCGGCGAGCGGCTGACGGCATCGTTCAAATTCTTCGCCGTGTTCAAGGACAGCGAGGATTACACCGTCCGCGCCGGCTCCGATGAGATCGGCACGATCACGAGCGCACCGCCCGTGGGCGACCGATTTGCTCTCGCCGGACGGGTGTGGGAGGTCGAGGAGGTCGATCTGAGGCGCAAGCTGATCTACGTCCACGCCGTCAAGGGCAAGCTGGAGATCGCATGGCCGGGCGATTCGGGCGAGGTGCACACGCGCGTTCTTTCGCGGATGCGGCAGGTACTTTGCGAGGATACGGAGTATCCGTACCTGAAGGAGCAGGCACTCGCACGGCTGAAGCAGGCGCGCGAGATTGCCCGGCGGACGGGTATGCTTGAAAAGCCGATTCTGCACCTCGGCGGGCAGACGTGGGCGATCTTCCCGTGGCTCGGAACGCGCTCCTTCCGCACGCTGAGGCGGTATCTCGGGCAGTTCAAGGAGACGTTCCGCCTGTCAAAAATTGAGTTTGACGGGTGCTACTATATCACGTTTCATCAGGAGCGCGGCGACGGCGAGACGCTTTTGCGCACAATGCGCGGACAGATCGCCCGTGCCGGAATTGATGCGGCATCCCTCGTTGCGCCGACGGAGACGCCGGTGTATGAAAAATATGACGGATTCCTCCCGGGCGAGCTTCTCCGCCGCGCGTATGTGGCGGACAAGCTCCGCACGGATGAGATCGAGACATGGGCGCGGGATAATCTGCGGGGCTCTGCCCCTGCACCCCGGATTTAGGGGTGCTTCGCACCCACGACAGATGTAGGAGGCGTTTAACGCGGAACGCCTCCTACGACCACCGCCACGGCAAGGGGAGAGGGGGGAGATCCCCTCTCCCCTGCACCCCACTCCCCGGGGTGCAGCGGTAACTGTATCACACCTACCCTCCTAACCTCAGCGGTATCGCCTCGTTTTGAATCTCCCCTCTGCACCATCAGCGGGAGAGGCGGTAAAATTGCGCCACGTCCTCCCGTATCTAACTTTATCTCCGCATCCTGTATGCGATCATGATTTGTACGTACAAATCTGTACGAGATTCGTACCCATCAATATCCCTATTCGCCCGCGCGGGAGCGCGTCTTTTACGAAAGCGTTTCGCTGTGTTAGCACAAAACTTCGATCATAACTCTCCTTTAAAACTGAAGCTAAAGTGGTATGTTGGCACACAATTACCACTGAAAGAACGCTATGAGGTGAGGGGATCCAAGGGGAGAGGGCTCTCCCTCTCCCCTTTGGCGCGGAGGAGGTCGTAGGAGGGGCTGCGCGACACGCCCCTCCTACATCGCGTCTCCTGCACGAACGGTTCGTGCCTCCCTTCCCACTGTTTGCAGATAGTAGAAAAAAGGAAAAAAAGAAAAAAGAAAAAACAAGAAAGGACCCCTCCATGAACATCCTCATGCTCACCATGTCCCTCGGTATAGGCGGCGTGGAAACCCATATTTTAGAGCTCACCCGTGCACTCATCGCACGGGGACACAAGGTCACCGTGGCTTGCGCCGGCGGCATTTTTCTCGAGCCGCTGCTCGCATCCGGCGCGCGGCATATCGATGCGCCGCTCTATACGAAAAAGCCGAAGGCACTTTCGCGCTCCTACCGAATCCTCAATGAGGATATTCGGAAAAACAAATACGACATCATCCACGCACACGCGAGAATCCCCGCATTCCTCGGACAGAAGCTCGCCAAAAAATACGACATTCCCTTCGTTACCACCTTCCATTGGACGTTCAATCCCGTGTGGTATTGGCGGATGCTCACCCGTATCGGCGAGCGTACAATCGCCGTTTCCGACGATTTGCGTGATTTTCTTGTCCGCCATTACGGCGCCGATTACGAAAAAATCCACGTCACCGTCAACGGTATCGATACCGACGCGTTCAAAGAGGCGGAGCCGTCCGACATCCTGCCCGAGGGGGAGAAAATCGTCACGGTGACGCGCATGGATAAATCGTGCTCCTCGCACGCATTTAGGCTCATTGAAGCCATGCCGGAAATCGTGCGTGCGCGTCCCGATGCCCGTCTGGTCGTGGTCGGCGGCGGCGATGCTTTGGAGGAAGCGCGCGCCTTGGCGGAGAAGATCGACCGTGCGCTTGGCGGCGGACGCATCTTCATCCTCGGTCCGCGGAGAGATATTCCCGAGATTTTGCCCGGAACCGATGTGTTTGTCGGCGTATCCCGTGCCGCACTGGAGGCGATGGCGGCATCCGTCCCCGTCGTTCTGAGCGGACCGCAGGGACACCTCGGCGTGTTCGATCTCGCCATGGAGGAAGAGGCGATCGGCACGAATTTCTGCTGCCGCGGCCGTCCGCTTGCCACGGCGGAGCAGATCGCGCAGGGCGTCATTGAAATCCTCTCCAAAACAAAAGAGGAGCGTCGGGCGATGGGTGAGTACAACCGCACGGTCGTGTGCAGAGAGTATTCGGTCGCCCGTATGTGCAACGATGCGGAGGAGACGTACCGCCTCGCAATCGCCGAGCACGTTCCGAAATGGGGCGACGTCGTGATCTCCGGCTACTACGGCTTTGATAACGCGGGCGATGACGCGCTGCTTGCATCCATCGCGGACGGACTGAAGTCGCGCGGTGTCAAGCGGATCGCCGTGCTCTCCAAACGGGGCGTCTCCCCTGCCGTCGGGGTGAAAGCGGTCAGCCGCTTCCACGTGATCTCCGTATGGCGCGCGCTTCGCCATGCTAAGCTCCTCATCAGCGGCGGCGGCAGCCTGTTCCAGGATGCGACGAGCAAAAAATCGCTGACGTATTACGCATCCGTGGTGCGTATGGCGCACAAGCTCTCTGTGCCTGTCATGATTTACGCAAACGGCATCGGTCCGATTCAGAGCGAATCCGGTCGGAAACTGACTGCCCGTGCCTGCACGGAGGCGGATTATATCAGCGTCCGCGAGGATACCTCCCGTGAGGAGCTGTGCCGGATGGGGATCGATGCGAAAAAAATCCGCGTGAGCGCGGATCCGGTGTACCGTTTGTCCACGGGCACCGCTTCCGCAAAAGAGCCGAAGATCGTTGTGTCTCTCCGTGAGCTTGCCGGAAAATCGGCGGCGGAGGGGGACAGTGCCGCTTTGGAGGATGCCGTCGTCCGTGCGCTGACGGCGGTGTGCCGCGAGCGGGCGCTCACCGCAGTGATTCTGCCGATGCAGCCGCAGTATGACGCGGCGATCTCTGCCCGTCTGCTCAGCCGACTGACGGAGGCAGGCGTGGAGGCGACGATCTCCGCGGCGAGAACGGCGGAGGAGATTTTTGCCGAAATCGGCTCGGCACGTGCCGTTTTGTCGATGCGCTTGCACGCTTTGATTTTTGCGACGGCATCGGCGGTGCCGTCCGCGGCGATTTCGTACGATCCGAAGGTGGACGCGCTGATGTCGTATGTGGGTATGCCGGAGAACACTCTCTCGCGTACATCTGCCGACGGGGCGCAGATCGCGGATCTGCTCCGCCGTGTCCTCTCGGATACGGCTGCCGCAGAGAAGCTCGCCGCCCGTGCAGCGGAGCTTACCGCCTTGGCAGAGGAGGACGCGGATGCCGCCGTGCGCCTTGTGCAGGGCGAAAAGGGATAAGATTGAAAACCGTGGCAGGGGACACGCGAGGTTCTCGCAGACTCACGCCCCTACAAACAAATTTCGGCGGAGAAATTGTTTTCTCTGCCGATTTGTGTTATAATGGGGCTAACGAAAAGCCTTCCTCCGAGAGGAAGGTGGCACGCGTAGCGTGACGGAAGGAGCCTGCGTAACTTTGAGTCTGTGCTAACTTCATTGTATCGCGTTCTCCCTCACCCGACTTCGTCGGGCGCTCCCTCCCGGAGGGAGCCTATGGACGTGCCCGTGCGGCGGAGGAGGATGCGGACGCTGCCGTGCGCCCGAGCAATAAATTTTCCGCTTCGGCTACGCCTTCGCTTCAAATTTATTGCTCATATAAGTTGTAAACCATGTTTCTTCACAAATTGTAAACCATGTTTCTCTTGACACAAGCCCCTCCCCTACCGAGATTTGTGAGGTCGTTTGCGCAACCGTTGTAGGGCGGGGGCTTGCTCCCGCCGCAATAAAACCGTCTCCACCCAAAACAAAAGCTGAACGGGTTCCCGTCCGGCTTTCTTTTTATTTATCCCCGATATACCACTGCTTATCGAGCCACTTGATACGTGTGTTCACCCAGCTTCGGATGTATTCCTTCTCCTCCTCGGCACTGTAGCAGGATTTGTTTCCGCGCAGATCGTCTCGCAGGGGACCGCCCGGCCACCGTTCGTTGTCGAGCTTGATCGATTCGGCAATATACGCCGTCGTCTCGTCAATCATGCCGATAAAATCGTCAAAAACGCCTGCGTCGCGAAGCTCTGTCCATCTCTCCTTCACCAGCGCATTGAAATCCTTATTGCGCGTCAGGCGGTAGTACCAGTACGCTCTCTGCTGCTCACCGATATAGAAGCCCTCGGGCGCAAAATACGCAGAGTTTGCCTGGTTGCCCATGCAGGTGTCGTAATCCCAGACCGGTCCCATGTGCAGAATACCGTCCTCAATATAGCAGTAGCAGCTCGTCCAGAAGGCGGAGTCGCCGTTACGGACAAATTCGTTCAGAATGTACCAGTCCACAAACGATTCCACGTCAATAATCTCCGATAGCGTGTCCAGTCCGCGGTTCAAGCCGGGAATCATGCCGGTCGTGAGCTTTTTGGCAAGCTCGTGCGCCGCCGTCATCACGTCCTCGCCGTAGTCGTCCACCTCCGGCTCGCAGATGCGGATGTGCATCGGCACGGGCAGCGTCGCCTCAATGTCGATACAGTAGTCACATTCGTTGTTGTGCCGCCCGGGCAGGTCGATCTCCATGAGCACGTCGCCGTTTGCCGTGTCGATGTCCACGCGGTCGGCGTGCACCTCGATTTTTTCCGTCAAGAGATACAGACCGTTATACTCGCCGTTCACGACAAGATTCACATACCGGCTCGCCGTGGTGTACGGCATACCCATATCCTTCGCAAGATTCAATGTCATATAATTGCGGAGGAACGATTTGTCGCTGTAGTTGGAGATCAGCACCCAGCGGCGCGCCGAGCCCATGCCGAGCACGCGCTGCTTCTCCTCAAATTTGATGGCGTACTGCTTTTTCTCCATGTCGTACCAGGAGTAGTTGCCGCGCCCCTTCATCTCCACGGAAACGGAGATGAGATTGTCCGCCGCGTCCGTGCCGACGAGGGTGGCGGTGCCGCCGACGTACTCCTCCTTCGTAAGATTACCGAGCGGATAGCTGCCTGCGAGATCGATGTACAAGGTTGGAATACCGCCGAGCAGAGGGTACTCCTCCGCGTTCAGCACGTTTTCCGACAGCACGGGATCTGCGGTGTCATCCGGCGCGGACAAAGGATCGCTGCCGCATCCGGCAAGGATCGGCAGGAAGAGCGCAATCAGCAGAAAAAGCGAGGGGATGCGAAAAAGAAAAGAACAGTGTTTCATACAAAATCCTTTCGTAAGGAAGGATGGATTTTTTATTAGTATAGCACAATCTTTTCCGAAAAACAAGAGGAGATACCGCTTCCGCGAGGACATTTGTCGCTATTTTGCATGTATTTATACAAATTTCTTCACAAAAAGTCCACAAAGTCGGGGCAAAATTGCTCAATCCGATTGACTTTGTAACAGGATTTTGATATAATAATTGTAACTGAGCCGTTTTGCTGCTCAATCTTCATTCCCAAAGGAGTGCGTAATGAAATCCCTTCACCGAGATATATTCGCCTGCATTCAAGCCGCTCTGACGGGAGAGGCGGCGGCACTTTCGCGCGAATTGCCGATCGCGGAGATGTATGAAATCGCAAAGGCACACCAGATCGTGCCGCTTGTGTATCACGGGCTGTATCTGTCCGAGGCAGATCTGTCGGCGGCGACGGAGATGCAAACGAAAACGCTTCAGCTTACCGTGGGCGATCAGTTGCAGTGCGGTGCTCTGTCGGCGATTCTGGAGGCGTTTTCCCAAAACGGGATCGATCATATGCCTCTGAAGGGATCGTCGATCAAAAATCTGTATCCCTCCTCGGAGATGCGCCTGATGAGCGATTTCGACATCCTCATCCGTGAGGAGCAGTACGAAAAAATCAAGCCGATCATGCTTTCCCTCGGCTTTACGGAGGGAGTGGAGTCGGATCATGAGCTGTTCTGGCACAAAAAGCCGAAAATCTGCGTTGAGCTGCATAAGCGGCTTATCCCGTCGTACAACGACGATTATTACGAATATTATAAGGATCCGTGGGCGAAGGCTGTGCCGGGGACGGCACCGCACCGCTACTGTATGCGGCATGAGGACGAATACCTGTACATATTCACCCATCTGACGAAGCATTACCGCGACGGCGGCATCGGAATAAAGCACCTCGTCGATCTGTGGCGGTATGCCGATCGGTACGCCGATATGGATTTTGAATACATCGGCGAGGAGCTTGACAAGCTCTGTTTGCGCGCTTTTCATGAGAATATCACCTCGACGATTGCCGTGTGGTTTGCGCACGCCGCCCCGACGGAGATTACGGAGCTCATCACCGAGCGCATCGTGGAAAGCGGTGCTTACGGGCTCACCGAGAGGAAAAAAATTGCGACAGCGGCAAAGGCGAGCGCACGGGAGGAGTCCGTCGGCTTGGCAAAGCGGAAGAAGCTCCTGCATTATCTGTTTCTGCCGATGGCGGATATGAAAAAACGGTATCCCGTGCTTGAAAAAGCACCGATTCTTTTGCCCCTTCTGTGGGTGGTGCGGTGGGTGACCGCCGTATTCGGCAGACGGGACAGAATCCGCACGGTTGCGGCGGAGATCGGTCGCCTCAACGAAACCACGGTGGACGGCTACAACCGTGAGCTTTCCGCGGTCGGTCTCTCATACGATCTGAAACGCGATAAAAACGCAAACGATGAAAAACAACGGGAAGGGAGGGAGACTCCGTGACAAAAAACCGATTTGGCGGATTTTTGTTCAAGGGCAAATTCAGACGGACAATTCTTGCGCTGTTTGATATGCTCTGCTTTGCCTTTGTGGATTTTTTGTACTTCGTTCTTTCCGATGAGGTGTCGTACAGCACCCCCGTGCACGATACGGAAATTTACCTCGGCAACTCACTCTGCCTGTTTTTGTGCATCTTTACCGTGCGGCTTCTGATGTGCGTGTACAGCAACGTGTGGCGTTACACAAATACGGTCGCGTATATGCGGATGCTTCTCGCGGATTTCGTGGGCTGCATCGTTTCGTGTGTGTTCTGCCGCTTTGCGGTGACGGCGTTTGTGCCCGGCTTCTATATCGGAATCTGGCACGGCATTACGGTTACGGCACTCTCCGTGCTGCTCGGACTGCTCGCGCGCTTTACCTATCGCCTGATTTATAAGCACTACCACAAGAGCGGCGGCACGCTTGAGCCGCTCTCAAAAACGCCCGTCGGCATCGTCGGCGCAGGACAGCTCGGCGCATATCTCGCCAATGAGCTTGCCAACTCTCCCCGTCTGAACTGCCGCCCCGTGTGCTTTTTGGATGTGGACAAGAACAAGATCGGCAACCGCGTGGCGGGACTGCCTGTCTGTGACGAGGCGGATGCGGAGAAGGTTGTCAAGAAATACGGTCTTGCCGAGGTGATTTTCACCGTCAGCGGTCTGACAAACGAAAAGGCGGAGGCTTTGTGGAACCGTTATACCGCCCTCGGCTGCAAGGTAAAAACGTATGACTCTCCGTTCCGGGAGGATGGCGCGGAGGTGCCGTCGAAAAAGCGCATCGTCCGTGATTTTGTGATTGAGGATCTTCTGTTCCGCAAGCCGTTATACGTCGGCAATTCGGCGGAGTTCGGCTATTATAAGGATAAGACCGTGCTCATCACGGGCGGCGGCGGATCGATCGGCAGCGAGCTCTGCCGTCAGATTGCGAAATGCGCGCCGAAGAAGCTCATCATTTTCGATATTTACGAAAATAACGCCTACGAAATCGAGCAGGAGCTTATCCGTCAGTACGGCAAATCGCTCGATCTCTCCGTGGAGATCGGCTCCGTGCGCGATACAACGCGGCTTAACTGCGTGTTCAAAAATTACCGTCCCGAGATCGTGTTCCACGCGGCGGCGCACAAGCACGTGCCTCTCATGGAGCACAGCGCGGGCGAAGCGGTCAAGAATAACGTAATCGGTACGTACAATACGGCGAATATGGCGGAGAAGTACGGGGTGAAGAAGTTTATCCTCATCTCCACCGATAAGGCGGTCAACCCGACGAACATCATGGGCGCGACAAAGCGCGTCTGCGAGATGATCGTCCAGTGCCGAAGCGACAGCAAGACGAGCTTTGCCGCCGTGCGCTTCGGAAACGTGCTCGGCTCAAACGGCAGCGTCATCCCCTTGTTCAAACGGCAGATCAACGCAGGCGGTCCCGTCACGATCACGGACAAGCGCATCATCCGCTACTTTATGACGATCCCCGAGGCGAGCCAGCTCGTGATGCTCGCCGGTGCGAAGGCACAAAAGGGTGAGCTGTTCGTTCTGGACATGGGACATCCCGTCAAAATTTACGACCTTGCCGTGAATATGATCCGTCTGATGGGCTATACGCCCGACGTCGATATTGAGATCAAGGAGATCGGACTCCGACCGGGCGAGAAGCTGTATGAGGAGCTTCTCATGAAGGGCGAGACGCTGATCGAGACGGACAACAAGATGATCTTTGTGGAGAAAGACACGCCGTACACGAGAGATGAGGTGGACGCAAAGCTCGACGTGCTCCTTGCCGCCGTGGAAGCGGAAAAGGACAGTCTGGAGGCGAGTGCGGTCAAGAAAGCGATCAAATCGGTCGTGCCGACGTTTGTCGAGCCGGTTACGGTGAATACCGCATTTACGCCGCCTGTCATGAACGTAATGGAATTGGAAACAGCGGATAATTAAAAACAACCGAAAGGCGGTGTGTCCGTAAGGATGCACCGCCTTGTTCGGTCGTCCGCCTTAGCGATTTCGCAAACATGCGGCGGGAGCAAGCCCCCGCCCTACCACGGCTGTGCGAACACATCCGCCAATCCCGTAGGGACGGGCGCGAGGTTACTCGCAAACTCGGCACGGCTGTCCGTTCCAAGCGGTTTGTACAAACATCCCCAAAACCAAAGCGCTCCCCGACGGGGGAGCGCTTTATCTTTTCCGTTTTATCGCTTGAATGTGTTGATTTCCTTCAGTACGCCGAAGATTTTCTTTCGGTGCAGCAAAAGTGCCGCAATCCCGAACAGTACCGCGCACAGGATCATCGAGACGTATTTGTGCACGCCGAGCGTCAGAAGGAATCCGTTCAAAAGGAATCCGCCCGCCCACAAAACGGCGAGGGAGAGAAAGAACAAGGCGATCTCTCTGAGATCGAAAATCTCTCTCCACGTGCCGCCGATCACGCCGATCGTCTTTCTCAGCACGAGGAACGTGTACAGCACAGCCACGGCAAGCGTCGCCACGGCGGGACCGATCATGCCGATCGCGTAGTAGAGCACGATGTTCAAGCCCGTGTTCACGATCAGGGAAATCAGCGAGTAGAGCATCAGAGACGCGGATTTGCCTGCTGCGGTGAGGATCAGGTGCATGGACGCAAAGCGGAGCATACTGTCTGAGACGTACAGGATAAAGATCGGCGTACCGACCGTGTACGCATCTGCGTACAAAAAGGAAACCATGCTTTCGGGGGCAATCAGCACCGCGGCAGCGAGAATCCACACGCTGTAGTACCCGATTTTTATATAAGAGGAGAACAGCTTCACCGTCATCGCGCGGTTTCCCTCCGTCACGTACTGCACAATGTACGGGATCAGCACCGTGGCAAACGATACGGCGAGAAAATCGAACGGCAAGAGCTTCGAGCAGTTTGTGTAAACGGCGAGATTCTCCGTGCCGGCAAGTCTGCCGACGATCAGCTTGTCAATATCGCGCGTCAGCACGCTCGTCATCGCGTAGACGCCCATCGGCAGGCTGTACGCAAGGATCGGACGGATGTGCGAGGGCGAAATCCGAAACGGATGTACCGTGATCCCCTCTTTTCGGAGCGTCAGCTTAAACAGAAGAATCTGCGCGGCATCCAGAAGGACGAGCACGACGTAGATCCAGAAAATATTTTTCAGAACGTATACCGACACATAGGCGGAGACGATTTTTGCAATCATCATGCCGAGATTGTACAGTGACATCTGCTTCGCTTTGCCCGCGGAAACGTAGAGCATCTGATAAAAATACACCAGATTTGCAAAAACGGGGAGCAAGGAAACGATCGGAAGCAGCGAAAAGAGTGCGGGATTTTCGAAATAGTCAACGATGAGGGAGCGACCGAGCGTGATTGTAGCGGCGAGGATCACGCCTGCCGCGATCTCTAAAAAGAAGACCGTGTTCACGATGCGGAATCTTTCCTCGGGCGTGCTGTCCTCCGCTTTTTTGTTGAAATAGAAATTCACGGCATCGACGAGCCCGAGCAAAATGAGAGACGTGCCGACGGACGTCACGAGATTCGCCGCAGAATACGTGCCGTACTCTGTAAGCGACAGTCCGACAGACATGATTTTTGAAAGCACGATGCCGAACGCCATCGTGAGAATTTTGGCAAGCGTGAGAAAGACGGAATCCCATGCCGCACCTGCCAAACGCTGTTTTTTGTGCATAATCATCCGATCCTTTCCTCTTACAAGAAGAACAAAAGCATGAATCGGTCATCCATAAACACAGTCAGCGTCAGTGCATAGAGAAGCCAGATGCTTTTCATCATGAGAAGGCAGCAGTAGTGGTCGTTTTTCGTATGAATAAACGCACGGAGGTACGACCATGTGGATTTCAGTACAAACCAGAGCAGAACTGCCGCGCCGATGATGCCGACATTCAGAAGCATATCGATATACTCGTTGTGAGCGCCTGCCTCGAAGGCGGAATCGATCACGGAGGTGTTGACCGCCGTACCGCCGAAGAGCTTGCGCAAAAGGGGCTGATCCAAAAAGTACTGCCAATGTTCGGCGGCATATCTGGTACGGCCTGTTGTGGCGTTGGTGAGGTCACCGGATTTGAACGATGTCAGCATGGTCTGAATACGTCCGCTGACCTGTCCTATGATATTGCCGTCCGGGTGGGCAATCCCGTATGAATACAGTCCCATGCAAAGCGCAAGTGCGCCGAGGCACAGAATCAGCGCCGCAGGGCGCATACGCTGAGTAAGCGTGATATAGAGAAGCCACAAAACGACGTTTACGAAAATGGCGGAGAGACTGGCGGAGGCGAAAATGGCGGCGTAGAACACGACGCTGAGAATCGCGCGCACCCACGGCTTGAACAGCTTGAGCGAGATCACGGCGAACACGGCAATGGTGTAGAAGAAGCCCATGTAGTTCGGATCCTCAAATGTGGCGAGGAATCGGCTGAGGATGCCGTAAACCATCAGCTGTCCGTGTGTGATACCTGTGATGATGGCGCACAGTGACGCGATCGCGTAGGCGGTAAAAAACCGTTTCAGATGGAACGGATCCTTGGAGAGGAAAACCGAAACGAGGATTATAGAGCAGATTACGTCCACAAAGGAAAAGATGGCGCTCGGTATACTGTAGCCCGTCATGACGAAGAGGCAGTACAGGAAATACACAGCCAAAGGGGCGAGGTATTTCAGTGCGACGGAGCGGCTGTTGCTCTTTCTGACGAAGAAAAGGGCGATCATGAGGAAGGTGAATATTCTCTGCGTGGACATGCCGAGGACGGTGCCGTACCAATCGTTATAGAAAATAATGAAAGGAAAGACCAGATACAGCTCGTCCTTCCACACCAGCACAAAGGAGATCGCCGTTACAGCGAGTGCAAGCGCGGTATTGTACGGCAAAAATCCCGACAGCAGTGAGCAGACCGCGAGCGCAATGATCGCGATTGAGCCGAACACCGAATCCCTTTCCTTTGTGCGTTTTCTTTCGTGATTCATACGTCCTCCGAAAATTTGCTTGTTTGCGTTTATGTGAGAATGTGTTTGCGGATTGCTTCGACCGTCTTTTGGGTGTCAAACTGTTTGCGCGTGAGCGCGTCGGCGAAGACCTTCAGCCGTGTCGGTTCGGTCAGAACCGAGCGGAGCGCATCTGTGAGCGCATCCGTGCTGTTTTCGGCAATGATGCCGTCTGTGCCGTCCGTGATTTGCTCCGCCGCCGACGCATATGCCGAAACGATGCACGGCAAAGCGAGCATCTGCGCCTCGGGTACGACCATCGGCTTGCCCTCATAGCGGGAGGGAAGCACGAAGCAGTCTGCGGCAGAAAAATACGGGTACGGATTGGGCGAAGCACCCACGGCGAGCACGCAGTCCGCAACGCCGTGCTCCTCGATCAGGCGGGTGAAGCGAGCCATTTCTCCGTCGCCGACGACGGTCCATGTGAAAAGGTGCCCTTCGGCCTTCAGCCGTGCGGCGATTTCAACTAAGCGGTCGAGACCCTTTGTGCGAATATCGAGGCGGCACACGGTCAGAAAATGCACGTGATCGCCGTGCCTGTCCGCGGTGTATTCGGCGGCGCGGGACGCAAGCAGGGATCGGCTCACCATGTTCTCAACGACGCAGGTCTTGTCGGCGAGCGTCGGAAATTCGCCGCAGAAGCTCTCGCGGCACGCCTCCGACACGAGCACGATTTTGTCCGCCCTTTTGAAATACGGCGCGTCTATGCGCGAGTCCAGCCCCGCGGATGCGTAATCGGTGTGAATCCACGCGATTTTCCGCTTTGCCTTCACGCAGTCGGAAAGCAGATACGCATTCGGAAAAAATTCGACATAGCTTACGGCGGTATCGTATTCCTCCGTCAGCTTTCTTGCGTAATGTACGGCGTTGTATCCGTTGAGCTGGTTGACGGTGTACCGCTTTTTCGTCTTGAACAAACGGTAGAAAAGCAGTCGGTAAAACTCCTTGTGAAAAAGGGAGCGAAAGAGCTTTGTGAGCTTGGACGACGGCGCAATTGCGGCAGGCAGTCTGCGCACGTCCGCGGGGATTTTGTCAAAAAGCTCGCCCCCGTCCTCCGTGAGGATGAGATCGATCTCGTACTCTCCGCGATCGATGCAGTCGAGGAAGGAGAGCAGACTTGTCGTGCTGCCGCCGAGCGTCATTTTCTGATAGATCACGAGCAGCTTTTTCATCGGTGTCTCCTCCTCTCTCGGGGATTATGCGTCAAGCCCCAGAAATGTCAGTATGCGCTTCGTCTGCGCGATTTTGTTTTTGTTTTCCGCCACGAATCGGGCGGCACCTTCGCCGAAGGCGCGGCGTTCGTCCGCATCCGCCTCGCAGACGGCGCGGACGGTATCCGCGAGCGCCTCGGGCGTATCATCCGGCACGTAGCGGATGTACGGATCGTACTCGTCGGGGATGCCGTCGAGCTTGTACGCGACGAGCGGCACGCCGGAGGCGAGATATTCGAGATTTTTCGAGGGGAAGCTGTATTTGGTGAACGCCTCGGTATTTCTGCGCGGATTGACGAGCACCGTCGCCTCTCTTTGCAGGCGGAGCACCTCGTCTCTGGCGCACTGCCCCTTGAAAACGATGCGCGGATCGCGCTTTGCCGCCTCGCGGATTACGTCCTCGCTGTCGCCGACGCCGCAGAGCACGAGCCGATAGGTCGGATCGTCAATCAGAGCGAACGCGTTAAGCAGGTGCACGGCACCGAATCTTTGATGCAGGGTGCCCGTATACAGGACGGTTTTCACGCCGTTGCCGTTTGACGGTGCTCTCTCGCCCGCGTCCGGCGCGATCCCCTCCATGACGCAGAACGGCTTGTCCGCGCCGATGTAATCCGCCATCTGACGGGTGAGGTACACGAATTTGTCCACGGTGTGGATATTTTTGTACGAGGAGGCGGCGGTAAATCGGCTCACCGCGCGGCGCAGAACGCCGCCCTTGGCGGACAGATTCATCATATCGGGCAAGTCCGCCACGATCGCGCACACGGTCACATCCGCGTGCGTTTTTTTGATCCGTGCCAGTACGCCGAGCAGGATCGGGTTCAGCGTATAGACGAGAATCACGCGCGATTTGTCCGCGTTCTCCTTGCACCACAGACGCACCGCACGGCTGAGATTGCGCTTCATGCTGCCGCGGCGGATGTATTTGATATTGCAAAAGCCGACGTTCAAGGCGTCAGCGCGAAGTCCCGCATCAAACGTGCGCGGCTTTACAAACGCTTTTTGGTAATACTGCGGATAGGACGCGATCGGCAAAAGATTGATCATATCGTACCGACCGCCCAAATGCTGCGCAAATCCCTCGGCAAGGTGCCACTGGAGCGCGTTCGCGGCGTCCTGCATGTTGCCGCGCGAAAGTGCGTTGACCTCTCCGTACATCTCCTTCGGGATCAGGTGCGAGAGGAACAAAACAGCCGTATCAGTCATGGCACACGTCCTTGTATGAACGCAGTTTTTTTGCCGCCTGCCGTCCGAGGCGCATCATTTGAAGCATCTTCGGAAGGGGGAGCTGCGTTTTTTTGCGAAAGTACATCTTTACGGCGAAAAAGAGGCTGACGAGCCGCTTCGCTTTCGGGAAGGCGAAGGCGAAGAACGCGCCCTTATCGAAGAAATATTTCTCCCCGAATCCCGTGAACCACGAGGAGGAATCCTTGCGGCACACACCGAGGACGTGGCTGTGCGTGTACAGCTTCAGTCCGCCGCGCAGGCAGTCGAGGATGAAAAGGGAATCCTCGCCCGAACCGTAGAGGCAGCCGCCGCCGAACAGCTGATTGAACGTGATATTGGCGCGCAGTACAGCCTCTCTGCGCACGGCGAGAACGCCGGTGCCGAATTTCAGCGCGTTCCACGTGTGCCGCCGTTTGATGGGCAGATGCCGCTTTTCCGTGATTTTTCCGTCTTTGGAGTAATCCAGACTGAACGCAATTGCATCCGCATCGGGCAGATCGCGGAAGGCCGCCTTGACCGCCTCCGCCGCCCCGTCGTAGTAGGTGATGTCGTCATCGGCGAAGAGAAGGAGCTCCGCATCGGCGAAAAGGAGCGCGATATTGCGGTTCAGACCGACGCCGCGTGTCGGCGTGGTAATCATTTTGACCGTGCCGTGCGCCGTCTCCTCGGTGAGAAAGGAGGAGGTATCACCTTGATTGGCAATAATCGCGTCACATTGGAGGTTCATCTCTTTTATAAGACGAAAATCCGTCCGATGCATCGTCGCAACCAGTATTTGCAAATCATACATGGGCGTCTCCTTTCTTTCCTTATTAATATAGATTCGGGTTCGGACACGCGTCCGAGCTCTCGGGCGCATGCCCCAAGCCGAAGCCCGGGTGTCTTACGTTTTAAGGGGAGTATCCCCGACGGGGTTGCCCCCGTCGGAAATACATCCGGGAAATTAATCAGTGGAACATGTTGTAAGAAGCCTTACCGAACTTGACAACTGCGGAGAAGATGTCGTTGCCGGTGGTCTTACGTGCTGCGTAGCTCTCGATGCTGTCTTTGATTACACCGTGCACAGAGCCGTCAGCATTGTACACTGTTACCGTTACAAGCTCAGATACATCGGCTGCTACCATTGCTTCAACATTAATACCGGTCCAACCAAGCATTGCCTTGAAATCGTCGGTGAACTCGGAGCCGTCTACCGTTGCGGTAACAGCTTCGCCGTAGTGATTCGTGAACGAAATTTCCGCATACATGCCGGTCGTATCATCGATACCGCTGAAGTAAACGGTCAGCAGGATGTTGCTC
>JAZNHT010000055.1:0-33525 GCA_045577175.1 Eubacteriales bacterium | reverse complement strand
TCGATAAACGGACGTGCAAAATCGTAGATCGGCTGCGCAATCCACGCGCCCGTGTAATCCATGTATCCGTATTTTCCGTCTCGCTCCAAAAGGATCATGCCGTCGGAGTAGGCGATAATGTCATATCCCTCCGGCACGGGGAACTCCGCCCCCGTTTTGTCGATCAGAATATCCTCATCGACCGCCACGCGATCCGTATATGTCCAGTCCACCACCTGTCGGCGCACACGGACAAGCCCGTGATCGTAGTAGAAGAAGCCGATCGATTCCTCCCCCGCCGTCAAGGGCGGCAGGAGATATTCCCGTACATACCAGTCATGGTAGGAATAGCTCTTGTACGTGGTGAACGCGCGGTAGAAGGATTCATTCAGAAATTGCATCTGCCCGTTCTGATCGATGACGTATGCCATTCCCTCGGAGAAATTGTACGCCGCGGTGTAGTTGTAGCCCGTCATCCGGCGGACAGTGGAATATCCGTACGCCCACAGCGTCGATTCGGAAAGGACGTTCACTTTGTAAGTCGGCGCAGGCTCGGTTTCGGGCTCTGTATCGGCATCCGTATCGGTTTCGGCTTCCGTATCGGCTTCGGCTTCCGTTTCGGGCTCCGTCTCCGTTTCAGCCTCCGTTTCAATCGGAATCTTTTCCGCCGTCGTTTCAATCAAAACAATGCGACCGAGCCCGTTGTCGGACAGCCCGTAGTAGGCGGGATAGTCAAAATACACACCGCGGTTGTGCGCACTGTCCACGTAATCGGACGGGATGAAGCCGCCGTTTTCTTCGTCAATGCGGTAGTACTGCCGCCCGTCCTCCGTGTCCTTGTAAAAGATCGGATTTCCGTCCGGGTCGCGCGTGTTCGCGCAGCGGTATTCCTCAAACGGGAAGCTCACAAGCAGCGTTCCGTCCGCGGAATAAACGGACGTTGTTTCCGTCGTGGAGAGCATCAGATACCCCATGTACGGCTCGACCGCAGGGAGCAGCGCCTTCGTCTCGGTGTAGACGGGCACGGGCGCACTCATCTCGTCCTCGCGGACGTAGGATAGCTCGTGCACCGTGCCGAACGTAAGCGAGTACGCCTCCGGCAAAAATCCGAGTGCATCAGCGACGGCGAGCACGTGCGTGCTTTTCGCATACGCCTTATCGGAGACGGAGAAGCCGGCATCGGTGAGCGTTTGCGCGGACAAGGACGGCGCATACGCGTCCGAAACGGCAAAAAGCTGCTCCTTGGAGAACGCCGTCTGCACCGTAACGGTCGGCAACGGCGGAATTTCGATCTCGGTATCGCGGATCAGAACGACCGTATCGGCGGACGGTGCGGTGGTGCCGGGCAGAAAAATGCCCGTAGTCCCGTCGGACGGCGGCACCTCCGTGTCGGGTGTCTGCCGCATGGCGTAAAAGACACCGCCCGTGACAGCGGCGAGCAGGACAAGCGGCACGCCGCGGCGAAAAACGCTCTTCAAAAATTGCGAAAACGACATGGGAATCTCCTTTACTTGTGATAGCGGGAGCCGCGTGCGATCTCCGCCGCGCGGTAGATCTGCTCGCAGAGGACGACGCGTGCCAGCGAATGCGGCAGCGTCATTTTGGAGAGGGAGAGCTTGAGATCGGCTTCTTTTTTCAGGGATGCATCCAGTCCGAACGATGAGCCGATCAGAAAGACGATCTCGGAAGCGCCGCGCGAGGCGGCATCGTCCATTTTGGCAGACAGCTCCTCGGAGGAGAGGGGGATGCCCTCCACGCAGAGCGCGATTTTGTAGGCGCGCGGCGGGATTTTTGCGCGAAGCATGTCTGCCTCCTTGGCGAGCGCGCGCTCGATCTCCCCGTCGGAGGGGTCGGACGGCAGGCGCACCTCGTCAAATTCCGTGACCGTAAGCGGCCACGTCCGCGAGAGGCGCTTTTGATATTCGTCGCAGGCATCGCGGAAGAATCGCTCCGTGAGGTGCCCCATGGCGAGGATGGAGGTTTTCATAGAGGAGGGTGCCTTTCTTTGTTTCTTTTCTTTTTCTTCTGATTCTACTGTTTGCAAACGTGAATAGACGTGGAGGCGTTAAACGTGGAACGCCTCCACACCACCGCCACGCCAAAGAGGGGAGGGGAAGATCCCTCCCCTCTTGGAACTCCCCACCCTGGGGCTCAGCGGTAAATGTGCGCTATCATACCACTTTCGCCAAAGCGTAACCGCCTCGTTTGGAATCTCCCATCTGCTATCTCCTACGGGGAGTTTGCAGAATTGCGGTAATGTTCACCTGTAATCAAACTGCCGTCCACGCATATTGTTTCCGATCGAAAACTGTACGTCAAAACCAAGCCGATCCCTCGCTCCGAAGGAGCGTCTTTTACAAAGGCGTTTTTGCTGTGGATGCACTGCGCGCCGATCATAACTCTCCTCAAAAGCTGAGGCTAAAGTGGTATGATGGCATACAGTTACAGATGAGAGAACGCCATCGGAGGTGGGGAGTTCCAAGAGGGGCGGATACTTCCGCCCCTCTTTGGCGCGGAGGTGGTGGTAGGAGGGTAGCGAAGCGGCGGTGCGGTAGTGAATAACACCGCGGGGCGGTGTTAGAGCCGCACCGTGCCCGAGCCGCAGCGAGAAAGCGCGACACGCCCCTCCTACATCGTCCCTTACTGCGGTGGTTTTAGGAGGCGCGCCGCGCTACGCGCCTCCTAACCCTTTCCGCGTAAAGTTACATTAGAAAGTGCGGGGGTCTGGGGACGCGTCCCCACTCATTCCTCCGCTACCCAGAGCCCGAGCGCAGGATTGCTGATGTAGAAAATCTCCTCGCCGTCCACGGTGCACCAGCCGTCCGTGAGCTTTGCGGGATCGTATTTTTTCGCCATCTCGTCATACGGCGCGTAGGCAAACGCCGCACCGGTGACTTCCTCCTCCGTGAGGAGCTTCGTCGCATAGCGGATCGTGAATCTGCCGTCGGAGGAGCCGTGGATCAGATGCGCAGCCACGGAGAGATTGTTCGCCAAGTCCTCGTTTTCCTCCACGAGCTTCAGAACGTTCTCGCGTCCGACATAGCCGTATTTGCGGATCAGACGGTCGTTTTCCGCGTCCTCGCCGAAGTGAGCCACACCGGGCGCAAGCACGATCAGCTCGCCGCCGTCCGCCATCGCCATGCGCGTGCGGTAGACTGCCTTGTTGCCGAGCCACGTGCTCTTGAACTCACGCGGATCGAGGTACACGACCACCTTTTTCATTCTCTCGGGAACGTGGGTGAGATTTACTCTCTGGCTTTCCTTCACCGCCGCCTCGAAATTCGATCTCTCGCGTCCGATGTACAGACCGTGCACGGTCACGTCCTCGCCCTTGTTCGTCGTCGCGGTGAGGACGTACAGAAGCGGAATATCCGAAAGGAATTTCTCCTCGGCGTAGTCGAATACGCGGCGCACGGGGGAGAAATCACGCCCCATGATTCTCTCCATGCCGTAGAACGCGCCGAGCATGTGGGAGGAGTTAATCATGGACGAGCCGCCGCAGCCGACGAAGATATTTTTGGAATAGTTCGCCATTCCGACGACCTCGTGCGGCACGACCTGACCGATGGAGATAATCAGGTCATAAGACTTGTCCGTCAGACGGCGGTTAACCTCGACGTCGATCTTGTTTCTGACGAGTCCCTCGGATACCTCGGAGACGAACGAGGCAGGCACCTCGCCGAGCTTTACGACGTCGGTGCGCCAGTTGTGGACGATCATTTTGTCAAACGGGACGCCCTCGCCGAAGAAGGCGAGCCATTCTTCCTTCGTCATCGGGACGTGGGTGCCGAGGGCGGGCATAATATCGATCTCGCAGGTGGGGGAGAGCAGCTCGTAGTACATGGCGGTGAGCTTGCCTGCGTAGGAGTACATACGGGTGAAATCGGGCGGCAGGATGAGGACTTTTTTGAGATTTTTGCCTTTGAGGGATTCGGCAAGCGCCGCTTTCATTTCGGCATCGGTGAGGCCGTGCGCGTTTTCGTAGATCATGGGAGGGATTCCTTTCGGGTGAAAATAATTTTTTGCATAAGTATAGATGATATAATTGTATCACAATCCTTAGCGGATTGCAAGCGAAAATGTGCTCTCTTTGCGCTCGTTTACAAATAGTGCATTGTTTTTTTACAGAAAATAGGGTATAATCGAGGGAGAGATGATGCTTTATGTAGGAGGGGCGTGTCGCGCTTTCTCGCTGCGGCTCGGGCACGGTGCGGCTCTAACACCGCCCCGCGGTGTTATTCACTACCGCCCCGCCGCTTCGCTACCCTCCTACGACCTCCTCCGCGGCAAGGGGAGAGGGAGGAGATTCCCTCGTCTACTGCGGTTCGGTCACGCTCGGGGTCTGACAGCCCACCGGGCTGTCATTCAAGACCCTCGCGCCGCTGCGCTACCCTGCATCCCACTCCCTTGGGGTGCAACGGTAACTGCATCACATCTACCGTCCAAACTGCAACGGTATCGTTGCGTCGTGAAACCCTCCTGCACCGACAGACGGAGCGTTTGCAAGATTGCTGTAAATGCCGACAAAAGTCGGTCGGCATTTACGTCGAGGTTGCAAGCAACCTCGCGCCACGTACTCCCGTATCCTACCTTCGTCTCCGCATATTGCTGACGATCGGAAATCGGACGTATAAATCCCCGCCAATCCCTCGCACCGAAGGTGCGTCTTTTACAATCACGTTTTTGCTATGGACGCACTGTACACCGATCATAACTCTCCACTTTCGCTGAAGCTAAAGTGGTATGTTGACTTATGTTTCGCTGAAGAAGCGCTATGTAGAGGGGAGTTCCAAGAGGGGAGGACTCCTCCTCCCCTCTTTGGTGTGGCGGTGGTCGTAGGAGGCGTTCCGCATTAAACGCCTCCTACATAAAAACTCGTCCCCACTGTACGCAAACAGCAGAATCACGATAAAAAAGATAAAAAACCACGAAAGGACCCCCACCATGTCCGTAATCCGCATCCTTGCCGCGACTTTGGCGGCACTCACCCTTGCCTCCTGCGCGGCAGAGAGCGCGTCATACTTACCCGACGTGCCGCAGGCGGTACAAAATTTCTCCGCCCCTGCGGGCGAAAGTGCCGCGTCCGCGCTGTCTGCGTCGGGCGTGTCCTCGCTCGGCGTGAGCGAAGCCCCCGATGACGCCGTTTTGCGCGCCGACGATCCGCTTGCGGGCAACGGCACCGTCATCGCCGTCATCGATACAGGCTTCGACCTCACCCATGCGGCGTTCACCATGCCCGACGGGGTCAAAGAGCGCATCTCCGAGGACGGATTTGTCGATTTCATCTACGATACAAACGCCGCCTCCCTTGCCGCGAATGCACACGGCAGCACGGACGTTCTCGCCGATCTCTACCGCACGGCAAAGATTCCGTTCGCGTTTGATTACGCCGGACGGGATACGGACGTCTCCGGCGGAAACGATGCCCACGGCACGCACGTCGCCGCCCTCGCCGCCGCCTATTCCGCGGACGGAGCTCTCACGGGCGCGGCACCTGCCGCCCAGCTTCTGCTTATGAAGGTCTTCGCCGATGACGGCACCACCTGCCGCGAGACGGACATCGTCTGCGCCGTCGAGGACGCCGTGCGCCTCGGCGCGGATGTCATCAATCTGAGCCTCGGGACGCTCGCCCTTTCCGAAAATTTTCTTTCCATGGAAACGCTCGCGCGCACCCTCCGCTATGCGGAGAGTGAGGGCGTCGTCATCGTCTGCGCCGTCGGAAATGACGGCGTAAGCGGCGTTGGCGGACTGAAGAGCGACACCATGCGCGCCGACAATCCCGATACCGCCCTCGTAAGCGAGCCTGCGATTTTGCCTGAGGCACTCGCCGTCGGCGCGTCCGTGAATACGGTCACCTACGCGCCTACCCTCATCGTCGGGGATCGGGAAATCACATACACCACCTCACTTGAGTGCGAGGAGGGCATGATTCCTTCCCTCACCGCCGCGCTCGGCGGCAGGGAGCTTGCGCTTGTGCATATAAGCGGCGTCGGCACGGAGGCGGATTTTGCCAAAGCCGACTGCAAGGGAAAGCTCGCCCTCGTCGCCCGCGGGGAGATTTCCTTTGAGGAAAAGATTCAAAACGCCGAAAAAGCCGGTGCGCTCGGCGTGATCGTGTATAATCAGAAGAACGCCTCCGCGATTATTATGACGGTCGGCGCGGCGTGTCTGCCTGCCGTCTCCGTCACATACGAGGACGGCGTGTACCTCGCCTCCTTGGACGGAGCGTCTGTGCGTATCCCTGCCGCCGCCGAGCAGTTTTCGCCCGTGACCTCGCCTGTCACCGCGGCGGATTTCTCCTCCCGCGGCGCGGTGGATGTCCTCACCGCCGCCCCCGATCTGCTTGCCCCCGGTACGGATGTCCTCTCCGCTGTCCCCGGCGGATACGGTGTCCTCTCCGGCACGTCGATGGCATCGCCGCAGATCGCGGGACTTGCCGCCTCGTATTTGTCCCTGTACGGGGATGATTTTGAAAAAGAGGATCGCGCCGCCGCCGTCCGTGCCGCGCTCATGAGTGCCGCCGCCGTTCTCACCGATGAAAACGGCGTGCCCGTGTCTCCGCGTGCGCAGGGCGCAGGTGCGATCACAAGCGGCATCTCAGCCGCCGATATGACGGTGTCCGTCCTCGGTGCGGACGGTGCCGCCCGCGTGTCTTTAGACGGAGATATGCTCGGCAAATCGGGTACGTTTTCCTTCACCGTCACTGCGGTAAATCACGGCACGTCCGAAGAGACGCTTACCCCCTCCCTCACCGTTATCACGGAGGATGCCGAGGAGCGAGACGGCGTGTGGTATACGACAAATACCTCCGTTTTTGTACCTGCCGAGATCACCTTTGATGCGGATTCTTTAACGCTCGCGCCCGGCGCGTCCGAGACGCTCACCGTGACCGTCACCCCCGATCCCGATTTTCTTGCCGCGCACGGCGAAATTTGGACAAACGGCTTCTTTTTGGAGGGATTTCTCACCCTCGCCCGTGCGGACGGCACTGCCGCCGCATCGATTCCGTATATCGGCTTCTGCGGCGATTTCACCGATGCGCCGATTGTCGACGGCGGCGACTGGGACGGCTTTGAGAGCTTCTACGGCGGTCAGCTTCTGTATCTCCGAAACGATCGCGGCACGATGCGTCCGGCAGGATCCGTTTCGTCTCTGTTCGCCTTCTCCCCCAACGGGGACGGCGCAGGCGAGAGCGTGCACTTCCGCGTGTATCCGCTCCGCCATATCTCCCGTGCGCTGATTACGGTCACGGACTCCGCCGGCGAGAGCGTGTATACGTCCTCCTTCGGCTCCGCATCCAAAACGTACATGAGCGACGACGGACTCACCTTCGCTGAGCTTCCCCTCTGGGACGGCACGGACGGCGAAAACGACCGCTATCACTTCCCCGACGGGCACTACACGGTCATAATCGTGCTCTATTCGTACACGGGTGCCGTGCAGACTCTGGAGATTCCGCTTTCGATCGATACCGTATCGCCCACGCTCACCGTGACGGGCGAGGACGGCGTGATGGAGGTAAAAGCCGCCGACGGGGAGATGCTGTATTCGCTCCGCATCTACGCACCGAATACGAGCGATCCGGAAAACCCGTACCTCATCGATACATCCGTCACCGAAACGGAAAAGACGCTTACTCTGCGCACAAAAATTCCAAAGGATGCCGAATACGTCTACGTCCGCGCGGAGGACTGCGCAGGCAACGTGACGATCGTGCGATACTATCCCGAAAACGGGGAGGAGGGCTGATTGTGAAACGAAGAATTTTCTCCGTCCGTGTCCTCGCCGTGCTTCTCGCGGCACTTTTGCTTCTGCCCGTTTTGCCCGTATTCGCGTCTCCCGAGGAGGCGGTCTCGCCGTATATCTCCGATTACACGGGCGAGGGCACCGTCATCGCCGTCATCGAAGCCGGATTTGACGTGGGGCATGAGGCTTTCTCCGTCGCGCCCGCGTCCCCGTCGCTTGATCGGGCGGACATCACCCGTGAGCTCGGACGCGCGTATGCGGCGGCGTATGTAAGCGAAAAAATCCCCCTCGCGCTCGACTACTGCGCGGACGGGGTCGATACCGATCTTACCAATCTCACCGATACGGGCACACAGCTTGCGTCTGTCGCCGCAGGACATTTTATCGGCGCAGGCGATACTCTCACCGAGGACGGCAAAATCACCCACGAGGCGGATTTTGTCGGCACCGCACCCGATGCCCAGCTCCTTCTCATGAAGGCTTCGGAGGACGGCGACGATACGATCCGTGCGGAGGCCGCCGCGACAGCGATTTACGACGCCATCGCGCTCGGCGCGGACGTGATTCTCACGGATTTCACACGCATGGAGCCGGGGGATGCCCTTCGGGGGGCGTTTGAAGCCGCCGATCGGGCGAATATCCCCGTCTTCGGCGGTGCGGGCGAGCCGTCTGCCGCCGTCCGTGCCATCCTGCAGAGCGCACCTGCCGCCTTTGTCGATCGCGGTACGCTTTGTGAGATTTCCTCCTACCCGTCGGCGGTCACCGTTGCCGCCGCACGCGATCCGTATGCGCATATCCTCTCCTTTACGGCAGGGGAATTTCCTGTCTACTATACCGATTCCTCCCTCACCTATCTCGGATACAGCATGGGCGAGGCGTTCGCCGGACAGACGGTCAAAATCGTCTGCGTGCCGAATCTCGGTGCGGCGGCGGATTATGAAAACATCGATGTCCGCGGTGCGATCGCCGTTGTCATTCGCGGTGAGATTTCCTTCTCCGATAAGGCGAAATACGCCGCCGAAGCCGGTGCCGTCGGTATGATTGTCGCGGACAACGGCGGCGGTCTTGCGCAGATGTCGCTTGCCTCCTCGACAATTCCTGCCGTCATGGTCAACGAGGCGGACGGAGCGTACCTCTTCGGCGCGGATGCACCGGGGGAGATCACCTTTGAAGATAAAAAAGAGGGGCTTGCCGCCTTCTCCGCATCCGGTGTGACGGAGGAGTTTACAGCCACAGTCTCGCTTTCCTGCATCGGTGAGAACGTCCTCACCGCAGGCGATGACGGATACGCCTACCGATCCGGCACAAGGTACGCGGCGGCAAAAGCGGCAGGCTACTGCGCCCGTGCGGCGGAATATCTGCACGCGCTCGGCAAAAGCGGCGACCTCGCCGTATCTGTTCTGTCCGCATCCGCACGCACGATCGGGGAAAACGCGCTTCCTCTGCGCACCGCCGGTGCCGGTCTGATCGATGACGCGTGTGTTTTTACCCGTGCGGCGATCACCTCCCCGTATGGGGAGGCGGTGTCCGTCACGTTTCTCACGGAGGATTCCTCCTCGGTGCGCGTGCGCCTCACGGTTGTCAATCTTACAAATGAAGTGAAGCGCTATACGGTGCGCGCCGATTTCTCCGCCGATGAAATCGGGGAGAACGGACGGCTCACGGGTGCATCTGTCCCCGTCAGCGGTGTCCGCTGTACGACAGGACTTCTCTCACGCGATATTACGAAATCGGGCGCGACCGTGCTCGTCGGCGCGCGGAGAAGCGCGACTCTGACGCTCTCCGTCAGCGTGCAGCTCGGGACGCTCTCGAATCTGCAAAAGCAGATGCCGCACGGCTTCTTTCTGGACGGACGGATTACGGCATCATGCGGTGCGGACAGCACGGTTCACCCGATCACTGTATTCTGGGGTGATCCGAAGAAGCTGCCGCTGGCGGACGCGTCCGTGTTTGACGGCTCAGCCGTCCTTGCCGCCGCGACGCTCTCCGTCCGTATGCCCGATACAAGCGGCGCGTATACAATCGGCACGGTTGACAGAATGTCCGCCGTCCGTACCTACGACGATGCGTATTCGATCGTTTCCCCCGTGCACCTGCGCGGCGGCGATCTGATTCTGACCCTCACACCGCTTCGCAATATCGAATCGGTCACCGTCCGCGTTACCGATGCGGACGGGCACCTGATCTACGAAGGAGAGAAGGGCGGTGCCGTGCGCTATCTCACGAAGGGCGTGCAGACGAATATCCCGATTTGGGATTTTACCGCGGCGGACAATGCCGAATACGTGTTCCCCGACGGGGCATATACGGTGGACGTGATCTGCCGCTCGGGAGAAAACGAGCAGACGCTGACCTTCACCGTGCACGCGGACGGCACCGCGCCGACGCTCACCGATTTGACCGTCACAAAAACGGAGGGCGGCTATCGGATCACTGCCAAAGCGGCGGATGAAACGGCGCTCGGCACCGTGTCCGTCTACGGCAAAAACGGGACGTATACCTACGAATTTGTCAGCGGAAAAACGTGCGCAATCGATGCGGAGATTCCGTCCGATACCACGGTTTATGCGGAGGTCACGGATTACGCAGGCGGCTACACCGTCATCCGACTGACGCCGAAGGAGCTTTCCGAGATGGCGGAGGGCGGCGAATGATCTGCACGAGATGCCCGAAAAACTGCCTTGCGGATCGCGAATCGGGCGAAATCGGGCAGTGCGGCGCGTCAAGCGGCATCCGTGTCGGACGCGTGATGCTCCACCCGTGGGAGGAGCCGTGCCTCGGCGAAAAATCCGGCGCGATCTTCTTCTCCCACTGTCCGCTTTCGTGCGTTTATTGCCAGAACAAGGCGATCTCCCGCGGTGAGCAGATCGGCGAGGTGTGGGATACGGATCGCTTGGCGGAGGAGATGCTCACGCTTCAGAAAAACGGGGCGGAGAATATCGATCTCGTCTCGCCGACGCAGTACGGGTGGGAGATTCTTGCCGCGCTCTCCGCCGTGAAGGATTCTCTGAAAATCCCCGTCGTATGGAACACGGGCGGCTACGAAACGGTTGAGACTGTCCGCGCGTGCCGCGGTCTGGTGGATATATTTCTGACGGATTTCAAGTACGGCACGGCAGAGCTCGCCGCCGCGTACAGCGGCGCACCCGATTATCCCGAAATTGCCGCCCGTGCGCTCACGGAGATGTACGAGGCACTCGGCGATCCCGTCTTTGACGGGGATCGGATGCGGAGGGGGATTATTCTCCGCCATCTCGTTCTCCCCGGCGGACGGAAGGATTCGATAGCGGCGCTCTCCCTTGCGGCAAAAGCGGTGCCGTCTTGCGGTGTGATTCTTTCGCTTATGCGGCAGTACACGCCGGATTTTGCGCCAAGGGAGATTAAAGCACTCACGCGCCGTGTGACGACGTTTGAGTACGAAGCGGTGAGAGAGCACGCGCTCTCCCTCGGCTATGAGGGATTTTCGCAGGAGGCGGAGAGCGCGAGCGCGCGCTACACGCCGGAGTTTGAGTGAGGACGGCGGTCCTCACGCTCCTCTGTAACATTTGCGAGGGGAGACGTGGAGGCGTTAAACGTGGAACGCCTCCACACCACCGCCACGGCAAGGGGAGAGGGGCATTCCCTCTCCCCTGCACCCCACTCCCTTGGGGTGTAGCGGAAAATGTTCGCCAACGTACCACTTTTGCCAAAGCGTAGCCGTTGCGTTCAGAATCTCCCATCTGCCATCTCCTACGGAGAGTTTGCAGGATTGCGCCGCGTCCTCCCGTATCTCAACTTCACCTCCGCATACTGCTTCCGATCGGAAATCGGACGTATAAATCCCAGCCAATCCCTCGCGCGAAGCGCGTCTTTAACGAAAGCGTTTAGCCTTTGTTCGCACAAAAGTTCGATCATAACTCTCCACTTTCGCTGAAGCTAAAGTGGTATGTTGACTTATGTTTCGCTGAAGAAGCGCTATGTAGAGGGGAGTTCCAAGAGGGGAGGACTCCTCCTCTCCCTCTGCGAGATGCCTTTTTAGAAAGGCATCTCGGCGCGACGGTGGTGTGGAGGTGTGGCGCGCTGCACACCTCCACGTATCCCCGTGGACGCGAAGCGTCCCCCTAATCCCCCTGCACGAGCGACTCGTGCAAACCTGCCGTCAGCAGACAGTAGAAATACGAAAATAAAAAATAAAAAATAAAGGAGACCTCCCCCATGCTTTACTTCATCGCCTCCGATATCCACGGCTCCGCGAAATGGTGCCGCGCCATGCTTGACGCATTCGAGAAATCCGGTGCCTCGCGCCTTGTCCTCCTCGGCGATATTCTCTATCACGGACCGCGCAACGATCTGCCCGATGAGTACGCGCCCAAGGACGTCATCGCCATGCTCTCCCCCTATAAAGAAAAAATCCTCGCCGTGCGCGGCAACTGCGAGGCGGAGGTCGATCAGATGGTGCTTCCGTTCCCCGTCATGGCGGATTACGCCGTCATCGCGCAGGGCGATCGCCTCGTTTACCTCACCCACGGGCACAAATTCTCCCCCGATAATCCGCCGCCGCTTGCCACGGGCGACGTCATGCTGTCGGGGCATACCCACATCCCCATGGATGAAGTCCGCGAGGGCGTGCGCTTCGTCAATCCCGGCTCCGTTTCGATCCCGAAAGCGGGCAGCGAGCACGCCTGCCTGATTATGACCGAGACGGATTTCATCCCCGTCACGCTTTCGGAGGGCGGCGCATGAGCACGGTCGCTGTCGGAGTAAGCGGCGGCGTCGATTCCGCCGTCTGCGCCCATCTTTTGAGAGAGCAGGGATACAGCGTGCACGCCGTCTCCCTCCTTATGCACGAAGCGGACTGCGCCTCTGCGCGCGCCGTCGCCGATGCGATGGGCATCCCGTTTTCGGCATACAATGTCCGTGCGGAATTTGCGCAGTCCGTCATCACCGATTTCAAGGACGAATACGTAAGCGGACACACGCCGAATCCGTGCGTCACGTGCAACCGTACCGTCAAATTCCCGTCTCTGATCCGCTTCGCGGATGAGAACGGCATCCCGCTTGCCGCCACGGGACACTACGCCCGGGTGAAGAAAATCGGCTCGCGCTATACGGTCTCCGCCGCCGCCGATTCCGCCAAGGATCAGACGTATATGCTCTGGGCACTGCCGCAGTCGGTGCTCTCCCGACTGATTCTCCCCCTCGGCTCATTCACGAAAGCCGAGATCCGCGAGATCGCGGCGGAGGCAAGCCTCCCCTGCGCACACTCGAAGGAGTCGCAGGACATCTGCTTCATCCCCGACGGGGATTACGCCGCCTTTCTTGAAAGGGAGGGCGTGCCTCTGCCCGACGGCACCTTTGCCGATCTCACGGGCACCGTCCTCGGGACAGCGAAAAATCAGGCGTGCTACACGATCGGGCAGAGACGCGGACTCGGACTCTCCGTCGGGCATCATATGTACGTCACCGCGCGGGATGCCGAAAACAATCGCGTCATCGTCGCGCCTGCCTCCCCGTCCGCAAAGACGGTGTTCGCCGATCGGCTCAATTTTCTCGCCGCCGCCCCCACCGATCTCGAAAAAGAAACGCGGCTGTGCGCGAAAATCCGCTATACGAGACAGACGTATCCGTGTACTGCCGCAGTTGACGGCGACCGCCTCACGGTGCGCTTTGACGATCCCTTGCGCGCGCCTGCGGCAGGGCAGTCGGTCGTTCTGTACGACGGGGAGGACGTCGTCCTCGGCGGTGTTATTACAGATTGGAAAGGTGACTGATATGGATATACAAAAAGAGCGCACCGCGCGCACGGAGGCACTTCTCGGCGCGGAGGCGATGGCGCGGCTGAAGGCGGCATCGGTCGCCGTGTTCGGTGTCGGCGGTGTCGGAAGCTACGTCGCGGAGGCACTCGCCCGTGCCGGCATCGGCAGACTGATCCTCGTGGACGGAGACGCCGTCGCCCCATCGAATCTGAACCGCCAGCTCATCGCGGACGTTTCCACCGTCGGGATGCGCAAGGTGGACGCGGCACGGCAGCGGATCGCACAGATCGCGCCGGACTGTCTTGTTGAGACTTACGACCTTTTCTACCTCCCCGATACGGCGGATCAGGTGCCGCTTGCCGGACTCACCTACGTTGCCGATGCGGTCGATACCGTCACGGCGAAGGTGGAGCTGATCGTCCGCGCGAAGGCTGCGGGCGTGCCCGTGATTTCGTGCATGGGGACGGGCAACAAGCTCCGTCCCGAGCGCTTTGAGATCGCGGATATTGAGAAAACGAGCGTCTGTCCGCTTTCGCGTGTGATGCGGCGCGAGCTGAAGGTACGCGGTATACGCGGCGTGCAGGTCGTTTATTCCAAGGAGGAGCCCGTCACCGTCGGCACGGACGGCGACGGCGTGAAAAAAATCGTCCCGTCCAGCATCTCGTTCGTGCCGGGCGCGGCAGGACTGATTATGGCAGGCGAGATTATACGAGAAATCGCAGGGGTTTGATCCCCTGCGATTTCTCACGTATCTGCTTTACATTTTTCTTAGAAATGAAAGAAGAGCTTCCTGCTGTTCGTTGTCCAGATGCGCCCAGGCGCGAAGCAGCTCCTTCTGCGTGTCGCTTAAAACGACCGCATCCGCATCATCTGCGAACAGAGAAGACATTGTGATACCAAATGTGTCACAGATCCGTTCCAGCGACGTGACCGACGGCAGAGCCTTTTTCCGATACCACGATGAAATCGTCGATTGCGGAAGTCCGGATCTCTCCGCAAGCTGGTATTCGCTCCATCCCCGTGCCTCACGCAGCTTAACGATCTCTGCGAGAACGTCCTTCAATTTTGCACCTCCTCTCCCGTGATTGTCTTTTTCGTTAATTATAATCGAAAAACACTTGCTTTTTAATAGTATTTGCCGTATAATATTTACGAAAAGAACAATTACGAAAAAGGATCGGTGAATTTATGACAAAACGCACAATTCCTTCCGCGATCGCAACCGCTGTCCGTGTGCTTGCCGTGAGCTATCTTTTGCTGCTCGGCGCGGCGGGGATGCGCGTGTTTTCGGCACGCATCGGCATCCTGACCGCTGCGGATAAGGCGGCCATTCTCGGTATGCCGTGCGTGCTGTGCGTATTTCTTTTTTTGCTGTATGCGGTGCTTGCCGCGCACAAACAGGCGGCGGCACGTCTGTCGGAGCGGCTCGGAAAGGGTTGGCTTGTGTATTTATGCCTGCTTGGGCTTCTGTTTTCCGCTTTGCACAGCGGAGCCTCGTACTTTATCGCCTCTCTGCCGCTGTCGTTTTCCTTTACGTGGTACAGGCTTCTTTCGCTGTATCCGATACCGCTGATTCTATGGCGCGCGGTGCGTCTCCTTCGCCGTCCGAGCCCGAGTCGGAAGCTCCGTTCGCAGACGGAGGAGACCGTGCTGCTCTCCGTTTTGATGGGGGAGGTCACGGCGCAGTTTGCGCAGTTCGCCGAGCGGGGACTGACGGAGGGCATGTACGTGTACTCCGTGCAGGCGGATCAGACGGGGGAGACGTATTCCAGGCAGAAAAACGAGGAGGAGCTTTGCCGTGTGCGCGCGTATCTGCTCCCTAAGCTGAAGGCACGCGGATTCAGAAACGTGAGGATTGAGCTGAAGGAAACGGAGTACGAGCACATTTTCGTGCCGGATGCACAGACCGAGCTGCCGACCATTTTCGGAATGGCGGAGGATTCGGACGGAAGGAAGAACATCGTGCAGGGCACGGTGACAACGTATTACGAGCCGAAAACGGAGAGATGCTATTCGGCAGACATCCTGATCTACGCGAGGTGGGATGCGCGGACATGACAAAAAACGGGCGACAGCGGAAAGCGTCGCCCGTTTTATTGATAACGGAAAGTCGGGCGACTGCCGTTATTTTTTCAGATTCATGACAAATTCGCAAATATCCGCCGTCGAGTTCGGTCGGCGGAGCTTGTCAATGCAGGAGAGCATCGCCTCACGGCGCGCAGGCGAGGAGAGAAGCCGGTACACAAGCTCCTCCGCGCCGCAGACGTCGGTGGTCGCTACGGCGGTGCCGCTGTTCAGGAGAAATTCCGTGTTGCGCGACTCCTGCCCCGGGATCGGATTTACAATCACCATCGGCAGCCGCTTCGCGAGCGCCTCCGACGTCGTAAGTCCGCCCGGCTTCGTCACGATCACGTCGGAGGCATCCATCAGCCTGTCCACGTTGTCCGCAAAGCCGAGCTTCAGTACGCGGTGCTTCGTCTCTGTTTTTTCAATGTCCGCAAGCATCTTTTTGTTCGATCCGCATACGACAATGATCTGGTAATCCTCCCCCAGCGGAAGAGAATCGAGCGCGGATAAGGAGTCGGTCATTTTGCCGTGCCCCATGCTGCCGCCCATAAGCAGAACGGTCGGCGCGTCGGGCGAAAGTCCGAGGCTTTCGCGTGCCTTTTCCTTCGGCATACTCTGCGCAAAGCGCGGCGATACGGGAATACCGAGGGGCAGAAGCTGGGAATCGGTAAAGCCCTTGCGGTGCCCCTGGAAGCTGAGATCGGGAGAGGGGATCACGACGTAATCGTTCGCAGTGCAGTCCTCCCAGTACGGGTGGAAAACGAAATCGGTCAGAATACCGACGGTGGGAATGTCAATCTTGCCCTCTTTTTTGAGCAGATGCAAAACAATGCCGGCAAAGCAGTGCGTGAAGAGGATCACATCCGGCTGATAGGTGGATATGTAACGGAGGATGTCCTTCGCAAGCGGCATACCCGTGATCTGCGCGGGGGTTTTCTGCGCGATCTGGAAGGGCTTGCGCTTCTCCGCCGTGTGGTAGCCGAGACCGAAGGCACGTCCCATCTTTCCCGAGACAAACAGATAGCTTTTGTTCAAAGAATCGGCAAAGCCTTGGGACATGTAACCGAATGTATCGAGCGTTTCGCACGCCGCACCGGCGGCGAGGAACGCTTCTTTCAGGGCGTTTGCGGCAGAGTTGTGACCGCCGCCCACCGTGAGTGACAAAATCAGGATTTTCATAAAAGCATCCTTTGGGGATAAATTTGTATTCTCATTATACCCTTTTTGCAAATCGTTGTCAAGCGGTTGTATCTCTTGACAATCGGCGCGCGGCGCAGTATAATAATCTCGTAAAATTTTTACACTATCCAAAAGGAGTCATACATACCATGAAAACAGTTTGCTTCGGAGAGATCATGCTGCGCCTCGCACCGGAGAATTACCTCCGCTTTGTGCAGGCGGACAAATTTGAGGTCGTCTACGGCGGCGGTGAGGCGAATGTGTCCGTCTCGCTTGCCAATTACGGCATGGATTCCGCTTTTGTTACAAAGCTGCCCGACAATCCGATCGGTCAGTCCGCGCTCAATTCGCTCCGCCGCTTCGGAGTCGATACGGGCAAAATTGTCCGCGGAGGACCGCGCCTCGGCATCTACTACTGCGAAAAGGGCGCGTCCTGCCGCCCGTCGAAGGTCGTCTATGACCGCGCAGGCTCGTCGATTGCACTCGCAAAGCGCGAGGATTTTGACTGGGACGTTATCCTCGACGGCGCGGATTGGTTCCACTTCACGGGAATCACCCCTGCCTTGGGCGGAGAATTGCCCGAAATCTGCATGGACGCACTGACGGCGTGCCGCAAAAAGGGAATCAAAACGAGCTGTGACCTCAACTACAGAAAGAATCTGTGGAGCACGGAGGAGGCAGGTCGCGTCATGGACTCCCTCATGCACCTCGTGGACGTGTGCATCGCGAACGAGGAGGATGCGGACAAGGTGTTCGGCATCCGTGCGGAGAACACGGATGTGGATTCGGGTAAATTGGATCACGAGGCGTACAAGAGCGTCGCGCGTCAGCTTTCCGATCGCTTCGGCTGTGAGAAGGTGGCGATCACTCTGCGCACGTCGATCTCGGCAAACGACAATATCTGGGCAGCCATGCTGTACGACGCAAAAACGGGTGAATACTGCTTCTCGCAGAGCTACAATCTGCACATTGTGGATCGTGTCGGCGGCGGCGACTCCTTCGGCGGCGGCTTGATTTACGCGACGCTTTCGGGACGTGCCCCGCAGGAGATTATTGAATTTGCAACGGCGGCGTCTGCTTTGAAGCACACGATTGAGGGTGACTACAATCACGTCACCGCCGCTGAGGTGGATGCGCTCGTGAAGGGCGGCGGAAGCGGAAGAGTGCAGAGATGATCTCGTAAGAGGGCATCTCTGCACGAAGAAACGGTGCGGGGCTTTACCCCTGCACCCCTGAAGTAACTTTACGATAGTAGCAGTGGAGGCGTTAAACGTGGAACGCCTCCACACCACCTCCGCGCCAAAGAGGGGAGGGGAAAGACCCTCCCCTCTTGGAACTCCCCTCCCGGGGTTCAGCGGTAACTGTATCACACCTACCACTTTAACTAAAGCGAAACTGTTGCGTTTTGAATCTCCCACCTGCCATCGCTGACGGAGAGATTGCAAAATTGCGCTACGTACTCCCGTGCCAAAACTTCATCTCCGCATATTGCTTGCGTTCAAAAATCGCACGTATAAATCCCCACCAATCCCTCGCGCAAAGCGCGTCTTTTGCGATAGCGTTTATGCTATGTTAGCACAAAAAATCGATCATGACTCTCCTCTAAAGCTGAAGCGAAAGTGGTACGTTGGCTTATGTTTCGCTGAAAGAACGCTATCACGGTGGGGGTGTCGGGGGAGGCAGAGCCTCCCCTTGACCGTGGCGGTGGTGCAGGAGGTGTGCCGCGCTACACACCTCCTGCGTAAAAATGTCTCCCCACGTTTGCAGATAGTAGATTAAGATAGAAAAAACAAAAAAGGAGAACCCCTCCCATGACCGAAACACGCCGTCTCGTCTACGTCGTCAATCCTGCCGCCGGACAGGGCAAATTCCTCGATCGGGCGCGTGCCGCCGCCGAGGAAAACCACGCCGATTTCCTCCATATGACGGAGGGCGTCGGGGAGTGCGCCGAATTTATCGCCTCCGCGTGCCTCACCGATCCGCATACGCATTTCGTCGTGTACGGCGGAGACGGTACCGCAGGCGAAGCCGTTGACGGGATCATGCGCGTCGGCGCAGGGGAGAGTGCCGGACTCACCGTTGTCCCGTGCGGCTCCGGCAACGATTTCCACCGCGGAATCTCGGGAATCAAAATCCCCGACGGGGAGGACAGCATCGCGCTCGATCTGCTCCGCGTCAACGGACGCTATTCGCTCAACGTGTCCAATGTCGGCTTTGACTGCAACGTGGTCGCCGCCACGGAAGCTCTCCGCCGCAAACGTTTTTTGAATAACGGACTTTCCTATATCTGCGGCGTCGCAACCGAGCTTGTCAAAAAGAAAACGTTTTCCGCCGACGTCCGCTTCGGCGGCGTCGTGTACGCCGACGGACGCACCGTTGCCGAGGAGACCGTGTCGGGCGATTTCCTCCTCTGCGCGATGGGGAATCTGCCGTTTTACGGCGGCGGATTCAAGGCAGTCGCCGCGGCATCGCCCACCGACGGAAAAATGGACGTAATCCTCGCACGCGGCATGTCCCGCGCGCGGTTTATCTCTCTCGTCGGCTCGTACCGCAAGGGAACGCACGTCAATGCCGAAACGTGGACGCCGTATCCGAATTTCGCACCGTATATTGAGTACCGCCGGTGTGACCGCGTCACCTTCTCCGGCATCGAGCGCGTCTGCCTTGACGGCGAGATCGTCCCTGCCACGGGCGTCCGCGCGGAGATCGTGCCTGCCGCGATCCGCTACGTTCCGATGAAAACGGAATAAAACGGAATAAAAAAGAAAAAGCTCCGCTTCGGCGGGGCTTTTTATATTTTGTAAATTCGGTCAGTCGAAAGCGAGCCCGAAATACACGGGCGGCACCGGATTTTCATCCGTAAGCGGACGGCACATGGCAAACGGCTTCTCCGCCCCCGGAGAACGAAAGCACCCCGTGCGGCATCCGAGCGCACGGACGATCCGCGGCGCAAGAGAAACATCTCCGCAAAGCTCCGCCGCAGTGAGAGCATCCCCGTCACGCCTTGCCGCAAGGACAAATCCGTCTCCTTCGTAAAGCGATGCCTGCGCAGCCAGAAAGCGCAGATTCTCCCCCTCCTGCAAAACGGCACTGTCGGGCAGATACCGCCTGCGTGCCGCCGCATACGCCTCCGCTCCGATTTCCCGAAGCGAAATCCCCTCCGCCGCGGCGGTACAGGTTACCTCGCGGACGCCGCCGAACGGGCGGTACCCCAGCTTGTGATATAATCCAAATAAGCCGTCATCCCCCGGCACGAGCACAGCCCACGCATATCCGCGCGCGGCGAGTCGCTTGTGCGCCTCCTCCATCAGTGCGCGGCAGTATCCGCGACCGCGAAAATTTTCCGCCACGGCGACTGCGTACACATACGCACACGCACGATCGCGCACCGTACAGTCGAACCAATACAGCGCGGCGGCAAGCGCACCTCCCTCGTACAGGCAGAGGCATCTGTCCGAAGAGAACGCCGTCCGTTCAAACAGATCGAGAAACGCATCCGTGTCGCCAAACGCCTCTTGCCACAGCCGCCTGCGCGCCGGTGCATCCTCCGGCCTCGGGTAATCAATCCGCATTGTCTCCCCCCACGTATTCCGCACGGAATTTTTCAATCTGCCAAAGCGGATGATAGCTCCGCTTCGCCTGCCTCAGTCCCTCGATACCCATGTCCTCCTCGCGGTTCAGATACCGCACGGACGGATATTTCTCGCGGATATACCGCGCAAACGCGCGGTTGATTTCGGCATACGCGCCCTGCACGCCGCGGCGTGCCTTTTCAAAATGGACGTCGAACGTATCCGCCGACATGCGGCTTCCGATTGTGACGGCGAGCACGTCCTCCCCGTCGCGGAGTATCATCCCCTCCAGAGCGAGTGCCTCGCGCTCGCAGAGCGCACGCTCTGCCGCCGCCCTTTCCAAGGCAAAATCCGCGTGCGGATCCTCCACTGTCCGCTCCGCGTACCACTCTGCCAGCATCTCAGCCGCCGCAGGCAGATTTTCTTCCGTCAGCACCTCGGTGCGCGCGTTCGGATACGCCTCGGCAAAGCGCGCGAGGTGGTTTCGCTTTGCGTGGTATTTCTTCCCCGGCAGATCGGCAAGATCGTTGATCGCATAGACGTAATCAAACGTCCCCGTATCGCTTGTGAAGCGGAACCGATCGGGGTACAAGAGCTCGATTTCCGCCTTCGCCGCAGGGGATATGCCCGTGATAAGGCAGCGGATGCCGCGTGCGTGCGCGTCGGCAAGGATGGCGTCCAGCACCTCTTTTTTGCTCCCTGTGCCGAGCGGATACGGATACACCGTCCGCTTCCCGAATTTTGAAAAAAGCACGAGATGCCCGTGCATCTCCGAAAAGCGCTGATCGCCCCAGAGGTACAAATTCGCAAAGGAAAATTCGCATCCGCGTCCCTCCTCGGCAAAGAGATACGCCTCAAAGCGCGCTTTATCCTCTGCCGTGATCGGTGAGTACGCGATCGCGCAGGGCAATTTTGTCTCAATCATCTGTACACCTTCTTCACACCGTATGGATTGATTATACTGGATTTTCTCCGCCGAATCAAGGCTTTATGCAAAAAATCCGGCACATTCCGCACCGTGTAGCGTTTGTCGTATAAAAAGTACGACCAAGCGTATGCTTTTCGCCTCCGACTATTGATTTTCTTCATTATATATGCTATAATTATACTGTATAATCGCTACGGTCATAACTGTCGAATGGTTATCACACATTAACCGAATCCGTCCCGCACGAAGCAAGGCTGCCCTCTGCGCTCCTTTTCTGCGGGTATTTTCGACCTTTTTTGCAAAAATTACGCAAGCCCCTCCCACTCCGCGAAGCGGAGCATTTACATTACAGGAGCTGCATTTATGTACGAAAAATTTGTGAAACGAATGTTCGATATTGTCCTGTCGTTCATCGGACTGATCGTGCTCTCTCCCGTTCTTCTGATTTTCACCGCAATCGGTGCGATTCTGATGCGGGGCTGCCCGTTCTTTCTCCAGCCGCGCCCGGGCAAGATCGATCCGAAAACGGGCAAGGAAAAAATCTTTTTGCTCATCAAATTCCGTTCCATGACGGACAAACGGGACGCGCACGGCAATCTTCTGCCCGACGATGAGCGGCTGAACAAGTACGGCGAATGGCTCAGAGCGTCCTCTGTCGATGAGCTGCCCGAGCTTATCAATATCCTCAAGGGAGATATGTCCCTCGTCGGACCGCGACCGCAGCTTGTGCGCGATATGGTGTTCATGACGGACGCACAGCGCAGGCGGCACTCCGTCCTCCCCGGGCTCACGGGGCTTGCCCAGTGCAACGGGCGCAACAACATGAGCTGGGAGCAGAAATTCGCATACGATCTGAAATACATAGACAGCATCACGTTTTGGGGGGATGTGAAAATCCTCGCAAAAACGGCGGTCAAGGTCTTCCGCAAGGAGGGCATCAGCGAGGACGGACGAGCGACCGCGCTCGATTTCGGCGACTACCTTTTGGAAAAGGAGCTGGTCGATTTCGAAGCATATCTGCAAAAGCAGAACGAGGCGATTGACCTGATCCGCGACCGATAACCATGGAAGAAACGAGATACCTTTACAAAAAACCGTTTACTGCGGTCGGGGAGACCGAAACGGACGAATTTCTCTCCTCGTGCGAGCTCCGCACGCTCCGCCCCACACCGCGGAAGCTGAGGCTGGACGGCGAGAAGCTCTCCCTCCGTCAAAGGCTCGGACGCCTGTATTTCTGGTTTATCACCGCAGGCAGATGCAAAATTTTCTTTCTGTGCCACGGCGGAGATGTCGTGCACTCCTCGTTTGTGGTGCCGAAATGCACCAAATTCCCGTTTCTCCGAAAAGGAGATTACGAAATCGGACCGTGTGCAACCTCCGCCGATTACCGCAGACGCGGTGCGTATCGGTACGTGCTCGGTCACATCACCGCACAAACGGAATACGAGGGCGCGTGCTTTTACATGATCGTGAAAAGCACGAACGCTCCCTCAATCGGCGGTATCGAAAAAGCCGGATTCACACGGTGCGGAAGCGTAAGGCGAACCCCTATTTTCAAAAAATACGTACAGGAGAAGCAGTGATGTCAAAGACAGCCGGATGGATATACTACAATCATGCGTTTCTGCCCGACGTGCAGCCGCACGAGACGGCAGATCTCGCAAAGATCACCTCCGGCGATCTGTGGAAGGACGCGCCGAAGGGCGCCGTTCTCGCCAGATGGACGAGCGATTTTGACTGCGGATACCCGACGGAGTGGTGGTATATCATCAAGGATACCCCCTTTGATATAAACAGCCTGAAATCGAAAAAGCGCTACCGCATCAATCACGGACTCAGAAACTTCACCGTAAAGCCGATCGATCCGCGCACGTGCACGGAGGAGCTCTTCCGCGTACAGACTGCCGCGTATGCTTCGTATCCGAAAAAATACCGTCCGCACCACACGCTTTCCGAGATGGAAACGGCGGCGGACGCATGGGCGAAGGAGGCGGACTGCACCGTGTTCGGTGCGTTTTCGGCGGAAACGGAGACGCTTTGCGGCTACGCCATCGTTACAAAACGGGGCAAATGCCTCGACTTTTCCGTTCTGAAGGTCGATCCGGCGGCGGAAAAGCTGTCCGTCAATCAGGCGATTCTCGCAAGCGTGCTGACGCACTGCGGCGAGCTGCTCGCCGACGGGCATTACATATGCAACGGTGCGCGCAACGTATCGCACGAAACCAATTTCCAATCCTTCGTCGAGGACATTTTCGGCTACCGCAAAGCGTACTGCAAGCTGAATACCGCCTACAATCCGCGCTATAAGACAATCATCGGCATCCTGTTTTCCGTGCGGAAGCTCCTCGGCGCACTGGACGGCATCCGTGCCGTACACAAAATCAACGGCGTCCTCAAAATGGAGGAAATCGTCCGTTCACAAAGGAAAGAGGGCACCCATGAGTAAGGACGCGCGTTTCTCCGTATCCATGTGCGTATACGGAAAAGACAATCCCGACTGGTTCCGGGAAGCGGCGGACAGCCTGCTCAACCAAAGCGTGCCTGCCGATGAAATCGTTTTGATCGTGGACGGTCCCGTGCCCGAAGCGCTCGGTGCGGTGATCGGTGAGTACGAAAGCACGGGCGCGATGCGCGTCATCCGTCTGCCCGAAAACCGCGGTCACGGCGAGGCGAGGCGGATCGGACTTGCAAGCTGCACGCACGAAATCGTTGCGCTGATGGACGCGGACGACATCGCCCTGCCCGATCGGTTTGAAAAGCAGATCGCCGCACTTGAAAAGGATCCCACCCTCTCGATCGTGGGCGGAAAAATCGCCGAGTTCATCGGCACCGAGGACAACGTAATCGGCTGCCGCACCGTTCCGTGTGCGCACGGCGACATCTGTACATACATGAAAAGGCGGTGCCCGTTCAATCAGGTGACGGTCATGTTCCGCAAATCTCACGCAGAGGAGGCAGGCGGCTACCTGGATTGGTACTGCGACGAGGATTACTACCTCTGGGCGCGCATGTACCTCGCCGGGATGCGATTTGAAAATCTCCCCGACACGCTGGTGCACGTGCGCGTAAATCCGGACACCTACTGCCGCCGCGGCGGACGGAAGTATTTTGTGAGCGAAGCAAAATTGCAGGGGTATATGCTGAAAAACAAAATTATCACCCTGCCGCGGTATCTCGTAAACGTCGCACAGAGATTCGTTTTGCAGATGCTGATGCCGAGCCCTCTGCGCGCGTACATCTTCAAAAAATTTGCGAGGTCGAAGCCATGACGGCCGATATGCGAAGGCTGGAGATTCCCGAAATTAAGGAGCGAATCTTCGCCGTTCTGTGCGCCGTGCGCGATCTGTGCGAAAAGCACGGGATCCGCTACAGTCTGACGGGCGGCACCCTGCTCGGCGCCGTGCGCCACGGCGGATTTATCCCGTGGGACGACGACATCGACATCATGATGCCGCGTCCCGATTACGATCGGTTTATTGCGATCGTGAAGGAGACGGGCGCGCCGTTTGATCTGTTCTGTGCGGAGATTCGGGGCGACGCATACGGGTATCCGTTTGCGAAGGCGTGCGATCCCGACACACTCGTGATCGAAGCCGGCATGGATGAAAAAAACGTGCGCTTCGGCGTGTACGTGGACATCTTCCCCGTGGACGGTATCGCGGATACGCTGTCCGCCGCCAAGCGGCGGTGTGCGTGCTTCACCTTTTTGCACGGGCTGAAAATCACCTCCGTCTGGTCGGGATACCACCGATCGAAACTGCGCAAATGGTATTTTGAGCCGCTTCGCTACGTCTGCTATCTCGCAAGCCGCGTGATCGGACGGAAACGGATCGACGCGATGCTTGAAAAATCCATGCGCAAAAAGCCGTACGCGGAAGCTGTCTACGCCGGTCGCCTTGTGGGCGATTTCGGTGTGCGTGAGATCGCGCCGCGCTCCCTGTTTGATTCGCTCTCCGTGATCTCCTTTGAAGGGGAGCCGTTCTCCGCCGTCACGGACGCGCATACGTTTCTTACAAATCTCTACGGCGATTACATGACGCCTCCGCCGAAGGAGAAGCAAGTCTCCCACCACGATTTTCAGGCGTATGCAAAAAAATGAGCCGTGCGCCCGACAATTCTCGGCAGAAATGCCGTTTACATACAAATTCACAAACAAGAAAGGAAAAACTATGTTATCTCACACTACTAAGAGAATCTTATCCGTTTTCCTTACGGTCATGATGCTCGTCTCCGTGGTACCGATGCAGGTGTTCGCTTCCGATACGCATACGCATGATGCGGAAGCCGAGATTTTTGCCAAATATGAGCAGATTCTCGCCGCTGTCGATACCGCAGTCGCCGCTTCCGGCGCAACCGCCGACATGACCGATACCGAGATCGCAAACGCAGTCATGGGCATGAGTGCAGACGGCTGGAATGCTTTCTACGGTGCTCTTGATACCATCGCATCTCTCGCACCGACACTGGACGAGGATGAGCTCGCGTGGTTCAACAAAAAAGAATCCGTTGAGACGTTTGGTCGCGTTTACGCTGTCATCGAGCAGATGAATACGCCTATGCTCCTCGCCGCAACATCCGGCAGCCATACGCCCGTTACCGGCGTGCGCGTGGACGTCGAAAAAGCCACGGACAACTCCCTCTCCGGCGGCACGATCACCGTTACCGCCAAGGGCTCCGCCGGCTTCTTCGGCATCGGTGCGTCCGCAAAAACGACCACCATTCACGTCGATAACGAGTCCGGCGTGGCTGCGACCGTCTCCTTCGACTGGACGGCATCGAGCATGAACCAGCTCACCATCGACGGCACGGTTTACACCGCGTCCTCCGGCTCGTTCGCAAAGCTGCTCTCCGCCGGTGAGATGTTCACGATCACCATCGTGACCGGCAAAAACGCCACGACGAACACGCTCACGATGAGCAACTTCGCCGTAACCGCGGCAGCTACGTCCTCGAACGTTACGTTCGATTACGACGGGGCCTCCGGCTCCGTTACCGTGGACGGCACGGCTGTTGCCGCAGGCGGCACGGTCGAAATTCCGCTGGAGGGTGCCACCCTTGCAGCTGCCGCAAACACCGGCTCCTCCTTCCTCGGCTGGACGGATGCTTCGGGCAATATTCTGTCCACGTCCGCGACCTTTACGTTCAAGCCGGCGGCGGATATGACCGTCAAGGCGGCATTCGCCGCAGCCGACACCGCTTGGTTCCTCGTCGATAACGCATACATGGTCGAGGGGCTTCAGGCAGCGATCGCGGCAGCAAAATCCACGATCGTCATTCTGAATGACGGCACCGTATCCGCGGGCAATTACACGATCCCCGCCGGTGTGACGCTGCTTGTTCCGTTTGATTCCTCCAACACGCTGTACACCACCGCACCTGCCACCACGGGTACGACGTACACGACTCCTACCGTATACCGCACGCTGACGCTCGCCTCCGGCGCGAATATCACCGTCAACGGTGCCATCAGCCTTTCAAATAAGGTTGTTGCCGCAGCCGGCGGTAAGAACGCAGGCTCGCCCTCCGGTCCTGTCAGTATACTGAAAATGGAGGAAGGCTCCTCCGTCACCGTAAACAGCGGTGCAGCTCTGTATGCATGGGGCTTTGTGACCGGCTCCGGCACGATCCTCGCAAAGAGCGGCTCGAAGATTTACGAGTGCTTCCAGTTTGAGGATTACCGCGGCGGTTCCCAGACGATCGATATGGATAACGAGGTCTTCCCGATGTCGCAGTACTACGTACAGAACATCGAGGTTCCGCTGACGCTTGAGGCAGGCGCGACCGAGACGAGCTTCACGGCAATCACCGTATCCCTGATCGGTGAGCAGACGCCGTCCGTCACGTTCATCGCTTCCTCCGGCGCTATGTTCAACCTCACCTCCGGCTCGGTTACAAAGCGCTACGACGGCACCACCGACCGCCTCATGATCGAGCTGAACGGTGCGATGTCCGTCTCTCCGATCTCGATGAAGGTATCCATCTCCTCCATCAATTCGGATGACTACATCCTCCCGATCAACTCCAACATCTCCCTGACTGTCAAGGGCGGCTCCTCCGTCACGATCGCGCAGGACATCTCCATGCTCCCCGGCTCCGAGATCATCGTTGAAGAGGGCGCAGTCTGCACGGTCGCAAGCGGCGTAAAGGTGCAGCTCTACGATGCCGATCAGTGGGATACCTACTGCTTCGGCGCACCGAACGGCACCAATGTGGACGTTAAGTTCCAGGCTGTAAAATATGCCCCCGGCAGAACGTACACCCGTACCGAGGCGGATCTCGTTGACGCGAGAGTCGTTGTCAGCGGTACCGTATACGCGACCGAAGGCTATCTCTACACGACCGCGGGCGGTGCCGCCGTTACAGGTACCGATACCGCCGTTATTTACATGAAAGCGGCTCCTGCCACGACGGCTTACCAGCTCAAGCAGGTCAGCGAGACGTATGTCGCGATCCCCATGACGAGCGCGAAGCTCATGAATGCGGACGGCACGTATCTTGAAACAACGAGCCCCGACGGTACGTACACCTACGCAAACGGTCAGTGGATCATGACGTGTGCGCATCAGTACACGCTGAGTGCTGAGTCCGCTGCCGGCTGTACCACGGAAGGCTCCAAGACCTACGTCTGCGCGTGCGGTGATACGTACACCGATACCGTTGCCGCTACCGGCCACACCGCCGCTGTCGATGCGGCTGTTGCGCCGACCTGTACCGAAACCGGTCTGACGGAGGGCTCGCACTGCTCCGTTTGCGGCGAAACCATCGTCGCACAGGAGGTCGTTGACGCCACAGGTCACACCGCCGCTGTCGATGCCGCTGTTGCACCGACCTGTACCGAGAACGGTCTGACGGAGGGCTCGCACTGCTCCGTTTGCGGCGAAACCATCGTCGCACAGGAGGTTGTTCCCGCCACCGGTCATACGGCAGGCGAGAACGCAACCTGTACCGAGGATCAGACCTGTACCGTCTGCGGTGCAACGCTGACCTCCGCCGGCGGTCACGTCGAGGAGACTGTCCCCGCCGTTGCCCCGACTTGTACCGCTACCGGTCTTACCGAGGGTAAGCGCTGCTCCGTCTGCGGCGAGGTAATCGTCGCGCAGGAGGTCGTTGACGCCACCGATCACACCGAGGTAATTGATGCGGCAGTCGCTCCGACTTGTACCGCTACCGGTCTGAGCGAAGGCTCGCACTGCTCCGTCTGCGGCGACACAATCGTTGCACAGGAGGTTGTGGACGCACTCGGTCACACTGAGGAGATCGTCGAAGGCACGCCCGCAGGATGCGAAACGACAGGTATCTCCGACGGTATCGTTTGCTCCGCTTGCGGCACCGTGATCGCCGAGCAGGAAGTGACCCCCGCAACGGGACACAACATTCAGTCCTACCCGGGCAAGGCACCGACCTACACCGATGAAGGCTACTACGCATACGAGAGCTGCGACGGATGCGAATACTCCACGTTTACGCTCATCCCGATGCTGGAGACGCCCTCCATCGATACGTATGAGGATTTCGTAACGAACCTGAACTATCTGGAAACCCTCGCTCAGCAGTATGCATACGATCACCCGAACGAGGATCCGATCGCGCTCGTCATCAAGTACATCCGTACCGGCGTTGAGCGCTACAACACCGGCTCCTGGGGTATCATGGCAGGCTATGAAAATGCCGACTTCGCAAAATACGTCCGCGAAGCCGAGGACGCCATCAACACCGAGGTTACCGACGGCAACTATTTCAAGATTACCGGTCTGAAGGAAATCAACCCGTTCATTCTCCCGAACGGCGATTACGTCGATTTCAGCCATATGTTCGGTCTGATGGACATCACCTACCACAACAAGGGCAGCATCAATCACGCCGACGTTTCCGGCTGGGCAGGTGACCTTGTTGACCTTTTGAGCACCGCCGACAGACATTCCGTCTCCGGCACGCTTGACGAGATGATCGCGGATATTTCCGAAAATTATCTCGCAGTCAACCTCCCCGGCGAGAGCGATCAGTTCGGCTCGACCGACATGCTCGCCGACCTCGACGGCTACTACATCATGGAGACGCTCTATGACGTCGATAGCTACGAGGCAGGCGTCATGACGCAGATCATGATCGACTACTTCACCACCGAGCTTACCGATGAGATGCGTGCGGACTTCTTTATCCGTAACCGTCTCGACGGTGCTTCCACCCGTACCCAGCTCCGTGATAAGGTGTACGCCGAGTACACGGGCAACAAGGTTATCGCTACCCTTGAGGGCACGAGAGAATTTACCGCTACCGATCTCACCGACATGAGACGTGCCGTCTGCTATTCGTTCGCAGATTATATCTGCAAGCTCGCAGGCGACTACATCGCGGACATGACAAACCCGTACTTCACGCCGTTCTCGACCGTATCCTCCACGCTGGCTCCCGGTGTCACGCAGGAGATCAAGCACGCGACCACGGCAGACGGCAAGCAGCTTGCGTACTACGTCGCTACCGGTGACATCACCAGAGATGACGTAAACGTTTACGCAAACTACAACAACAACGATCCCGCCGCCGGCTGGGCAATGTCCCGCGTTCTCGATCAGGCGAACGCCGCACAGGCGAAATACGGCGATCCGACAAGCCCGTACTACATCGAAAACTATACCGTCGTCGCTTCGACGAACGGCGCGGGCTACAACATGATGACCGGTGAGCCCGGCGGTCTGCTCATCATGGGCGGCGTCGAGTATCACCCGATCAACGCAAGCGGCTTCTTCGGTATTCTGAAGGACGGTACCCCCGTCATCGGCACGACCGAGGAGTACGAGACGATTTACAAGGGCAAAATCCAGGAAGGTATCGCAGGCTTCGGCGCAATCCTCGTCAAGGACGGCGAAATCAACGTCACCGAGCCCGAATACTACACCAGAGACCGTGCAAGCCGTACCGCAGTCGGTATTACCGCCTCCGGCAAGGTCGTCCTCGTCGTTGCTGACGGCCGTCAGGAGCCCGTATCCTGCGGATGCTCCATGATCGAGCTTGCACACATCATGAAAGAGGCAGGCTGTGTGATCGCAGTCAACCTCGACGGCGGCGGTTCCTCCACCTACGTCGCAAAGCAGGAAGGTGAGGATGAGCTCACCCTCGTCAGCACGCCCTCCGACGGCTTCCAGCGCTCCGTCGCTGCTTCCCTCATGATCGTTTCCACCGCCCCCTCCTCCACCGCGTTCGATTACGCACTTATCGAGAGCGATTATGACTACGCAACGGTCGGCACGCCCGTGCAGCTCACCGCCGCAGGTGTCAGCGCAACCGGCGACTCTGCGGAGCTTCCCGCAGGCTGGAGCTGGGCTGTATCCGATCCGACTGTGGCAACCGTTGACGCAAACGGCGTATTTACCGCTTCCCGTCTCGGTTCTGTCAACGTATACGTCATGCTTGACGGTGCAGTTGTCGGTCAGAAGACGATGACGATCGCCAATCCCGACAAGATCTACTTCAAAAAGACCGCCGTCGATGCGGTATATGAATCCGCGATCACCCTCCCCGTAGCCGCTCGCTACGAGAACAAGGAAATCGCAATCAATGAGAATGACGTGATCTTCTCCATCGAGAATACCGCCGCCGCTACGATTTCCGGCTTCACCTTCATCGGTCACGAAGCAGCGGCTCTGAAGGTCATAAAGGTCACGGCAGCTCTTACCGCAAACGCAGAGGCAACCGCGTCCATCACGGTCAACCTCTACAGACAGGGTGAGAACACCTTCGACTTTGACAAGGCGACCGGCGGCGACCGTATGCTCGCATGGTACCGCACCGTTACCAACTCCACCACCGACGACGACAGAACGTACACCGTTGTCGATCCGGGTCAGGTCATGACCACGGATTACGTCTTCGCCATGGATATGAGCCAGATTCCGATTCCGGAAGTGCTGAACGATCTCGTTTACATGCTGCCGGGCGCGGATGTCGAAGGCGCTTCCGCATGGTCGTTCCTCCTCCAGCTCGCTGAACGTGTCAGCGTTCTGACGGAGGTTACCCCCGTGCTCTACTTCGATCCGAACTTCGATGTGGATTACAGCGAGCTCACCATCATCAACGAGTACTTCACCCTCACGTCCCTGACCTTTGACGAGGCAACGAACTCTTTGACGATGAAGCTGAACTGGATTGACCAGACGCAGGCAATCGATCCCGAGACGGCAAACCCGCTCTGTATCGTGAACGGCATCAAGCTGACACCCAAGGCGGACGCCGCATGGAACACCAGAAACGCGCTCACGCCCGTTCACACCGGTACGATCAGCTACAACATCTACCTGCGTGCAAACGCACTGTACTCCTTCGCACTGAAGCCCGAGAATCAGGAAATCTACGGTCTCATCCCGTTCGTCAACCCGAACGATGAGTCGGAGAAGGGTGCTTCCTTCGGCACCGTTTACAAGGAAATGGAAGACACCTACACCCTCGTCAACGCCGTGAAGGCAGGCTGGGTCGTTGAAGACGGCGGTTACGCTTACTACGTAAACGGCGCAAGACTGACCGGCATCGCTATGGCGGACGGCTACTACTACGACTTCGGCGAGGATGGCATCAACACCGCACAGACGAAGTATACCGGTCTCATCATCGAGGGCGGTGGCACGCTCGTCCGTTACGCAAAGCTCGGTGAAATCATGACCGGCTGGCATCAGGTAAACGGCGATTTCCACTACTTTGATCCTGCCACCACGTATGCTGTCACCGGCGCACAGAATATCGACGGCTACAACTATACGTTCGAGGATTACGTTCTCGTCAGAGGCGAAATCGTTGAAGATTCCACCGGCAAACGCTATCGCTGGGCAGGCACATGGCTCCAGAACACGCTCTTTGAGCTGGACGGCAACACCTACTACGCAATGTGGAATCACTATTTTGCGGTAGGCATCGAAAACCTCTCCAACTCCGGCTACTTCTACTTCGACACGGAAGGCGTATGGCAGAAGGATTACAACGGTCTGCTCATCCTTGACGGCGAAACGTACTTCATCAAGAACGGTCAGACGCAGACCGGTCTGGTCTATGCCGAGGACGGATATTACTACTATATCTCCTCCTCCACGCAGACCGCGTACAAAGACGGTCGCTACTGGGTATCCTACGATAACGGTCTCGGCTACACCGGCTGGCAGACCTTCGACGAAGCAGGTCGTATGATCCCGGACGGCGACGAACCCACCACACCCGATGAGCCGGATGTCAAAAACGGCATCGTGAGAGAAGAGGACGGTACTCTCGCGTACTACATCGACAACGTCAAGCAGAACAACCTCGGCTTGATCGCAGTAGACGGCTACTATTACTACAACAGCTCCTCGGGCAAGATCCACACCGGCACCGTTTGGGTAACCAACGATAACGGTCTCGGCTACACCGGCTGGCAGGACTTCGACGAAGAAGGACGCATGATGGTCAACGGTGAATATCTGAGACCCGAAGGCTGGGAGGATCACTCCCATTCGTACAGCGATTGGTCCGTGATTACGGAAGCCACCTGTACAGAGGCAGGTCTCCGCGCAAGAATCTGTGATTGCGGCGATGAGCAGTCGGAAGAAATTCCGGCGACGGGTCACGCTTACGGCGAGTTCGTTGTGACCGCCGAGCCCACCTGCACCGAGGCAGGCGTGAAGACGCAGACCTGTGCAAACTGCGGCGATGAAATCACCGAGGAAGTTGCCGCAACCGGTCACAGCTTCGGCGATTGGGCAGTCAAGACGGAGCCCACCTGCGAAGCAGACGGCGAAAATGCACGTCTCTGCGCATGTGGTGCGGAAGAAACCGAAGCAATTCCGGCTACGGGTCACGACTTCGGCGAATTTGTTGAGACGGCAGCTCCGACCTGCACCAAGGACGGTGTGAAGACGCAGACCTGTGCAAACTGCGGCGATGAGATCACCGAGGCAATCCCGGCTACGGGTCACGCTTACGGCGACTTCATTGAAATAACTCCCGCGACCTGCACCGCGGACGGCGCACAGGTCAAGGTCTGTGCAAACTGTAGCGACGAAATCACCGAAGCAATTCCGGCGACGGGTCACGACTTCACCTACGCAACCGAGACGGACGAGGCTCACCCGCATGCAGTCTACGGCGTCTGCGAGTGCGGCGAGAAGCAGCTTATCAAAGAAAGCAACGATGTTGCAAGCTGCGAGATTTGCCATCCGATCGAGAAGTTCGACCTGTCCGGTGCGAACATGAAGCTGGGTAACGCACTTGACATGAACTTCTACATTCCGAAGGCAAATCTTGATGGCACGGACTACTACGCAGTTATCACGAAGTACTACGCAGACGGCAGAGATCC